>NZ_JZKH01000062.1 GCF_000961885.1 Streptomyces rubellomurinus
GGCGATGCGCCGGCAGTGGTCGGCGACGAGGTGGTGGTCGTCGTTGGCTTCGGCGCTGCCGCCCTGGCTGAGGTTGGCGAGGTAGCCGCCGGGGCGGGGACTGCGGGTCAGCGAGGTGACGATTGCTGGATGCCTGTGCTTGCGCTCCCCTAGACGCCGCACGTGATCATGCCCTACGGGCGGGCCGGTTGCCGACTCCTACGGACTCGGATCCTCACCCGCACGTAGCCTCCGGCCGCTCACGGAATCCAAGCGGCCGCCACCCGCTCGGCCACCGAGAAGTCGGTCCCGCAGTCCGGACACGTGGCTCGCCCGAACAGGTAACGGAGACCATGAGCCAGGCCCGCTTGGCCATCCGCCGAGGCCCTCGTGAACAGCCTCCGCGACAGCCCTTTCAGCTCCTGCACCCGCGCCGGCAGGAGGGGCGACTTCTCCACTTCTTGCAGCGCGTAGTCGTCGGTGCAGCAGAAGGAGTCGTCCTGCCCGATCACCACGAAAATGTTGACGTCGCAGTAGGGACAGTCGACCTCGTACTCGCCGCTCTGCAGGCCGTCCAGGGAACGGTCCCAGATCTCGACACCCTCAAAGGAGAGCAGGGCCTGCAGCAGGTTCACGTATTCCTCGACCTCGGCCGCCTGGCTCAGGCAACGATCGGTGAGGTGGTGCAGAACCGCAATGGGAGCGGAGAAGTCCGCCAGAGGGCTGTCGGGCTCGGACAGGCCGGGCGAACAGGAAGCGATCGCTCCCGCCGCCAGCAGCACCCAGCTTCGGGCCTCCGGGCTGCTCGCGGTTGCGATCTCAGCCAAGCGCGGAAGCGCCGCGAAGCTGGCAGCGAAGGCGGTGTCCAACTGCGGGCACAGGTGGTCCATCAGCTCGGCCCACACACCGCTCGGATCGGCCTCGAATCGGTCCAGGAGGCCAGGCACGTGTTCCGCGGAACCGCACGCGTCGGTGAGTGTCGACCAATCCGTCATGCGGTCATCCAACCAGGCGGCTCTGGACGGGCTGCACTGGGTCAAGCGACTCCAAGGTCATTCACGGACAGGACCGCTGATGGCTTCCTTGCGGAATGACATTCGCGTGATCCTCCGCCACCTCGTGGCGGTCAGCTTCGGTCATGGCCTTACCGGTCAACTTCCGTCCGTCGAGCGTCACTCGGCGTCGTCGAAGGGCGGAGGCTTCAGGGCCGGGCCTGATGGAGGAATCGCTGGAAGCGGCCTGGGAGTTCGGGCTGGGAGTTCGGGCTGGACAGTCGGCCTCCTCCGGGCCGCGCCACCTGGGCGCCCGGCGGGGAGCGCCAGGGGGCGGTGGCGGGGCCGGCCGGGTGCTTGCCGAGGCGGACCGGCGGCTTCTGCGACGGGGCCGGGCCCTGCTGGCCAGCCTGACGACGCGTGCCTGGACGCCCCGGCCCGGCGTGCGGGCAGGGGCGTTCAGGGGCCGTTCAGCACTGGGGGCGGCGGCCGTGGTTGGCTCCGCGGCGGGCGCGGGCCTTCTTCTTGCGGCGGCGCTTGGACGACATGGCCACTCCTTCCGCTTCCGGGGGACGCGCGAGGGATGCGAAACCCTTGCGACCTCCACCGTTCCACACCCGGGCCCCCGCCGCGCCCCGGGCCGGCGGGCGTCACTATTCGTCTGCGACCGGCCCACTCGCTGTGATCTACTGCGACGCGTTCACCGTTCACGCGCAAGTCCGTTCCGGGAGTGGGAAGTTCGTTGAGTGTCAGCTGCCCCCTGTGTGCCGCGCCGCTCGACGTCCGTACCCGCGCGCTGCTCGCCCCACCGCCCGACGAGGCCGTCGCGACCAGCGCGGCGGCGACCACGCTGTTCGTCCTCAGTGCGGCATTCTGCCCGCTCGGCGTCGTCAGTGCGCTGAACGACCACGCGGACGCCGGCGGCTCCACGGCCTACCAACTGGGCTACCGGATAGGCCACTTCGTCCTCCCGGCGATCCTGCTCGCGGCCGGCCTGACCGTCCGCGCCGCCGCGCGCCGCCGCCGGGAGCGGGCCATGGGCACGAACCGTGAGGAACGCCGGGCCCACCGGCAGTGGCAGCTGCACGTGTGGCAGGCGGCCTGGCTGTGCCGACGCTGCCGGGTCGCGTTCATCCCCGCCGGCGCCCTGCGCCCCGGCTGCCCAGCCTCGCCCGCGGTGGGCCTGGAGCACTTCCCCCAGTGGATCAAGGCCACCGCCGAGCACCCCTTCGCCTCGATCAGCGCTCCCGAGACCCCACCCCGCTGACCCCCCGCGGCCCGTCAAGGCGGGCCGCCCGGCCTCACCCGTTCGGGTGGCCGGTGTGCGCGAGAGGCCCGGTGGGCCGTAGCGTCGGGGCGACACACGGGGACGGCGCGCGAGGCGCGACGAGGGACGCGACGAGCGACGCGCAGAGTGACGGGCGGTGCACGAAGGTGGCAGGGGCGGGCAAGCGGCGGTGGGGACGGGCCGCGAGGGCCCTGGCGGTGGCAGCGGCGGTACTGGCGGCGTCCGCGTGCACCGCCGCCCCCACCCCGAACGGCGACGGCACCGGGGCCCGCCCCGCGGCGGTCTCCGCCGGCGCCGACGCGGCGGACGGCACACCGCCCGCCGCCGGCCGGCCGCTGGCGCTGGTCTACCGCGGGCCGGCCGCCTGCGACGGCTGCGCGGAGGCCGCCCGGCAGATGCTGGAGCGCGAGGGCTACGGCGTGCGCTACATCGGGGCGCGCGAACAGCTGCACTTCGGCGCCGACGCCTTCGCCGGGGCGGCCCTGTACGTGCAGCCGGGCGGCACCAACGGCCAGGAGGTGAGCACCGCCTGGCGCCTGCTGCAGCACGAGACCGGCTTCTCCCCCGACCTGGTCCGCGACTTCGTACGCGCCGGCGGCCACTACCTCGGCCTGTGCATGGGCGGCTACCTCGCGGGCGACCCCGGCTACGACCTGCTGCCCGGCGACTCCGGGCAGTACATCCACTCCCCCGGCGCGAGCATCACCGACGAACACGACCACCTCGTCGACGTCGCCTGGCGGGGACAGAACCGGCGCATGTACTTCCAGGACGGCCCCTACTTCGACGTCCACGGCCCCGGCGTGGACGTGCTCGCCCGCTACAGCAACAACCGGGCCGCCGCCGTCGTCGCCCCCTACGGCGCGGGCCGCGTCGCGGTCAGCGGACCGCACCCGGAAGCCCCGTCCGACTGGTACGACGACTACGACCTGACCGACGAGTCCACCACCGGCCGCGTCCTGGGCGCGGACCTGCTCCACACCCTCACCCCCACCGCACCGCCGTCCGCCCCCTGACGGCCGACGGGAGCGTCAGGCGGTGCCGCCGCAGGAGTCGCACACCCCGGTCGCCGGCAGCTCGATGAAGCACCTCGGACACACGGCCTGCACCCGCACCGCAGCCGCGGCCGCAGCCCCGGAGGCTCCGGACGCTCCGGAGCGTCCGGACCCCGCGGCCGGGGCCTTCGCGGAGGCCTTGCGCAGCAGCGCGGCCCGCAGCTTGGGCGCCAGCGCCGGGGTGCCCCCGTCCTCCGGCAGCTCGGCGCCGAAGTGCCGGTAGCAGGCCAGTCGGGCCGCCGCCGCGTGCTCCTCCCGGTCCATCTCCCCCGCCAGCGGCGCGAAGCCAGCCACCGCCAGCACCTCCTGGTAGCCGGCGCCGACCTTGCCGTCCGCCGCGTGCACCACCAGGGACGTCAGCGGCGGGTCCCCGCGCCGGTGGGCCTCCCGGATCACCAGCCCCAGCACCTTGCCGATCCAGTAGCGCTGCTCCACCCGGGTACGGACCCCGGAGGCCTCCTGCACCGCCTCCGCCAGCTCCGCGTACGTGATCACGGCGTGGTAGCGCCCCGCCACCTCCACCAGCGCGGGATACGCCGCCCTGGTCCACACCATCTGCGCCTGCACCGGACTCACCGGCGCACCGTCGGCCACCCGCCAGTACCCGTGCTGCTGTTCCGCCACCGCACCCACCCCACCGCATCCGGGCCCACGCGCCCATCCGTCCCTGCGCACACGAGGCTACCGCCCCACCGGGAGAGCACAGCAGGCGCCACCGCACCCCGCGCCGCCGACGCACCAACGGCGTGCCAACACCAGGCGAAGAGGAACGGAGGAACAAGGAAAAAGCGGTGCGGTCACGGCTGGAGGAGCCGTGACCGCACCGCGGGCGCGTCACGCGGCGGCAGTGCGCCGGCGACCGCGGCCGGCCCGGTGGCCGGCGGGTGGGGTGGGGTCGGCGTTCCAGGCGGCGACGGGGTTGCCGAGCCAGCGGGTGGCGCCGGGCACGTTCTCCCCGCGCATCACGAGGGAGGCCGGGCCGACCGTCGTGTTGTCGCCGAGGGAGGTGTTGAGCAGGACGATCGAGTGCGGGCCGGTGGTGGAGCCCGCGCCCAGGTGCACCGGGCCCAGCCGCATGACGCGGTCGTGGAACAGGTGGGTCTGCAGCACGGTGCCGCGGTTGACGCTCGCCCCCGCCTCCACCGTCACCAGGTCGCTCTCCGGCAGCCAGTGGGTCTCGCACCACACGCCGCGCCCGATCTTCGCGCCCAAGGAGCGCAGCCACACGTTCAGGTACGGGGTGCCGGTGATCGCGCCGCCGCCGAACGGCATGGCGAGCTCCTCCACGAAGGTGTCGTAGAGCTCGTTGCGCCAGACGAAGGACGACCAGAGCGGGTGCTCCGCGACCCGGAACCGGCCCACCAGGAGCCACTTGGCGGCGGTGGTGACGGCGCAGGCGACCACGGCCGCGGCGACCAGGACGAGCCCGGCGGCCCCGACCGCGATGCCGAGCCCGTAGTCGTCGCGCAGCGCCTGCAGGGCGGCGAACACCAGGTCGCCGAGCAGGGCCGCGACTATCACCGGCAGCAGCCGGCAGAGCTCGACGCCGGCGCGCGCCCACATCAGGCGCTTCGGCGGGTCGTAGGTGCGGCCCTCGCCGCCGGTGTCGGCCACGCGCGGCAGCGCGAAGGCGGGCCGGCCCAGCCAGGAGGAGCCCTCGGGGGCGTGGGCGGGGGTGTCGGACAGCACGCCGACCAGGGAGTTGTCCGGCAGGCTGCGGCCGGGGCCGACGATGCCGGAGTTCCCGACGAAGGAACGGCGGCCGACGTGCGAGCGGCCGACGTGCAGCCAGCCGCCGCGCAGCTCGTACGGCGCCACCAGCGTGTCGTCGGCGAGGAACGCGCCGTCGTCCACCCGCATCAGCGAGGGCAGCGACAGCACCGTCGAGGCCTCGACCCGCCGGCCGACCTTCGCGCCCAGCACGCGCAGCCACACCGGGGTGAGCAGCGAGGCGTAGAACGGGAACAGGGTGCGCCGCGCGGTGTCGCTCAGGCGCGAGACGGCCCACGCGCAGAACGCGACCCGGCCGACCGCCGGGTGGAAGCCCGGGCGCAGCGGCAGCGAGAAGGTCCGCACCAGCAGGGCTATCAGCGCGGCGTGGCAGAAGACGGTCAGCACCGCGAGCGGGACGGTCAGCGGCAGCAGCTGGAGCAGGGCGGCCACCAGGGTGCGGTCGGTGTCGATCGTCGGGTAGATGATCAGCAGCGCCGGCAGGGCGGCGATGATCGGCACCAGGCCGAAGAGGGCGAAGCCGACGCCGTAGGCGAGGTTCCAGATCCGCGAGCGGCGGGCCGGGTGGGCGGGCCAGGGGGTGCGGGCCTCGGTGGAGGGGCGGGCCGGCGAGCCGTGCCAGTGCTCGTCGGCCGGGACGGCTCCGGTGACGCAGGAGCCGGGCGCGATCTCGGCGCCGGCGCCGACGCGGGCGCCGGGCATCAGGGTGGCGCGGTGGCCGACGCTCGCCCCCTCGCCGACCTCGATGTGGCCGAGCTGCAGGACGTCGCCGTCGAGCCACCAGCCGGCGATGTCGACCTCGGGTTCGATGCTGGCGCCGGCGCCCAGGCGGGCCAGGCCGGTGACCGGGGGCAGGGTGTGCAGCTGGACGCCCTTGCCGACGCGGCAGCCGAGCCAGCGGGCGTAGCGGGCGGCCCAGGGGGTGCCGGCCAGCGCGCCGGTGCCGAACATCGCGGTGTAGCGTTCGGCGGCCCACAGCCGCAGGTGGACGTGGCCGCCGCGCGGGTGGCTGCCGGGGCGGACCCCGGCGGTGATCACGCGGGCGCCGGCGGCGGCGAGCAGGGTGCGGCCGGGGGCGCTGTAGAAGAGGATCAGGCCCCCTATCACCGGCCACCACGAGCTGTGCGGCGCCCAGGCCAGGTGGTTGCCCATGAGGTTGTCGAGGGCGATCAGGACGACCACCCAGCGCAGTCCGGCGAGGCCGAACATGCCGAGCAGGATGAGCGTCTGCCACAGGCCCGCGCTGCGCGGGGTGCGGCGCACCGGCCGTACGGGGGCGGCGGGGCCGGTTTCCCGGGCGGCGGCCGCACCGGGGGCCGGGGCGAGGCCGTCGAGGAAGCCGGCGAGGTCGCCGAGCACCGGGTGGGCGTACAGGTCGGCGACGGAGACGCCGCTGTGCCGGGTGCGGAGCTCGGAGACCAGGCGGGCGGCGGTGAGGCTGGAGCCGCCGAGGGCGAAGAAGTCGTCGTCGGCGCCGGGGGCCATGCCGAGCAGCTTCTCCCAGTGCCCGGCGAGCCAGCCGGCCGTCCCGTCCAGGGTGGCGGCGGGGGCGGCGGTGCCGGTGGTGGCGAGCGGCCAGGGCAGGGCGTTGCGGTCGACCTTGCCGGAGGTCTTGGTGGGCAGGGAGTCGACCAGGGCGAGCACGGGCACCAGCGGCGCGGGCAGGCGCTCAAGCAGCTGCTGGCGGGCGGCGGCCAGGTCGGGGGCGGCGCCGGGCCGGGCGACGAGGTAGCCGACCAGCAGGTCGGCGCCGGCCGGGGTCTTGCGCACGGCCGCGGCGGCGGCGCGGATGCCGGGCAGGGCCTGCAGGGCGGCGTCGATCTCGCCGAGCTCGATGCGGCGGCCGCCGAGTTTGATCTGGTCGTCGGCGCGGCCGACGAAGACCAGGCCCTCGGGTTCGTTGCGGACCAGGTCGCCGCTGCGGTAGACCCGCGGGGAGGCGAAGAGGGGGTGCGGGCTGTACTTCTCGGCGTCCTTGGCGGGGTCGAGGTAGCGGGCGGTGCCGACGCCGCTGATCAGCAGTTCGCCGGTCTCGTACCAGGGCACGGGGTGGCCGGCCTGGTCGACGACGGCGATCTCCCAGCCGTCCAGCGGCGCGCCGATGCGCACCGGCTCGCCGGGCAGCATCCGGGCCGCGGTGGCCACCACGGTGGTCTCGGTGGGGCCGTAGGTGTTCCAGAACTCGCGGCCGCCGACGGCCAGGCGTTCGACGAGTTCGGCGGGGCAGGACTCGCCGCCGACGATGATCAGGCGGACCTGGTCGAGGCACTCCTGCGGCCACAGGGCGAGCAGGGTGGGGACGGTGGAGATGGCGGTGATGCGCCGCTCGACCAGCCAGGGGCCGAGGTCGGTGCCGGCCTTGACCAGGGAGCGGGGGGCGGGCACCAGGCAGGCGCCGTGGCGCCAGGCCAGCCACATCTCCTCGCAGGAGGCGTCGAAGGCGACGGACAGCCCCGCGAGGACCCGGTCGCCGGGGCCGAGCGGGCGGTTCGGCAGGAAGATGCGGGCCTCGGCGTCGACGAAGGCGGCGGCGCTGCGGTGGCTGACGGCCACGCCCTTGGGGCGGCCGGTGGTGCCGGAGGTGAAGATGATCCACGCGTCGTCGGCGGGCGAGGGCCAGGCGGGGCGGCCGGAGGGCCGGGCGGCGGGCCCGGCGTACAGCTGGCGGCCGGCGCCGAGGACGGCGCAGACCTGGGCGTCCTGCCAGATCATCTCGGCGCGCTCGTCGGGGTCGTCGGCGTCCACCGGCACGTAGGCGGCGCCGCAGCGCAGCACGGCGAGGATCGCGACGTACAGGTCGGCGGTGCCGGACGGGATGCGCACGCCGACGCGGTCGCCGCAGCCGATGCCGTGGCCGGCGAGCACGCCGGCGAGGCCGTCGACCTCCTGCATCAGGGTGCGGTAGTCGAGGACGGCGTCGCCGGTGTCGAGCGCGGGCGCGTGGGGGTGGGCGGCGGCGGTCGCGGCGATGATGTCGAGCAGACTGCGCGGGTGGGCGGGTTGGGCCACCGGCCAGCCCGCCGCGGGCCCGTGGTGGGGGCGGTGCAGCGTGCCTGGGCCGGCCGTGTCGTGGCGTGGGTCCATGGGGTTGGGTTCCTCGGCTCCGGTTTCCTGAGGGCGCGCGGACGGGCTACAAGCGTCTGACGTGGGTGTCAGCGGGTGGGGCGCGCCCACTCACCATGACTCCGTGCGGAGTCGGCTGGATGCAGCGAAGGTGCGGTCAAAGGAAATTCTCATCATCGATGCCGTGCGGGGTGGTGCCGGATCGAATCGAATGTCGTTTTGGTGCTTTCAGGTCATATTCGCTGGTGGAGCGTAATCGGCGAAAACGGGAGACGCGTGACGGCAGGGGGAAGAGTGATGAACACCATGACGTCCGGCACGGTACAGGTAGTGAGGGGTCCACTACCGAATCGGGGGGTTCCGGTCGGATCATCGACTCATTCACGGCGTTCGCCCGTTCGTGTGGGATCCTGCGCGGCCCGTCCACCGTGGGGAGGTTTTCGGCAGCTTCGGTGAGCGGGAACGACGGCGGGAACGACCGCGGGAACGACGGCAGGGCCGGCGCACGAGGCGCCGGCCCTGCGGGGGTCCCGGGTGTTGGACGGACGTCACGTCCGGACGGTGGCGCTCCGGGTGCGGCGGGAGACGGAGTCGAGCACGACGGCGGCGAGCAGGACGGCGCCGGTGATCATGTACTGGATGGCCTGGGCGGCGTGGACCATGTCGAGCCCGGTGGTGATGCTCTGGATGACGAGGATGCCGAGCAGCGCGGACCAGGTCTTGCCGCGTCCGCCGAAGAGGCTGGTGCCGCCGATCACGGCGGCGGCGATGGCGCTCATGAGGACGTTGCCGCCGCCGAGCTCCTTGTCGGCCGAGCCCTGCTGGGAGGCGTAGAAGAGGCCGCCGAGGCCGGCCAGGAAGGCGGAGAGCACGAAGACGGAGATCCGGACGCGGGCGACGTCGATGCCCGCCCGGCGGGCCGCCTCCACGCCGCCGCCGACCGCGAAGACCTGCCGGCCGTAGCGGGTGCGGCGCAGCACGAAGTCGGTCGCGAGGACGACGGCGAGCAGCACGACGAGGGAGAGCGGCAGGCCGCGGTCCTGGTTGAGGACCCAGGCGGCGGCGAGGCACAGGACGGCCAGCACGGCGGCGCGCAGGGCGCTGTCGGCGGTGCCGCGGGCGGTGAGGCCGGCGGCGGTGCGGCGGCGGGCGGTGCGCAGTTGGGCGGCGAGGTAGAGGGCGGGGGCGAGGACGGCGAGGGCCCAGGCGTAGGCGATGTCGCCGTCGCCGAGGTAGGTGGAGTCGAGGCCCGCGACGATGCCGTCGTGGCGGTTGTTGACGGTGCCGGTGTCGAGGACGTACTGCTGCAGGCCGCTCCAGGCGAGCATGCCGGCGAGGGTGACGACGAAGGCGGGGACGCCGACCCGGGCGAACATCAGGCCGTGCAGCAGGCCCATGGCGCAGGCGGTGGCCAGGGCGGTGAGGATGGCGAGCCATTCGGGCAGGTCGTGCCGGGTGGCGAGGACGGCGGTGATCGCGGCGGTGGCGCCGGCGACGGAGCCGAGGGAGAGGTCGATCTCGCCGAGGATGAGGACGTGGACGACGCCGACCGCGATCAGGCCGGGGCCGGCGATGAAGCGGGTGATGTTGGTGAGGTTGTCGGCCTGGAGGAAGTGGTGCGTGACGCTCTGGAAGACGATCGCGATGATCACCAGCCCGACGACGACCGGGAGGGCGCCGAGTTCGCCGCCGGCCAGCCGCCTCCTGGTGGCGTCGAGCCGGCCGGTCCAGCCGGTGAGCGGGGCGGGGGTGTCGGGGCTGGTCATGCGGCCTCCTCCTCGCCGCTCCCGGCCCGGCGGGCGCGGCGGCGGGTGTGGGCGTTGTCCGTGGCGCCGGTGATGGCGGCGACGATCTGCTCCTGGGTGGTGCCCTCGACGGGGAAGACCCCGTTGTTGCGGCCCAGGCGCAGGACGGCGACGGTGTCGGCGACGGCGGTGACGTCGGCCATGTTGTGGCTGACGATGACGACCGCGAGTCCGCGCTCGCGCAGCCGCTCGACGAGGTCGAGCACCTGGGCGGTCTGTTCGACGCCGAGGGCGGCGGTGGGTTCGTCGAGGATGACGAGGGAGGGCTCGCCGAGCATCGCCCGGGCGATGGCGACGACCTGGCGCTGGCCGCCGGACAGCGCCCCGACCGGGGCCCGCAGGTCGGGGATGCGGATGGCGAGGGTGTCGAGCAGCCGCCGGGCGTGCTGTTCCATGGCGACGTCGTCGAGCAGGGCGTGGCGCAGCCGTTCGCGGCCGAGGTGGAGGTTGGCGACGACGTCGAGGTTGTCGCAGAGGGCGAGGTCCTGGTAGACGGTGGCGATGCCGAGGGCGGTGGCGTCCTGCGGGCGGGTGAGCCGCACGGGTCGGCCGTGCCAGTGGATGGTGCCGGTGTCGACGGGGTGGACGCCGGCGATGGTCTTGACGAGGGTGGACTTGCCGGCGCCGTTGTCGCCGACGAGGGCGAGGACCTCGCCGGCGTGGACGGTCAGGTCCACCTGGTCCAGGGCCTGGACGGCGCCGAAGCGCCGGCAGACCGATCGCAGTTCGAGAACGGGTGAGCCTGTCACGCGAACCCTCCTGGGATCGTGGCTACTTGAGGCCGGCGGCCGCGCAGGCGGCGGCGTAGTCGGCGGTGCAGATGTCGGAGGCCTTGTAGAGGCCGTCGGCGACGACGGTCTGGGCGATGTTCGCCTTGGTGACGACCTTGGCCTGGAGGAGCTTGGCGGGGATGTTCTTGTCGGTGGGGCTGTCCGCGGTGGCGTCGGCGACGGTCTTGACGTCCTTGCCCTGCAGCAGGTCGACGGCGAGTTCGGCGGCGGCGTCGGCGAGCGGCCGGTACGCCTTGTAGACGGTGTAGGTCTGGTCGCCCGCGACGATGCGCTGGATCGCGTCGAGGCCGGCGTCCTGACCGCCGACCGGGACGGTGATGCCGGCGCCCTTGAGCTGGGTGATGATGGCGGCGGCCATGCCGTCGTTGGCGGAGTAGACGGCCTGGAAGCCGTTCTTGCCGTACTGGGTGACGGCGGCGGAGACCTTCTGGCCGGCGATGGTGGGGTTCCACTGGCCGGACTGCTCGTAGACGACCTTGCGGATCTTCCCGTCGAGGACCTTGTGCGCGCCGGCCTTGAACTGGGCGGCGTTCGGGTCGGCCTCGTCGCCGTTGATCATCACGATGTCGGATTCGGCGGCCTTGCCGCCGAGCGCGTCCAGCAGGGCCTGGCCCTGGAGTTCGCCGACCTTCTCGTTGTCGAAGGAGACGTAGGCGGAGACCGGGCCGGTGGCCAGCCGGTCGTACGCGACGACCTTGACGCCCTTGTCGGCGGCCTCCTTCACCCAGCCCGCGGTGGCGGCGGCGTCGAAGGCGTCCAGGATGATCACCTTGACGCCCTGGGTGAGCAGGGTGTCGAACTGCTGCTTCTGCTTGGCGGCGCTGCCCTCGGCGTTGTTGTAGAGGACCTTGCAGTCCGCGCACAGGGCCTTGACCTTGGCCTCGATGAAGGGGCGGTCGAAGGACTCGTAGCGGGTGGAGGAGGCGTTCTCGGGCAGCAGCAGGCCGATCGAGGCGGGGCCCTTGTCGGCGGTGGCGCTGTCCTTCTTGGCCCCGCCGGCCTTGCCGCAGGCGGCGCCGGTCAGGGCCAGTGCGGCGGCGGTGACGGTGGAGACGACGGTGCGACGCAGTGCGGCGTTCATACAACAGGTGCCTCTCCCTGAGTTCGCCGCGGCGGCTTCGCGGCGAGGTGCAGGGAGTCAACCTGATCGTGCACATGACGTCAATAAGTAAAACCAGACACCGGCGAACACACCCCAACCCGTTACCTTCGTGAACATCGGAAGCACCGGCGCACACGGCCGGTGAAGGGAGTTGACGGCGCGTCAGGCCGTGGCGGCCGCCCGGTAGCGGCCCGGGGTGGTGCCGAACTGCCGGGCGAAGGCGTGCGAGAGCGCGTACGGGCTGCCGTAGCCGACCTCGCGGGCCACCGTCTCCAGCGGGTCGGCGCCCCGGCGCAGCAGGGTGGCGGCGCGGGTCATCCGCCACCAGGTCAGGTAGGCCATCGGCGGCCGGCCGGTGCGGGCGGTGAAGCGGCGCACCAGGGTCGCCCGGGACACCCCCGCCCGCTCGGCCAGCGAGCCGACCGTCCAGGGGTGGGCCGGGTCCTCGTGGACGGCGGCCAGCACGGCCGCCACCACCGGGTCCGCCAGCGCCGCGCCCCAGCCGACCGCGCCGCGCCGGGTCGTCCAGGCCCGGACCAGGTAGACCAGCAGCAGGTCGACCAGCGCGGGCACGGCGAGTTCGCCGCCGGGCCGCACCGAGGCCACCTCGGCGCCCAACAGCTCGACGGCCGCTCGCAGTTCGGGGTGCTCGCCGGAGAGCGTGGAGAGCCGGACGACCTCGGGCAGCTCGCGCATCAGCGGGTGGGTGAGGCCGTGGTCGAGCCGGTACTTCCCGCACAGCAGCTCGACGACCTTGCCGCCGTCGCCGGGCTCGGCGAGCGCGAGCCCGGCGGCGAGCGGGACGTCCAGTTCGGGCAGCCGGAGGGCCTGGCCGTGCGTCAGCTCCCGGTCGGACAGGGCGTGTCCGCCGCCGTGCGGGAGCAGCACCACGTCCCCGCGTTCCAGGCGCACGGGCTCGCCGCCCTCCGGCAGCAGCCAGCAGCCGCCGGCCAGCACCACGTGGAAACCGGCGCCGGCGAAGCGGGGCAGGCGCGCGGCCCAACGGCCGCCCACGCGCAGCCGGTTGGAGGAGGGCCGGCCGGTGCGCACGGCCGCGATCGCATCACTGACGACGTCCATCCGGCCATCGTAGCCCCGACCGATGAGCCGTTCGCGTATCGGAGGGAGCCGCTCGCGCATTGAGCGGCTCACCGGGGGTGCCTAGGCTCGACGGCGTAGGAACGAACGCGGCAGGACGAGAACGAGAGCGGGAGGCGACCGTGCAGCGGTTGGTGCTGGGGGATGTCGAGATCGTGCGACTGGTGGAGTACCAGGGCCCGTTCGGGCCGGCCGGGGCCATCGTGCCCGACCTGGCCGAGCGGGTCTGGCGGGCGGAGGGCGCCGGCCTGGCGCCGGACCACTACGAGGCGGCCTCCGGCTCCTTCGTGGGGGCGTTGCAGACCTTCGTGCTGCGCAGCGGCGGGCGGACCGTCCTGGTGGACACCGGCGTCGGCGACGGGCGTGAGCGGCCGGGCACGCCGCTGTTCCACCGCCGCGAGGGCGGCCGGTTCATGGCGCTGCTGGCGCGGGCGGGGGTGCGCCCGGAGGACGTGGACGTGGTGGTGAACACCCATCTGCACGCCGACCACGTGGGCTGGAACACCCGGGAGCGGGACGGCGCCTGGGTGCCGGCGTTCCCCAACGCCGACTACTACCTGCCCGCGGCCGACCTGGCGTTCTTCGACCCGGCGGCGGCGCACCCGGCCCGGGCGGCGGGCGGCCCGGGGCCCGAGCTGTGGGAGGACTGGGACCGGGTGTTCGCGGACAGCGTGGCGCCGGTCCTGGCGGCCGGTCAGGCGGTGCCGTGGTCCGGGCAGGTGCGGCTGGACGGGGCGCTGGTGCTGGCGGAGGCGCCGGGGCACACCCCCGGCTCCTCGGTCCTGCGGCTGGACTCCGGCGGCGAGCGGGCCGTCTTCGTCGGCGACCTGCTCCACTCGCCGGTGCAGCTCGCGCACCCCTCGTGCTCCAGCTGCTTCTGCCTGGACCCGGTCCTCGCGGCGCGCAGCCGGCAGCAGGTGCTGGCCCGTGCGGCGGACGAGAAGGCGCTGGTGGTGCCGGCCCACTTCGCGGGGGCGGGGGCGGCGCGGGTGCGCGGCGAGGGCGCGGGCTTCGCCGCGGACTGGGCCGACTGGACGCCGGTGGAGTAGCCGGCGGGCTCCCGGCCCCGCGAAACACCGCGGGGCCGGGGGCCGGTGAGGGGCTCAGAGCTTCGCGGCCGAGAAGGTGTCGCACTGGGTGAGGTCCCCGGTGCGGTAGCCGGTGGTGAACCAGGCCTTGCGCTGGTCGGAGGAGCCGTGCGTCCACGCCTCCGGGTTGATCCTGCCGGTGGCCTGCTTCTGGATGCGGTCGTCGCCCACCGCGGCGGCCGCGTCCAGGCCCTGGGCGATGTCCTGGTCGGTGAGGGACTTGATCAGCGGGCGGCCGGTGGAGGGCTGCGGCGTGGTGGTGGCGTGGTGCGCCCACACCCCGGCGTAGCAGTCGGCCTGCAGCTCCAGCCGTACCGAGGCGCTGGTGGCGCCCTGCCGGTCGTTGCCGACCTTCTGCATCTGGCCGGTGAGCGTCTGGATGTGGTGGCCGAACTCGTGGGCGACGACGTAGGACTCGGCGAACGGGCCGCCCTTGGCGCCGAAGCGGGTGGACAGCTCGTCGAAGAAGCCGAGGTCGAAGTAGGCCTTCTGGTCGCCGGGGCAGTAGAACGGGCCCACCGCGGAGGTGGCCGCGCCGCACGCCGTGGACACCCGGTTGGTGAACAGCACCGTCTCGGCGGGCTTGTAGGCCGTCTTGGCGCGCTTGGGCAGCTCGCCGCCCCAGAAGTCCTGCAGGCTGTTGGTGACCGCGACGATCCGGCAGTCCTGGCGGCTGTTGGCGTCCGCCCCGGTCTTGCAGGCCTGCTGCACCTCACCGGCGCTGCGCGAGCTGGACGAGCCGTTGCCGCCGCCGGAGGACAGGCCGAGCAGCTTGGGGTCGACGCCGAGCAGCACCGCGAACAGCACGGCGACCAGGCCCACCGCCCCGCCGCCGATGGCCACCTTGCCGCCGGGGATGCCCCGCCGGTCGTCCACCTGCGAGGTGTCGAGATCTCCCTGGTCGTCGAACTGCATACCCTTGCCCTCGATCAGCCGCTGCCCACGAAAAACCGGGGCCCACACCGGGCCTCGGTCGGACCCACCCTACGGCCACCCGGGGCCGGGGCCCGGCAACGCCCCCGCAGGTCGGGCCGGGAAGGGCGCGGCCGCGGACCGAGCCGCTGCGCCAACCCGCGGGGCCCGGGCGGCCGTTCAGTGCCGCCAGGGGGCGGCGACGGCGATCGCGGTGAGCTGCTCGGTGGTCAGCGCCGGGGTGCCGGGCCGCGCGTTCGGCTCGTCGGTGCCGTTCCACTCGGCGACCGTCACCTCGGTGTCGTCCGGGTGCAGCGCCGTCACGATCCAGCGCAGCACGGGCCCGTCGCCGGACTTCGACGCGTGCAGCTGACGGACCTGGACGAGCGTGCCGTCCGGGGTGCGGACGGCGGCCGGGTCGACGCCGTCGCCGTGCTCGTAGGCCTGGCGGACGCGGGCGGCCGAGGCGGCGTCGGCCCGGCGCGGGTCGGCGCGGACGGACAGCATGCTGGTGCGCCCGTCCAGGGTGACGGAGAGGTGGGCGCGGCCGGTGGTGTGCTGGGTGGCGCCCGGGTCGGCGAGGGTGCCGGGCGGCAGCAGGGCGCGGGCGGTGGCGATGATCCGGTCGGCGGACGGGCCGGACGGCTCGGGCGAGTTGCCCGGTGCCGGGGTGGTGGCGGCGCCGGGGGCGAACAGCGGGTCCCAGGCGTTGCTGGTGACGGCGGCGGTGAGCTGCCGGGGGGTCAGCGGCGGGTTGGGGCGGCTCAGCGGCGGGCCGTAGCTGGTCGCGTTGACCTCCCAGATCTGCAGCCGGCGGCCGTCCGGGCCGGTGTAGGTGGCCTGCCACTTGCGGACCTTCATCGGCTCGACCGGGGCGAGCCGGTCGACCACCACGATGCCGCCGTCCGGCAGGACGGTGCGCTCGCACCCCTCGGTGGGCGACTCGACCGGGTCGGCGCACTGGGTGCCGGCGGTGGTCTCGCTGATCGGCAGGGCGACGCGGTCGACGCTCAGGGTGACCATGCCGGCCCCCTGGCCGTCGTCGTACAGCAGGTGCGCGGACGGCGGCAGGCCGGGCACGGCGCCGTCGTTGGTGCCGTAGCCGCCGGCCGCGGTGATCTGCCCGGGGGGCAGCAGCGAGACGAGGGTGTCGGTCATGAACGTGCCGGTGATCCCCTCGGGCCACCCGCCGGAGGGGGCGAGCCTCGTGCTGCCCGGGCCGGGGTCGGCGCCGGGCAGCAGCCGCGTGCCGAGGGCGGTGAGGGCGACGACGGCGGTGGCGGCCGCGACCACCGCGGTGCGCCGGCGGCGGGCGCGCAGGTGGCGGCGGCGGGCCGACGCGGCGAGCTCGGCGGCGGGCGGGTCGGGGGCGAGCTCGGCGGCGTCGTGCAGCAGGGCGGCGAAACGGTCGTCCAGGGGCATGCCGGTCCTCCGTGGTCGAGTGGTCGAGCGTGGGGCGGGGCGGGCGGCGGGGGCGCGCACGCGGGGCGGGCGCGCGGGGCTCAGGAGCGGGCGAGGTCGTCGAGCTCGCTGCCCAGCAGGGCGCGCAGCCGGGTCAGCGCCCGGGAGCTGCGGGAGCGCACCGCGCTCTCGCCCAGGCGCAGGATGTGGGCGGTCTCCTCGACGCTGCGGTCCTCCCAGAACCGCAGCACCAGCACCGCGCGGTCCTGGGCGGGGAGTTCGGCGAGGGCGCGCAGCAGCGTCAGCCGCAGCGACGGGTCCGGGTCGGTGACCGGGGTCTCGGCGAAGACGTCCGTGACGTGCTCGCCGGCGGCGCGGCGGCGCCGGTGCGAGAGGAAGGTGTTGACCAGGACGGTCTGCGCGTAGCCGGCCGGGTTGTCCATCCGTGCGACCTTGTGCCACTTCCCGTAGAGCTTGCCGAGGGCCTCCTGGGCGAGGTCCTCCGCCAGGTGCGCGTCGCCGCCGGTCAGCAGGAAGGCGGTCCTCACCAGGTGGCGGCCGCGGGTCGCGGCGAACTCCCCGAAGTCCTGCGTGCTCGTTCGCTCCATGACCTTCTAACGCGGTGGGCACCGGTTCGCGTCGCACCCTGGCAGCACATCCGTTCGCGCAGCCGTTCGCGCGCGTCCCCGGGCGGCTCAGGCGGTCAGGGCGCGCGCCAGGCCGTCGAGCGAGTGCAGCACCCGGATGCCCTCCCCCACCGGGGCGCCGGAGGCCGTCCGGTCGAGCCAGAAGGCGTGCAGGCCGGCGTCCCGGGCGCCCTCGGCGTCGAGGGCGTAGTTGTCGCCGACGTAGGCGACTTCGTGCGGGGCCAGGCCCAGCCCGGCGCAGCCCGCGTGGAAGATGCTCGGGGCGGGCTTGGGCTCGCCGTGCTGGTCGGAGCAGACCAGGACGGCGCCGACCCGGTCCAGCAGGCCGATCGCGCGCAGCTTGTCGCGCTGGTGGTCGGCGGAGGAGTTGGAGACGACGCCGAGCCGCAGGTGCGGCGGGAGTCCGGCCAGGGCGGGGGCGGCGTCGGGGAAGGCGGCCCGGGCGGCGTCGCGGTGGGCCGCGTAGCCGGCGAACCAGGCGGCGGCCGCCTCGTCCGACAGCCGCTCGGCGCCGGGCTCGCCGAGGCGGGCGAGGAACTGCCGGGTGCGCTCGCCCTGCTGGCCGCGGAAGGTCAGCTCGCCGGCGAGGAAGCGGGCGTACTGGGCCTCCATGACGGTGCGCCACAGGTCGACCGCCGCCTGCGGGCCGGGGAGGCGGGCGAGCAGGCCGAGTTCGTCGAGGTGGGCGAGGATGCCCGCCTCCTCCGAGCCGGAGTAGTCGAAGAGCGTGTCGTCGACGTCGAAGAGCACGCCTCTGATCGGCAGGTGCGGCATGCGGCGGAGCTCCCCGTGGTGTCGTCCGGTGACGTGCGGGAGGCGGCCCCGGGCGGGGCCGCCTCCGGTTCGGCGTCAGGCGCCGAGGACCTCGCCGACGAGGGTCCGGGCCTCGGCCTGGACCTTCGCGAGGTGGTCGGTGCCGAGGAAGGACTCGGCGTAGATCTTGTACACGTCCTCGGTGCCGGAGGGGCGGGCCGCGAACCAGGCGTTGTCGGTGCAGACCTTGAGGCCGCCGATGGCCGCGCCGTTGCCGGGGGCGTGCGAGAGCACCGCGGTGATCTTCTCGCCCGCGAGTTCGCCGGCGGTGACCTGCTCCAGGGAGAGGCGGGCCAGGCGGGCCTTCTGCTCGCGGTCGGCGGGGGCGTCCACCCGGGCGTAGGCGGGGTCGCCGTGGCGCGCGGTCAGCTCGCGGTAGTACGCGCTGGGGGTGGAGCCGGTGACGGCGGTGATCTCGGCGGCGAGCAGGGCCAGCAGGATGCCGTCCTTGTCGGTGGTCCACACCCCGCCGTCGCGGCGCAGGAAGGACGCGCCGGCGGACTCCTCGCCGCCGAAGCCGATCGAGCCCTCCAGCAGGCCGTCGACGAACCACTTGAAGCCGACCGGGACCTCCACCAGCGGCCGGCCGAGGTCGGCCGCGACCCGGTCGAGCATGGAGGAGGAGACCAGCGTCTTGCCCACGCCCGCGTCGGCCGGCCAGTGCGCCCGGTGGCGGTACAGGTAGTCGACGGCCACCGCGAGGTAGTGGTTGGGGTTCATCAGCCCGCCGTCCGGCGTGACGATGCCGTGCCGGTCGGCGTCGGCGTCGTTCCCGGTGGCGACGGCGTACTCGTCCTTGCGGCGGATCAGCGAGGCCATCGCGGACGGCGAGGAGCAGTCCATCCGGATCTTGCCGTCCCAGTCCAGGGTCATGAACCGCCAGGTCGGGTCGACGTCCGGGTTGACGACGGTCAGGTCGAGCCGGTGGGTCTCGGCGATCCGCGCCCAGTACGCCACGGAGGCCCCGCCCAGCGGGTCGGCGCCGATCCGCAGGCCGGAGGCGCGCACCGCGTCCAGGTCCAGGACGGACGGCAGGTCGTCGACGTACGCGTTCAGGAAGTCGTACCGGCCCGTGGTCGCGGCGGCCAGCGCCCGCGCGTACGGGACGCGCTTGACGCCGCGCAGGCCTTCGCGGATGAGCTCGTTGGCGCGGTCCTGGATCCACCCGGTGGCCTCGGAGCCGGCCGGCCCGCCGCTCGGCGGGTTGTACTTGAACCCGCCGTCGCGCGGCGGGTTGTGCGAGGGCGTCACCACGATGCCGTCCGCCAGCGCCTGCGGGCTGCGCCGGTTGTGGGCGAGGATCGCGTGCGAGACGGCCGGGGTCGGGGTGTAGCCGTCGGCGGAGTCGAGCAGCACCCGCACGCCGTTGCCCGCGAGCACTTCGAGTGCCGTCACCCGGGCCGGCTCGGACAGCGCGTGCGTGTCCGCGCCGAGGAACAGCGGCCCGCCGACGCCCTGGGCCGCGCGGTACTCGCAGATCGCCTGCGTGGTCGCCGCGATGTGGTCCTCGTTGAACGCCACGTCGAGCGAGGACCCGCGGTGCCCGGAGGTCCCGAACACCACCCGCTGCGCGGGCTCCCGCACGTCGGGCTTGAGCGCGTAGTACGCCGTCACCAGCCGCGCCACGTCCACCAGGTCACCGGAACCGGCCGGCTGCCCGGCCCGTACATCCACCATTCGCCAACTCCCACCAGACAAAAAAGCCGAAACCCACCGAAGGCCCCCGCCCACCGATCGTAGCCACCGCGCGGCGTCCCGGAGGACACGGGACACCGGGGCGGGGCCGGTGGGGCGGACGGGTTCAGCTGGGCAGCTGCTCCCGGTGGCCGTCCAGCGCGGGGGCGGTGGTGGTCGCGACGAACTCGGTGATCCGGTACTCGGTCAGGCCCTCGCGCACGAACGGGTCGGTGGCGACCAGGGCTTCGATCCCGGCCCGGTCGGGGCCCGCCGCCAGGATCACGCCGCCCTCGCGCGGCACCTTGCGGCCGGAGGCGAGGAAGGTGCCGGCCTCGTAGTGGGCGGTCAGCCACGCCACGTGCTGCGGCAGCACCGCGTCGATGCGCTCCAGCGGGGCGGTGTACGTCAGCTCAAGTACGAACATACGACCAAGGCTAGCCGGGCCCCGCACCCGCTCGGCCGCCGGGGTGGGGCCGCCGCCGAAGGAGTCCCCCCGCAGCGTGTCGACCCCAATCCTGCCAGCTCGGAGGGGGTTTCGGTAGGACTCAGCACACCCTCGCCGAACCTTGCCGCGGACCCCGGGCACGCCGCAGACTCGTCCGCAATCCCACCCCTCCCCCGCGGCCGACGCGCCGCCGTGCCCGTACGCCCTCCGGCGGCGGGCCCGAACGGGGGCGGCGGGCGGGCGGAAGGCGACGAAGGGGGACGTGAAGATGCGGGTGCACGAGGACCTGGTGCTGCGGGCGCGGGTGCGGCTGCTGAGCCACAACGACCGGATCCTGTACGGGGAGGAGGGACTTCAGGTGTACCGGGTGCTGTTCGCGGCCAACCCTCGGGTGTACGCCTACAAGCTGGCGGTCGTCCTGCGGATGGCGAGCGAGTCCCACCGCGTGGCGGGCCTGCCGGAGGCCCGGCAGGCGCTGGTGGCGGAGGCGCGGGCGGTCTCCGCGCACATCCCGGCCGACGCCCCGGCGTACCAGCGGCGGCTCTGGGACAGCACGGTGGCCGAGTTGGTGCTGCGGGACGGCCGGCCCGATTCCGGGACGCGGTGACGGCTTGCCCGGTGCGGCCAGGCCCGGCGCGGCGGTGCCGGGCCCGGCCTCGCCGGGTGTGACCGCTACGGCTCGCCCAGGGTGGCGTCCAGGAAGTCGCGCCAAGCGGCGTGCACGCGCCGGATGTTGTCCTCGTCCTCGGCGGCGAGCAGGTCCAGCAGGAGCCCGCGGAGGACGGCGAGCACCACGGTGGCGTTCGCCCGGGTGCCGTCGAGCACCCGGGTCAGCGGCGGCAGCCACTCGTCCAGGGAGGCGGTGCCGAAGTCCCGCCAGGGCTCGCAGCGGCCGAAGGCGCGGACGTAACCCTCGAAGAACAGCCGCAGCGCGCCCCGGCGTTCGGGGGCCGTCAGCCACTCCCAGAGCAGCTCGAGGGTTTCCCGGGGGCTGCCGCCCTCGGCCTCGGAGCGCTCCAGCAGGGCCAGTTGCTCGCTCCGGCCGACCGCGAGCACCTCGCGGACCAGGTCCTCCTTCGACCCGAAGAGGTAGAGCAGCACGCGCGGGCTGGTGCCGATCCCGGCCGCCAGCGGGCGCAGCGAGAGGTCGGAGACGTTGTGTTCGGCGACGTAGCGGACTGTCGCGGCGAGGAGGTCCTCGCGGCGCACGGACGGGCGGCGCGGCGCGGGGCGGGAAGGTGCGTCGGCTGGGGTGGGCACGTGGTCTATCGTTCCACTGAAACGAGTGTTTCAGTGGAAGGGGATGCCGCCATGGCCACCACCGCACCCGGATACGCGACCGTCCGCGAGGCCGACCGGCCCGGCGACCTGGGCGCCGTCGCCGCCCTGCACGGCGTCCTCTACACCCGCGAGTACGGCATGGACGCCACCATGGAGGCCTATGTCGCGGCCGGCATGGCCGAGTTGGTCCTGGCCCGGGCCGCCGAGGGCGGCGCGGCACCCGGCCGGTTGTGGGTCGCCGAGCTCGACGGCCGGGTGGTCGGCGCCACCGGCCTGGTCCGGGCCGAGGAGCGCCCGGGCTGGGGGCAGCTGCGCTGGGTGCTGCTCGACCCGGCCGCCCGGGGCCGCGGCCTGGGCCGGCGGATGCTGGAGACCGCCCTGGACGAGGCCCGCGCCCGCTCGTACGACGGCGTGCTGCTCTGGACGATCACCGGCCTCGACGCCGCCCACCACCTGTACGCCGAGGCCGGGTTCGAGCTGACCGTCTCCCGCCCGGTCCGCAAGTTCGGGCTCGACACCGTCGAGCAGCGGATGGACCTGCGGTTCTGAGCGTGCCCTTCCAGTCCTTCCCGGCGGGTCGGCCGTTCCCGGCGGGTCAGCCGTTGCCGGTGGCCGCCGTCTCGAGGTCCGCCGACTTCCGGTAGGTGTCCGGGGTGTGGCCGGTCCAGCGCTGGAAGGCCCGGCGCAGCGCCCGCGAGTCGGCGTAGCCGAGGCGGGCGGCGATCGACTGGACCGGGAGCCGGGTGTCCCGGAGCAGGTGGGCGGCCTGTTCGTGGCGGACGGCGTCGATCTCCTCGCGCCAGGTCGTGCCGTGGTCGCTGAGCCGGCGCTGCAGGGTCCGCGGGCTGACGGCGAGCCGGCAGGCGACGCGTTCCAGCGAGAGCAGGTCGTCGGCCAGCGCCTCGGCCAGGGCGGCGCGGAAGGTGTCGCGCCAGCCCGGGGCCGGCCGGGCCGCGGCCAGGCCCATCTCCACGTAGCGCCGCATGATGCGGGCCAGTTCCGGGTCCGCGGAGGGCGCTTGCCGCCCGGCGTCGAGCAGGACGATCGAGTTGGTGGGCTGGTCGAAATCGATGCGGGCGGTGCCGAAGCCGTCGATCAGGTGGCGGTGTCGTGGCGGGGCCGGGTGGGCGAACGCGACCCTGACCGGGCCGGCCGAGCCGGCTCCGGCGACCCGCATCCGCTGCAGGAGCGTGGCCAGGGCGAACACGCTGATCTCCCGGTCGACACCGTCCCGGAACGGCAGCCCGTTGTAGTTCAGGGTGAGCCGCCGGCCCTCCTCCACCACGTCGAGCGAGACGGCCGGGTCGGTCAGCGCGGTGATCAGGCGCGCCCCCTCGCGCAGGCCCTCGGCGACCGTGGGGGCGCTGGTGACCAGGTAGTCCCAGGCGTGCAGGCTGCCCAGCGGGACGTTCCCGGCGACCAGGAGGCCGATCCCCTCCCCGCCGTGAACGACGATCAGCTCCCAGATCCGGTTGATCGCGGCGGTGGGGACGCGTGCCAGGTCGTCGGCGAGTGCGGCCGGTTCCAGCCCCGTGGCCAGCGCGATCTCCTGCGGGGCTATCCCCAGCCGGAGCGCGCTGTCGCGGACGAGCCGCACCAGGTAGGCGGGAACCGTGTCTCTGTGCACAGCGCGCGATTCTAATCGCACGCCAGAAATCAAGGCCGGGGCACCCATCGGTCGGGAACCGTCCCCCTCCTGGCGCGAACGGTCCCCCCTGGCGCCGATCGTCCCCCCGGTGGCGTGTACGGCCTCCCGCGCCCCCGCCGCGGCGCGCCTACGGTCGAGGCCGGGGCCGGTAGGCGGCCCTCCGCTTCTGAGAAAGGGACCGGTCATGACCGACCTGAAGATCCTCGCCATCTCCGGCAGCCTGCGCGCGAACTCGCACAACACCGCGCTGCTGCACGCCGCCCGGAAGTTCAACCCCGGCGGCCTGGACATCGAGGTCTACGACCGCCTGCGGGAGATCCCGCCCTACGACTTCGACCTGGACACCGCCGAGGCCCGGCCCGCCGTCGTGCAGGAGCTGCGCGACCGCATCACCGCGGCCGACGGACTGCTGATCGCCACGCCGGAGTTCAACTACTCCGTCCCCGGCGTGCTGAAGAACGCGATCGACTGGGTCAGCACCGACTGGAGCAAGTCGGAGGGCCTGCCGCTGCAGCGGAAGCCGACCGCGATCCTGGGCGCCGCCCCGACCAACTTCGGCTCGGTCCGGGCGCAGCTCGCGCTGCGGCAGGTGTTCGTCTGGACGCACACCGATGTCGTGGTCAAGCCGGAGGTCATGGTCTTCCGCTCGCACGAGCGGTTCGACGACGAGGGCAACCTGGTCGACGAGGGCACCATCGCGCTCCTGCAGAGCCTCCTCGGGGCGCTCAAGGAGAAGATCACCGGCGCCCTCGCGCAGGCCTGACCCGCCCGTCCCGGTCGGTCCGGGTCACCTCGCGCGTGACCCGGACCGGCCTCGCGGCAGGCCCGGCACGGACGGGCGAGCCCCCGGTGACCAGGGGCGGGCGCCGTCGTTGACCGGGCATGACCGCCACCACACGCCTCACCGCCCTGGCCGTGCTCGCCGCCGCCGCGCTCTCCCTGGGCGCCGCCGCGGCCTCCGCCAGCGCGCACACCCGCCACCTCGAGCCGCCCATCACCGTCCAGCAGTGCAAGGACGACGACGGCTGGGTGGCCACCGACATCGTCGAGCAGCGGGAGATCTGCGCCAGCGAGGGGGAGCTCGACGACCACTACATCGTCCGGTAACGCCCGCCCCGGCACCCGCGCCCGCATACCGCAGGGCCGCCCGCCGAGTGGCGGGCGGCCCTCCCCCGTCCGGGGCGGTCAGACCAGACGGTGCATGCCGATCGAGTGCGGGGCGGTGGGCACGAAGCCGAAGCGGGAGTAGAGGCGGTGCGCCGGGCCGTCCGCGATCAGGGAGACGTACGCCCCGGGCACGGCGCGCTGCTCCAGGGCGCCGGTCAGCTCGGCCATGATCCGGGCGCCGAGGCCGCGGCCCTGGTGCTCGGGGAGCACGCAGACGTCCGCGATCTGGTAGACCGTCCCGCCGTCGCCGACCACCCGGCCCATGCCCACGATGCCGGCCTCCGGGTGGTGGACGGTGACGCCGTGCCAGGTGTTGGCCAGGCCGGCCGCCACCGCCTCGGCGGGGCGGTCCGTCATCCCGGCACCGGTGCGCAGGCCGCGGAAGGTCGCCACGTCCGGAACGCCCGCGCGCAGCTCGTAAGGGTCTATCGTATCATCCATGCCTTACACGATAGAGGATCGAACGACCGCGGTCAGCGCGGCCCCCGGATGCTGTCGATGATGCGCGTCCAGTTCTCGGTGCCGTGTCCGTTCTCGATCGCCCGCCGGTAGTGGGACTGGACGGCCAGCGGGAGCGCGAGGTCGAGGCCGATCGAGGTGCTGGTCTCGACGATGTGGTCGGTGGTCGCGCCCATCATGGTGACCGTGCTGAGGTCGCCGGGGTGCTCTCCGGCGTCGATCGCGGTGCCGGGGTTCCCGTCCGCCCCGGCGCCGGCCCGCAGGATGGCGCCGATCGAGTCGGCGGAGGCGAGCAGTTCCGGCAGCGCCTCCCCGGCCTTCATCCCCGCGGTGCCCAGCATCGCGGTGGCGTGCATCAGGGCCGACAAGGTGGTGAGGAACACCGCGAGTTGGGCCTGGTACATCATCTGGGCGAGGCCCGGGTCCGTCCCGAGGTACTTCGGCGCCCCCAGCAGCGCCAGCGCCGACCGGTGCTCCTCCATCACCTGCTCCCGGCCGCTGTAGTAAACGTAGGACGCCTGGGTGCCCACCATCGGCGCGGGGACCATGACCCCTCCGGTGAGGAAGTCGGCGCCGTGGCCCGCCGCCCAGGCGGCCGCCTCGCGCGAGCGCTCGGGGGTGTCGGAGCTCAGGTTGACCAGCGTGCGGCCGGCGAGCGACGCGGTGGCGTCGTCGAGGATGTCGTGCATCGCCCGGTAGTCGGTGAGGCTGAGGAGGACGAGGCCGCTCGCCTCGACCGCCTCACGGGGGGTCGCCGCGAGCGTCGCGCCGGCGGCGACGACGCCCTCGGCCCGGGCGGCGGTGCGGTTCCAGACGGTCACCGGGTGGCCGGCGTTCAGGAGGGATCGGGTCATGGCCTGTCCCATCGGGCCGAGCCCGATCACGGTGACGGCGCTGTTCTGCTGGTTCGTGTGGTTCTGTCGTTCGTTCACCCCTCCATCCTCGGAGAGCGTCGCCGCTCCCGGAAGTACCTACTATTTACTGGGATACTCACCTTTTGGTAAGGGGGAATTGAGCGATGGCCAAGGCACCGAGGAGCGGGCCCTACATCTGCGGCATCGATGCCGCGCTCGACGTGGTGAGCGGCAAGTGGAAGGGGCTGATCCTCTGGGAGCTGCACGCCCACGGCGTGCGCCGCTTCGCCGAACTCCGCCGCGGCATGCCGGGCGTGAGCGAGAAGATGCTGACGCAGCACCTGCGCGAGATGGAGGAGGACGGCCTCGTGCGCCGCGAGGTCTACGCCGAGGTGCCGCCGCGGGTCGAGTACTCGCTGACCGAGCACGGGATCACCCTCAACCGGGCCCTCGGCCCGCTCGGCGACTGGGGCGCCGAACGGGTGCGCCGCGAGGGCTTCGACTCGGTCGCCGTGGCCGAGGCCGCGCACCGGTAGACGGCCCCCGGCGACCCCCGCCGGCCGTGTAGCGTCGGGCATGAACGCGCGCGCTCGGCGCGGTTCCTACGATGCGGACGGGACGGGGGTCGACAGGTGGGAAGGGGTGGCAGGTGTGGGACGAGCACGCGTCGTGGCGCGGATGATCGAACACCCTGGTGTGGAGGACGTCAGCGTCCAGCAGGTACTTGAGGCCCTCGCCGATCCGGCGCGGCGCAAGGTGGTGCACACGCTCGCGCACGCGGCCAGCCCGCTCAGCTGCGGCTCCTTCGACCTGCCGGTCGGCCGCTCGACCTCCAGCCACCACTTCACCGTGCTGCGGCAGGCCGGGCTGGTGCGCCAGTACTACATCGGCACCACCAAGATGAACGCGCTGCGTTCGGAGGAGCTCGAGCGCCGCTTCCCCGGCCTGCTGAGCGCCGTCGTCGCCGCGGCCGACGCCGAGGCCCACCAGGGCGGCGGCGCCGCGCGCGGCACCTGACGCGAGGGCTTCGAGGGGTGGCCGGCGCGCGCCGGTCACCCCGGCCAGCGCTGCTCCACGCCCTCCGGGGAGCGGCGGCGCAGCGGCGCCAGTTCGCGTTCGAGCGTCCGGACGTCCCGGGCGATCCGGGCCGCGATCTCGCCGGGGCCGGTGCCCACCGGCAGCAGGCGCGACCAGGAGCGCGGCTTGGCCGCGCCCGCGTGCACCATGTGGAAGTTGAGCCGCACCACGCCGGCGACGTCGACCAGGCCCACCAGCACCCGGGTGTCCGGGAGGTCGATCGTCACCTCGTTCCCGATGCACGAGCAGGCGACCAGTCCGGCGATCTCCTCCTCGGCCAGGTACCTCGCCAGCGGGACGGCCCTGCCCCGAACCAGAATCGGACGCTCCACGGGATCCACCGGCCCCGCCTCCTCCGCCACCGACCACTGCCCGCCCGGCCGCGGCGCGGGGCGCACCACGACAGACCGGGCACGCCCATGCTCCACCACAGCCCGGCCGGGCGCCAAGTCCGTGTCTCACCAAGTGACTTGGGCGAACGCACCGACCCGGCGCACCGGCGCACGCCGGGGCGCACCGAGCGCTCCCCCACCGGTCGGCCGTACGGACACGATCTGAGTACGGATGCTCAGGCGCCGAGGCCCGGGCGCTGCCAGGCTGTCCCCCGTGAACGGATCGAAGCCGAACGGATCGAAGCGCACCGCCCCTGCCTCCGCCCCTGCCTCCACCCCTGCCTCCGCCTTCCGCCGACTGCGGCGGCCCAGGCCCTCGCGCGCCGCGGACATCACCGCCGGGGTGCTGTTCCTGGTCGTCCTGGCGCTGGTGTACGTCGGCCGGATGTTCGGCTACGGCATGGACCTGTGGGCGGCCTCGGGCGAGCAGGGCGCCGCCGACCGGGTCGCCCGCGGCCAACTCTCGTTCACCTGGGGCCTGCTGGGCGCGGCCCTCGGCGCCGCCGGGCTCGCCGCCCTGCTGCGCGCCCGCTGGACGGCGGGGCTCCAGCTGTTCGGCGCGGCCGTGCTGTTCGTCTTCGCCGTCCAGCTCGGCCACGCGTACAACCGCAGCCACCCCGCGCCGCCGCCACCGCCCAAGCCCGGGTACACGCCGTGCTACAGCGGCAGCGGGCGCTGCGACTGACGGCCCCCGGACTTGCCTCCGGAGGGCCGTCCGGCCTAGTTTTGAACGGATTCAAAACGATGCCGAGGGGGCGCGTGATGACGCGACGCGCGTGGACCTATTTCCGGGCCGGGCGACGGGCCCGGCTGGTCGCCGCACTGGCCGGGGCCAGCTGGCTGCCTTTCGCGGCGGCCGTGCTGCCCGCGGCGACGTCCGGATTCTGGCACGGGGTGGGCCTGTTCGCCCTGGTCATCGCGCTCACCCTGTTGCCCCTGATCGCGCCGAGCCGCGCCCTGTTCCGCCGCTGGTGCCTGATCATCGGCTGGGTGCTGCTGGTCCTCCAGGCGGCGCTCTCCTTCCCGTTCGCCTTCATCCCGCTGCCGCTCGTGGTTCTCTACCTGCCCGCCGGCGTCCTGCTGCTGCTCGCGGCCCGGCGCACCGCGGGCGTCGCGGTGACGGTGGTGGCCTCCGTGCTCACTGGCGTCCCGTACCTCGCCGACCTCGCGTGGGCGATGGACTGGCCGACCAACCTCTGGGCCTGACGGCGGTGCGCCGGCCCCCCGCACGGGGGCCGGCGCACTGATCGATGCTCGGTCTCTGCGGAAGCTCAGCGCAGGACGCCGTGGACGGCCTCCGGGTCGCCGGGCGCGAGCCGCGCCGCGTCGGCGTCGGCGGTGAGCGCCTTGGCGGTGGCCGGCGGCGGAGTCACGAACACCGGGGCCGGGTCCGCCTCGGGCGCACAGGTCTTGGCGATCCGCCCCTTGCCCTCGGGCAGGCTGCCGTCGCGCAGGTAGGCGGTGAAGGTGTCGTCGAGGCAGGGGTTGTCGTGGAACAGGATCTCGTGGAAGCTGCCGCCGTTCTGGACGACCAGCTTGGAGCCGGGCAGCGCGTCGTGCATGGCGAGGCCGCCCTCGTACGGCGTGGCGGCGTCCTCGGTGGCCTGGAAGAGCAGCACCGGGGGCAGCCCCTTGCCGGTGATCTTCAGCCGGCCGGCCTGGTTGCCCTGGTAGGGCCAGAACATGCAGGCGGCGTTGTACCACATGTTGTTGTACGTGTAGAAGGGCGCGGTCGCGTTGACCTTGGCCTGGTCCTTCTTCCAGACCTCCCAGTCGCGCGGCCAGGCGTTCTCGGTGCACTGGGCCGCGTTGTACGCGGGGAAGGTGCCGTCGTCGCTGCCCGGGGCGGCGTACTTGTTGTACGCGATGTTCAGCGGCCGGGTGTCGTGCTGGGTGAGGTAGGCGGAGAGCACGGTGGCCATCCGGGGCCAGCGCAGGAAGTTGTAGCCGCCGCCGTAGAAGGTGTCCTCGAACTCGGCGGGGCCGATCTTCCCGGGGGCGGGGGCGGCGTCGACGGGCTCCTTGCGCAGCGCGTCCTCGACCTGGGCGTAGGCCTTCTGGACGGCGGCGGCGTCGGTGCCGAGGTGGTAGACGCCGTCGGCCTTGGCGGCCCAGGCCGCGAAGGCATCGAAGCGGCGCTGGTGTTCCTTGTCCTGCAGGATGTTGTGGTCGTACCAGCTGATGGTCGGGCCGACGATGCTGTCGAGCACCATCCGTCGAACGTGCGAGGGGAACAGCTGGCCGTAGGTGGAGCCCAGGGAGGTGCCCCAGGAGCCGCCGTAGAAGTTGATCTTCGGCACGCCGAGCGCGCGGCGGATGCTGTCCATGTCGCGGGCGTTGTCGACGGTGGTCATGTGCGGCATCAGCCAGGACCAGTCGGCCGCGCAGTCGGCGGCGTAGCCGGCCGCCTTCTTCAGCCAGGCCTTCGAAGTCCCCTGGCTCACCTGGTAGTCGGGGCGCTCGGCATCGAAGTAGTGGGCGTCGCAGACGACATGGGGGTCGCTGCCGTTGGTGCCGCGCGGGTCGAAGCCGATCCAGTCGTAGGTCGAGGCGACGTCCGCGGGCACCTTCCCGGAGATGTACGCCGGCATCCAGAGCCCGGAGTCGCCTGGGCCGCCGGGGTTGAGCAGGATCGGGCCCTGCTGCTTGTCCTTGGGGGCGGTGGCCGGCAGCCGGTTCAGCTTGATCTTGATCTTCCGGCCGTGCGGCGCGGCGTAGTCGACGGGCACCTCCAGCATCGCGCACTGCAGCGCGGGGGTGTTGGCGTCCTGACAGGAGGTCCAGGCGAGACTGCCCTGGCCGCTGTCCTCCAGGGTGAGGGTGTCGGGGTCGGCGGCGGAGGCCGATCCGACGCCGAGGGCGGCGACGGCGGCCGCGGACGCGAGGAGGGCGATGGCTTTTCTCATGGGGAGCATGATGTGACATGTGCAATGGCACATCCAGAGGGCCGACCGGACTTTACCAAGGCTTGACCGCCCGCGGCGTCGTGCGCCCGGTGGCATGACGTCCCGGACGCGGACACATCGTCAGACGTACCGGGTGGAACCGAGGTGGGACACGACCTCCCCGTTCGGTGAGGCGATCGGTTCCCAGGGAGAACGCATGTCGACGGAGCAGAGCACACCCACGATGGCCCAAGTGGCCATGACGCTGGCCGCGATCGCGGCGACCGGCGCCACCCCGCGGCCGTCCGGAGAGACGACGGCGGAGCAGCAGGCCCGGATCTCCCGGGGCGTCCTCCAGCAGTTGGCCGAGCCCTCGCTCGCCACCCGGAACGACTGGCGGCTGCAGTGGCTGGCGCTGAGCCCGGACAACGCGAACATGGCGTACCTGGCCGTGAACACCACCGCCAACGCCTACGCCGTGGTGCTCCGCGGCACCGTCGGCAACGTCACCGACCTCCTGGAGGACCTCGACGTGGGCACGATGGTGCCGTTCACCGCGATCGGCTCGTCCTCCGCTCCGGTGGCCGTCTCCAAGGGCGCGATGGAGGCGTTCACCCAGGTCGTCACGATGACCTCCTCGGGCATCACCCTGCTGAAGGCCCTCGACGGCGCCCTCACCTGGGCCCGGCCGAACCCGACCGTCCACGTGATCGGTCACAGCCTGGGTGGCTGCCTCGCCACCATGGTCGCGCCCTACCTCCAGGCGCAGACCTGGTCGGCCCCCGTCCCGCGGTTCAGCCTCTACACCTTCGCCGCCCCCACCGCCGGGGGCCGGGACTTCGCGGCCTACGTGGACTCCCTCCACTGGGTCGCCAACGAACGCCACTTCAACGAATGGGACGTGGTACCGCGCGCCTGGACCAGTCTCGACGACGTGAAGAAGTGGTACCCCCACCCCGGCCCGGCGGCGACCGAGGACGTCGACGCCGTCATCACGGCGCTCGCCGGCCTGCCCGGCCCCCACCAGTACGCCCAGCCGGGCGTGGCCAAGCCGCTGCACCGGGACTACCGGACCGACTACGACCCGGTCATGATCAGGAAGTCGCTCCCGGACTTCCTGGGCCAAGTCGCCTACCAGCACGCCAACTCCACCTACCTGGGGCTGCTCCGCACCCCGGACGTGCTGCCCGGCCCGGTGGTGCGGGCCATCAGCAGCAACGCCGGCAAGGACGGCAGCGCGATCCTCGTCGCCGGCAGCGGCTTCGGCGCGGGCACGGCGGTCGACTTCGGGACGGTCCCGTGCGAGGACCCGGACGTCAGCGGTGACGGTCAGGGGATCGGCGTCTACGCGCCGCCCGGCGTCGGCGTCGTCGCCGTCCGGGTCACCACCGACCTGGGCACCTCGCCCGCCGTCCCCTTCGGTCAGTTCGCCTACGGCGGACCCGAACCCGTGATGGTCACCGGCATCACCCCGGACAAGGGCAGGAAGGGCGAATCCGTCACCATCACCGGCGTCAACTTCTGCTCCGACGCCCAGGTCTACTTCGGCGACAACCCCTCGCCCTCGGTCCAGGTCAAGCGCACCGGCGCCCCCGGCGAGATCGTCGCCACCGCGCCCGACCCGAGCACCGGCCCCGGCAAGCCCGACACCATCGACGTCACCGTGCAGTCGAACGGCTACTCCTCACCGGGCGGCCCGCAGGCCGAGTTCGAGTACCAGAAGCTGTGACGCGGACCCGCCGGAGGAGCGCCGGGCGGGGTGGTGGTCGTCCGGCCCGGGCGGCGCCGCGGTCGGCACTGCCCGGGCCGGGGCCGGGGCGGTGTCCTCAGAGCAGGCAGCCGACGTGGGCCAGCGCCCGCTTCAGCAGCGCGCCCTGCCCGCCGGGCATGTCCTGCTGCACCAGCGCCGAGGCGGCCTCCTCGGGGCTGAACCAGACCAGGTCCAGCGCGTCCTGCCGGGGCCGGCAGTCCCCCGCCACCGGGACGACGTAGGCCAGCGACACCGCGTGCTGGCGCGGGTCGTGGAACTCCGTCACCCCGAGCGTCGGGAAGTACTCGGCGACCGTGAACGGCTGCAGCGAGGCCGGGATCCGCGGCAACGCGACCGGCCCCAGGTCCTTCTCCAGGTGCCGCAGCAGCGCGTCCCGGATCCGCTCGTGGTGCAGCACCCGGCCCGACACCAGGGTGCGGCTGACCGTGCCGTCCGGGCCGATCCGCAGCAGCAGGCCGATCTGCGTGACCTCCCCGGACTCGTCGACGCGGACCGGCACGGCCTCGACGTAAAGGATCGGCATCTTGGCCCGCGTGGTCTCCAGCTCCTCGGGGGCCAGCCAACCGGGCGTGGTTTCCGTCAAGTCAGACATTCGCCGATCGTACGGGCCCGAGCCCCTGTCGCGCGCCGCCTGTCCGTCGAGTCGCCCCCCGCCGTGCCGGAACACCGTCTTGTTCGCCGGGCCGTTACGCTCCGGGCATGGCCCGTTTCCTTCTGACCCGGCGTTCGCCGCTGCCGCCGGCCGAGTGCTGGCGGCGCCTCACCGACTGGCCCCGGCACGGGGAACGGGTGCCGTTCACCCGGGTCCGCGTCGTCCCGGGCGGCGGTGACGTCCGCGACGCCCGTGACGTCCACGGCCTGCCGGGCGATCTGGTCGTGGCCCGGACCCGCCTCGGGCCGCTGCGCTTCGACGACCCGATGGAGATCGTCGAACTGACCGCCCCCGCCCCCGGCCAGGACGGGCACTGCCGGCTCGCGAAGCGCGGGCGCGCGGTCCGCGGCGGCGCCGAGCTGCGGGTACGGGCGGTGGACGGCGGCGGCAGCGAGGCGAGTTGGGCGGAGGAGCTGCGGATCGCCGGCCTGCCGGCGCTGTTCGACCCGGTGGTGGCGGGCGTCGGCCGCGTCGTCTTCGGCCGGCTGCTCGACCACCTGCTGGATGCGCCGGCTCAGGGCGCCAGCGCGGAGTGACGTCGGGACTCACCCGGCGGGCTCGACGCCCTCGCCGTCCAGGAGTTCGCTGATGCGCGCCGTGAAGCGGCTCAGGATGTCGAACGGGAGAGACCGGTCCGCGGCGAAGGTGACGAACGGGAGCTTCTCCTCGTCCTCGTCCTCCTCCTTGCGCATGGCGACGACCGTGACGGCGGCGGGCCCCGGCATGAAGTCGCCGCCGCCGGATCCGGTCGTCCAGCCGGCCGGCGCGGCGCGGGCCTCACTCAGTTCGAAGTACCGTGAGCCGTCCACCAGTTCGGTCGACTGCAGGCAGTAGTGTTCGCCGGCGAACTCCCAGACCTCCAAAGCCATGCCGGGATCTTGTCACACGGACGCCCCGCCGTGGGCCGACTTTCGCCTCCGGGGGGGGCCGCCGCCTGCTCGACGTGCGACAACCAGCAGCCGGCAACCTACGCCTCTTCACCCTGGTCGAGGTCGTGGAACGTCTCGCCGAACCGTTCCAGCGCCTCGGCCGGCCCGCAGCCGAAGGCGCGGCCGATGTACTCCCAGGTCATCATGCTGCTCCGGGCCCTGCGGCCCGCCAGCAGCGCCGTCGAACCGGCGGCGCGCTCGAAGCGGGCGGCCGCACGGGCCGCGGCGTACGGCCGACCGTCCGTCAGGTCGCAGATCCGGTCCACCAGCGCCGCGATCAGCTCCTCGACCTCGTGCGGCACCACGCCCTCGGCCAGGTCGACGTGCTCCTCCCAGTCCGCGAACGGCCCGGTGGCCTCGCCCACCGCCTCGGTCGCCACGTCGTCACCGAAGTCCAGCACGTGCACCCGCTCACCCCGCCAGCCGCAGTCGCAACCGGCGCGCACCGCAGTGGCCCGAGGGCCGTCCGCACCGTTGTAGAGCCACCAGGTGGTGCGCCCGTCCGGCAACGGCGCCGGCTCGGTGCCGTCCGCCAACACCGCCGCCGGGAAACCCCGGTGGCGCCCGCTCTCGTCAACCCATGGCATGCCGTGTCCCTCACGTCCCTGGAGTACGGCACCAGGGTTCTCGCCTCGTGACGCAGTGTCAAGGCTTCGCGACAATCGGTGCGACCCGCGGGCCGTCCGGCACACCCGCCGGTTCAGTCCGGGAGGGCGGCGAGCCAGGCGGTCAGCAGGCGGTTGACCTCCTCGGGACGCTCCTGCTGGATCCAGTGCCCGCAGCCGTCCAGGATGTGGGAGGAGACCAGGCCGGGGAGGGTGGCCGGGAAGGCGTCGATCGCCTCGGCCATCCAGGTCGTGGAGGCGTCCAGGGCGCCGCCGAGGAAGAGGGACGGCTGCTCGATCGGGGCTCCTGCGTACCGGGCGAGGTCCTCCCAGTCGCGTTCCATGGCGCGGTAGCGGTTGAGGGCCCCGGTCATGCCGGTGCGCTCGAACTCCCCGGCGTAGACGTCGAGGTCGTGCTCGGTCAGCCAGCCGGGCAGCCTGCCGCCGGGGAAGCGGTCGCGCAGCCGGCCGCCGGCGCGGGCCACGAAGTGCGGGTCGGGCTCGCCCGGGGCGGGCATGGTGTCGGCGGACATGGCCGCGTAGAAGCCCGCGAGCCAGCCCCGGAGGTCTGGCTCCATCTCCGCTTCGGCCCGTCCGGGCTCCTGGAAGTACGAGACGTAGAACTCCTCGTCGCCGCCCATCCGCGCGAAGACCTCGGAGGGGCGGGCGCCGCCGGGCGGCGAGTAGGGGACGCTCAGCAGTCCGACGGCGCGGAAGACCTCGGGGTGGAGCAGGGCGGAGGCCGCCGCGATGCCGGAACCCCAGTCGTGCCCGACGACCACCGCCCTCTCCTCCCCCAGGGCGCGCACCAGGGCGACGTTGTCCGCCACCAGGTCGAGCATCCGGTAGGCGTCCGTCCTGGCCGGCTTGGAGGAGCGGCCGTAGCCGCGCACATCGAGCGCCACGGCCCGGTACCCCGCCGCCGCGAGGGCCGGGAGCTGGCGGCGCCAGGAGTACCAGGACTCGGGGAAGCCGTGGACGAGCAGGACGAGCGGTCCGCTGCCCTGCTCGACCAGGTGCAGGCGCCCGGCGGGTGCCTCGATGGTGCGGTGGCGCAGATCGGCGGACGGCGCGGGCTGGTGCATCGCTTCTCCTCGGTTCACGGGCGGTCGCGGTTACCCACCGATCATGCGGCGCGGCGGCCGCGCAACGCGAACACCCTTGCCATTCTGGCAAACTGGCAGGACAGGGCCGTGGAGGCGGCACGATGGGAGGGAGCGGAGCGACGGTGACCGACGACACACTGGGGGCCATGGGCCCCCGGCTGCGTGCGGCACGCGAGCAGCACGGCGCCACCCTCACCGGCGTCAGCCGCGCGACCGGCATCTCGCCGAGCACGCTCTCGCGGATCGAGACCGGCCGGCGCAAGCCCACCCTGGAGGTGCTGCTGCAACTCGCGAAGGCGTACGGCGCCTCCCTGGACGAACTGGCCGGCACCGCACCCACGGTGGCGCCGCGGCGTTCCGGCAACGACAAGACGGTGCTACCACTGACCCGGTACGTCGGGGGCCTGCACGCCCACAAGCACGTCCTCCCCGCCGTCGACGCACCGCCGGCCCGGCCGCGGCAGGCCTCCCACGACGGCTACGAATGGCTGTGCGTCCTCTACGGCCGACTGTGGCTGGCCCTCGGCACGCAGGACCTCGTGCTGAACGCCGGGGACGTGGCCGAATTCGAGACCCGCACCCCCCACGGACTCGCCAACGCCGGCCCGGGCGGCCCGGTCGAGTACCTGATCATGTTCGGCCCCCAGGGCGAGCGTCTACGACCACGCACCCCGGCCGCCGGCTGGTGGGCCCGGTAGCGCGCCGCACCGCGTTCCGCGCCGGCGCGACGGTATCTACGGTTCACGCCTCTCCGAGGCTGAGCACAGACGGCGGACGGCATCACCGGCCGCGACTCGCTGAGTTGCAAACCCTCCAGGGCTGATCACGACGCGCAGACCCCGCCCCCCGTGCTCGGTACCCGGGTGCCCGTTGCAAGCCCTCCAGGGCTAATCACGACTGGCCTGCCGCTGGTCGACGTCGTCGACCTCGAACGGTTGCAAGCCCTCCAGGACTGAGCACCCCTTCGCCTTCCGGCGCCGCATGCGACTGATCCCCTTGTTGCAAGCCCTCCAGGGCTGATCACGACGTCGTTCATGATCTTGAGGACGGGCACGATCCAGATGTTGCAAGCCCTCCAGGGCTGAGCACGACCGGCATGGGTGCGGTCGCTGACGTAGGCCGTCACCGGTTGCAAGCCCTCCAGGGCTGAACACGACGGGGCATGCCGTTGTGGGCCCAGATGGTGAGGCCGTGTTGCAAGCCCTCCAGGGCTGATCACGACAGGCCGCCGGGGTCCCTACTCGCTAACCGTCCCAACGTTGCAAGCCCTCCAGGGCTGATCACGACCCGAGGGTAAAGCCCCAGGTCAGAGCACCTGGGAGCGCCGCTGTGGGTCGTGGTGGTGCAGCGACCTGCTGGTACTGCAGCGGTGCTGGTCACAGGATGTCGCCCGGCCCGCCGAGGGTGGCGCCGATGGTTGTGGCGGCGATCATGTCCGGGGAGCGGGCCGTGTAGGTGACGATGCTGTCGTGGGTGGGGTCGATCACGGCGTTGAGGGCGTAGGTAAGAGCCCGGTACTGGGCTGCGGTGAGTTCGCCCTGGAAGACGCTGCGTTGGGTCCAGTGGAGGTACTTGCGGCAGGTCTTCAGAACCTTGGGGTTGCGTTCGGCGGCGGTGTCGTAGACCAGGATGACGAACATCTGCGGCTACCACCAGGGCCGGAAAGGCTTGTACGGGGTGCCCTCCAGGCACAGCCGGACGAGCTTGAGCGCTTCGAGGTGAATGAGCTCCTCGTAGCTGACGTTCCGTTTGAGCCCTCGGTGGAACACCGTCGTCGCGAGTTCGTCCCGCACGAGGGCGGCGATCTTCTTCCGACCGTCCGTGCTGAGCGCCGCTCGGCCGACCTCCGTCTCGAAGTCGCTCGGCTTGAGCTGTTTCTGGCTCGCGGCCCGCCGCAGCAGCCGTTCGGCGAAGAGCGGTTTGAAGGGTTCGGCGAGGTCGAGGGCGAGGGTGTTGCGGCGGCGGTCGGTGTCACTGTGCAGGAAGCCGATCGCGGGGTGGAGCGGGGTGCTGCGCAGGGCGGTGAGGACGCGGGCGTAGACGAGGGCGTTGAGGTAGCTGATGAAGGCGTTGCCGGCGTTGGTGGGTGGCCGGCGGGTGCGGCCGTTGAGGCGCAGCCAGGCGGGGAGGCGGGTGTCGAGGACGGCCCAGGCGGTGCGGCGGAAGTTGCCTTCCTGGCCCATGAGTTCATCGGTGTCACGGCAGTCCGGCAGTGCGGCACGCAGGGTGGCGAGTGCCGGGTCGAGGAGGTCGGATTCCAGGACCCGGCTCAGGTTCTCGGCGGTGGCGAGGAGCAGTGCGCGGGCGATGGGGAGGCGTTGTTCGGGGTCGCCCGTGATCTCGACCTGTCGGCGGATGACGGTGGCGGAGGACATGGTTTCGGCGGGTGCGAAGTGTCCGGCGTGGTTGCCGTAGTGGTCGAGGACGTGGACGGTGACGCCGTACCGGCTGAGGAGGGACATGACGGAGGTGTTGAGGTCGACGTGGTCGAAGGCGACGAGGTCGCGGATGTCGGTGATGGGGATGTGGACGGGGCTGGTGTCAGCGCGTTCGATGCGGATGCTGTCGTCCTGGCGGCGGATGCGGCAGGGTTCGGTGAGCCAGTAGGTGCGGCCGGCGGCGGGCATCAGGTTCCCCAGCAGTAGTCGAGGTAGGAGCAGCCGCGGCAGGCGGCGCGGGGTTGGCGGTCGGGGGGTGCGGTGGCGGCGATGACGGCCCGGGCTTCGTCCTCGGCGCTCTCGGCCTGTTCGCGCGCCTCGTCGTTCCAGGGGACGTCGGTGGTGCGGCGGATGAGCGGGTAGTGGACGGTGCCGCCGCGCACGTTGACGCCTCGGCGTTCGAGGAGCAGGCAGTAGTGGCGGACCTGGGCGTCGTGGGCGGGCGAGGGGGTGCGGGAGGACTTGGTCTCGTGGACGACGGCCCCGGTGGTGACCCAGTCGATGCGGGCTTCGCCGAGGTCGACGTCCCGGCGGCGGGCGAAGGTGGTGTCGCTGACGACTTCACCGAAGGCGACGAGGTCACTGCCGGCCTCGGGCCGGTAGCCGCGGGTGTAGAGCCAGAGTTGGCGCGGGCAGTGGCGGAGGTACTTGATGTGGACGCCGCCGAGGCCCTGGGCGTCGTGGACGGGGTCGGAGGGGGTGGGTTTCACAGGATGGTCTCCGGCTCGGCGGGTGGGCGTAGCCCGAGGACGGGGTCGTACTGGCCGTCGATCAGGTGGATGCCGAGCGCGCGGTCGAAGGTGGCGTTGTACTGCTTCAACTGGCCGTGGCGCAGGGGGATGAGGAGCCCTGCGGCGAGCAGGGGGTCTGCCTTCTTGCCGAGGGCGAGCAGTCGGTACTCCTCGGCGTCGTCGCGCAGGAGGACTTCGACGGTGTCGAAGCGTTCACCGAGGGACCTCGCGTGTTCGCTGCGGTCGTGAAACGGGTCGGTGAAGGTCAGGAACTCTGCGGTGAACCCGTCGCGGGCCTCTCGTGCCCTGGTCGCCCACGTGTGGCCCCAGTCCGTGTCGTAGGCGAGGGCGAGGAGGCGGTCGATGTCCTCCTCGCTCAGCGTGGCGCCTCCCTCCTCCACCACCGTGGTCAGCGCCGACCAGGCGGCGTCCACGGCGCCCTGGTCGTACGGGCGGTGGCTCTCGGTGCGGTGGACGCGGAACTCGACCGGCCCGTCCGGGTGCAGGCCTCGGCGGTTGACCCGCCCGGCCCGCTGGGCGACGGCCTCGATGGGGGCGTTCTCCACCGCGCCCCGGTCGAAGTCGAGTTGCAGTGACACTTCGACCGTCTGAGTGGCGACGACGATGCCTCCGCTCCTCCTGGGCATCTCTGACCGCTCCGGGTGACGCGCCAGCAGTCGCCGTTCGATCGCGTCGCGGTCCTCGTTCTTGAAGCGCGAGTGGAGCAGGAGCGCGACGTCCGGGTCGTCGGGGTGCTGCTGCCGGGCGTGGTCGGCGAGGGCGGTGAAGAGTGCCTGCGCGGTGGCGACGGTGTTGACGACGACGAGGACGTTGTGGCCTTGGTCGAGCCAGTCCTCCAGGCGGGCGATGCTGTCGGGGTGCATCAGCGGGAGGTCGTCGATGACCAGGCGGTGCCGCACCGGTGCCGTGCCGGGCTCGGCCCGATGGCAGGTGACGGGCTGGTGGAGGCTCTCGTCGACGATGGCCAGCAGGGGCGGGGCGAGGGTGGCGGACAGGACGGCGATCCTGCTGCCGAGTTGCTCCCACAGCCGCATCGCCGCGCACAGGCGGCCGAAGGTCTCCGGGTCGTAGGCGTGGAGTTCGTCCAGGACGAAGAGGGAGTTGGCCTGTTCGAGGAGGACGGAGGAGTGGGTGGGCCCGGCGATGGCGGCGGCCAGGAGTTGGTGGGGTGTGGCGACGCGCAGGCGTTGGGTGAACAGGCGCATGGCGTTGGCGCGGGCGCGGGCTTTGCGGGCGTCGTCCTTGGTGGGGGAACAGCAGTCGTCCTCCAGCGCCTCCGTGAGGAGGGTGCGGGCGAGGGCGCCGTGGAGGAGGCCGATGTCGGGCCGGCTCTCGCCGGCGGCCGGGTGGAGGGTGTCCTGGAAGCGACGCCTGGCGGCGTTCAGCGAGGCCCGGTAGGGCAGGGTCCACACGAGTCGCGGCAGTCCCGGCATCGTCGCCAACTGCCGCGCTGCCCAGGCGAGTCCGGCCTCCGTCTTGCCGCTTCCGGTGGGTGAGACGAGGACGAGGTGCCCCACGGTCCCACCGGCGTCCCGCTGGTGCGGGTGCGGGGTGTACGGGAGCCGGGCGAGGTAGTCGGGTGGCAGCGGCATGTGGGTCTGGAGGTCCACGTGGGCGGAGCCGGCGTGGTCGGCCAGGGTGAGCGCGCCCTGCCCCAGGGCGGCGAGCAGGCCCCGGTGTGCCTTCACCGGCAGTTGCCAGGCGGCGAGGACTTCCTGGAGGAGCAGGCGGGCCCGGTCGGCGAGCACGGGGTCGTTCGGGCCGGGCGGTGTCGGTTCGGTGCCGAGGTAGCCGGCCAGCCAGGCCAGGAACTCCTGATGCAGGCCGCGCGGGACCTGCGGCTGCCTTCCGCCCGGCCCGGGCAGGTGGCCGAAGGCTTCCTCCCAGCGGGTCCGTTCGTTGTACTGCCGGGCCAGCGCGGGTTTGCCGCCCCCGAGGGAGGAGGCTGAGTGGAGCGGCCGGTGGTGGCCGGCGACGAGCGTGGCGATCAGCAGGCGCTCCTCGCCGCTCCAGCCGGCCGCCGTGGCCAGGAGGTCGACGTAGGCGAGGGAGAGCACTTCGTGCCGCTCGCCCCAGGGCAGTCCCTGGGGTTCGAGCTGCCGCTGGAACAGCTCGGCGATCTTGCCCGCGTCGTGCAGCAGGGCGGCGGCGCGGACGCGGGTCCAGAACTGCGGTTCGGTGGCGACGATGCCAGCGGCTCCGATGCGCGCTTCCAGCTGGGCGACCGTGTCGTGCACGGTGCGCAGGTGGGCGGTGAGCCGTTCGGGGTCGTCACGGGGGAGGGATTTGGCCCGCAGGTCGGTGAGGGCGCGCCGTCGCGGCGGGGTGGTCAGGGGGTCAGGAGCCATACGGCTTGGGTGTCCTCGTTGTTCGTGGGTGCTTCGCGGTGGGCACCGCGGACCGGGGCCGGTCCTGCGGGGTCGTCGCACCACAGGTACTGCGACCAGCTGGTGGTGAGGCGGTCGGTGGAGACGGTGTCGGCGAGGCGGTGGGTGTGGGCGTAGGGCACGTCGTGGCCGCCCGCGGGGGCGAGCGCGTGGCCCACGACAGCCCGCTCGGCGGGTTCGAGGACGACGTGCGCGAGTTCGGTGAGGTGGAGGAGGTCCTGCGACCGGCCCAGGCGCAGGCCGTGGCGCGGCCGGCGCAGCGCCCGGGCGAACCGGTCGGCGTCCGGTCCGGGGAGCCAGACGGTGAGGTGGACGCCCGCGAGGAAGGGCCGGTCCTTGGCCGTCGTGCCGCCCTTGACGGCCCTGACCCTGCCGCCGGCGGCGGGGTTGCCGCCGTCCGCGGCGATCGGGTGGTACGTCTCGGTGTCGATGCCGTGGCCTTCCGACCAGGCCGCCATGCCGAAGACGAAGGGTTCGGTGTACGCGCCGGTGGCGGCGGCGAGCAGCCCGCGGACGGTGGAGGGCGGCGGCACCGGGAGGATGCGGGTGATGCCGGGGAACAGCGGGTCCCTGAACGAGGCGACCGGGGCGTAGAACCTTGCCCGGAGAGCCCGCAGGGCCCGGAGATCCCGCACGGCCCGGAGGGCTCGGGCAGCCCCACCGGGCGGCACTCGACTCATCGCGGGTCCGGGTCGTCGAACCAGTCGTCGAGCTTGCCCTCGCGCAGGTCGGCCGCCAGCCGGAGCAGGACGGTGCGCGGGTGCTCGATGACGATGAGGCCCTCGGCCAGCTCGCGCGCGCACTGCTTCTCGAAGTCCTCGCGCGCCTGGTCGCGGAAGCCGGGCCGCCAGCCGATGCGTACGGGCGCCTCCCACTCCCCCGCCCACGCCTCGAGCTCCTTGACGAGGACGTCGCCGCGCACCCGCACCCCCGTGTCGGGGTCGCTGTCGATCACGTTGCCCAGCGGGTTGACGCCTCCCTTGAAGGGGACCAGGACCATCAGGGCGGGCACCCGGTCGCCGTAGTGCAGGGCCTGCTTCGCGCCGCCGCTGAGGTGGGCGATCGCCTCGGGCAGCAGTGCGGCGCGGCGGCGGCGTTCCTCCAGCGGCAGCCGTACGGCGGGCTGGTCGCGGAAGACCTCGGTGGTGGCGCCGAGCGCGGCGGCCTCCGCCACCTGCAGGGCCTGCTCCTGGGTGAGGTAGTTGGGCCGGCCGACCCCGTCCGCCCCCGGCAGGGTGAACGTGCCGATCCTCGGCAGGTCGATCAGGAAGGGCGCGGCGAGGTCGGCGGTGTAGAACTCGTGGCCGTGCAGGACGGGTTCGGTCACGCCCCGGGACATGACGCCGAAGTCCTCGGTCGGGTGGACGGGTTCGACGGACATCAGGGTGCCGAGCATGAACGGGCTGTCGCGCAGGGTGGTGGCAGCGTCGTCCTTCTTCGCGCCGGCCCGCATGTAGCCGAACAGGTCGTCGTCCGCGTACCGGACGGGATCGGCCTGCGTGTTGGCCTTCTGCGCCTTGCCCTGAGCCTTGCCGACCCGGGTACGGGCGAGGGCACCGAGCCGCGCTCGACCATGGTCTCCCGGATCCAGCGGCGCGCCGCCTGCGCGGACACGTACGGGTGCTTGCGGCCCCTGATCCGCGCGTACTTGACGCGGGACATGGTCTCCTCGCCGCGCCCGTTGTTGGGTGCTCCCGCCTGCACGGAGAGCACCATCGTTCCAGCCAGGTACGCCATTTACGCCTGCTCCGTCTCGTAGTGGTGGTGGCCGTCGTACTCGTCGTCCTCACGGCCGGGTGCGAACGCCGGCCGGTCGGCCAGCTCCTCGATCTCGCGTTCCCGTCGCGGATCCGCCTCCTTGCCGCTGACCACGACGCCCCGCTGCTGGAGCATCACCGACACCTGCGCGAACAGGAGCATCCGCTGCTCCCAGGCGCGCGGCTGGCGCTGGATCAGCGGCTTCCACAGTTCGGGCCCGGCCAGCGGGGTCGTGCTGCCGTCCAGTTGCAGGCGGGTGTACGCCTTCACCAGGAGCGAGCCGAGCTCGTAGTCGCTCAGCGCGGCCTTGCGGTACTCGGCCAGCAGCCCACGCGGACTGCTGCCCCGGGCGATCCAGTCGACGATCAGCGTCGCGACCGGTTCCAGATCCGTTTCCATTCCGAAGACCTCCTCGGCGTAGGTGAAGGCGAGCCGGACCAGGGCCTCGCGGTCGGCGGCGCTCCAGGAGTCGTCGACCTCCGCGAGGAGGCGGTGCAGCTGCCCGAGCAGCGGGCGGCTGCGCCCGTCCTCGGCCTCGAACAGCAGCCGCGCCGCCTCCCCTTCCGCGCTCTTCCCGGCGTCCGGACGGGCCAGGGCGCGGCACAGCAGGTGCCAGCCGCGGCGCAGCGGCGCGTTGCCGTCGACGGTGGCGAGGAAGACCGGGACGGCGCGCCGGGTGCGGGTGACGCGCAGCCAGGGTTCCTGGTTGTCGTTCTTGAAGCTCCACAGGGTGGTCGCGCACAGGCCGTCGCTCGCGTCCCGCAGCGCGGCGAGGACGACGCGTTCGGGCCTGGTCCCGGCGGGCAGCCCGGTGAATCCGGCCTGCATGACGCGGCGGGCGCGCCGGACGTTGCGGCGGGCGAACTCCCGCTCGGCGGAAGGCTCTTCGCAGGACAGCACGGTGGCCGAGCCGGCGGTCACCCAGGCACCGTAGGGCAGCGCCCACATCGCGATCCGGCACCCCCGGCAGACCGGCCAGCCCGGAACGCCGGGCGGCAGGGTGTTCAGGGCCTTGTTGGTGTCGAATAGCGGCAGGTTGGTCTTCGCCCAGACGGCGGCCGTGCCCGTGTGGCAGAAGGTGCACGGCCTCACCGGGGCGGCCTGCGGGGAATCCGGGGCGAAGAGCTGTTCGATGTCGGGCCTGAGGACGTCTCGGTCGGACGGCCGCTTGCTGTGCGTGGCCTTCGAGTTGGGGTACAGCGCGAACAGCACCTTCCACCAGTCGTACCGGCCACTGCCCTTGGGCGCCGCCGCGGCCGTGAGCACGTCCGCCACGAGGACGGAGGACACGGTGTCCAGATCGGCCGGGCTCACCCGGTCCGGGTCGTCGCGCTCCGCGATGACCGCCACGGCCCACGCGCCCGCCCTCTGCAACGGGTGACCGGTGGCCACGAGAGCGGTCACCGCACCCACCCGAACCCCTGGATCGTGTCCAGGCCCAGCCCCCACGAGCGGATCGCGTTCACGAACCGGCCATCGGCCTCCATCACGACCCGCACCCGCGCCCCGATCCGCGGCGCCCCACGAACGGCGAACCGCCGCCGTGGGCCGGCTTCCAGCACCCGCAGGCCGCGCGGGGCGGGCAGGCCCAGCACGTCCGCCTTGTGCGCCAGGTTGTGCTGCAGGCGGTCGAGGTAGTGCTCGTCGCCCGGCAGCAGGTTCCGGTCTTCGTGCTTGAGGACGACGGGCGTCAGCGTCTCCAACTCCACCGGCCCGTCCCCAGCCGGCAGCACGCCGTCCATGTCCACGGCCATCCCGCGCACTCGCAACCGAGTCGAGCCCCAGACCAGTTCCTCGACCCCGGCCAGCGCGCGCACCAGCACCGACGCGATCTCCGGAACCGGCGACCCGAACCACACCGAGCCGTCCTGCGACGTGGAGTACACACCCTTCGTGCGCGGCGCCCCCAAGAACAGCGGCCCCCCCACCCCCACGGGCTTCAGCGGCTTCCCCCGCCACCCCTCGTTGTGCAACGCGTCCGCCAACGCCTCGTCCTGGCTGCTCAGCAACCGGTACACCACACCCCGCGCCGCCCCGTGCACCTCCTCCCACGGCACACGAGGCGCATCCGGCACCACATCAACCCTCACCCGCACCGCACTCTCCCGACCGATCTCAGGCAACCTGGCCACGCCGCAAGCTAGTTGGATGCGAACGATCAGCGTTCCATTCCTCATAATTCGCACCGATAGCCAGCTGTTTGTGCTACGGGCTGCGGCAGCACGGCCGCTCCGGCACCACAACAGCGTCGCCCCGGGAACACCTCAAGCCCAAAACGCTCTGACCTGCGGTGATGCACTACCGCCGAGTCGCCGCATCGCGGCCGGCACAGGCAAACCGTCATCGCTCGCGGACCTGGTGCTTTACCCTCGGGTCGTAATCAGCCCTGGAGGGCTTGCAACCCGCCCGCACTGCCAAGGCGGGTATCCGCACCCTCCTGTCGTAATCAGCCCTGGAGGGCTTGCAACAGGATGCTGACGCGCAGGGGCGCCGGCCGCTCGCCGGGTCGTAATCAGCCCTGGAGGGCTTGCAACGTCCCGGCGCTGCCGAACCCCCGCCGTCCGCGACCGAGTCGTAATCAGCCCTGGAGGGCTTGCAACGCGAACCACGCCCTGCCCGCAGCGCGAACCGGCGAGTCGTAACCAGCCCTGGAGGGCTTGCAACCCGTCGCCGGTGCCGGGCGTCGGCTCGGTCGCGCAGGTCGTAACCAGCCCTGGAGGGCTCGCAACGCGCAGCCGCCGATGAGGGCGAGGCGGAGGTGCTGCTCCCGGCGGCCCCTACCACACGTCCGCGCAGCTCACGCGCGGGCCGGGTGGCTGCCGGGACCCCTGGGGGCCACCACAATGGTGCGGACAGATCTTCGGAAGTACAGAGAAAGCGATGCACCATGGATCTCGGCGTGCGCTGGAAGCTGCACGGTGACGGGCGCACGCCCGCGCCGGGGGCGGTGGTCCGTCCCGACGAACGGCTCTCCTGGCCCCGCACGGTAGGGCTCGGCGCCCAGCACGTGGTGGCGATGTTCGGGGCGAGCTTCGTGGCGCCGGTGTTGATGGGCCTCGACCCGAACCTCGCGATCATGATGTCCGGCGTGGCGACCGTGATCTTCCTGCTGGCCACCAAGGGGCGGGTGCCCAGTTACCTGGGCTGCTCGTTGTCCTTCGTGGGCGTGGCCGCGGTGATCCGGGCGCAGGGCGGCACCAGCGCGACGGTGACCGGCGCGGTGTTCGTGGTGGGCGTGGTGCTGTTCTTCGTGGGCCTGGCGGTCCAGCGGTTCGGGGCGCGGATCATTCACGCCGCGATGCCGCCGATCGTCACAGGCGCGGTGGTCATGCTGATCGGCTTCAACCTGGCCCCGGTGACCGCCTCGGTGTACTGGCCGCAGGACCAGTGGACGGCGCTGCTGGTGATGCTGTTCACCGGTCTGGCCGTGGTGTGCCTGCGCGGTTTCTGGTCGCGGGTGGCGATCTTCCTGGGGCTGCTGTTCGGCTACGGGATCTCCTGGCTGTTCGACCGGGTCTTCGGGAAGATCCACTCGGTGGACGGCGGCGGGCACATGTCCGACCACTGGCGCCTGGACCTGTCGGGCGTCGGCAAGGCGGACTGGATCGGCCTGCCGACCTTCCACGGCCCGTCCTTCCAGTGGTCGGCGATCCTGGTCGCCCTGCCCGTGGTGATCGCGCTGGTCGCCGAGAACGCCGGGCACGTCAAGGCGGTCGGCGAGATGACCGGCACCAACCTGGACGACAAGCTGGGCACCGCGATCTCCGCGGACGGCATCGGCTCGATGCTCTCCACCGCGGTCGGCGGCCCGCCGAACACCACGTACTCGGAGAACATCGGCGTGATGGCCGCGACCCGGGTCTACTCGACGGCCGCGTACTGGGCCGCGGCCTGCTTCGCGCTGCTGTTCGGCGTCTGCCCGAAGTTCGGCGCGATCGTGGCCGCGATCCCCGGCGGGGTGCTCGGCGGCATCACGGTGATCCTGTACGGCATGATCGGCCTGCTGGGCGCGCAGATCTGGGTCAGGTCCAAGGTGGACCTGAGCAACCCGCTGAACCTGGTGCCGGCCGCGGCGGGCATCATCATCGGCATCGGCAACGTGACGCTCAAGTTCACCGACACCTTCAGCCTCAGCGGCATCGCGCTCGGCACACTGGTGGTCATCACCGGCTACCACACGCTGCGGGCGCTGGCGCCGGCGCACCTCAGGACCCAGGAACCGCTGCTGGACGAGGGCACGTCCTCGTACGACGAGGACGCCACCTCGGACGGGAACCCGCGCGCCTCGTAACGGACGGGCCCGGGTCGGGGGTTCAGGTCGACGGGGCGGCCGGCGAAGGTGTCCGGAAAGGACCTTCCGCCGGCCGTTCCGTCTTTCCCCGGCGGGCCGGTCGGTGGTCGAATCGCCGCGCACCGCCCATGTCGGTCACTCACCCCCCGGGAGAGGCATGTCCCTTCTGTCCCACCACCGCAAGGCCGCCGCCGTGGCCGCCGTCCTCGGCACCCTCGGCACCCTCGCGATCACCTGCGGCCCGGCGGCCTCGGCCGCCGGCCCGGGCAAGGTCCTGTGGACCCCGAGCACCAGCAAGGGCGCGTCGTCGTTCGCGGCCGTGCAGTGCGCCTCCGGCAACTTCGGCGTCGTCAAGGACGCGGTCAAGGGCAACGTGTGGCGGGCCTTCCAGGCCGCCGGGGAGGAGCGCTGCGAGACGCTCGGCCCGGACCTGAAGGAGGGCGACACCTTCTACCTGGGCTGGTCGTCCAAGGCGAACATCGAGGACACCGACAGCCGGTACGTCTTCCAGCTGAAGTGCTCGCCCAGCGCCGACACGGCCAACCACCCGATCGAGATCGACATCCTCAACGGGCGCGTCCGCCTCCAGGAGTGGGACCTCGACCACGTCGCGCACTCCCTCTGGACGGCCCAGACCACGAACAACACGTGGCACTCCTACGCCCTGAAGATCCGCCTGGGCCGGACGGACGGCACCATCGACTTCTGGTTCGACGGCGTGAAGCAGACGTTCACCACCGGCTCGGGCACCTTCAAGGGCACGACCTGGGACGGCGACCGCGACTACCTCAAGTGGGGCTCCTACCACCCCGCCAAGGGCAACGCCACGAACACCTTCACCAGCCCGGTGATGGCCACCACCCTGCAGGCGGCCACCGCCGGCTCGTGAGCCGGCAGGCGAACCGCAGGCCCGGACCGCGCCGTCCGCGGTCCGGGCCCCGCCCACCCCACCCGGCCCGGCGCGCTCGGCCAACGGTGCGGCCACCGAAGATCATCCTGGTTGGTGAGGACACCGAGGATCAAGCTGCGCGGCCCGCTCAGAGGGAATCGGTCGGTCCACACCCAGGTTCCGCGAGCAGGTCCGGAGCGTGTGCCGCCTGCGGTCCGTCCGGGGTGGTCCGCCGGTCGGGGAGCCGATCGGCGGACCTGCGGCGTCACCGGTTCTCGAAGGTCGGCGGGCGCTTCTCGGCGAAGGCCGTCATGCCCTCCTTCTGGTCCGCGGTGGCGAAGGTGGCGTGGAAGAGCCGGCGCTCGAAGCGCACGCCCTCGGCCAGGGTCGTCTCGAAGGCGCGGTTGACGCTCTCCTTCATCATCACGGCCGCCGGCGTCGACATCGCCGCGATGGCCCCGGCCAGATTCAGTGCCTCGTCGAGGAGTTGGTCGGCCGGGACGATCCGGGAGACCAGGCCGGCGCGCTCGGCCTCGTCGGCGCCCATCATCCGGCCGGTCAGGCACAGTTCCATCGACTTGGCCTTGCCGATCGCCCGGGTCAGCCGCTGCGAGCCGCCGATGCCCGGGATCACG
>NZ_JZKH01000063.1 GCF_000961885.1 Streptomyces rubellomurinus
GCCGAGCGCGGCCGCGGCCGTGCCGGGCAGCGCGGCCAGGGCGGCGGCCAGCAGCGTCGCGCGGGTGGCGGCGCCGCACTCGCGCGGCGGCGCCGGGCGGGGCGCGGGCGGGCGGCGGGGCACCCGGGCGTACAGCTCCTCGGCGAGCGAGAACAGGTCGGCGTGCCGGCAGCGGGCGGCGGCGTCCGGGCCGAGCCCGGCCTCCTCCAGCCCGGCGGCGATCTCCAGCGGGTCGACGGCGTGCTCGCACAGCTCCCGGTGCTCGGCCATCAGCTCGCGCACCGGGTCCGCGCTGACCGCCGGGTCGGAGCCGGTGCCGGGGCCGGCCCCGGTCGTGGCCCCGGTCGTGGCCCCGGTGGCGGCGCCCGCCCCGGCCGCCGCGCCGCCGGACATCAGCGGGCCTCCGCGAGTTCGCCCGCGTGCTCCCGGGCGGCCCGGTCGCCGCCCTCCTCGGGGTCGTCCTCGCCGCCCCGGCCCGCGCGCGGCCCGTCCGCGAGCCAGTACTCGGCGGGCCGGGCGAACGGCCGCGGCGCCCGGCCTCCCCCGCCGCCCCCGCCACCGGGGAAGGCCGGGTACTGCGAGACCAGCTCCAGGTAGATCTCCCGGAAGGCGCCGACCACCGGCTCGACGGCGAAGCGTTCCTGCGCCCTCAGCCGCCCGGCCAGCCCGAGCCGGGCCCGCCGTTCCTCGTCGCGCAGCAGCGCCAGGCAGGCGCCGGCCAGCGCGCCCGGGTCGCGGGCGGGCACCAGCAGTCCGGTCGGGCCGACGACCTCGCGGGCCACCCCGACGTCGGTGGACACCACGGCCCGGCCGCTGAGCATGGCGTCCGCGAGCAGGCGGGGGCCGCGCTGGGAGAGCGCGGAGAACACCGTCACCGTGCCGCCCTCCCAGGCCTCGGCGAGCGGGCCGGGCCGCCCGGCGAAGTCCACCGCGTCCGCCACCCCCAGGCGCTCGGCGACGGCCCGGCAGTGCGCCAGGTAGCCGGGCGCCGCCTCCTCGCCGTACAGCCTCAGGCGGGTGTCGGGCAGTTCGGCGCGCACCCGGGCGAAGGCGTGCAGCGCCAGCTCCGGGTCCCGCCCGGGCTCCAGGGCGCCGGCCCAGACCAGGGTCGGGTGCGCCGGCTCGGGCCCGGCGGCCGGGCGGTCGACGGCCGGGGTGCCCTCGTACACCACCCGGGTGCGGGCCGGGTCGGCGCCGCAGCGCAGCTGCCACTGCTGGTCGTGGGCGCTGCCGGGGGTGAGCACCGCGGCCTGCCGGTAGGTCTCCTCGGCGAGCGCCCGGAAGAAGGCCAGCAGCAGCGCGCGGACCGGCCAGCGGTAGGGCGCCTCGCGGTAGCCCAGGTACTGCTCGCGCAGGTGCAGGCCGTGCTCGGTGACCACGAACGGCACCCCGTGCAGGTGCCGGGCGACCAGGGCGGGCAGCACGGCCGGCCCGCCGCCGACCACGTGGCACAGGTCCACGCCGCCGAGGCCGCCGGGCCCGGTGCCGTACCAGGGGGCGGACAGCGGCCGCAGGCACTGCTCCAGCAGGTCCCCGGCGACCAGCACGTCGCACACCAGCGGGCTCCCGGCCGAGGTGTCCGCGCCGGGCAGCCGCCAGACCCGCTCCAGGACCCGCCGGGCGTGCGCGGAGGCGAGGAAGGCGGACAGCCTGCCGTCCTCCCGGGCGAGCTCGGCCAGCCGGTACAGCCCGGCGCCGAACCCGGCCCGCTCGCGGGGCAGCACCAGGGCGCGCACCAGGTCCTCGTACGCCCCGGCGTACTGGCGTCTGCGCAGGGCGCCCGGGCGGCGGCCGCGCGGGGGGCGCCCCCACAGCGCCAGGTCGTGCGCCCCCCGCCAGACCGGCGAGAGGTGTTCGAGGGCGGGCAGGCCCCCGGGGCCGGTGAGCAGGTACAGCTCGAACTCGTGCTCCGGCAGGCCCTCGGCCAGCCGGTCGCACCAGCCGCCGGCGCCACGCCGGGCATGCGGACGGGCACCCTCGGTGAGCAGGGCAACGCGCACGGGAGACCTCCTGTTTGCCACCGTTGAATTCGCCCCTGGGCGGGGTCACGGGAGTCGCGGGGCCGTGCACCGGGACCCGGCCGCCGGCCGACTGCTCCGGCGTCGGCGGCCCTCCCCCACACCTGTTCGGTCCGGCAGCAGAAAGGTAGGACCGGCCCACGGCCCGCGATCGGTCACCTGCCTGGTTGCCACCTGAACGAGTGAACCGGCGTGACTTCGCGCCGAACCGGGCCGTTACCGGGCGGTATCCGGGCCCGCACGGTCGGCGGGGCGGGCGGCGGGGCGGGCGGCGGGGCGGGCGGGGTCAGCGCGCGGTGTGCGCGATCAGCTCCCGCACCGCGCGGGCGACCTCGTCCGGGTGCTCCATCATCGCCACGTGCCCCGAATCCGGCAGCACCAGCAGCCGGGCGTCCGCGAAGGCCGCGCAGGCCCGCCGGGCCGAGCGGTAGCCGACCAGCTTGTCGCGCAGCCCGTACACCAGCAGCACCGGCGCCGCCACCTGCTCGGCCTGCCGCCACAGCGCCTGCTCGCCGCGCTCGGTGTACGCGGAGACGATGCCGCGCGCCGAGCCGACCAGGGCCCGCATCGCGTGCGGCGCCTCCAGCCGGAGCCGGTACTGGTCGACCGCCTCGGCCCGGGCGGCCGGGCTCAGCCGGCCCGGGTCGCCGTAGACCAGCCGCAGCAGCTCCTCGGTCGCCGCCTCGGCGTCGAGCCGGCCCGCCTGCAGCCGGCGCAGCAGGGCGGGCACCCCCGGGACGGCGAGCACGGCGGTGGGCCAGGCGGTGCGCTGCGGCGGCAGCTCGGGCAGGGCCGGCGAGACCAGGGTGAGGCTGCGGACGAGGTCCGGGCGCAGCGCGGCGAGCCGGACGGCGACGGCGCCGCCGAGCGAGTTGCCGAACAGGTGGACGGGCCCGCGCCCGGCGGCCTCCAGGTAGCCGATGACGGCGCGGACGTGGCCGGAGAGGCTGAGGTTGCCGTCGCTGGGCGGGGCGGAGCGGCCGAAGCCGGGCAGGTCCACGGCCTCGCCGTCGAGCAGGCCGGCCAGGCGGTCCATGAGCGCCGTCCAGTTGGCGGCCGAGCCGCCGAGGCCGTGCACGAAGAGGGCGGGCTCGCGCCCGTCCGCGCCCTGGTCGGCGAGGCCGCGGTGCACCGCGAGCACCGCCCCGGGGACCTCGACGGTTCGGACCTGCTGCTCCGTGCTGCTCATGATGGACGATGGTAGTGAGCGCGGGCCGGGGGCGCCCGGGGCGGGCGGCGGTCCGATCCCTCGTCCCGGGCACTGCCGACGCCGAGGTCAGCGCCGTATTGTGGGCACCTGACAAGCGGGGCGCTCGGCTTTTCTCGCCTTCGCCGAACACGAACGCGGTTACCGAAAAGTAGAATCAGCCATCTTGTCGGCCCCGAAGAACCCCGAAGTGAGGAGCGCCGTGACGGCCATCCAGGAGGCGCAGGAGCGCCCGCGCGGTGCCCGCCTGCCGCGAAGCGCCCGCCGTGAACAACTGCTCGGTGCCGCCCAGGAGGTGTTCGTCGCGCAGGGTTACCACGCGGCCGCCATGGACGACATCGCCGACCGTGCCGGGGTGAGCAAGCCGGTGCTGTACCAGCACTTCCCCGGGAAGCTGGAGCTGTACCTGGCGCTGCTGGACAAGCACTGCGACGCCCTGGTCGAGTCGACCCGCGAGGCGCTGTCGACGACCAGCGACAACAAGCAGCGCGTGGCCAACACCATGGAGGCGTACTTCAACTACGTCTCCAGCGAGTCCGGCGCGTTCCGCCTGGTCTTCGAGTCGGACCTGACCAACGAGCCGGCCGTGCGCGAGCGGGTCGAGCGGGCCTCCGAGGCGAGCGCGACGCTGGTCAGCAAGGTGATCCAGGAGGACACCGACCTGCCGGAGGCGGAGTCGAAGCTGCTCGCCGCCGGGGTGTGCGGGCTGGCCCAGATCACCGCCCGGTACTGGCTGTCGCAGGGCCTGGAGATCCCGCGGGACGAGGCGGTCCGGCTGGTGGCCAGCCTGTCCTGGCGCGGCCTGAAGGGCTTCCCGATGCACGCCGGCGAGCCGGGCTCCGAGGGCTCTGCCCAGGACTGACGATCCGCTGGGGTTCGCCTGGGCGGTGATCCCGTGCTCTATGGTGAAGCCGTACGGCGCGGTCGCCGTGGACGCTTGTCCCAGGCGGTCCGGTGTCCGCGCGTGGAGGCTGCAACCCCGGAGGGACGGAAGCCGTGGAGGTCAAGATCGGCGTGCAGAACGCGCCGCGCGAGATCGTGATCGAGAGCTCGCAGACTGCCGATGAGGTCGAGAGCGCGGTCGCGAAGGCGCTGGAGGGCTCCTCGAAGCTCTTCTCGCTGACCGACGAGCACGGCCGCCGGATCCTCGTTCCGGCCGAGCGCCTGGCGTACGTGGAGATCGGCGAGCAGGCCGTCCGCAAGGTCGGCTTCGGCGCTCTCTGAGACGCCGCCCGAGCAGCTCGGCCCGGTGCCCCGTTCCCGTGAGGGAGCGGGGCACCGGCGCGTGTACGACCGGGTGGGTCGGGGTACGGCGAGAGGAGCGGCAGCGTTGCCGCACACCCGTTCCCCGGGGAGGCAGCCTTGCTGGTCGAGTCGATCGCCTTCGTCCTCGTCGGCCTGGTCACGGGCGGCGCCGCGCTGCTGGCCCTGCCCTCGTACTTCCGGGCGGCCCGGGCGCTGACGCTCGGCACGGCCCTGGCGGGGGCGCTGCTCGGCGGGGCGGTCGCGCACTTCTGTGCGGACGGGCGCTACCCGGCGGTGGCGGTCGCGGCCTCGGCGCTGGCCTCGGGGGTACTCACCTCGCTGCTGGCCCGGCCGGACCTCGCGGCCGGGCGGGCCCCGGCGCACCGGCACCACCCGCACCGGGCGGGCGCCCACCGGCGGCACCGGCCGGCGTGACGCCCGTCAGGAGGCGAGGCCGAGGGCGGCCATCCGCTTGGTGTGCGCCTCGGTGATCCGGTTGAACATCTTGCCGACCTCGACCAGGTCGAAGCCCTGCACCTGGACGCCGCCGACCAGCAGGTTGGACAGCGCGTCGCGCTCGGCGACCACGCGCTGGGCCTGGCTGAGCGCCTCGCCCATCAGGCGCCGGCCCCACAGGGCGAGGCGGCCGCCGGCCCGCGGGTCGGCCTCGATGGCCTGGCGGACCTTGTCGACGGCGAACTGGGCGTGGCCGGTGTCGGACATGACGCCGAGCACGAGGTCCCGGGTGTCGTCGTCGAGCCGGACGGCCACCTCGCGGTAGAAGTCCGTCGCGATGGCGTCGCCGACGTAGGCCTTGACCAGGCCCTCCAGCCAGTCCGAGGGGGCCGTCATCCGGTGGAACAGCTCCAGCGGCTCGACGAACGGCCGCATCGCCTCCTGCGGGTCGGCGCCGATCTCGGCGAGCCGGTCGTGCAGCCGCTGGTAGTGCTGGAACTCGGCGGAGGCCATCCGGGCCAGCGCGGCCTTGTCGGCGAGGTCGGGCGCCAGCTTGGCGTCCTCGGCGAGCCGCTCGAAGGCGCTCAGCTCGCCGTACGCGAGCGCGCCGAGCAGGTCCAGCACCGCCGCCCGGTAGCCGGGGTCCGCCGAGCGCTCCGCCCAGTCGCCGATCGAGCCGGCCGCGCCGTCCTGCGTCTCACCAGAGGTCTCCATGACCCGCCACCTTAGTCCCGCCCGGCCGCCCGCCCCACCACCCGGGCGCACCCGGGTGACCGGCCGGATCGCCCGGTCGCGGGCCGGTCACCGGGGGCGATGTCAGACGCATCACGTGTTCGAGTCGTCGCCTGACTGTATGGTGGTACGGAGCCCCGTCGTGCTCGCACGGTGTCACCGCCTTCCCGGTGCCCCGCGTGAGCCGCCCCGTACCGGCACCGTCCCCTCGGACGTGTCCGCACCGGAGGCACGGGTACTCACGTACGCGGATGCCCGGTCGGAGAGCCGATCGGCTCCGACCATGGCTTGGACTTCAAGCCTTGGCACCGCATCAGTGGCCGAGCGAGGGCCGCCGAGACCACGCCCCCTGGCGGAGGTCCCGCGCAGGTCCCTCACGGGAATCCTCCCCGACGCCGCCGGCGACGCGCCCCGCAACAGGGCCGCGCGCACCGGCCGGCCGCAGGGACCGGCGCGGTTGTGCGTCCGCGCAGCTGTTATCGGGGCCGCACAGGCCCGTACGCAGCCGCGCGGCTGCCCGCCCGCCGCTCGCTCTCGGCCCCTCCGAAAACGGAAGAGGCAGCACCCTGTCCACCACCGCTGAACCCATCAAGACGACGTTCCGGGACCTCGGGATCCTCCCGGAGACCGCCGAGGCCCTGGAGTCCGTCGGCATCGTCCATCCCTTCCCCATCCAGGAGATGACCCTCCCGGTCGCGCTGACCGGCCACGACGTCATCGGCCAGGCCAAGACCGGCACCGGCAAGACCCTCGGCTTCGGCCTCCCGCTGATCGAGCGGGCCGTCGTGCGCGCCGACGTGGACGCCGGCCGCGCCACCGAGGAGCAGCTCTCCGACTTCCCGCAGGCGCTCATCGTCGTCCCGACGCGCGAGCTGTGCACCCAGGTCACCAACGACCTGCAGACCGCCGGCAAGGTCCGCAACGTGCGGGTCCTGGCCGTCTACGGCGGCCGGGCGTACGAGCCGCAGGTCGAGGCGCTGACCAAGGGCGTCGACATCGTGGTCGGCACCCCGGGCCGTCTGCTGGACCTCGCCGGGCAGAAGAAGCTGAACCTGTCCAAGGTCCGCGCGCTCGTCCTGGACGAGGCGGACGAGATGCTCGACCTGGGCTTCCTGCCCGACGTCGAGAAGATCATCACCATGCTGCCCGCCAAGCGGCAGACGCTGCTGTTCTCGGCCACCATGCCGGGCCAGGTCATCAGCCTCGCCCGCCGGTACATGAGCCAGCCGACGCACATCCGGGCCGCCGCCCCGGACGACACCGGCGCGACCGTCGCCAACATCGAGCAGCACATCTTCCGCGCGCACTCGCTGGACAAGGTCGAGATGGTCTCGCGCATCCTGCAGGCCGAGGGCCGCGGGCTGGCGATGATCTTCTGCCGCACCAAGCGCACCGCCGCCGACGTCTCCGACCAGCTGACCCAGCGCGGCTTCGCGGCCGGCGCCGTCCACGGCGACCTCGGCCAGGGCGCCCGCGAGCAGGCCCTGCGGGCCTTCCGCAACGGCAAGGTCGACGTGCTGGTCTGCACCGACGTCGCGGCCCGCGGCATCGACGTCGAGGGCGTCACGCACGTCATCAACTACCAGTGCCCCGAGGACGAGAAGACCTACCTGCACCGGATCGGCCGCACCGGCCGCGCCGGCGCCTCCGGTACGGCCGTCACCCTGGTCGACTGGGACGACATCCCGCGCTGGCAGCTGATCAACAAGGCGCTGGACCTGCCGTTCAACGAGCCGGAGGAGACCTACTCCACCTCGCCGCACCTCTACGAGCTGCTGAAGATCGCGCCGGGCACCAAGGGCGTCCTGCCGCGCTCCGAGCGCACCCGGGCCGGGCTCGGCGCCGAGGAGATCGAGGACCTCGGCGAGACCGGCGGGCGGGGCGCGCGCTCCGGCCGCGGCGGCCGCGGCGGGCAGGGCGGCTCGGGCCGTCCCGGCGCCGCCGCCGAGACGCCGGCCGAGGAGAAGCCGCGCCGCACCCGCGAGCGCCGCCGCACCCGCCGCGGCACGGCGGTCGACGGCGAGGCCGTCGAGACGGCCGCCGCGACGGTGACGGCCGCTCCGGCCGTCGAGGGCGCCGAGGGCGAGGCCGCGCCGCGCCGCCGTCGCCGCCGTTCGCGCGGTGGCGCCGCGGGCGAGGCCGCGGTGGTCGAGACCGCCGTCGTCGAGGCCGCCGTCGTCGAGGCTCCGGCCGCCGTGGACGCTCCGGTCGAGGAGAAGCCCGCCGCCCGGACCCGTACGCGGACCCGCAAGCCGAAGGCGGAGACCGTGGTGGAGGCCGTCGAGGCCGCCGCCGTGGTCGAGGCCCCGGCCGAGGCGAAGCCGGCCACCCGGACCCGCACCCGCAAGCCCAAGGCGGAGACCGTGGTGGAGGCCGTCGAGGCCGCCGCCGCGGTGGAGGCCCCGGCCGAGGCGAAGCCGGCCACCCGCACGCGGACCCGCAAGCCGAAGGCGGAGACCGTGGTGGAGGCCGTCGAGGCCGCCGCCGCGGTGGAGGCCCCGGCCGAGGCGAAGCCGGCCACCCGCACGCGCACCCGCAAGCCGAAGGCCACGGCCGAGGCCGCCCCGGAGGCTCCGGCCACCGAGGCCCCCGCCGCCGAGGTCCCGGCCCCGCGCAAGCGCACCCGCACCCGCAAGGCGGCGGCCACCCCGGAGACCACCCCGGAGAGCTGACGCAGCACCGTCCCCGAGGGGGCGGGTCGGGCCCCAGCGGCCCGGCCCGCCCCCTCGGGCGTTCCGGCACCACCGGCCCGGGCGGCAACCGGCCCCCAGCGGGCCGGGCCGGCGCGCGCCGCGGGCGCGGGGCAATAGGCTCGGGGGTTGGTGGCCGGGTGGGCCGAGGAGAGCGGGAGGCAGCTCGTGAGCGCGTGGTGCGGGGTCGTCGTCGGGGGGCACCTGTGAGTACGCCGCCGTTCCTGACGCTGCCCGGGTGCGCGCGGGCCGAGCGGGTCGCCACCGCGCGCGGGGCCTTCGCGGCGCTGCGGGCGGAGCCGGACGGACCGGTGCGCGGGTCGGCGCTGCTGGTGCCGGGGTTCACCGGCAGCAAGGAGGACTTCATCGGGCTGCTGGAGCCGTTGGCGGCGGCCGGGTACCGGGTGACCTGCGTCGACCAGCGCGGGCAGTTCGAGACCGGCGGGCCGGACGATCCGGCCGCGTACGGCGTCGCGGAGCTGGGCGCGGACGTCCGGGCGCTGACGGCGGCGGTGGCGGCGGAGAGCGGCGGCCCGGTGCACCTGCTGGGGCACTCCTTCGGCGGGCAGGTCGTCCGCGAGGCGGTGCTCGCGGCGGCCGCGCGGGGCCCGCTGCCGTGGCGCTCGCTGAGCCTGGTGTCGACCGGGCCGGGCCCGATCGACCCGGCCGAGGCGGCCCGCACCAAGCTGCTGCTGGACGCGCTCCCGGTGATGGGCCTGGAGGAGATCTGGCAGGTGATGCGGCAGCTGGAGGCGCGGAGCGGGCAGCCGGCGCGGGTGCCGGAGCCGGCCGTCGCGGAGTTCCTGCACCGCCGCTGGCTGGCCAACGTGCCGACCGCGCTGGGCGTCACCGGCGCCCACCTGGTGGCCGCGCCGGACCGGGTGGACGAGCTGGCCGCGGCCACCGCCGGGGTGCTGCCGGTGCTGGTGCTGTCCGGGGTGCGGGACTACGCGTGGCCGGTGCCGGAGCAGAGCCTGATGGCCGAGCGGCTGGGTGCCCGGCGGGTGGTGGTCGAGGACGCCGGCCACTCCCCCGCCGCCGAGTTCCCGGCCGAGACGGCCGCGGCGCTGGCCTCGTTCTGGGGCTGACCCGACCGGGCCGCGTGCCGCCCCGTCCGTAGTGGTCTGAACCACTTTTCCGGTTCGACCGTTATCGGCACGCGACAAAAGTCGTTAGTTACGGTAATCTTTGATTCTGTCCGGGAATCATCGCCGGCCCCCACGAGGGCGCCGATCAGCCGAAACCTGGACTTCACGGAGGGGCAACGGCCCGGTAGCACCGCCACGCCACCGTGGTTCACGAGGCAGTAGACGCACCAGGCAAGCCCAGGGGGAGCCCTTGCCGCAGCAGACCGCCGCACGCACGACCCGCCCGGCCCGGCCGTTCCGCCGGACCCGCAGCATCCCGAGAGGGCTGACCACGACTCAGCCGCCGACGCCCCGCCCGACCGGGGCAGAGAAGGAGACGCCCATGACCAAGGCCATGCGCTTCGAGATCGTCCGCCTGGACGACACAGACGGCTCCGCCACCGACCGCGTGATCGCCGACGCCGACACCGTCCGCGAGCTCGTCCAGGCCGCCGCCCGCACCGGCGAGCGCCTGCTCATCCGCCCGTGCCCGACCGTCTGAACCGGCGCGGCGCCCCCGACCGCGAGGTCGCACCCGCCGCCGACGAGCCGGGATCGTCCGATCCGGACGTTCCGATACCCGACTGACGCCCCGTCACCGCGATCGCCGATGACGGGGCGTCAGTGCGTCCGGCCCCGGAACCCGGAACGTTTGCCGCCGTCCGCGACGGGACATCCACCAACGGGAACCGCCCGCGCCACGCCCAACCCGCGCCGGCCGGGCGTCCGCCACCGACAGGTGCCGCCGAGCCCTCCGTACGGGTGACCGTCCTTGACGCGGCGGTCCGGAGGGAGGAGCGTTGTCGGCTATGAGGGGCGAGCCCAGCTGCCCGAGGTGCGCCGGTCGGGTCCGCGCCCCCGGTCTGTTCTCAGACACCTGGCAGTGCGACCGGCACGGAGCCGTGCACCCGATGCAGCCCGTGCTGCCCCCGAGCGTGGAGGCCCTCGGCGTCGCCGTGGCCCGCTCACAGGTCCCCGTCTGGCTGCCCTGGCCGCTCCCGGTCGGCTGGCTCTACACCGGCATCGCGCACGCCGGGGACGACGTCTCCGGCGCCCGGGCGACCGCCGTGGCCTGCTCCGGGCCGGCGCCGCTGGGCGGCTTCGGCGAACTGGTGCTGGTCGCGGAGGAGTTGGGCGTCGGGCTCGGCGCCCGCTACGCCGGGCTTCCGGGGCCGGACCCGGGCGACTCGGTCGGCCTGTACAAGCCGGCCGACGCCAAGCTGATGGCCGCCGGGCGGCCCACCCCGATGTTCCACGTCGCGGACGCCCCGGCCGACCGCGCGGTGTTCGTCGGCGAGGCCCGCGGGCTGTGGCTGTGGGCGATCGCCTGGCCCGAGCAGTCCGCCCTGGTGATGTACGACGAACTGGTGCTCACCGACCTGCGCGAGGCCGGCGCCGAGCTGGGTCTGCTGCCCTGCGGGGCGCTCTCCCCCCGGCTGCTGGGCTGACCTCCACCAGGCCTGACGGCCTATCCTGGGCGGCACCGCGGCACCCCCGAGCCTCCCAGGAGCCCGCCCCGTGCGCATCGACCTGCACGCCCACAGCAACGCCTCCGACGGCACCGACACCCCGGCCGAGCTGGTCGCGGCCGCGGTCGCCGCGGGCCTCGACGTCGTCGCGCTGACCGACCACGACACCGTGGCCGGGCACGCCGGGGCCGCCGAGGCGGTGCGCGCGCTGCCGGACGGCACCCGGCTGACGGTCGTCCCGGGCGCCGAACTGTCCTGCGTGGTGGACGGCGTCAGCATGCACCTGCTGGCGTACCTGTTCGACCCGGCGGAGCCGGCCTTCGCGGCCGAGCGGGAGCTGGTGCGCACCGACCGGTTCCGGCGCGGGCGGGCGATCGTCGAGCGCTGCCGCGAACTCGGCGCGGACATCAGCTGGGAGCAGGTGCGGCGGATCGCCGGCGACGGCTCGGTCGGGCGGCCGCACATCGCGAGCGCGCTGGTGGAGGCCGGCGTGGTGGCCACCGTCTCGGACGCTTTCACCCCGCGGTGGCTGGCCAATGGCGGCCGGGCGGACGTCCGCAAGCACGAGACCGACCCGGTCGAGGCGGTCCGGCTGGTCCGGGCGGCCGGCGGCGTGCCGGTCTTCGCCCACCCCGGCGCGGTCAAGCGCGGCCGGACGGTGTCGGACCGGGTGATCGCCGACCTCGCGGCGGCCGGGCTGGCCGGCCTGGAGGTCGACCACACGGACCACGACGAGCAGACCCGGCTGCGGCTGCGCGGCCTGGCCGCCGACCTCGGGCTGCTGGCCACCGGCTCCAGCGACTACCACGGCCACCGCAAGACCGTCCGGCTCGGCGAGCACACCACCGACCCGGAGGTGTACCAGGCGCTGCTGGCGCAGGCGACCGGCGCGCCGGTCATCGACGCCGTGACGGTCGGGCGCTGACCACGCCGGGACGCCGCACACCGGCGCGCGGGGGCGCGGTACGGGCGTGCGGTCGGCCCGCGCGCCCGGTCCGGGAGCCGGCCGCGCCCCGACCGCCCGTCAGTCGAGCGTGACGCCCCGGCGGTCCGGGTCGCGCAGGTCGGTGCCCCGGTCCAGCCAGCGCTCCTGGAGCGCGGCCGCGCCGTGCACCCGCTTCCAGCCGGCCTCGTTGGGGGTCATCGGCAGCAGCGGCAGGAAGCGCACCGGCTCGGCCGGCTCGGCCAGTTCCAGGTCCTCGACCAGTCCGCCCGGCTCGGCGGCCAGCACCGAGGTGAACGGCGCGCCCTCCCAGAGCGGGGCGCCGAGGTCCAGCGAGCCGCCGGGGGCCAGCACCAGGCCCTCGACCTGCGGGGTCGCGGCGAAGGTGGCCAGGCTGCGCAGCACGCCGTCGCGTCCGCCGCGCACCGTCAGCACCAACTCGACGCGCGGACCGCGCACCTGGTCGACCACCGGGGAGGTCGGGTCGGCCATCGGCGCGGCGGACATCCCGAGGGTCGTGTAGCGGACCAGGCCGTCGGCGTCCGGGCCGAAGCGCAGCACCTCGATCCGGTCGGCGCCGAGGAAGGTGACGGCGGCGCGGCCGCTCGGTTCGCCGAAGGTGGCGATCAGCCGGGCCTCGACGGCGGCCAGCACCGCCTCCCGGGAGAGTTCCGGGGAGTCGCCGTGGGGGCCGTGGGAATCGCCGAAGAGCGGGAATTCGTGCGCCATGCCGGTGAGCGTAACCCCCGCCCGGATCGGGGCCGAGGGCGGGCCGGTGGCCGTCCGCGCCAAGCTTGCGTCAAGGCTCGGGCAAGGCCGGGAAACCCCGGAGCGGTGGTGGCCGGTCGGGTGTTAGGGTGAGCGACTGGCCACCGGGATGCGATGCCTCGCCCCGGGGCGGCGGCGCGAAGGAGGTGGTTGCGGTGGATACCGGCCGACCATGCAGTACCGGCAGCTCTGCCCGGCCGCGCCTTCCCCGAACCCCTCGCCCCACGGGCTGAACCGACCGCAACGGTCTCGGTAGCCCAGGGCCGCGGCGGCGAACGGACCGGCCGGGAGAGCACCTTCGTCCCCCCGTCACCGGTGTTCCTCGCCGTCGCACCACGGTCCCGCCCTTCTTCGCGCCGCCGTGCGACGGCCCCTGCCCCAGGGAGCCTGCCTTGTCGATGATCAACAGCCTGCGCGCCGCCGTCCGCCCCCACCGCCGCCGCGCCGTCGACGGCTCCTACGACACCCTCCCCGAGGGCGCCGGCACGGCGGTCGTCGACTGCGCGGTCTACCAGCACGGCCGGCGCAGCGGCGAGGCCTGCAGCCCGCGCGAGGCCGCCCGCCGGGTCCGCGCCGAGCACCAACTCCCGGACGGCACGGGCTCGTTCAGCTGGATCGGGCTGCACGAGCCGACCGGGGAGGAGTTCGAGGGCATCGCCCAGCGGTTCGGCCTGCACCCACTCGCGGTGGAGGACGCGGTGCACGCGCACCAGCGGCCCAAGGTGGAGCGCTACGACGACGTCCTGTTCGCCGTCTTCAAGACCATCCGCTACGTCGAGCACGACCAGCTCACGCCCACCAGCGAGGTGGTGGAGACCGGCGAGCTGATGGTCTTCGCCGGGCGGGACTTCGTGATCACCGTCCGGCACGGCGGGCACGGCTCGCTGCAGGAGCTGCGGCACCGGCTGGAGGCGGACGCGGACGAGGCCGGGCTGCTCGCCAAGGGCCCGTCCGCGGTGCTGCACGCGATCGCCGACCACGTGGTGGACAACTACCTGCTGGTCGCCGAGCGGCTGCAGAACGACGTGGACGAGATCGAGTACGGCGTGTTCTCGGCCAAGGGCGCGCGCAGCGCCGACGTCGGCCGGGTCTACCAACTCAAGCGCGAGGTGCTGGAGTTCAAGCGCGCCGTGGTGCCGCTGCTGCGCCCGATGCAGCAGCTGTCCGAGCCGCAGCAAGGCCTGGTCGGCCCGGACATCCAGAAGTACTTCCGGGACGTCGCGGACCACCTGGCCCGGGTGACCGAGCAGGTGCACGGCTTCGACGAGCTGCTGAACTCACTGCTCCAGGCGAACCTGGCGCAGGTCTCGGTGGCGCAGAACGAGGACATGCGCAAGATCACCGCCTGGGCGGCGATCTTCGCGGTGCCCACCATGATCACCGGCGTGTACGGGATGAACTTCGACTACATGCCGGAGCTGCACCAGCCGTGGGGCTACCCCGCGGTGCTCGGCGGGATCGCGGTGATCTGCGTCGGGATGTACCGGGGCTTCCGCCGCAACGGCTGGCTGTAGGGCCTGCCGGCCGGCCTGCCTCAGCGCCGCCCGCCGCGGACGACCAGGACCAGGCCGAGCAGGATCAGCAGCACCGCCGGGACGGCGGCCACCGGCGGCCACTGGCCGAGCCAGAGCGCGGCGATCGCGGCCGCGCCCGGGGTCTCCAGCAGGATCGCGGTGGAGGTGATCGACGGGCCGAGGCTGCGCACCACCCGGTTGCTGAGCGAGTGGCCGAGCAGCTGGGCGGTGACCATCAGCAGCGCGATCTGCCACCACGCCCCGGCCGGCCAGCCGGACAGCCGCGTCCCGGTGGCCAGGCAGATCGCCAGCAGGCCGACCGACGTGGTGGCGTAGCAGACCAGGGTGTACGCGGTGGTGCTGACGGTCCTGCGGACCTCGGCGCCCAGCAGCATGTACCCGGCCGCGGCCAGGCCGGCGGCGAGGGCGAGCGCGTCGCCGAGCAGCGCGCGCGGGGAGAGCGAGAGGTCGACGCCGGTCAGCACCAGCACCCCGCTGAAGGAGACGGCCGTGCCGAGCCAGACCATCCGCGGCGCGCGGGCGCCGAACAGCCGCATCAGCAGGATGGTCCACAGCGGGGTGGTGGTGACCAGCGCGGTGGCCGAGGCGACCGAGGTCATCCGCAGGCTGGGCATCCAGAGCGCGAAGTGCACGGCCAGCAGCGCCCCGGCGGCGACGGCCAGCAACAGGGCCCGGCGGCCGATCCCGCGCAGCTCGGCGCGGTGGCGCAGCAGCGCGTAGGGGCCGAGGACGCCGACCGACATGACGTTGCGCCAGAGGGCGATGGCCAGTGCGGGCGCGGCGGTGGCGGAGATCAGCGGGCCGGAGAGGGAGATCCCGGCGATGGAGACGGCGAGCAGCAGCAGGTCGACGGCGGGCAGCGGGTGCGCCGGTCGCGCGGCGGTGGCGGTGGCGGTGTCGGTCGCGGGGGCGGTCGCGGGCCGGGCGGCGGGCACGGCGCTCCTTCGCTGGTCACGGAGTCGGGGCGGTCTTACCGTAAGGCCCGTGGCGCGCTGATGGAACTGTCTCTCGCCGAGTGAGACCGGTCGCGAGACCGGAGGCCGTACGCTGTCGGCCATGGACCGTACGCCCGCCGCCGCGACCGCCGACGCCTTCCTCGACCAGGCCCTGCTGGAGGAGGCCGCGAAGAAGTCCGGCCTGCTGTGGGTCCGCGCGGACGGCGAGGCCCATTCCCGGGCCCTGTGGCACGCCTGGCACGACGGCGCGGTCGTGGTGGTCGGTGGGGGCGGCGAGCAGCCGCTGCACGGCCTGGCCGCGGGCGGCGGGGCCGAGGTCACCGTGCGCAGCAAGGACAAGGGCGGCCGGCTGACCGGCTGGAGCGCCCGGGTGTCCGAGCTGGCGCCGAACACCGAGGCCTGGCTGGGCGCGGTCGAGGAGCTGAAGGGCAAGCGGCTGAACGCGCCGGACACCGACGCGATCGCCGAGCGCTGGGCCCGCGAGTGCCGGGTGCTGCGGCTGGAGCCGGTCGGGGCGCTGGTCGAGCGCCCGGGCGCGATGCCGGACGGCTCGCACGCGGCCGCGCCGATGCCCACGCCGGCCACCACCCGCCGCCCGATCCCGGCGGGCCTGCCCAAACTGCTGTTCAAGCGCCGATAAAGGTTCACGCCGGGGACTCCGCAGGCGGCTACCGTGCCGGGTACCCGACAGGTGGGTAGCCTTGGCCGCGGGTGTGCTCGGCGCACCCTTCGTCACGGCGTCGAGCGAGTCGAGGGAGTTCATGGCAGGGCCAGGCACCCGGGTCTTCATCTCCCATCTGTCCGCCCTCGCGGTCTTCGACCCGAACGGCGACCAGGTGGGCCGGGTCCGGGACGTGGTCGTCTCGCTGCGGCTGGGCGGCCGTCCGCCGCGCGTGCTGGGCCTGGTGGTCGAGGTGGTCGGCCGGCGCCGGATCTTCCTGCCGATGACCCGGGTGACCAGCCTGGAGTCCGGCCAGGTGCTGACCACCGGTGTGATCAACCTGCGCCGCTTCGAGCAGCGCCCGTCCGAGACGCTGGTACTCGCCGAGCTGCTGGACCGCACCGTCACCTGGTCCAAGACGGGTGAGGCCGTCACCGTGCTGGACGTCGGCATGGTGCAGACCCGGCTGCGCGAGTGGGAGATCAGCAAGGTCTTCGTGCAGGTCGGCCGGGCCGGCCGGCTGCGCAAGGGCAAGGGCGAGCGGCTGACCCTGGACTGGCAGGACGTCACCGGCTTCGCGCTGCCCGAGCAGGACCAGGGCGCCGCCAACCTGCTCGCCACCTTCGAGCAGCTGCGCCCCGCCGACCTGGCCGGGGTGATGCACCACCTGTCCGCCAAGCGCCGGGCCGAGGTGGCCGCCGCGCTGGACGACGAGCGGCTGGCCGACGTCCTGGAGGAGCTGCCCGAGGACGACCAGGTCGAGATCATCGGCAAGCTGAAGGACGAGCGCGCCGCCGACGTCCTGGAGGCGATGGACCCGGACGACGCCGCCGACCTGCTCTCCGAACTGCCCGGCGACGAGGCGGAGCGGCTGCTCCAGCTGATGGAGCCGGACGAGGCCGCGCCGGTGCGCCGCCTGCTCTCGTACGAGGAGGACACCGCCGGCGGTCTGATGACCACCGAGCCGATCGTGCTGGAGCCGGACGCGACGGTCGCCGAGGCGCTGGCCCGCGTCCGGGTGCGCGACCACAAGCCCGCGCTGGCCGCCCAGGTGTTCGTCTGCCGGCCGCCGAGCGAGACCCCGACCGGCCGCTACCTGGGCACCGTGCACTTCCAGCGGCTGCTGCGCGAGCCGCCGTACGTGCTGGTCGGCTCGCTGGTCGACGACGACCTGGACCCGCTGCCGCCGGACACCCCGCTGCCGCTGATCACCAGCTACCTGGCGACCTACAACCTGGTCGCCGCTCCGGTGGTCGACGAGGCGGACCACCTGCTCGGCGCGGTGACCGTCGACGACGTCCTGGACCACCTGCTGCCGGAGGACTGGCGCGACGCCGCGCTGCACGCCCACGACGACGCGCACCACGACACCCGCCACGACGACTCGGAAGGGGTGACCGGTGGACGGTGACCGCAACGGACGGCCGGACGAATCCGCGCGCCGGCGGCTGCAGGGCGAACTGCGCTCGCTGCGCCAGCTGCGCGAACTGCGCACCCGCGAGGGCGCCCGGGAGCGGCGGGCGGAGACCGCCCCGATCACCGGGTCGAGCCGGGCCCGGCTCGACCAGCCGCGCACCGCGCGCCCGGGCCTGATCTCGCTGCCGACCTACGACCCGGAGGCCTTCGGCGTCCTGTCCGAGCGGATCGCCCGCTTCCTGGGCACCGGGCGGTTCATCGTCTGGATGACGGTGTTCGTCGTGGTCTGGATAGGGTGGAACACCCTGCTGCCGGCCGCCGCGCGCTTCGACGAGTACCCGTTCATCTTCCTGACCCTGGCGCTGTCGCTGCAGGCCTCCTACGCGGCTCCGCTGATCCTGCTGGCGCAGAACCGGCAGGACAACCGGGACCGGGTCAACATGGAGCAGGACCGGGCGCGCAGCGACCGCAGCATCGCCGACACCGAGTACCTGACCCGCGAGGTCGCGGCGCTGCGGCAGGGGCTCGGCGAGGTCGCCACCCGGGACTTCGTCCGCTCCGAGCTGCAGTCGCTGCTCAGGGAAATGGACGAACGGCGGGGCGCCCCCGAGGCGTTGTGACCGGCGGCACGCTACCGGCCGGTTAACGAGTTCGCCCGGAGCCGTACCATCAAGGCATGGCCAACGAGACAGAGGTCGCGGCCGGCGTCACGGAGGAGTCCGTGCGCGAGGCACTCGCGACCGTCAACGATCCGGAGATCAACCGCCCGATCACCGAGATCGGGATGGTGAAATCGGTCGAGATCGGCGAGGGCGGCGCGGTGCGCGTCGCGGTCTACCTGACCGTCTCCGGCTGTCCGATGCGCGAGACCATCGTCACCCGGGTGACCGAGGCGGTCGGCAGGGTCGCCGGCGTGACCGGCGTCGAGGTCGAACTCGACGTGATGAGCGACGAGCAGCGCAAGGAGCTGTCGCAGCTGCTGCGCGGCGGCGCCCCCGAGCGGGAGATCCCGTTCGCCAAGCCGGGCACGCTGACCCGCGTCTACGCGGTGGCCTCCGGCAAGGGCGGCGTCGGCAAGTCCTCGGTAACGGTCAACCTGGCGGCGGCGATGGCCGCGGACGGCCTGAAGGTCGCCGTGGTGGACGCCGACATCTACGGCCACAGCGTGCCGCGCATGCTGGGCGTCGACGGCCGGCCCACCCAGGTCCAGGACATGATCATGCCGCCGCAGGCGAACGGCGTGAAGGTCATCTCGATCGGCATGTTCACCCCGGGCAACGCCCCGGTCGTCTGGCGCGGCCCGATGCTGCACCGGGCGCTGCAGCAGTTCCTCGCCGACGTGTACTGGGGCGACCTGGACGTGCTGCTGCTGGACCTGCCGCCCGGCACCGGTGACATCGCGATCTCGGTGGCGCAGCTCGTCCCGAACGCGGAGATCCTGATCGTCACCACCCCGCAGATGGCCGCCGCCGAGGTGGCCGAGCGGGCCGGCACGATCGCCGTGCAGACCCACCAGAAGATCGTCGGCGTGATCGAGAACATGTCGGGCATGCCGTGCCCGCACTGCGACGAGATGATCGACGTCTTCGGCACCGGCGGCGGCCAGACCGTCGCGGACGCGCTGACCCGCACGGTCGGCGCGACCGTCCCGGTGCTCGGCTCGATCCCGATCGACGTGCGGCTGCGCGAGGGCGGCGACGACGGCCGCCCGGTCGTGCTCGCCGCGCCCGACTCCCCGGCCGGCGCCGCCCTGCGCGCCGTGGCCGGCAAGCTCGGCGGCCGCCAGCGCGGCCTGTCGGGGCTGTCCCTCGGGCTGACGCCGAAGAACAAGTTCTGATCCGGGTGTGACCGAGGGCCGGGCGGTCGTACCGCCCGGCCCTCGTCGTGCCCGCAGGCCTTACGGCCGGGTGTAGGCGGCCAGGTCGGGGACGGTGGCGAAGCCCGCGCCGTAGGCGCTGACGCCGCGCCCGTACGCGCCGAGCAGGACGCCGGGGGCCTCGCCGGCCAGCACCCAGCCGTACTCGGACTCCCGGTAGCGGAACGGCTGCGGCAGGCCGTTGACCGGCAGGCTGAGGGTGGACCAGCCGGGGCCGTCCAGGTCGTCGGCGAGGTCCCACGCGAGGGCGCTCTGCTGGTCCATCCAGTCCTGGCGAAGCGCCCGGTCCAGCTGCCCCGGCCAGGTGGCGCCGAGCAGGCCGGAGCCGGCCAGCCAGGCGGCGGAGGAGGCGGAGGTGGCCTCCAGCGTGCCGGTGTTGTCGGCGCTGCGGCGGCTGTCCCGGCGGGCGACGGTGACCACGACCGCGAACCGGCGCATGTCGCGCGGCTCGTACTGTCGGGCCGGCTCCTCGCCGTGGCCGAGCGAGCCGTAGTCGACGCTGCCGGCCGCTCCGGCGCGCGGGCCGCCGGCGCCGGCCTGCATCAGGTAGCGGCGGCCGGTCCAGCCGTCGTCCAGGCCGTACCAGGGGAAGTCGGCGGACAGGTAGGGCACCAGCGGGTCCGCCGGCCCGGCCTGCCCGCCGACCACCGGGGCGCCGGCCGTGGCCGTCGCCCCTCCCGCCTGACTCGTCGCGTCCATCCCCGGGCCTCCTCAACCGCGCGTGTGCCTGCCGCTGCCGCGCTCCCATGGTGGCGTACCGCGGCGCCCCCGGGGGCCTTCCGGGCCCGCTGCGGGCGGACTGTGACGGACGGCTCGGCGGGAGCAATCAGCACAATAGCCCCGGACGTGCCGCCGCCCCGCTCAGCCGGGCGGCCGGGCGGGGCGGTTCGCGTGTCGGAGCGGGGCGGAGCCGGGGCTCGGGTGGCGTCGCGGCTCAGGTGGCGTCGGGGTCGAAGGGCGGGCGCTCGCCGGGCTGCAGCGGCGCGCCGGTCGAGGCGGCGGCCGGGGCGGCCTTGTCGAAACTCACGCCGCCCGTCCGCCCGTTCACCGGCGCCGCGGGCTTGTCGTCCAGGACGGAGCGGATGTCGATGGTGTCCTTCATCCCCTTGAGGCCCAGCGGGTCCTCGCCGTCGCCCATGAGCTGCTTGCGGACGAAGGTCTTGGGGTGCAGGTCCTCGAACTCGAAGTCCTTGAACTCCGGGCCCAGCTCGCTGCGGATGTCCTCCTTCGCGTTGTCGGCGAAGGAGCGGACCTTGCGGATGAAGCCCATGGTGTCCTGGATCAGCTTGGGCAGCTTGTCCGGACCGAAGACGATGATCGCCAGCACGGCGAGGGTCAGGAGCTTCAGCCCGCCAACATCGGTGAACACCCAGGCTCCCTAGCGAATCGGACGACGTCCCTACAGCGTAATGGCCACCGGCGGGTCCCCGACCATCGAGGCGATGAAGCCGTGGTAAAGACCAGCCGGTGGCCGAATCGTCCAGCGTCAGCGGATCTGCTGGCGAAGCGCGGCCAGGCCGCCCGGGAGGCGTTCCGGGGTCGGCGGCGGGGTCGCCTCGCGGGTGGCGGCGACCGCGCGGGCCGGGAAGTCCACCGGCACCTGGGCGTTCATCGGGACGAGCCCGCCGCGGCCGCCCCGGTCGACCGGGCTGACCGAGGTGCCGGTCGGCTCCTCGCCCTGCAGGCTGAGCCCGCCGACGCCGCCGAGCGTCACCGCGGCGACCGAGAAGGCGCCCGCGGCGGCGAAGACCAGGCGGCGCCCGCGCGGCGCCGGGGTGCGGACGGCGGGCGAGCCGGCGCGCGGCCGGCCGGCGACGGCCGGGCGGGCGGCCGGCTCCGGACGGGCGACCGCCTCGGGGGTGTCGGAGCGCCGGCCGATCAGCGGCCGCAGCACCGAGCCGCCGCGCCCGAAGGCGCGCGGGTCGACCCCGGGCACGGGGCTGTCGGCGCCGAGCGCGCCCGCGCCGAAGGAGGAGCCGGCGCCGCGGCCGAAGGAGCCGCCGGTGAGCCGGCTGCCGCCGAGCGTGCCGGTGGCGGCGACCCCGCCACCGGGCAGGTCGTCGTCATCGTCGCGGCGGCCCCGGCCGGTCGGCCGGTCGACGCCCGCCGGGCCGTCCTCGGGCAGCTCGGCGACGGCCATCAGCCGGGCCATCAGCCCGGCGGACGGGCCGGGCGTGCCGGTGCGGGTCAGCAGGTGCTTGACGGCGCGGCCCTCGTCGGCCTCGGCCAGGCACTGCGGGCAGGTCGCCAGGTGGGCCTGGACGCGCTCGCGCGAGTCGTGCCCGAGTTCGCCGTCCACGAAGGCGGACAGCCGCTCGCCGAGGTGGTGCTCCTCGGCGGCGGGCTCGGTGGGGCGCACCGGGACGGGGCGCAGTGCGGTCTCGGCGGGCAGCGCGAGCGCGGGCGGTGCGGGCTCGCCCTGGTCCTCGCCGCCGCGGCGGCCCGGAAGGGCCCAGCCCCGCCTTCCGGCGGACCGGCCGGACGCGTCCGACTGGCCCGGCCCGGACCGGCCGGTTGCGCTCACGATCGCCTCCGTCCGCGCCCGCTCGGCGCGGCCTCGACGGCACCGACCGCCACCGGCTCGGGCTCCTCCGAGCCGCCGCGGCGCTCGCGGCCGGGCGCCTGCCCGGGGGCGCGGTGCTTGAGCGCGGCGCGCAGGTGGGAGCGGCCGCGGTGGATGCGGCTGCGGACGGTGCCGAGCTTGACGCCCAGGGTGGCGGCGATCTCCTCGTAGGACAGGCCCTCGATGTCGCAGAGCACCACGGCGGCGCGGAACTCCGGGGCGAGGGTGTCCAGGGCCTGCTGCACGTCGGCGTCGAAGTGGGTGTCGCTGAAGTGCTGGGCCGGGCTGGGCTCGCGGGAGGCCAGCCGCTCGGCCGCGTCCTCGCCGAGCGCGTCGAAGCGGATGCGCTGGCGGCGGCGGACCATGTCCAGGAACAGGTTGGTGGTGATCCGGTGCAGCCAGCCCTCGAACGTGCCGGGGGTGTAGGTGGACAGCGAGCGGAACACCCGGACGAAGACCTCCTGGGTGAGGTCCTCGGCGTCGTGCTGGTTGCCCGTCAGACGGTAGGCGAGGCGGTAGACGCGGGCGCTGTGCGCCTCGACGATCTCCTCCCAGGTGGGCGGAGTCCAGCCCTGCGCGTCGGGGCCCTCGGCGAAGCCGGCGAGGGCGGGGGCCGCGGTGGTACCGGCGGCCGGCGTCCCGGCGGTGACGGGCTGGTCCAGGGGGGAGTGCGCGGGCTGGTTCATCACGGGCTTCGGCGTACGGGCCGACGTGGTGCCGCGGGAGTGCCGCCGCACGGGGACGTCGCCCTCGGCCACACCTCCTCGGTCGGCTCTTCTGCCCAGCAGGGCCACCACCATATCCACCTCACCCGTCAAGCCCGGATAAAAGTGTCCGGGAGGGGTCTCCCCCACCCGGTCCGCACTGACAACGGCCCGCCGCCGTACGCGGTTCCCGTCCGGCCAGTAATCTGTGGCAGGAAATATCGACATCCCCCGGCACCGGGCCGCGACCCGGGGCTCCGAAAGAGGCAGCCATCAGCGAGTTCGGGCCCGCGCGCGCGGCCCTCGCCGACACCTACGTGGGCGAGGACGCGGTGCTGACCTACGCCCGGGCGCAGTCCGCGCGGACCGGGATACGGGCGATCGGGCCGAGCGGCGGGGCGTGCCTGCGGCTGCTGGCGGCCGCGCTGGACGCCAAGGCGGTGGCCGAGATCGGCACCGGGACGGGCGTCTCCGGGGTCTACCTGCTGCGCGGGATGCGGCCGGACGGCGTGCTGACCACGGTGGACTCGGAGCCGGTGAGACAGCAGCTGGCCCGCGAGGCGTACCAGGCGGCCGGGTTCGCGGCCAACCGGTCGCGGTTCATACCGGGCCGGGCGCTGGAGGTGCTGCCGCGGCTCGCGGACGGCCAGTACGACCTGGTGTTCTGCGACGGCGATCCGGCCGAGTCGCGGGAGTACCTGCTGGAGGCGCTGCGGCTGCTGCGGCCGGGCGGGATGGTCTGCTTCGAGGGGGTCTTCCAGGAGGGCCGGCTCGCCGAGCCGGAGCTGCAGGACCCGCAGACCGGCGCGGTGCGCGACCTGGTCCGGGACGTACGGGAGAGCGACGCGCTGCTGCCCGCGCTGCTGCCGGTCTCTGACGGGCTGCTCTGCGCCGTCAAGCGCTGAGCGGCGCGGGGCGCGGCACGCGGCCGGGCCCGGGAGAACACGCGGGCCCGGGCCGACTCGTCGTCGCACCCGGGCCCGACGGCACGTCTCCAGGAGACGGCGAGCACCCGCTGGGTCAGCCGGTGACCTGCTTCAGGGCATCGCCCAGGGCTTCGGCCTCGTCAGGCGTGAGCTCCACCACAAGGCGTCCGCCGCCTTCGAGCGGAACGCGCATGATGATGCCCCGCCCCTCTTTGGTGACTTCGAGCGGGCCGTCACCCGTCCGCGGCTTCATGGCCGCCATGCTCGTTCCCCTTCCTGCAACCGCTCAGCTACGCACCGGCAGTCCGTCCACCGCCGGTATCGAACGCATTGATCGGAAGCCATTATCCCGCATGCCAAGGCCTGATGACCAACATCACTCTCGGTGCATCCACGGCCGGACCGGCCCCAACCATCGCAATTCGCGTCATAAGCCCCGGCGTGGCGGCGGTTCGGACACCACCGGAGGGTGCGATACCTCACACTCCCCATGCGGCCCCGCGCTCCGGCATCCTGACTCCCGACCGATCATCGCGGCTCACGCGCCGTCTCGCCCGAGGGAGCCCTCGTCCATGTCCGATTCCGTGCTGTACGAGCTGGACGGCGGCCTCGCCGTCGTCACCATCAACCGTCCGGAGGCGATGAACGCCCTGGACGTCGCGACCAAGGTCGCATTGCGCGACACCATGATCGAGGCGGCCGCCGACCCGGCCGTGCGGGCGGTGCTGCTGACCGGGGCGGGCGAGCGCGCCTTCTGCGTCGGGCAGGACCTGAACGAGCACCTGACGCTGCTCAAGCGGGCCGAGGAGACCGGCGAAGGCGCGCTGCGCACCGTCGCCGAGCACTACAACCCGCTCGTGCGGGCACTGGCCGGAATGCGCAAGCCGACCGTGGCGGCGGTCGGCGGCGTGGCGGCCGGCGCGGGCGCCTCGCTCGCCTTCGCCTGCGACTTCCGCATCCTGTCCGAGCGGGCCGGCTTCAACACCGCGTTCGCCGGGATCGGCCTGACCGCCGACTCGGGCGCGTCGTGGACGCTGCCGCGGCTGGTCGGGCACGCGAAGGCCACCGAGCTGCTGATGCTGCCGCGGACGGTCAAGGCCGCCGAGGCGATGGAGCTGGGGCTGGCCACCAAGGTGGTCGCGCCCGAGGAACTCGCCGCCACCGCCCGGGTGTTCGCCCGCGAGCTGGCCGAGGGCCCGACCGTCGCGTTCGGCGCCATCAAGGCGTCGCTGGCCTACGGCGCCTCCCACTCGCTGGACGAACTCCTCGACAAGGAGGACGAGTTGCAGACGCTGGCCGGGGAGAGCGAGGACCACCGGATCGCGGTCCGCGCCTTCATCGCCAAGGAGAAGCCGAAGTACCTGGGGCGCTAACGCCGTTGCGGGCCGGTGCGGACGTGGCAGTCCGCCAGGTGGTCGTCGACCAGGCCGCAGGCCTGCATCAGGGCGTAGGCGGTGGTCGGGCCGACGAACCGGAAGCCGGCCTTCTTCAGCGCCTTCGCCAGCGCCGTCGACTCGGGCGTGACGGCCGGCACCTCGCCGAGCGTGCGGGGGGCCGGCCGGTCCGGTGCCGGGGCGAAGCCCCAGATCAGCGCGTCCAGGCCGCCGTCCAGCTCGCGGGCGACCTTCGCGTTGGCGATCGCCGCCTCGATCTTGGCCCGGTTGCGGATGATGCCGGGGTCGGCGAGCAGCCGCTCCCGGTCGGCCTCGCCGAACTCGGCGACCCGGGCGATCTCGAAGCCGGCGAAGGCGGCCCGGAAACCCTCGCGCCGGCGCAGGATGGTCAGCCAGGACAGGCCGGACTGGAAGGCCTCCAGGCAGACCCGCTCGAACAGCGCGTCGTCGCCGTGCACCGGGCGGCCCCACTCGGTGTCGTGGTAGGCCCGGTAGTCGTCGGTGGACTCGCCCCAGCCGCAGCGGAGCAGGCCGTCCGCGCCGAGCACCGCGCCGCCGGCGGGCTCGCTCACTGGTCGGCCGCCGGCTTCGCGTCCTCGGTGCGGTCCGCGGGCGCCTTGGTGAGGGCGACGGCCGGCTCGACGACCTTCGCGAACGCCTCCAGGCCGGGAAGCGGTTCGGTGAGGGTGTCCGGGTGGCCGGTCGCCTCGACCGCGCCGCGCAGGTGGGCGGCGGCCTCCAGCTCGGCGATCCGCGCGTCGCGGTAGGCGAGTTCGGCGCCGAGGCGGTCGAGCACGTCGTCCACCTCGTCCATCCGGTAGCCGCGCAGCGCCATCGGCAGGCGCAGCTCGTCGACGTCCGTCTTGCTCAGCGGACGGTCCTGCGGCAGCCGCGCGGCGATGCGGTCGGGCACCGCCTCCGGCATCGAGCCGCCCCCGCCGAGCGCCACCAGCGCGGCGCCGCCGACCACCACGGCCATGGCGACCACGATCACCCAGAACACGAGCTTTCCTCCCGAACTCCCGGTCGGCCCTCTCCGTGGGGCCCGGGCGCAGTGGTGCCCGGGATCGAACCGATCATGACAGCATGGTTCCCAGTGAGGCCGGGGGCCATCATCGCACCCGCAGCAGCTGTGGAGGAGACATCGGTGGCACTGCGCCTGGGACCGCGCGAATTCGGTGACGACGAGCTGGTGATCATGGCGATCGTCAACCGGACCCCGGACTCGTTCTTCGACAAGGGCGCCACCTTCGCCGACGAGGCCGCGTTCGCCGCCGCCGACCGGGCGGTGGCCGAGGGCGCCGCGATCCTGGACATCGGCGGGGTCAAGGCCGGGCCGGGCGACGAGGTGACGGTCGAGGAGGAGCTGCGGCGCACCGTGCCGTTCGTGGCGGAGCTGCGCAAGCGCCACCCCGAGGCGGTGATCAGCGTGGACACCTGGCGGCACGAGGTCGGCGAGGCGGTCTGCGAGGTGGGCGCGGACCTGCTGAACGACGCCTGGGGCGGGGTGGACCCGAAGCTCGCGGAGGTGGCCGCCCGGCACGACGTCGGCCTGGTGTGCACCCACGCGGGCGGCGCCGAGCCGCGCACCCGCCCGCACCGGGTCGGGTACGAGGACGTGATGGCGGACATCCTGCGGGTGACGGTCGGGCTGGCCGAGCGGGCGGTGGAGCTCGGCGTGCGGCGGGACGCGGTGGTCATCGACCCGGGGCACGACTTCGGCAAGAACACCCGGCACTCGCTGGAGGCCACCCGGCGGCTGCCGGAGATGACCGCGACGGGCTTCCCGGTGCTGGTCTCGCTCTCCAACAAGGACTTCGTCGGCGAGACCCTGGACCGGCCGGTGAACGAGCGGCTGCTCGGCACGCTGGCCACCACGGCGGTTTCGGCCTGGCTGGGCGCGCAGGTGTACCGGGTGCACCAGGTCGCGGAGACCCGCCAGGTGCTGGACATGGTCGCCTCGATCCGGGGCACCCGCCCCCCGGCGGTCGCCCGCCGGGGGCTGGCCTAGCGAGCGGTCAGATCTCGTTCGCGGGCCGGCGGGCGTCGGCGAGGATCTTCATGACCTCGTCGATCTCGTCGGTGATGTGGAAGAGCTCCAGGTCGTGCGGGGCCGCCTTGCCCTGCGCGACCAGGGTGTCCTTCAGCCACTCGTAGAGGCCGCCCCAGTAGGCGCTGCCGAAGAGGATCACCGGGAAGCGGGTGACCTTCTTCGTCTGGACCAGGGTGAGCGCCTCGAACAGCTCGTCCAGCGTGCCGAGCCCGCCGGGCAGGACCACGAAGCCCTGCGCGTACTTCACGAACATCGTCTTGCGGACGAAGAAGTAACGGAAGTTCAGCCCGAGGTCGACGAACTCGTTGAGGCCCTGCTCGAAGGGCAGCTCGATGCCGAGCCCGACGCTGAGGCCGCCGGCCTCGGTGGCGCCGCGGTTGGCGGCCTCCATCGCGCCGGGGCCGCCGCCGGTGATCACCGCGTAGCCGGCTTCGGCGAGGGCCCGGCCGATGGCCACGCCGGCCTCGTACTCGGGCGAGTCGGCCGGGGTCCGTGCGGAGCCGAAGACGCTGATCGCGGGCGGGAGTTCGGCGAGGGCGCCGAAGCCCTCGACGAACTCGGAGGTGATCCGCAGCACCCGCCACGGATCGGTGTGCAGCCAGTCGGTCGGGCCGGTGGTGTCCAGCAGGCGCTGGTCCGTGGTGCTCGTGCCGACCTGGTCCCGGCGCACCAGCACCGGGCCCTTCTGCTTCTCGGGCCAGGCCTTCTTCGTCCGGGGCGCGCCGACCTGCTCGGGCCCGTGTCCGTAGTGCTTCTCGTCTCCTGTGCCTGTCATGACGAAACCCTACGCCGACCTTCCCCCGTTTTCAGGCAACGGGGGAAGGTCGGTTGGACGACCGGAAGGTGGCGTTCACCAGCCGATCGGATCAGCTGCTGACGGCCGTCCGGGTCAGCCGGCCAGCCAGCCCCGCAGCCGCTCCTCGGTCTCGGCGATGGCGCTCAGCGAGCACCACTCGTCCCGCTTGTGCGCGAGGTCCGGCTCGCCGGGGCCGTAGTTGACGGCCGGGACGCCGAGCGCGCTGAACCGGGCGACGTCCGTCCAGCCGAACTTGGCCCGGGCGCGGCCGCCGGTGGCCTCCAGGAAGGTCCGGGCGGCGGGCTGGGCGAGGCCGGGCAGGGCGCCCGCGGCGAAGTCCGTCACGGTCAGCTCGAAGCCGTCGAAGACCTCGCGCACGTGCTTCTCCGCCTCGGCCTCGCTGCGGTCCGGCGCGTAGCGGAAGTTGATGGTGATCACGCACTCGTCGGGGATCACGTTGCCGGCCACGCCGCCGTCGATCCGCACCGCGTTCAGGCCCTCGTGGTACTCCAGGCCGTCGATCTCCACCCGCCGCGCCTCGTACGTCTCCAGCCGGGTCAGCACCTCGGCGGCGTGGTGGATGGCGTTGTCGCCGAGCCAGCTGCGGGCCGCGTGGGCGCGCACGCCGGTGAGCCGGATCTGCGCCCGCAGGGTGCCCTGGCAGCCGCCCTCGACCATCGCGCCGGTGGGCTCCATCAGCACCGCGAAGTCGGCGGCCAGCCAGTCCGGGTGGTCCTTGACGAGGTGGCCGAGGCCGTTGCGGTGGGCCTCCACCTCCTCGCAGTCGTAGAACACGTAGGTGAGGTCGCGGTTGGGCTCGGTCAGCGAGGCGGCCAGGCGCAGCGCGACGGCCACGCCGGACTTCATGTCCGAGGTGCCGCAGCCGTAGAGCCGGTCGCCGTCGACGTAGGAGGGCAGGTTGTCGGCGATCGGCACGGTGTCCAGGTGGCCGGCGAGCACGACCCGCTCGGCGCGGCCGAGGTTCGTCCGGGCGACCACGTTGTTGCCGTGGCGGTCCACGGTGAGGTGCGGGTAGCCGCGCAGGGCGGCCTCGACGGCGTCGGCGAGCGCCTGCTCGTCGCCGCTCACCGAGGGGAAGTCGACGAGCCGGGCGGTCAGCGCGCCGCCGTCGAGGGTGAGGTCCAGGGGCGTCGGGTTGAGGTCGCTCATGGCGGTCAGCCTAGTGCTCCCGCCGGGCGCCCTCCGTGGTCGCGCTGTGACACAGGTCGGGCACGGAACGGCAACCGGCGGCGCCGTACACCCGTCCGAGTGGGTACGGTGTCGGATCAAGGACAAGGCGCGAGAGGGGCGACGGTGGCCAGGAAGAGGAGCAGCGAGGAGCTGGGCGAGGACGGCGAGGAGTTCGAGCCCGTCGTCCGCCGCGGTCCGCTGCGCGCCCTGCTGTCCGTACTGGTCGGCCTGATCGGCCTCGCGCTGATCGCGGGGCTGGCGGTGGCCAGCATCTGGTGGTTCGGCTTCAAGCAGGGCGAGGACGAGGGCTGCCGGGTGAAGACCGCCACCGGCGAGGGCACCCTGGAGCTGCCGCAGGCGGCCAACGCCGCGACCATCGCGGCGGTGGCGCACGCCCGCAACCTGCCGGACCGGGCGACGGCGATCTCGCTGGCCACGGCCATGCAGGAGTCGAAGCTGCGCAACCTCGCGGGCGGCGACCGGGACTCGCTCGGCCTGTTCCAGCAGCGCCCGTCGATGGGCTGGGGCACCGCGGCGCAGATCGCCGACCCGGTGTACGCGACCAACAAGTTCCTGGACGGCCTGGTCAAGGTGCCCGGCTACACCCGGCTGCCGCTGACCGACGCCGCGCAGGCGGTGCAGAAGAGCGGCTACCCGCAGGCGTACGCCAAGCACGAGACCAAGGCGACGCTGCTGACCAGCGCGCTGGCCGGGCGGGAGCCCGCCTCCTTCTCCTGCGTGGTGCACGACTACGCCAAGCCGGATCCGGAGGACTCCCCCTCGGCCACCGCGGGCGCGCCGAGCGCCGGGGCCTCGGCCCCCGCGGCCGCGCCGCCGGACCGGGCGCAGGTGCTCTCGGACCGGGTGCGCCGGGAGTTCGGCCGCACGGTGACCCCGGCGACGGGTTACACCTCGACGATCAAGGGTGCGGAGAACGCCGTCTCGCTGACCCCGGATCCGGCCGCGGCCGCGCTGACCTCGGCGACGGACGGCGCCGCCGGCGGCGGGGTGGACGCCGAGCGGGCGGGCGGCTGGCAGGTCGCGCACTGGGCGGTCGCGCAGGCGCAGCAGCTGGGCATCGCGACGGTCGCCTACGACGGGAAGATCTGGCGCAAGGACGAGTCGGAGGACGGCTGGCAGTCGCAGTCCTCGGGGACGTCGACCAAGCTCGTCCAGGTCACCCTGGCCCCGTCCGGGAAGAGCTGACGCACTGGCGTTCGGGTTGCCGCCGGACGGGTGATTTCGGTCAACCCCGGTGGACCGGGCACTCGGCCCGGCCGACCGGGTGGAGAACCGTCACTCCCCTTGGCCGGGGCGCGCTCCGGGGTGTCACGGGAGCCCCGGAACGGCCCCACGCGGCGGTCATACGATCTGACGGTAGGTCCGACACTTTCCTTGCTCCGGCCGAAACCTTCTGGCTTCTCAAGCGGTAACAACTCGTCCGCCCGGTCGTCCACGCCCGGTCGTCCTCCCGGCGGACGGGACGGACCCAGACCCCTTCGAGGAGCCCCATGTCTCACCCCCTCACGCGCCGGATCGCCCAGGCCGCGCTCGTCGTGGCGGCCGGAGCCACCCCGCTGATCGCGGCCGGCTCAGCGTCCGCCCTGGGCGGGGACGCCCTGCTGCCCAAGAGCGACCTCGCGGCGCCGCTGGGCCAGCTGACCAACACCGACACCGGTTCCACCCTGCAGCACACCACCCACCAGCTGGGCCAGGCCGCCGGCACCACCGGCGCGGCCACCGTCGCCGCGGGCGTGCCCGCCTCCGCCGACGCCGCGGGCAACATCGTCGCCCACCAGCTGCCCGAGGCCAACGAGAAGGCCAGCTCGTTCACCGCCCCGGTCGACCAGACGGCCGCGACCACCGGCCAGCTCGCCCACGTCGCCCCGAAGGTCGCCTCCGCCCTGGCCGGCAAGCTCGGCGAGGCCGTCACCGGCAAGGCCATGGGCACCCGCAGCGCCGCCGCCAGCCCGGTCGGCGGGCTCGCCCAGACCGGCAGCGTCGCGCAGGGCCTGCCCGGCGCCGACAAGCTCTCCGGCGCCGTCCCGAGCACCAACGCCGTCACCGACGCGCTGCCGCTGGGCTCGGTGGAGCGCGCGCTGCCGCTCGGCTCGGTCGAGCACGCCGTGCCCGGCGGCCTGCCCGGCACCGACGTCCTGGGCCTGGCGGAGCACGGCTCGGCCAACCGCCTCGGCGGCGCCGACCTCGGCCCGAACAACCCGCTCTCCGGCCTCACCGGCGCGCTCGGCCCGGTCGGCGGCCTGCTGCACGGCGTGAACGGCGGCAGCATCAGCGGCCTGCCGCTGTAGCCCGCGGGTCGTTCCCGACCAAGGGCGAGGGGCCGGTGTTCGGACGCGAACACCGGCCCCTCGTCGCGTTTCGCTACGCCGGGCGCGCCGCGTTCAGCCGCGCCACGGCCGAGGCGACCCGCTCGTCGGTCGCGGTGAACGCGACCCGCACGAACCGCTCGCCGGCCGGCCCGTAGAAGTCACCGGGCGCCACCAGGATGCCCAGCGCGGCCAGTTCGGCCACCGTCTCCCAGCACGGCCGGTCCTGGGTCGCCCACAGGTACAGGCTCGCCTCGGAGTGCTCGATCCGGAAGCCGTACGCCTCCAGCGCGGAGCGCAGCGCCGAGCGCCGGGCCGCGTACCGCCCGCGCTGCTCGGCGACGTGCGCGTCGTCCGCCAGCGCGGCGACCGTCGCCGCCTGGACGGGCGCCGGCACGATCATGCCGCCGTGCTTGCGCACCTCCAGCAGCTCCTTGACCACCACCGGGTCGCCCGCCACGAAGGAGGCGCGGTAGCCGGCCAGGTTGGAGCGCTTGGAGAGCGAGTGGACGGCCAGCAGGCCCTCGTGGTCGCCGCCGCAGACGTCCGGGTGCAGGACGGAGACCGGGTCGGCCTCCCAGCCCAGCTCCAGGTAGCACTCGTCGCTGACCAGCAGCGCGCCGTGCTCCCGGGCCCACGCGACGGCGCGGCGCAGCTCGTCCGCGCCGAGCACCCGGCCGGTCGGGTTGGACGGCGAGTTCACCCAGAGCAGGCGCACCCGGGAGCCGTCCAGCTCGTCCACCGAGTCGTACTCGACCGGCTCGGCGCCGCACAGCCGTGCGCCCACCTCGTAGGTCGGGTAGGCCAGCCGCGGGTAGGCGACCTGGTCGCCGGGGCCGAGGCCGAGCTGGGTCGGCAGCCAGGCCACCAGCTCCTTGGAGCCGACCGTCGGGAGGACGGCCTGCGGGCCGATCCCGGCGCCGACCCGGCGGTGCAGCCAGCCGGCGATCGCCTCGCGCAGCTCCAGCGGGCCCCACACGGTCGGGTAGCCGGGGGTGTCGGTGTGCGCGGCCAGCGCCTTCTGGATCACCTCGGGGACCGGGTCCACCGGGGTGCCCACGGAGAAGTCGCACAGGCCCTCGGGGTGGGCGAGTGCGGTGGCCTTGTACGGCTCCAGCTTGTCCCAGGGGAACACGGGGAGCTTGTCCGAAACGCGGCGCGCCGCCCCCGGGTGGCCCGGGAACGGCGCGCGCGTGCTGTTCTCTGTGCTCACAGCTCGATTGCCACCGATCGTCAGTGGTCGGCGTTCTGCGGCGGCAGAGCGGCGATGAAGGGGTGGTCCCGCTCGATCAGGCCCAGCTTCGAGGCGCCACCGGGCGAACCCAGGTCGTCGAAGAACTCGACGTTCGCCTTGTAGTAGTCCTTCCACTCCTCCGGAGTGTCGTCCTCGTAGAAGATCGCCTCGACCGGGCAGACCGGCTCGCACGCGCCACAGTCGACACACTCATCCGGGTGGATGTAGAGCGATCGCTCGCCCTCGTAGATGCAGTCAACCGGGCACTCTTCGATGCACGCCTTGTCCTTGACGTCGACACAAGGCTGCGCGATGACGTAGGTCACGCTGTCGTTCCTCCTCGGAAGGGCCGTGGCGGCCCGTTCTGTTCTACTCGCGTGCGCGGTGAGCGCGGCGTCGTCGATGCCCGCCCCTAGTATCGCGGGTCGGAGACCGCAAATGCACAGGAGGTGGCCAGATGATCGTGGACGGGCCGGTCGAGCGGCGTCCAGAGGTCCGGATAGACCGCTCTGACGTGGGCCGACGGGTGTCCGTCCGGCGGATCTCGGAATTCGTGGACGAACGTCCGGTGTTCCGGGATTCGATCGGTGTGCTCACATGGTGGGACGACCACGGGCTGACCGTCGTCCCCCGGACCGGTGAGCCGGTCTCCTTCCCCGAACGGCTGCTGGTCGCCGGCAAGACCGTCCCGCTGTTCCCCGCGCGACGCGCCCCGCTGCCCGCCGCCACGCCCGTCGAACTCCAGCGGACCGCCGGGCGCGGCTGGCCCGCCGTCGAGAACGAGGCGCTCGGCGCATGGACGCTGCGCGCCTCCGCCGGCTTCACCCGGCGGGCCAACTCCGTCCAGGCGCTCGGCGACCCCGGGCTGCCGCTGCCGCGGGCCCTGGACGCCGTCCGCGCCTGGTACGCGGCGCGCGGGCTGCCCGCCTACGTCGAGGTCCTCACGCCCGGCTCGCCCGACGACCTGCGCGCCGAACTCGACCGGCTGGGCGCCCGGTACGCGCCCACCCTCGTGCGCACCGCCCCGCTGGCCGGCCTCACCCGGATCGGCGGCGGGCACGACCGCGTCCGGCTGGCGCGCACCGCCGGGCCCGACTGGATGTCCGTGTACCGCCGGGTCGGCGCGGACCCGGCGGTCGAGGAGGCCGCCCGGCAGGTGCTGCACGGCGGGCCGTCCGTCTGGTTCGCCCACGTGCCCGGCGCCCCCGGGCAGCCGCCGCTGGCCATCGGACGCTGCGTCATCGACGGGCCCTGGGCCTGCTTCGGCGCCATCGAGGTCCAGCCGCACGCCCGGCGGGCCGGGCTGGCCACCGCGGTCATGGCGGTGCTCGCGGCGCGCGCCGCCGAGGAGGGGGCGACCGGGGCGTACCTGCAGGTCGAGGCGGAGAACGCGGGCGCGATCGCGCTCTACGACGAGCTGGGCTTCACGACCAGTCACACTTACCACTACGCGCTCCTCCCGCAGGCGTAGCGCGCCCGTCCGCCCGCCCCGCCGCCAGCCCGCCAGCCCGCCAGCCCGCCGTACGAAAGCCGTCGCCGTCACCGTGACCGAGCAGAGCAGAGACCGCTTCCGGACCGCCGCCCGCGCCGAGCAGCCCGATCCGGTGCTGCTCTGTCTGCTCGCCGCCGCCGAACACCCGCCGGCGCCCGAACCGGGTGGGCTCGGCGCGCCGGACCCCGGCGTCGGCCCGGACGCCCTGCTGGCCGCCTGCGAGGCCGCGCTCGACCGGCACGCGGCCGCCGTGCGGCGCGCCGTCGCCGAGCGGCGCCCGACCGGGCCCGAGGAGACCGCCGCCCTGCTCGCCGCCGTCCTCGGCGGCCGGGAGGGCTTCCACGGACGGCAGTCCGACTACCGGCGACTGGAGTCCTCGCTGCTGCCCGAGGTGCTGCGGCGCCGGCGCGGTCTGCCGATCATGCTCTCCCTGGTGTGGACGGCGGTCGGGCGGCGGGCCGGGCTGACCGTCCACGGCATCGCGCTGCCCGGGCACTTCATCGTCGCGGTCGGCGGCGGCGCGGGCGGCGCGGCGGGCGGCGGCGAGGAGTACGTGCTCGCCGACCCCTTCCACGGCGGACGGCTGCTCGACCCGGCCGACGTCGAACGCCTGGTCGCCGCCGGGCACGAGTTCACCCCCGCCCTGCTCACCCCGGCCGCACCGCTCGACATCGTGCTGCGGGTGCTCGGCAACATCCGCGCCTGGGCCGCCGACCGGCCCGAGCACGCCCGCACCCAGCTCTGGGCCACCGAACTCGCCCTGCTGCTCCCCCGCCACCCCGCCCAGCTGCGCCTCGAACGCGCCGAACTCCTCGTCCGGATGGGCGACTTCCTCGGCGGATCGGCCGAGATGGACGACTACGCGCAGATCCTCGACACCTTCGACCCGGACGCGGCGGCGAAGGTCCGGCAGGAGGCCCGGGCCGCCCGGCACCGGCTCAACTGATGCTCTACAGCCAGCCCTTCTCCCGGGCGATCCGGACCGCCTCGGTACGGTTGCGGGCCTCGGTCTTCTGGATCGCCATCGACAGGTAGTTGCGGACCGTCCCCTCCGACAGGTGCAGCCGCTTGGCGATGTCGGCGTTCACCGCGCCGTCCGCCGCCGCGCCCAGCACGTCCCGCTCGCGCTGCGTCAGCGGGTTCGCGCCCTCCGCCAGCGCGGCCGCCGCCAGCGCCGGGTCGATCACCCGCTCCCCGCGCAGCACCCGGCGGATCGCCTCCGCCAGTTCGGACGCGGGCGCGTCCTTCACCAGGAACGCGTCCGCCCCCGACTCCATCGCGCGGCGCAGGTACCCCGGGCGGCCGAAGGTGGTCGCGATCACCACCTTGGTGCGCGGCGCGCTGCGGTGCAGCTCGGCCGCCGCCTCGATGCCCGTCATCCCCGGCATCTCGATGTCCAGCACCGCGACCTGCACGTCGTTCGCGAGCACCGCCGCCACCACCTCGTCCCCCCGCCCGACCTGCGCGACGACGTCGATGTCCCCCTCCAGCCCGAGCAGCGCGGCCAACGCCTCCCGGACCATCCCCTGGTCCTCGGCCAGCAGCACGCGGATCAGGGAACCGTTCTCGTTCTCGCTCATGGCCACGACCTTAGAGGGCCGCGGGGTTGAGTCTCCCGTAGGGGGAGACGCCAAGGTGGAGCCATGGACGGCACCGACCCCCTCTACACGATCGGCGACCTGGCCCGGCGCACCGGACTCACCGTCAAGGCCATCCGGTTCTACGCCGACACCGGCCTCGTGCCGCCCACCGACCGCAGCCCGGCCGGCTACCGGCTCTACGACGTCCGCGCGCTCGCCCGGCTCGACCTCGTCCGCACCCTGCGCGACCTCGGCCTCGACCTGCCCGCCGTCCGGCGGGTGCTGGAGCGCGAGGCCCCGCTGCACGAGGTCGCGGCGGCACACGCCGAGGCGCTGGCGGTGCAGATCCGCACCCTGCGGCTGCGCCGGGCCGTCCTGCTCGCAGTCGCCCAACGTTCGTCCACCCCCGAGGAGATGAGACTCATGCACAAGCTCGCCAAACTGTCGGACGCCGAACGCCGGCGCCTGATCGAGGACTTCATCGACGAGGCCTTCGGCGGCCTCGACGCCAACCCCGAGTTCGTCGCCATGATGCGCGGCGCCATGCCCGAACTGCCGGACGAGCCACGGGCGGAGCAGGTCGAGGCGTGGGTGGAGCTCGGCGAACTCGTCCAGGACCCGGACTTCCGGGCGGCGGTGCGGAGGATGGCCGAGCACCAGGCCGCCGAACGGGCCTCGGGGGACACCAGCGGCCTGCACCACGCGCTCACCGCGACCGTCCGGACGGTCATCGGCGACGCCCTGGCCACCGGCATCACCCCCTCCTCGCCCTCTGCCGCCCCCGTCCTCGACACCCTCACCGCCGCCTACGCGGAAACCTTCGGCCGCCCCGACGACGCCGAGCTGCGCCACTGGCTCCTCGGCCGCCTCGAAACGGCGAACGACCCGCGCGCCGAGCGCTACTGGCAGCTGCTCGCCGTCATCAACGGCTGGCCGGCGCCCGAGAGCCTGGCCGAGGTATTCCAGTGGTTCACGGCCGCCCTGCGGGCCAGACTGACGGCGTGCTGACCCTCGAACCCCTCCGCCCCGACCACGCCGACGCCCTGCTCGCCTTCGAGCTCGCCAACCGGGCGTACTTCACCCGCACCGTCCCCGACCGGGGCGACGCCTACTTCGCCGACTTCCCGGCCCGCCACGCCGCCCTGCTGGCCGAACAGGCGGCGGGCATCTGCCACTTCCACGCCATCGTCTCGGAGGGCACCCTCGTCGGCCGCGTCAACCTGATCGACGTCGAGGACGGCAGCGCCGAACTCGGCTACCGCATTGCCGAATCCGCCGCCGGCCGAGGCCTCGCCAAGGCCGCCGTGGCCGAGGTCCTGCACCTCGCCACCACCACCTACGCCCTGACCGCCCTCACCGCCAGGACCACCCTGGACAACCCGGCCTCGATGGCGGTCCTCACCCACCACGCCTTCACGCCCGTCGAGGAGTTCCTCCTCGACGGGCGCCCAGCCCTCCGCTACCGCCGCGCCCTGACATAGGAAGTCGGCCCCGCCGACTTCCTATGCAGCTCCCACCGGGACAACGTGGCGGAGATCAGCGACCCACTCGACACCGCCGTTGGGCGGGCGGAGGTAGAGCCGGCCGCCCACAACATCCATGAGGACACCGATCCGATTCGCCCGGCGGTCTTGAACCAACTCGCCGCACTCGGGGAAGTACGCCTTCGCCTCGCCCGTCCACGGCTCGATCTGGTGCAGGCGCCGGAGCCGGAGGTTCCCGTCAACAGTGAGCGTCACCAGGTTGTCGGCCACCTCCACCACCTCCGCCGGAATCCGAGGCGCCCACGGCGTACTGATCTCCCAGTCCGGCGGCACGATGGCCACGGTCTCCCCCACCTCGGGCACCCACCCGCTCACGCCCGGGCCCCCTTCCGCAGCACCTCGACCAGCCCGGCCACCTCGCGCGGCGCCGCCGCCCCCAACTGGATGACCACCACCCCCGTGGTCTTCACCGACGCCCAATCCACCCGCAGCGACGGCAACTTCACCCCCACCGCCGCCAACACGGCCTGAAGGTCGTCGAACACCATCGCCGCCTCCCGCCGGATCTCCTCGGTCTCCCGAACCAGCCTCGACCCCATGGCCACCACCTCGATCGCTTCGCCAACCGGTGGGCCAAATCGTCCCCTTCCGAACCGCCCCGTCGCGACGGCGAGAAGAGGACTCTTCGGCGGCATAACAAGACGTCATTTCGGCGTCATTGAGGGGTGATTCGCCCTAGGCTGGGAGACATGACGACTCCGAATGAGACCCTTCGGGCCGTGCGGGTCAGCCTGCGCCTCAGCCAGGACGAGTTCGCCAAGCGCCTTCGGACAGCGGGAGATGATCAGGGGGAGCCCAACGATGCCAGCAAGCGGCTGGTCCAACGCTGGGAGTCCGGAGAAGTGCGGTCGCCTCGTCCGGTGTACGTTCGCGCTCTCGAAGCCGTCACAAGAATTCCAGTGGAACACCTCGGCTTCGAGGTTCCATTGTTGCCACCACGAGTCAGCGCCGACGGTAGAGGAGGTCACGACATGAGCAGTGTCGAGCGAGACGTCGATCCGAGCCGCGCTCCCGGACCGAGCGGCGAGAACTTCTCCGGGATCTGGCTCAGCCACTACGAGTTCTTCAGCAGCAGCCGCGAGGGCACCTTCACCGGGCTGCACCACGTCCTGTTCACCCAGCGCGGGAATCGCATCACTGCGCGGTCGCTCCCGGGCGCGTCCTCGAACCCCGACTCGCCGCTCTCGATCGATCTCACGGTCGACCGGAACGTCGTCACCGGCACCTGGACCGAGCAGACCGCGCAGGACGGCTACTACCAGGGCGCGCGCTACCACGGCGCCATACAGCTCCTGATCGACCCGACCGGCCGCTGCATGACCGGCAAGTGGGTCGGCTTCGGCAAGGAGTTCGAAGTGAACACCGGCCCCTGGGAGTTCCGCCTGCTCGACCGGTCCACGAACGCCACGACCGTCAGTCGGTTCAGCACTCCTCCGCAGATCTGACCGGAGTGGGAAGTCGGCCTGGCCGACTTCCCACTCCTCGCACCGCGCTCCGCGGGGCTAGCCTGCCCTCACTGCCCCTCGGAAGCGAGAGCGTGAGCCAGCCATGCCCGTTGGAGCGCCGCCGACGTACACCGTCCTCGCCGACCACTACCGCCAGCAGGTGCTCTCCGGCGCGTTGCCACCGGGCGCGAAGCTGCCCGATGCCGCTGAGATCTGCGGGCAGTGGGGGGTGGCCGTCGCCACTGCCTCGCTCGCGCTCCAGCACCTCCAGGTGGAGGGCTACCTGCGCACCGGCCCGCGCGGCACCTTCGTGGCGGACGATCCGCGCGTCACCGCCAGCAGCCAGGAGCGGCTGGCCCGGGTCAGCCGCCGCGGGTCGTGGCTGATGGACGGCGAGACCAGCCGGGTCACGGCCGCCGAACTGGTCGTCCCGCCGCTGTACGTCGCGGACCTCTTCGACCTCGACACCGGCGACCAGATCATCCGCCGCGAGTACATCGTCGGCCGGGGCAAGGCCCGGACGATGTTCGCCGTCTCCTGGTACCCCGCCCAGTTCGCGGCCGTGTGCCCGGACCTCCTCAACACCAACCCCGCCCGCAACGACGGCGTGACCGCCCGCATCCTCGAAGCAACCGGCCGCACCATCACCACCGGCCGCGACGACCTGCACGCCCGCGAGGCCGCCGCCCTCGCGCTCGCCCCCGGCGCCCCGATCCTCGCGCTGGTCCACCGTTGGTCGGACGACCAGGGCATCATCGAGTACACCGAGTCCTGCCTGCCGACCCGCTTCACCATCGGCTACGACTACGCGCCCTGATCTCCTCGGCCGCTCAGCCCTGCGGGTGGGGCTCCGAGGCGACGGCGGCCGGGCGCAGCGGCACCGAGGCGCGGAGGCGGAAGCCCTTGCCGCGGTCGCCGGGGCCCGTCCACAGGCGGCCGTCGACCAGGGCGAGGCGTTCGCGGAGGCCGGAGAGGCCGTTGCCGGGCTGGGACTTGCCGGGGCCGGGGCCGTCGTCGGCGATCTCCAGGACGGCGTAGCGCTCGCCGGTCGCCTCCCAGGTCTCGTCGGCCGTCACGGTGCAGACGGTGGCGCCCTCGCCGTGGCGGACGATGTTGGTGACGGCCTCGCGCAGGGCCCAGGCGAGGGCGCCGGCCTCCTCGTTGGCGAGGGCGGGCCAGGTGTCCGCCAGGTCGGGCGCGACCTCCAGGCGGACCTGGGCGGCGGCCAGGGCGGTACGGGCGGCGGCGAGTTCGACCGGCAGGGTGGGGCGGCGGAAGCCGGTGACCGCCTCCCGGACGTCGATCAGCGACTGCCGGGCGACCTGTTCGATGTCGGCGACCTGCGCCCGCGCCGCCTCGTCCTTGCCGGCGTCCATGAACCGCCCGGCCAGCTCGCTCTTCAGGGTGATCAGCGACAGCGAGTGCCCGAGCAGGTCGTGCAGGTCCCGGGCCAGCCGCAGCCGTTCCTCGGAGGCGGCGAGGTGGGCGACGGCCGCCCGGGCCTCGCGCAGTTCCTGCATGGTGGCGACCAGCCGCTGCAGGCCGGTCATCGCGACGCCGGACAGGAAGGCGCTGAGCGCGAAGGTGGAGGTGTTGTCGTTCCCGGCGTGGATCAGCAGGCCGGTCACGGCGGTGAGCGCGGCCATGCCCGCGAGCCCGCGCAGCGCGTAGCGCGCCGGCGCGATGATCGCCAGGCACACGGCCGCGTAGATGAACAGGGTCAGGAACGCGCCGCCGAGGACGAAGGAGGCGGCGACCGCGAGCACGGTCATGGTCGCGACGATCACCCGGCAGAGCCGTGGCTTCATCCCCGCCTGCGAGCGGAAGATCACCAGCAGGACGTAGGCGGCCACGAACCCCACCAGGCAGCACCAGCCGAACACCTGGCCGGCCGTGCTGTGGTCCCCGTTCAGCAGGTTGCCCGCCGGGTAGGCCAGGTAGAGCATCCACAGCAGCATCCAGGCGACCTTGACCAGCAGCTGCCGCCGGGTCTCCACCGGGGAGCCGGGGACGTTCATGAACGACGCACGCGCCAGGCCCACCTGCATGTGGTCGTCGGTGCGGTGGGTCCGGCGCGTGTCACTCATGTCGATCATCATGCCTGGCGGGTGTCGCGGCGGTACAGGGCCGCCGCCGCGGCCACGAAGACCGCGAGGAAGCCGGCCAGCCCGGCCACCGCGGCCAGGTCCAGGGAGTGCCCCGGCTGGGTGAAGGTGGCCAGCTGGTTGTACAGGTGCACCGGGTTGATCCGGGCGTACGTCTCCAGGGTGCCCGTCAGCGGGAACCAGGTGCCACCGAACAGCGACATCACCATGTAGGTGATCATCACGATGGTCTGCACCGAGTCCGGCGCCGCCGCGTAGCCGAGCGCGACCCCGAGCGCGGCGAAGACGAAGCTGCCCAGCCACAGCGCGGCCGTCAGCCCGAGCCACTGCGCCGCGCCCAGCGAGACGCCCTGGCTGGCGCCGACCGCGAAGACCACCAGGATCGCCGGCAGCGTGGTCACCGAGCTCGCGGCGATCTTGGCGAGGGTGTACGCCCGGCCGGGCAGCGCGGTCAGCCGCAGCTGGCGCACCCAGCCACTCTTGCGCTCCAGCGAGATCCGCTGCGCGCTGCCGGTCAGCACCGCGCCGACCGAGCCGAAGGTGGCCATCGAGACCATGAAGTACGTCTTCACGGGCAGGCCGCCGGCCAGCTTGTCGGTGCCGTAGGCGTGGATGAAGAAGAAGTACATCAGCGCCGGGTAGGCGACGCTGAACATCAGGTAGCGCCGGTTGCGCAGGGTCCGCAGGATCTCCAGCTTGATCAGGGTGGTCATCGCACGTTCTCCTTCGCGGCCTCGTCCAGTTCGCCGGTGATGGTCAGGAAGGCCTGCTCCAGGCCCAGCCCGGCTACCTCCAGCCCGCGCGGGTACAGCCCGGAGCGGTAGAGCGCGGCGACGCTCGCGTCGGCATCCGCCGTCCGGATCCGGACCGTCCGCACCCCGGGGACCCGGGCGGTGACGTCCAGCGACTGCACGCCGGGCAGCGTGCGCAGCACCCCCTCGTCGAAGAACTGGCCGGCGGCCGTGGGGAAGTCCGCGTCGTGGAGTTCGAAGGAGACCCGGCGGGCGCCGGCCCGCGCCTTGATCTCCGCGGAGCTGCCGTCCGCGATCAGCCGGCCCCGGTGCAGCACGAGCACCCGGTCGGCGATCGAGTCGGCCTCCTCCAGGTAGTGGGTGGCGAACAGCACCGTGCGCCCGGCGTCGGCCTGGGCCCGCATGCTCGCCCAGAACGCCTGCCGGACGCTGACGTCCATGCCGGTGGTGGGCTCGTCCAGCACGATCAGGTCGTTGTCGCCGGCGATGGCCAGGGCGAAGCGCACCCGCTGCTCCTGGCCACCGGACAGCTTGTCGACCCGCCGCTCCGCCAGCTCGGTGATCCCGGCGTCGGTCAGCACCCCCGTGACCGACCGACCGCGCGGGTGCACGTCGCAGGCGAGCCGGACCAGCTCGCGGACCTTGACGTCGGCCATCAGCCCGCCGCTCTGCAGCATCGCGCCGACCCGGCCGGCCTCGATGGCGGAGCGCGGCGTGCCGCCGAACAGGGTGACGCTGCCCTGGTCGGGCTCGCGCAGGCCGAGGAGCAGGTCCAGGCTGGTGGACTTGCCGGCGCCGTTGGGGCCGAGCAGGGCGACGGTCTCGCCCGGCCTCAGCACGAGGTCCAGCCCGTCCACCGCGCGCACCCGCCCGTAGTTCTTCCCCACGCCGCGGAAGGCGGCCACTTCGGCAACCATCGCTCCGCTCCTCTCCCCTGTCGGTGATGCGTCCGGTGCTGTTCGCACCACCTCAGAGTCCCGCGCGGGCGGGTGCTGGCGGCAGTGCCGGCCGTCGTGGCTTCCGCATGACGGATGTCATGCCGGCGGCCGGTACCCCCGTCACAGGAGTACCGGCCGCCGAAGGGGCTGGTCAGGGGCGATTGTCAGGCGCGGGGGTTAGCTTGTCCCCGCGAATGCGCCGGACTGGTCGCCCCCCCCGGGGGGGCACACGCGGCCCAGGGGGAGCGGGGCTGCACGGGCACCCCGGCACCGGACGCGAAGGGCCACGGGTGCGCGTCGTCACCGGCACCCGCTCCCCCTCCCTCAGATCCCCAGGGAGCGCTTCACGAAGTCGACCTGGAGCAGCAGCAGGTTCTCCGCGACCTCCTCCTGCGGGGTCATGTGGGTGACGCCGGACAGCGGCAGCACGGTGTGCGGGCGCCCGGCGGCGAGCAGCGCCGAGGACAGCCGCAGGGTGTGGGCGGCGACGACGTTGTCGTCGGCGAGCCCGTGGATGATCATCAGCGGGCGCTCCAGCCCGGCCGCGTACCCGCCCAGCGAGTTGGCGGCGTACACCTCGGGCCGCTCGGCCGGGTCGCCGAGGTAGCGCTCGGTGTAGTGGGTGTCGTACAGCTCCCAGTCGGTGACGGGCGCGCCGGCGATGCCGACGTGGAAGACGTCCGGGCGGCGCAGCACGGCGAGCGCGGAGAGGTAGCCGCCGTAGGACCAGCCGCGGATGGCGACCCGGCCGAGGTCGAGCGGGAACTCCTCGGCGAGCGCCTGCAGCGCCTCCACCTGGTCGTCCAGGGTGGCCCCGGCGAAGTCGAAGGCGATGGACTTCTCCCAGGCCGGCCCGCGCCCGGGGGTGCCGCGCCCGTCCGCGACGACGACGGCGAAGCCCTGGTCGGCGAACCACTGCGAGTTGAGGTGCGGGTTGTGCGCCTGGACGACGCGCTGGCCGTGCGGGCCGCCGTACGGGTCCATGAGGACGGGCAGCAGCCCGTCGCGCTCGCGGTCGTAGCCGGTGGGCAGGAAGACGGCCGCCGGGATGCGCCGCGCGCCGGCGAAGCGGAAGACCGGGCGGGCGGTGAGGACGGGAGTCTCGGCGTGCGAGGCGATGACGGCGACGTCGTCGACGACGACGCCCTCGGGCAGGTCGCGGGCGACCTGGACGAGGCTGCCGGGCAGGTCGGGCTCGGCGGTGGCCCGGACGGTGATCCCGCCGGCGTGCACGGCGCTGGTGACGGAGGTGAACGGGCGGCCGTTGGAGGACTCCCAGGCGAGCCGCTTGCCGTCGTGGCCGATCCGGCCGACCGCGATCCAGCCGGGCTCGGGGTCGGTCTCCTCGGTGCCGCCGGAGGCGGTGAAGAACACCTCCTCGTCGGTGACGGCGACGACGGACCGCAGGTGCAGGTCGGCCCCGGTGACGGTCTGGTCGCCGACGACCAGCGCCCGCGCCCCCGACTCGTCGGAGATCCGCACCAGCTTGCCGTCCGGCGTCCAGGCCGGGACGCCGTCGAAGACCTCCAGCCAGGCGTCGTCCCGCTCCTCGTGCAGCACCTCGGTGGCGCCGGTGGCCGGGTCCAGGCCGAGGATCCGCTGGGCGCGCTGGTCGCGGGACTGGACGAGCAGCAGCGGCGCGCCGCCGGCGGACCAGTGCACCCGGGCCAGGTACGGGAAGGCCGTACGGTCCCAGACCACCTCGGTGCGGCCGCCGTGCAGGTCGAGCACCCACAGGGTGACCTCGGCGTTGGGGGTGCCGGCCGCCGGGTAGGCGACCTCGGCGGGCGCGCTGCCCGGATTGGCCGGGTCGGCGATCCACCAGCGGCGCACCGGGCTGTCGTCGGCGCGCTCGGCGAGCAGCCGGTCGCCGTCCGGGGACCACCAGAAGCCGCGGGAGCGGCTCATCTCCTCCTGGGCGATGAACTCGGCCTGGCCCCAGGTGACGTTCGGCCCGTCCGGCTCGGCGAGCGCCCGGTCGCCGGTGCCGTCGGCGCGGCTGAGGCGCAGTTCGCCGGCGGTGTTGGCGTACGCGACGACGGAGCCGTCCGGGGCCGGGCGCGGGTCCAGCAGCGGGCCCTTCGCGGGCAGTTCGGCGGTGGCGCCGGTGACCAGGTCGGCGGTGAACAGCCGGCCGGAGAGCGCGAAGGCGGCGAGCCGGCCGGCGCCGTCCAGGGCGTAGCCGACGATGCCGGCGGAGCCCTCGCGGCTGCGCTCGCGGCGGGCCTTCTCGGCGGGCGAGAGGTCCTCCTCGCCGCCGCCGAGCAGCGCGGCCGGGTCGGCGGCGATCCGCTCCTCGCCGGTGGCGGTGTCGAGGGTCCAGAGCAGGTTGGCCCGGTCGCTGCCGGACTTCGAGCGGAGGAAGGCGACCCGCGAGCCGTCCGGTGCGACGGTGAAGGAGCGGGGCGCGCCGACGGTGTAGCGCAGGGTCCGCGCGTACTGCCGGGGGAAGGTGTCCGCAGGGGTGTGGGAGGTCATGGCACCAGACCCTACGATGCCGAACCACCGCCGCCACGGGTCTCCTGATCACTCGTTCGGAGCATCGCGGCCAAGTACGCCCCAAAGGGGTCCTTACCCCCTCCGACCGGCCCATGCGCCCCACCGGTGCGCCTGTACCCCGGCGCGCGCGGACTCACTGAATGTAATGCTCCCCTTACCCATCGGGTATGACTGGTCGCGCGGGTGATCGTCGGGCCCCGTCCCGTCCCCCGGTCACCCGGCCCCGGTTCCCGTACGGTCCCACCGCCGCCCTCCCCAGGGGGCGGCGCACCCGAGAGGGGTATGAGCCGACATGGCCATGAACATCTCCGCCGCCGTGCTGATGCTGGTCATCGTGGTGGTGCTGATCCGCCGCTCCGGCCTGAAGCTCGCGCACGCGATCGTCTGCGCGCTGCTCGGCTTCTACCTGGCGTCCAGCTCGATCGCTCCGTCGATCAGCCAGGTCACCAGCAATCTCGCCGGAATGATCAACGGCCTGAAGCTCTGACCGCCTCCGGCCGGTGGTTAGGCTTCCTCCCATGACCGCGACTACCGGCCGCCGCCTGCTCCTGGTGCACGCCCACCCCGACGACGAGTCGATCGGCAACGGCGCCACCATGGCCCGGTACGCCGCCGAGGGCGCCGGCGTCACCCTGGTGACCTGCACCCTCGGCGAGGGCGGCGAGGTGATCCCGCCCGAGCTGGCCCACCTGACGGCCGATCGGGAGGACACCCTCGGCGCGTACCGGATCGGCGAGCTCACCGAGGCGATGCGCGCCCTCGGCGTCACCGACTTCCGCTTCCTCGGCGGCCCGGGGCGCTACCGCGACTCCGGGATGATGGGCGTGCCCGACAACGACGTGCCCGGCTGCTTCTGGCAGGCCGACGTGGACGAGGCGGCCGACCACCTGGTCGCGGTGATCCGCGAGGTGCGGCCGCAGGTGCTGGTCACGTACGACCCGGACGGCGGCTACGGGCACCCGGACCACATCCAGGCGCACCGGGTCGCGATGCGCGCGTACGAGCTGGCCGCGGATCCGGCGCACCGCCCGGAGCTGGGCCCGGCCTGGCGGACCGCCAAGGTGTACTGGAACCGGATGCCCCGCTCGGTGCTCGACGCCGGGCTCGCCGCGACCGCCGCCGCGGCGCGCTTCCCGGGCGTGGCCGAACCCGCCGACGTCCCCGGGGTGGTGGCCGACGAGGTCGTCACCACCGCGGTGGACGGCTCCGCGTACGCCGGGCACAAGGCCGCCGCGCTGACCGCGCACGCCACCCAGATCACCGTGGACGGCGACTCCTTCGCGCTCTCCAACCACCTCGGCCAGCCGCTGTTCGCCACCGAGTACTACCAGCTGGTGCACGGCCAGGCCGGGCCCGGCGACGGCCCGGAGGACGACCTGTTCGCGGGCCTCGACACCGGGGCCGCCCGGGCGAGCGCCACCGCCTCCGAGGGGAGCGCCCGATGACCGCGCCCGCCGACCGGCCGCAGCGCGGCCCCCAGGACCGCCCGAAGGAGAGCCCGAAGGGCAACCCGAAGGACAGCCCGAAGGACCGCTCGTGGGCGGCGGCCGTGATCGGCACCCGCGAGGAGCGGCTGGCCGAGCCCCAACCGCCGCGCGCCGCCCGGATCGTCGTGTACGTCCTGTTCTTCCTGCTGGGCATCGCGGTGTCGGTGTGCGGAGCCTTTGTGCAGGCCTTGTGGCCGCCGGTGGGAGTCCTGCTGGCGCTCGCCGCGACCGGCGCGACCTTCTACGCCGGCCTGCGGATCACCGGCACCCGGCTCGGCGCCGGACTGCCCGCGGCCGGCTGGTTCCTGGCGATGCTGCTGCTGATCGTGCCGCGGCCGGAGGGCGACAACGTGCTCTGGTCCAACGCCACCTCGCTGGCCTGGCTGTTCGCCGGCTCGGTGCTGGGCGTGATCTGCGCCACCCTGCCGACCCGGACCAGCTGGTTCCCCGGGGTGCCCGGCCCGCCGCGCTGACCCCGGCGGGGCGCGGCGTACGGTACCGCACGCGACGCGCAGTCAGGAGCGTTCGGCCGTACTCTCATACCGGAGGAACCGGACGTATCAGGATCTGTCCGTGGCCGTTCCCCGCTCAGTTCTTCCCAGTATGGTGGTCCCGCAGTACGTCGTACCCGACCGCCGCCCGCCTGGAGCGAGGCCACAGACCCGGCCCCAGGCCCCGGCGACCACGAACCGCGGTCGCGCCGCACGGCCCGCCCGCGAACCCGGAGCAGAGCAGCATTGAGCAGCCGCGAATCTGACAACGCCAACCCGACGCCGCGGCGCACGGGTCCGGACGCCTACCCGTCGGGCACCCCGCCCTACGGCACCCCGGGGCTCCCCGGCGGCGACCGGGCCGCGGCCGGTGCCGCCCAGGGCGCCGCGTCGGGCGGCGAGGACGACGGTCCGAAGACCGAGACCACCCTGACCACCCGGGTCCGGATCAACATCCCCGGCTCGCGCCCGATCCCGCCGGTCGTCGTCCGCAGCACCGTCAAGAACGAGGACGGCCCCGGCAGGGGCGAGGACGGCCCGGCCGAGGAGGCCCCGGCGGCCCCCGAGCCCGGCGGCCGCCGGCACCGCACCGCGCCCGGCTCCCCCGTGCTCGGTGTGATGGAGGGCAACGACCGCAAGGGCACCCCGCCGAACCTGCCGCCGGAGTGGCAGATCCCGCCGATCCCGCCGGCGACCTCGGAGTCCGAGTCCACCGGTGCCTGGTTCCGGCCGCGGCAGAAGAAGAACCAGCCCGCCGAGCCCGCGCCGGCCACGGTGCCGGCCGGCGCCCCCGCCGCCGACCCGTTCGGCCCCGGCGGCGAGCCGCAGGCCGCTGCCGCCGCCGAGGCCCGGCCGCAGGCCGGTGCCGCCGC
>NZ_JZKH01000064.1 GCF_000961885.1 Streptomyces rubellomurinus
TTGGCCGCCAGGTGCAGGGCGACCAGCGAGGACGAGCACGCCGTGTCGATGCTCACCGCCGGGCCCTCCAGCCCGAGCGCGTACGCGACCCGGCCGGAGACGACGCTGCCGACGTTGCCCGCGAGCAGCATGCCCTCGTAGCCGTCCGGCGCGTGGTGCAGGCGGGAGGCGTAGTCGTGGTGCATGACGCCCGTGAAGACGCCGGTGCGGGAGCCGCGCAGTGACCTCGGGTCGATGCCGGCGTGTTCCAGGGCCTCCCAGGAGGTCTCCAGCAGCAGGCGCTGCTGCGGGTCGGTCGCGCGGGCCTCGCGCGGGGAGATGCCGAAGAACTCGGCGTCGAAGTCGCCCGCGTCGTACAGGAAGGCGCCGTGCCGGGTGTAGACCGTGCCGGTGCGGGACGGGTCCGGGTCGTAGAGGGCGTCGACGTCCCAGCCGCGGTCGGTCGGGAAGTCGCCGACCGCGTCGGTCTCCTGCTCGACGAGGCGCCACAGGTCCTCGGGTCCGGTGACGCCGCCGGGGTAGCGGCAGCCCATGCCGACGATCACGATCGGGTCGTCGTCGTGCACGGCAGCGGAGGGCGCCTCGGGCACGGCCGGGGCGCCGACCGCCTCCCGGACCAGGAGCGCCGCGAGCGCGGTCGCGCTGGGGTGGTCGAAGACGACGGTGGCGGGCAGCCGCAGGCCGGTGAGGGTGGTGAGCCGGTTGCGCAGGTCCAGCGCGGTGAGCGAGTCGAAGCCCAGCTCGCGGAAGGCTCGTTGGACGTCGAGGGTGTCCGGCTCGGCGTGGCCGAGCACGGCGGCGGTCTGGGAGCGGACGAGGTCCAGGGCCGCGCGGGCGCGGCGGTCCTCGGGGAGTGCGGCCGTCCGGCGCGCCCAGGTGGGCGCGTCCCCGGTCCCCGGGACCGCCGCCGGGCCCAGCGCCGCCCGGTGCAGCGGGGCGAGGACCAGGCCGGAGAGCACGGGCGGCACGCTGCCCGCGGCCGCGAGGTCGCGCAGGGCCGCGCGGTCGAGGCGGGCGGTGACGGCGTACGGCAGGTCGTGCCGCAGGGCGGCGTCGAAGAGCGCGAGTCCGTCCTCGGTGGACAGCAGGCCGATGCCGCCGCGCGCGAGCCGGGCGCGGTCGGCGGCGGCGAGGTGGCGGGTCATGCCGCTGCTCTCGGACCACAGGCCCCAGGCGAGCGCGCTGCCGGGCAGTCCGGCGGCGCGGCGGTGCTCGGCCAGGGCGTCGAGGAAGGCGTTCGCGGCCGTGTAGGCGCCCTGGCCGGCGTTGCCGGTGACGGCGGTGACGGAGGAGAACAGCACGAGCCCGTCCAGGTCCTGGCCACGGGTCAGCTCGTGCAGGTGCCAGGCCGCGTCCGCCTTGGGCCGCAGCACGGCGGCCAGCCGCTCGGGGTCCAGGTTCTCCACGGTGCCGTCGTCGAGGACGCCGGCGGCGTGGACGACGAGGCCGAGCGGGTGCGCGGCGGGGACGGCGGCGAGCAGGGCCGCCAGGTCCTCGCGGTCGGCGACGTCGCAGGCGGCGATCGTCACCCGCGCGCCGAGCGAGGCCAGTTCGGCGCGCAGCGGTTCGGCGTCGGCGGCACTCTGCCCGGCCCGGCTGACCAGCAGCAGGTGGCGCAGGCCGTGGTCGGTGACCAGTCGGCGGGCGATCAGCGCGCCGAGGGTGCCGGTGCCGCCGGTGATCAGGGCCGTACGCTCCGGGTCGAGCGGGCGTCCGGCGGGCGGGGCCCCGGCCGGGACGAGCCGGGGGCGGTACAGGATGCCGTCGCGGAGGGCGAGTTGGGGTTCGCCGGTGGTGAGGGCGGCCCGCAGGGCGCGGCCGGAGCGGGCGGGGTCGTCGAGGTCGATCACGGCGAAGCGGCCGGGGTGCTCGGACTGGGCGGTGCGCAGCAGGCCCCAGACCGGGGACTGGCCGAGGCCCGGCAGGGTGTCCCCGGCCCGGGCCGCGACCGCGCCCCGGGTGACGAGGACCAGGCGGGTGTCGGCCGGGCGGTCGGCGGCCAGCCAGGCCCGGACGGTGTCGAGGGCCCAGCGGGCGGCGGCGTGCGCGGCCTCGGCGGTGTCGCCGCCGGGCGTGGCGGGGACGGGGGCGACCACCAGAGCAGGGGCGGGGTGCCCGGCGGCGGTGCGGGCGTCGAGCGCGGCGAGGTCCGGGTGGAGAACCCGCGCCCCGAGGCCCAGGTCGTCCGCGCCGAGAACCGCACAGTCCGGGCCGTCCAACGCGGCTGTGGGCACGGACAGTTCCGTCCAGCGCAGGGCGAAGAGCGCGTCGCGCGGGGCGCGTTCGGCGGGGGCGAGCCGCCCTGCGGGCAGTTCGCGCAGGCCGAGGCCGCCGACCGTGAGGACGGGTGCGCCGGTGGTGTCCTCGGCGGTGAGCGCGGTGGTGCCGTCCGGGGCGGGCGTCAGCCGGACGCGCAGCGCGGTGGCGCCGGTGGCGTGCAGCCGGACGTCGGTGAAGGAGAACGGGATGCGCGGGGCCCCGGCGGCCGGGCCCCCGGCGGCCAGCAGCAGCGGGTGGAGCGCGGCGTCGAGCAGGGCGGGGTGGACGAGGTGCCCGGCGTCGTCCCCGCCGGGTTCGGCGGGCAGCCGGACCTCGGCGTACAGGTGGCCGCCGGTGCGCCAGGCGGCGGTGAGGCCCTGGAACCAGGGGCCGTAGCCGTAGCCGAGCCGGTCGAGGCGCTGGTAGGCGTCGGCGAGGTCGAGCGGTTCGCTGCCGGGCGGCGGCCAACTGCCCTGCCCGGCCGGGACGGTGGCCACCCCGGCGGCCGTCAGCGTGCCGGAGGCGTGCCGCGTCCAGGGCCGCTCGCCGGGCTCGTCCGCACACTCGTACGGCCGGGAGTCCACGGTGACGGCGCGCCGGCCCGCCGGGTCGGCGGGGGCGACGGCCACCCGCAGCTGCGCCCGCCCGGTGCCGGGCAGCACCAGCGGGGCCTCCAGGGTCAGTTCCTCGACGTGCGGGCAGCCGGTGAGCGCGCCGGCCCGGAGCGCCAGGTCGAGGAAGGCCGTGCCGGGCAGCACGACGGTGCCGGTGACGGCGTGGTCGGGCAGCCAGGGCCGGGTGTCGGCGGCGAGGCGGCCGGTGAGCAGGGTGGTGCCGTCCGGGGTGGTGGTGACGGCGCCGAGCAGCGGGTGGTCGACGGCGTCGAGGCCGAGGTCGGCGGGGCGGGTCTGCGCGGGCCCGGCGGTCAGCCAGTAGCGGCGGCGCTGGAAGGCGTAGGTGGGCAGGTCGACCTGCCGGGGGCCGCCGGGGAGCAGCGCGTCGGGGTCGGGCTCCGCGCCGTGGACGATCGCCTCGGCGACGGCGGCGAGGAACTGGCCCTGACCGCCGTGGTCGCGCCGCAGGGTGCCGATGGCCGTACCACCGGCGCCGCCGGCTCCGTCCTGGTCGCCGCAGGCGTCCAGCGTCTCCTGGGTTCCGATCTTCAGGACGGGGTGCGGGCTCGCCTCGACGAACAGCCGGTGGCCGTCCGCGTGCAGCGCTCGCACGGCGGGCTCGAAGCGGACCTCCTGGCGCAGGTTGCGGTACCAGTAGTCGGCGTCGAGCGCGGTGGTGTCGGCCAGCAGCCCGCCGGTGACGGTCGAGTAGAAGGCGGTGTGCGCGGCCCGGGGCGCGAGGTCGGCGAGCGCGGCGAGCAGCGGTTCGCGCAGCGACTCGACGTGCGCCGAGTGCGAGGCGTAGTCCACCGGGATCCGGCGGGCGCGCACGCCGGTCCGTGCGCACTCGGCGAGGAGCGCGTCGAGGGCGTCGTCGTCGCCGGAGACGACGGTGGTGGCGGGGCCGTTGCGGGCGGCGATGCCGAGCCGGCCGGGCCACGGCGCGAGGAGGGCGCCGACCGCCTCGGCGGGCAGCGGCACGGAGGCCATGCCGCCGGTGCCGGCCAGGTCGAGCAGGGCGCGGCTGCGCAGGGCGACGACCTTGGCGGCGTCGTCCAGGGTGAGCACGCCCGCGACGTGGGCGGCGGCGATCTCGCCCTGCGAGTGGCCGACGACGGCGCTCGGCTCGACGCCGACGGACCGCCACAGCCCGGCGAGCGCGACCATGACGGCGAACAGCACGGGCTGGACGACGTCGACCCGGGTGAGGTCGGGCGCGCCCGGCCGGCCGTGCAGGACGTCGTGCAACGACCAGCCCGTCCAGCGGGCGAGGGCGGCCGCGCAGGCGTCCAGCTCGGCCGCGAACACCGGTGCGGTGTCGAGGAGTTCGACGGCCATGCCGGGCCACTGCGAGCCCTGGCCGGGGAACACCAGGGCGGTCGCGCCGCGGGCGGCGGACTGGGCCAGAACGAGGTTGTCGGCCGGCTCGCCGTGGGCGAGCGCGGTCAGCCCGCGCAGCGCCTCGGCGCCGGTGCGGGCGAGGACGACGGCGGTGTGGTCGAACCTGGTGCGGCCGCGCAGCAGGGCGTGGCCGAGCGCGGTCGGGTCGACGCCCGCCCCCTCGGACCGGGCCGCGAGGTGCCGGGCCAGCCGGTCGGCCTGGGCGCGCAGGGCGGCCCCGGTGCGGCCGGAGACGGTGAGCGGCACGGGTACGTCCGACCGCACGGGCACCTCCGGCTGCTCGGGCACCTCCGGCCGCCCGGGCGCATCGCCGTCCACCGCCTCGCCCGGCGCCTGCTCGACGATGACGTGGGCGTTGGTGCCGCTGATGCCGAACGAGGAGACGCCGGCCCGCCGGGGCCGCGCGGGGCCGCCGGGCGAGGGCCACGGGGTGGCGGCGGCCGGCACGGTGAGCGCGCCGTCCGCCCAGCGGACCTTCGGCGAGGGCTCGCGCAGGTGCAGGGTGGCGGGCACCAGTGCGTGCCGGATCGCGAGGACGGTCTTGATCAGCCCGGCGATCCCGGCCGCGGCCTGGGTGTGGCCGATGTTGGACTTCACCGAGCCGAGCAGCAGCGGGTGTTCGGGGGCGCGGTCGCGGCCGTAGACGGCGAGCAGGGCGTGCGCCTCGACCGGGTCGCCGAGGGCGGTTCCGGTGCCGTGGGCCTCGACCACGTCGACGTCCCCGGGCGCCAGCCCGGCGGCGCCGAGCGCCTGCCGGATCACCCGCTGCTGCGCCGCCCCGTTGGGGGCGCTGAGGCCGTTGCTGGCGCCGTCCTGGTTGACGGCGGATCCGGCGAGCAGGGCCAGCACCGGGTGGCCGAGGCGCCTGGCGTCCGAGAGCCGTTCCAGCAGGACCACGCCGACGCCCTCGGCCCATGCCGTGCCGTCCGCGTCGGCGGAGAACGGCTTGCAGCGCCCGTCCGGGGCGAGGCCGCGCTGCCGGGCGAACTCGACGAACATGCCGGGCTCGGCGAGCACGGTGGCGCCGCCCGCGAGGGCCAGCGCGCACTCGCCCGCGCGCAGCGCCCGGGCGGCCAGGTGCACGGCGACGAGGGAGGAGGAGCAGGCGGTGTCGACGGTGACGGCGGGGCCTTCGAGGCCGAGCGCGTAGGCGATCCGGCCGGAGGCGACGCTCGGGGTGGTGCCGGTGAGCAGGTAGCCGTCCAGGCCGTCGACGGGCTGGTGCATGCGCGGGCCGTAGTCCTGGGCGGTGGCGCCGACGAACACGCCGACCCGGTCGCCGCGCAGCCCGGCGGGGTCGAGCCCGGCGCGTTCCAGGGCCTCCCAGGAGGTCTCCAGCAGCAGGCGCTGCTGCGGGTCCATGGCCAGCGCCTCGCGCGGGCTGATGCCGAAGAACTCGGCGTCGAACTCGCCCGCGCCGTCGAGGAATCCGCCCTCGCGCACGTAGGTGGTGCCGGGCCGGTCCGGGTCCGGGTGGTGCAGCCGGTCGAGGTCCCAGCCGCGGTCCCGGGGGAACGGTCCGATGGCGTCCACGCCTTCGGCGGCCAGGCGCCACAGCTGCTCGGGGGTGTCGGCGCCGCCGGGGAAGCGGCAGGCCATCGCCACCACGGCGATCGGGTCGTCGTCCGGGCGGGCGGCCGCCGGGGACGGCTCGGCGGGCTGTTCCGGTACGGGTCGGGCCAGCGCGAGGGCGGCCAGGTGGCGGGCGAGGTCGGCGGGCGTCGGGTGGTCGTAGGCGGCGCTCGCGGGCAGGTCGAGGCCGGTCGCGCCGGAGAGCCGCTGGAGGAGTTCGACGGTGGCGGCCGAGTCGAGGCCCGACTCCCGGTAGGCGAGGCCGGGGCGGACGGCGTCCCGGGTGGCGTGGCCGAGGACGGCGGCCGCGTGCGAGCGGACCAGGTCCAGGACGACGCGCTGCCGGTCGGCCTCCGGGAGCCCGGCGATCCGGCGGGCCAGCGGCGAGTCCTGCTCGACGCCCCCGACGACCGGGGCGTCCTCGGGGGCGGCGGCGCGCAGCCAGTGCCGGGTGCGCCGGAACGCGTAGGTGGGCAGGTCGACCCGGCGCCGCGCGCCGGCCGGGAACAGGGCCGTCCAGTCGAGCGCGGCGCCCAGGGTGTGCAGCCGGGCGGCCGTCTCGGCGAGGGCGTCGGCCTCCGGCCGGCCGGCCCGCAGGGTGGCGACGGCGGCGAAGGCCTCGCCGCCCTCGGGCACCGGGCACTCGCGGGCCAGGGCGGAGAGGCTGCCGTCCGGCCCGAGGTCGACCAGGACGGTCGCGCCGGCCTCGTGCAGCCGCCGGACGCCGTCCGCGTAGCGCACGGCCTCGCGCGCCTGCCGCACCCAGTAGTCGGGCGAGCACAGCTCCTCGGCGGTGGCCGTGCGGCCGGTCAGGTTGGACACCACGGGCGTGGCCGGCGGGTGGAAGGCGAGCCCGCGCGCGACCTGCGCGAAGGCGTCGAGCATCGGCTCCGTGCGCGGGGAGTGGAAGGCGTGGCCGACGTTCAGCCGCCGGACCTTGCGGCCCTGCGCCCGCCACTGCTCGGCGAGGGCGAGCACGGCCTCCTCGTCGCCGGAGACGACGGTGGCGGCGGGCCCGTTGACGGCCGCGATCGAGACCCGCGCGCCGAGGCCGGTCAGCGCCTCGGCGACCTGCGCCTCGCCGAGGCGGACCGCCAGCATCGCGCCGCCGGTGGGCAGTTGCTGCATCAGTCGGCCCCGGGCGGCGACCAGCGCGCAGGCGTCTGGCAGGTCGAGGACGCCGGCCGCGTGGGCGGCCGTGAGCTCGCCGACCGAGTGGCCGAGCAGCAGGTCGGGGACGACTCCCCAGTGCGCCAGCAGCCGGTGCAGCGCCGTCCCGAGGGCGAACAGGGCGGGCTGGGTGAACTCGGTGCGGTGGACGAGCTCCGCCGTCGCGCTGCCCTCGGGCGCGAACAGCACCTCGCGCAGCGGGCGCGGCAGCCGCGGGTCGAGGTGGCGGCAGGCCTCGTCGAAGGCTTCGGCGAACACGGGGAAGCGGGCGTGCAGTTCGCGGCCGAGGCCGGGGCGCTGGCTGCCCTGGCCGGTGAACAGGAAGGCGGTGCGGCCGGCCCTGACCCGGCCGGTGACCACGCCGGGGGCGGCGCCGTGGGTGCGTAACGCGTCCAGGCCGGCCAGCAGTTCGGCGCGGTCGGCGGCGAGGACGACGGCGCGGGCGGGCAGGTGGCTGCGGGTGGTGGCGGCCGACCAGCCGAGCCGCGCCGGCTCGGCGTCGGGGTGGCGCAGCAGGTGGGCGTGCAGGCGGTCGGCCTGGGCGGCCACCGCCTCGGGCGTGGTGCCGGAGAGCGGGACGGGGAGGAGGGCCCCGGGCTCGGCGGCGGGCGGCTCGGCCGGGCCCTGTGCGGGCGGCCGTTCCGCCAGCACCACATGGCAGTTGGTGCCGCCCATGCCGAAGGAGCTCACGCCGGCGACCAGTCGCCGTTCGGGCCGTGGCCAGGGGCCGGTCGTGTCCTGGACGCGCAGGCCCAGCTCCGCCAGCGGGATGCGGGGGTTCGGGGTCGCGAAGTGGAGGCTGCGCGGCAGCTCCCGGTGGCGGATCGCGAGGACGGTCTTGACCAGGCCGACGATGCCGGCCGCGCCCTCCAGGTGCCCGAGGTTGGTCTTCACCGAGCCGACCCGCAGCGGCGCGCCGGCCGGGCGGCGGGTGGCCGGCGAGGTGCCCGGAGCCGTACGGAGGGCGGCGCCGAGGGCGGCGGCCTCCACCGGGTCGCCCACCGGGGTGCCGGTGCCGTGCAGTTCGACGTACTGCACGTCGGCCGGGCGGAACCCGGCCCGGCGGTGGGCCGCGCGGATCACCTGCTCCTGGGCCGCGGCCTCGGGCGTGGTGAGTGCCGCGCCGCCGCCGTCGTGGTTCATCGCGCTGCCCGCCACCACGCAGTGCACGGTGTCGCCGTCGGCGAGCGCGCGGGCCAGCGGCTTGAGCACGACGACCGCGCCGCCCTCGCCGCGCACGTAGCCGTTGGCGCGGGCGTCGAAGGTGAAGCAGCGCCCGTCCGGGGAGAGGCCGCCGAGCTTGCCCGCGTCGCCCGGGGCGTCGGCCAGCAGGTCGAGGTTGACGCCGCCGGCCAGGGCGAGTGCGGACTCGCCGCGCCGCAGGCTCTCGCAGGCGACGTGCACGGCGACCAGCGAGGACGCCTGGGCCGCGTCGACCGTCATGCTGGGGCCGCGCAGGCCGAGCGCGTAGGAGACCCGGTTGGCGATCATGCTGCGGTGCAGGCCGGTCACCTGGCGCGACCCGGCCGCGACGCCCGCCCGGCGCAGCAGCGCGGCGTAGTCGTCCCAGATCGCTCCGGCGAACACGCCGACCGGGCCGCCGCTCAGGCCGTGCGCCGGGATGCCGGCGTGTTCCAGGGCCTCCCAGCTCAGTTCGAGCATGAGCCGCTGCTGGGGGTCCATCAGCGCGGCCTCGCCGGGGGCGATGCCGAAGAACTCCGGGTCGAAGCGGTCGACCTCGTGCAGGTACCCGCCGCGCCGGGGCGGGTGCGGCGCGGCGGCGGCCGGGTGCTCCGGGCGCTCCGGCGCGGTCGCCGTGCGGCGCTCGGCGGGGAATTCCCGGACGGCGTCGACGCCGGTGCGCAGGAGTTCCCAGAATGCGTCCGGAGTGTCGGCTCCGGCGACCCGGCAGGAGAATCCGACGATCGCGACAGCTTCCGAATCGGTCATACCGCTCCATCACGTCCAGTCGTCGATCAGCACGGGCGAGCGCAGGCAGCAGAACTGTGAATCGGGGGGCCGATCATTCGCAACCCCACCTTTTGCCCGGCGCGACGGCGCGGCGGGGATCCGAATTCCGCCGGGGCTGCCGGCGCCCGCCGACGCGAGGGCCCGGAACTGCGGAGATGCGATCAACCGACAAGCTCACCAACCCGGTTCCCGCCGTCGCGGCCCTCGCATCCACGCGTCCGATTCCCCTTCGAAAAGACGTTCACCACTGAAAGGACGTTCGATTCCGAGGCGCGGGAATCACTTTCGTCACTTCCTGCCACAATTCCGGGCCGCCCGTAATGCCGAATTCACCGACACTCGAACGCCTGCCGGAATACCGGAGGTGAAGGCATTCCGAAGCGCCCGCGAATTCCGGCCAATCGGGAACCTACACCGACCCGGCGCCGCGCGGGCACCAAGATCACCTGGACGGATGCGTCGTCCACGGAATCGACAAGGAAAAGGACCCGGCGCCGGGTGGCGCCGGGTCCGTCGAACACGCGACCAAGCAGAGGGGGGACGGGCGGGCCCGGGTCAGCCCCGGGCACGGATGGCGCGGCCGCCCTCCACCGGGTAGTGCAGGGCCTGCAGCTCGCAGAACGCGTCGATGCCCTCGGCGCCGCACTCGCGGCCGATGCCGGAGTGGCCGAAGCCGCCGAAGGGGGCGGCCGGGTTCATCGGGCCGCCGTTGACCTCCAGCTGGCCCGACCGCACCCGGCGCGCCACCGCGCCGGCCCGCTCGTCGTCGGCCGACCAGACGGAGCCGTGCAGCCCGTAGCGGGTGGAGTTGGCCAGCCGGACGGCGTCCTCGTCCCCGTCGTGGGCCATGATCGACACGACCGGGCCGAAGATCTCCTCCTGCGCCAGGTCCATGTCCTCCGTGACGTCGCCGAACACCACCGGCGCCACGAACTGGCCGCCCAGCTCGCGGTACGGGACCACCGCGCGGGCGCCCTGGGCCAGCCCGCGCTCGCAGGCCGCCACCACCCGGGCCTTGGCCTCCGCGGTGATCAGCGGGCCCAGGTCGGTGCCGGGCGCGGCCGGATCGCCCACCACGTACCCGGCGGTGAGGGTCCGCACCAGCTCCTCCGCCTCGGCGACCCGGCCGCGCGGCACGACCAGCCGGCTCCACTGCAGGCACGCCTGGCCGCTGTTGAACATCGCCTGGTCGACGGAGGCCGTCACCGCCCGGGTCAGGTCGGCGTCGTCGAGCACCAGGGAGGCGCTCTTGCCGCCGAGCTCCAGGTGCACCCGGGTCAGGTTGGCCGCGGCCGCCGCCGCCACCGAACGGCCCGCCCGCACCGAACCGGTGAACGACACCAGGTCGGTCAGCGGCGAGGAGGCCAGCGCCGCGCCGACGCCGAGCCCGTCGCCGAAGACGATGTTGAGCACGCCCGCCGGCAGCTCGCTGCGCTCGGCCAGCCGCGCCAGGTACGCGGCGTGCAGGGGCGTCAGCTCGCTGGGCTTGACCACGACCGCGCAGCCGGCCAGCAGCGCCGGCACGACCTTCTGCAGGGTGAGGATCAGCGGCACGTTCCAGGGGATGATCGCCGCCACCACCCCGGCCGGGACCCGGCGGATCACGGAGTTGCCGCGCCGCTGGTCGTCCAGGACGGACACCGCGTCCAGAGCCGCCCGGGCGACGTCGAGCGCCAGCCCCACCTGCACCATGCGGCTGAGGCCGACCGGCGTGCCCACCTCCCGGGAGACCAGCTCGGCGAGGAACGCCGCGTCGGCCTCGACCAGGCCCAGCCAGCTCCGGACGGCCGCCGACCGCTCCCCGAGCGGCGTCGCCATCCAGCCGGGCAGGGCCGCCGCCGCCGCGGCGAGCGCGGCCTGCGCGTCCGCCGCGCCGCCCCGGGGGACGCTGCCCAGGACGCCGCCGTCCGCCGGGTTGAACACCCGGTCGGCCGCCGGAGCGATCGAGGTGGCCCAGGCGCCACCGATCCAGTGCTCCTTGAGGTCGTAGGAGAAGTCGCTGATGGACGGTTCGAGCGGCATGGGCCGCCCCTCTCTCTCGAATCCGGAACGTGCTGGTAGTGGATACTCAGCGTCATGCCTCGGTCAACGTTACGACCTCGACAGCAAGTTGACGCCGGGCACTTCGCCTTCGCAGCAAGTTGACGCCCGGCGTCGGCCGATCCGCCCGGCGCGCGCCCGCGGACGACGCGGATCCGGCCCCGAAATCCAGTCCGACGCACCGTCAAGATCGCTTCCACCAGGGCATTTGCACGAACGGCCAGCGACACCGGGCGACCTCCCGCCCCCCGCCTCCCGATCGTGCTTCGCCCCGGTTCGCCCGGCATGACCGATGGTTGCCCGGCACAGATCGCGTAGGTAGTGTCCTGGACTGCGTCAGGGAGACCGTCACGGGGTGTGGATCACGGTCCTCCAGGCAATTCCCATCGACTGACACGACGTCAGTCATCGGTTCTGGTCGGGCAGTACGGGGCACATCGGGTCGATGCCGCCCCGTTCCGTTCCGGCGCAGGCCGGCGCGAGTGCCGATCCCCGCGGACAAGGAACGCTCTCCGAGCGCTCTGTCCCGCCCTGACGTGTTCCGCACAACGAGGAAGGAGATTGTCATGGAGAACACCTCCGTGGAGACTCTGGAGCTCCAGGCCTACGAGACCCCCGAGGTCTTCGAGGCCGGTTCCTTCGCCGAGGACACCGGCGCGCTCGGCCTTCACGGCGCCGAGCCGTTCTTCCCGACCCTGCACACCAGCTGGTGGTAGGTCCGCGCCGTGGGTGAGGGTGGCACGCTGATCCGTTGAGGGGGAGATGGTCCGGTGGATTTCGGTGAGCAGTACTTCGTGGTCCTTCCGGACCAACAGAGCGCGGCCACCGCTGCCGACCGGCTCCCCCCGGATGCCACCCCACTCATGTCGCACCGATCCGGCCGGCCGTTCCTGGCCGGCCGGATCGTCCCCGGACAGTTCCTGACGGCCGAGGCCGGGGACACCCTGCTCGCCGTCGCGGGCATCTGCTCCGCCACCCAGGCCGACCTGGACGCCCAGGCCCGCCGCATCACCGACCCGGCCCAGCTGGACGAGCTGTCGCTGCGCTGGTCGGGCAGCTACCACCTGATCGCCTCGGTGGGCGGACGGCTGCGGATCCAGGGCACCGCCTCCGGGCTGCGCCGGATCTGCCACACCCGCCTCGACGGGCTCACCCTCGCCGCCGACCGGGCCGACCTGCTGGCCCGACTCACCGGCTCCGAGGCCGACTTGGGCGTCCTCGCCCTGCGCCTGCTCGCACCGCTGCCGCACCCGCTGTCCGAGCGCTCGGTCTGGCGGGGCGTCGACACCGTACCGCCCGGCAGCTGGCTGTCGGTGCCCGCCGACGGCCGGGGCGCCTCGGTGCACACCTGGTGGCGGCCGCCGCGGCCCGAGCTGCCCCTCGACGACGCGGCGACGGCGCTGCGCGCCGAGCTGACCGGTGCCGTCGACGCGCGGCTCGCCGTGACCACCCGGCTGACCGGCGACTTCTCCGGCGGCCTCGACTCCACCTCCCTGCTCGCGCTGGCCGCGCAGGAGACCCCGGTCGTCGGGTTCACCATGGCCAACGACGACCAGGCCGACGACGACCTGTACTGGGCCGAGACCGCCGCCGCCGAACTCCCCCACCTCCGGCACGTCGTCTTCGGCAGCCACCAGATACCCGGCAACTTCGAAGGCCTGGCCGGCATCAGGGCGGTCACCGACGAGCCCAACCTCGCCCTGCTGAGCGCGCCCCGGCTGCACGCCACCCGCGAGCTCGCCACCGGCCACGGCTCCACCCTGCACCTGGACGGCCTGGGCGGCGACCAGATGCTGACCGGCACCTTCGCCTACTACCACGGCCTGCTGCGCCGACAGCCGCTGGAGGCCCTGCGGCGGCTGCGGACCATCCGGCTACTGAGCCGGATGGACGTCGGGGCCTCGCTGCGCACCCTCCTGGACGGCAGCTCCTACCGCTCCTGGCTCACGGCCGAGGTGGACGCGCTCGCCTCGGGCCGGGCCCGGCGCCGCAACAACGTCTTCGACTGGGACGCCCCGATGGGCCTCCCCGACTGGCTGACCCCCGAGGCCAGGGAGTCCGCCCTCGCCGAACTGCGCGCCGCCGCCGAGCAGGCCCGGCCGCTCGACCCCGGCCGCGGTCGGCACCGCGACCTGGTCACGATCCAGGACACCGGGCTGCTGATCCGGTCGATGCACCAGCTGTCCGCCCAGCCGGGCTACCAGGGCTCCTCGCCGTTCCTGGACGACCGGGTGGTCGCGGCCTGCCTCGCGGCCCGGCCGGAGGACCGCGCCACTCCCTGGGAGTTGAAGCCGCTGATCAAGCGGGCCATGGTCGGCGTGCTGCCGCCGCGGATGCTGGAGCGGCGCACCAAGGCGGACGGCTCGATGATCGCCGCCGAGGGCTTCGCCAAGCACCGGCTCGAACTCGACTCGCTCTGGCAGACCTCCCGGCTGGCGGAGCTGGGGCTGGTCGACCCGGCCCCGCTGCGCGAGCTGAGCCGCCGCCCGTACACGGCCACCACGCACGGGGTGCGGATGCTCGCCGCCCTGAGCGTCGAGCTCTGGGCCAGGGACCGGCTCGCCTGAGCACCTCCCCCGCCGGCTGCCGCCGGCCCGCCGCACCGCGCCCGACCACGACGAGAGAGACCGGCATGGCCCTCACCCTTCACCCCGACGTGTCCACCGCCGACACCGAGTACGGCATCGTGCTGCTGGACGGCCGCGACGGCCGGTACTACCAGCTCAACGGGACCGCCGCCACGGCGTTCCGGGCGCTGGCGGACGGCAGCACCGTCGAGCAGGCCGCCGAGCGGCTGACGGCCGCCTTCGCCGTCGGACTGGACCAGGCCCGGCAGGACGTCGAACGGCTGGTCGCCAAGCTCGTGGCGCTCAAGGTGGTGACCGCGTGAGCAACTCGGTGGTCCCCGCCCGGGCCGCGACGCGGCTCACCCTCGGCCGCAAGCTCGCCGCCCGCACGGCCGTGGGCGTGGCCCGGCTGCTCGCGCGCAAGCCGCCCGCCCGGATCCGCGTCCTCCTGACCAAGCTGAGCAAGGGCGCCCGCCCGGCGACCTACGCCGAGGCCGAGGCGGCCCGCAACGCCGTCGTCACGGTCAGCCTGCGCTGCGCGGCCTTCGAGGGCTGCCTGCCGCGCTCGCTGGCGACGATCCTGCTCTGCCGGGCCCGCGGCACCTGGCCGACCTGGGTGGTGGGCGTCCGGGCCCGGCCGCCGTTCGGCGCGCACGCCTGGGTGGAGGCCGAGGGGCGGATGGTGGACGAGGGCGTGGACCCCGCGTACTTCCGCAGCCTGTTCACCGTCGGCCCGGCGGGCGACCGGGCCTGAAAAGCGTGCTGCGGGGGATCGCCGGGGTGCCCGGCGGTCCCCCGCAGTGCTATCTGCCCGGGTACTCGATGTTGATGATCTGCTCGGCCCGGAACTGCGTGCGGCGCGGGTCGGCGTCGGGCGGTGCGAGCATCAGCCGGGCGGACAGCGGCTTCTCCCAGCGGGCCGACAGGGCCGCCATGTCCCCGATGACGGCGGCGAGTTCGTCGTCACCGGTGGTCGCCGGCAGCGGGACGGTGTCCAGTCCGGCGCCGCAGACCGAGGAGTACGCGAGCACCGAGTCGGTGTCGATGCGCCCCTCCTGCCAGGCCAGCGCGAGCACCCGGTCCTCCAGGACGGGGAGCATCAACCCCGCGTAGCCGACCGTGGGTTGGCCGACCGAGCGGATGCCCGCCGTGACCGCGGCGCAGGCCGCCACCGTCCCGGGGGCGCCGAAGCGGATGCCGCCGACCGCCTCCAGGAACTCCGCGATGCTGGCGTCCGGGGCGCAGGCCGGGGACGGGTCGAAGCCGTGGAACAGCAGACCCCGGCGCTCGCAGGCCGGCCGCAACAGGGCGGCCAGCGGGGCGAGTTGCCCGTCCAGGCAGCTCCTGGTGAGCTCCGTCGCGGCCACCGGGTCGGGCTCGCCGGCCGCCCGCGCCCGGGCCAGCAGCGGGCCCGCCGACTGGAGCCCCACGCTCACCCCGGCGGCGCCGCCGTCGCCGTACGAGCCGGGGAACAGCGGGGCGTTGGGGCCGAGGTGGGCGACGGCGGCGAACCGGAAGTTGGCCTCCCCGTCGCGGTTCGCCAGCTCGCGCACCACGGCCGCGCCGAAGGCGACGGCGGCGTGGTCCACCCGGCCGTCCTCGGCGACCAGGACGGCGAGGAACAGCAGCGGGTGCGCGACCAGCACCTCCGCGACCTCCGCGGGCGTCACCCCGGCCAGCGCGGACGGCCGCAGGGCCCCGAGCGAGGCGCTGCCGACGCCGGAGCGCCGGCAGGCCTCGGTGAGCGCGGCGGCCCGGGCGCGGAGCCGGTCGGGGCCGAGCGGCCCGTCGGGCGCCGGGGCGGACAGGCGCACGGTCTGCACCTCGTACCCGGCGGCGGCGAGTTCGCCGGCGATCGCCAGCGCCTGCTCGCCGTACCGGCCGATGGCGGCGGTGTCGGCCCGGCCGCCCGGGAACGCCTCGCCGGGGAGGCAGAGGGTCACGGCGCGCACCGGAGAGAGGTCGGATGTCATGCGTGCAGCACCACCGGCAGTTCGTTGAGGCCCCAGGTGAAGTTCGACCCGTTGTAGCGCGGTTCGCCCTCCAGGGTCATCGCGCGCACCAGGCGGCGCAGGGTCCGCAGGTACGCGGCGACCTCCAGCCGCGCGAGCCGGCTGCCCAGGCACATGTGGCGGCCCGCGCCGAAGCTCAGGTGGCGGTTCTCGGTGCGGCCGACGTCGAAGGTGTCCGGCTCGGCGAACACCTCCTCGTCGCGGTTGGCCGAGCCGATCCAGGTGACCACGCGCTGGCCGGGTTCGACCTCGACGCCGCCGACGCGCAGCGCCTCGGTGGCGGTGCGCATGACGTGCATGCCGGGCACGGACCAGCGCAGCGCCTCCTCGGTGGCGACGGCCGGATCGGCCTCCCCGCTCAGGACGCGCGCCAACTGGTCCGGTTGCTCGACGAGTTGGAGGGTGAGTGCGGCCAGGGTGAACCGGGTCGTCTCGTTGCCGCCGGCGAGGATGCCGCTGAAGTTGAAGACCAGTTCCTCGTCGGTCAGCCGCGCGCCGCCGGTGTCCTGCGCGGTAAGGCCGCTGACGAACGCGTTGGCGCCCGTGCGGCGGTTCTCGCGCACCAGGTCGCTGAAGTACTTGAAGATCTCGCCGTTCGCCGTGATCCGCTGCACCTCGGAGGGGGATTCGAAGGCGTCGGTGGTCTTGCGGCCGATCCACTCCCAGTCGGCGCGGGGCAGGCCCATGATGGCGCAGATGACGTCGGTCGGGATCCGTTCGAGCTGCGCGATCAGGTCCGGGCCGGGCCGGCGGACGGCCGTCTCGACGACGTCGGCGACGACCTGCTCGACGTACTGCTCGGCGCGGGACAGCACGTCGTTCGAGAACGGCTGGATGAGCACGCGCTTCATCCGGGTGTGGTCGGGCGGGTCGGCGACGATCAGCATCTTGTTCGCGACGGCGCTGACGGCGCGCTCGGTGGAGCCGAGCCGCATGCCCCCGGTGGAGCTCATCCGGGTGGTGTCGCGGTGCACCGCGACGACGTCGTGGTAGCGGGTGACGCTCCAGAACCCCTCCGGCTCCCCGGCGGGGTGCTGCCAGGAGACGGGGTCGTTCGCCCGGTACCAGGCGAAGCGCTCGTAGAAGCCGGTGCCCGCGAAGAGCCCCGGCTCGAACAGGTCGGGCGCCGTCGCGCCCGGTGCCGTACGCTGCTCGGTCATCCGCGCACCGCCTGCCGGGTCAGGTCGTCGTCCGGGAGGGCCCGGAGCAGGGTGTCGGGCGCCATGAACGCGTGGTGGTCCGCGTCGATCACGTGGTGTCCTCGGTAGTCGGCGGCCCGCTCGCGCCACCGGGCCATCTGCTCGGCGGTGACGACCGTGTCGCGCAGTCCGGAGACGGAGCGCAGCGGGGTGCCGGTCAGCGGTTCGGCCGGGTCCCGGTAGCCGGCCATCAGCCGCAGGTCAGCGCGCAGCGCGTCGACGGCGTACCGGGCGAGTTCGGTGTCGCGGACGGCCGGGTGGAGCAGGGCGGCCAGTTCGTCCTCGGGCGGGTTCGCGGCGGGGAAGGTGCGCCAGTGCTCGGGCGAGCGGGCCGCGACGACGACCAGGGCTCGGGCCGCGGTGCCGACGGCTTCGAGCCGGCGCGCCACCTCGTAGGCGATGAGCGCGCCGAGGCTGACGCCGAGCAGGACCAGCGGGCCGCGCCGCGCGCCGTCGCGCAGTTCGGCGGCGACGCGGTCGACCACCTCGGCCAGGCCGGCGGCCGGCCGGTCCTCCAACCGGTCCTCACGGCCGGGGAGTTGGACGCCGATCAGGTGGGTGCCGGGGGGCATCTCCCGGGCGGTCGCGCGCAGCCGCAGGCAGCCGGCGCCTGCCTGCGGGAAGACCGCGACGGTCGTGGCGGCGGCCTCGCCCGCGGGGGCGAAGGAGCGCAGGTAGCTCACGCCGCCCTCGTTTCGTCGATCCGCCGGGCGAGTGCGCCGGGGGTCCGGGTGGTGAGGACGTCGTTGATGGTGACGGTCACCCCGAGGTCGGTCTCGATGCGGGAGGCCAGTTGGGCGGCGAGCAGGGAGTGCCCGCCGATGTCGAAGAAGTCGGCGTCCTGGTCGACGGTGTGCCCGAAGGCGCCGCCCCAGGCCGCGAGGACGCTGCCGAGGACGTGGTCGTCCCGGCCGGGACCGTCCGACCCGCCCGCGGCGGCCCGCACCGCCCGCTCGTCCTGTTCGGCCTGCGCGGCCTCGCCGAGCGCGGCCACCGCGTGCCGGGCGACCTTGCCGGTCGGCTCCAGCGGGATGTCGGCGATCCGGTGCAGCAGAGCGGGGCAGAGCTGGCGCGGCAGCCGGGCGGCGAACCGGGCGGCGAGCCGGGCGCGCAGTTCCTCGTCGAGCGGCCGGCCGGCGGCGGTCTGCAGGCCGATGGCCAGGGTGGCCGGCTCGCCGCGGGTGTAGGCGACCGCGCCCTCGATGCCGGGCTCCTCGCCGGCGATGTTCTCCAGTTCCTCGAGCTCGATCCGGAAGCCGCCGATCTTGACCTGGTTGTCGGCCCGGCCGAGGATGCTCAGCTGTCCGTCCGGGCGCAGCGTCCCGTGGTCGCCGGTGCGGAAGTACCGGGCGCCGCCGCGCTCGACGAAGCGCTCGGCGCCGGGCGCGCGCGGGTCGACGTACCCGAGGGCGACGCCGGCGCCGCCGATCAGCAGCTCGCCGGCCTCGCCGGCCGGGAGCTCGTTCAGGTCGGCGTCGACGACGGTGACGGTGTAGCCGGCGAGCGGGCGGCCGATGGTGCGGGGGTCGTCCCCGCGGGCGGTGTCGGCCACGGTGGCGGCGATGGTGCCCTCGGTCGGGCCGTACACGTTGAGCACCCGGTCGGCCGCCCCCCGCAGGCGGTCGACCAGGGCGTCCGGGCAGCGCTCGCCGGCGACCACGGCGACCTCGGCCCTGGGCAGTTCGGTGAGCGCGGCGTACAGCGAGGGGGTCAGGCAGAGGTTGTCGATCTCCCGTGCGGCCAGGGCCTGTTCGAGGTTGCCGAGCGCGGGGTCGACGGCGACGCAGGTGACGCCGTTGACGAAGGGGGTGAGCACCGACCACAGCCAGCCGTCGAAGCCCGGGGAGACGGCCACGACGGCGCGGCTGCCGGGCCGGAAGCCGAGCGTCGCGGCCTCGGCGAGGAGGTTGCCCAGGGCGGCGGAGCCGACCCGGACGCCCTTGGGGCGGCCGGTGGTGCCCGAGGTGTAGACGACGTACGCCTCGGCCTGGCGCTCGGTGTCCGCCCAGTCGTCCCACCCGAGGCCGGTGGCCGGCGCGGCGCCGGCGGCCTCCGTGCCGTCCGTCCCGATCAGCGCGAGGCCGAGGTCGGCGTCGTCGGGCTCGGAGGTCACGAGCACCTTGCACCCGGCGTCCGCGACGATCCAGCGCAGCCGCTCGGCGGGGTGCCGTTCGTCGAGCAGCACCGCCGAGGAGCCGTTGGCCCAGATCGCCAGCAGGCTGCTGAGCCCGTAGCGCGAGCGGCCCGCCATGACGGCGACCCGGTCGCCCGCGCCGACCCCGGCCCGCTCCAGGCGGTCGGCCAGGGTCCGCGTGGAGGCGGCGATCTGCGCCCAGGTCAGCCCCGTGCCGTCGGTCCCGACGAAGCCGGGGCGGTCGGGGTGCTCGGACGCCCAGGACTCCAGTGCCCTCCTGGCGTGCGCTATGTGCGGCACGCTCGCGTGGCTGTCCGTCACGGGCCTACTCACCAGTTCTCCCCCTAAGTTCACCACGACACCCAGCCGCCCCTTCGCCGTCAATTCGCCTTGGTGGCCCACAGGATGACGTTCGTTCCGAAGAACTTCTTGCGCCATCCGATGTCCCGGAACCCGAGCCCGCGCAGCACGACGGCGATGCTCTGCGGCGTCTCGAAGGCGCGGGTGCTGGACTCCAGGTAGGTGTACGACTTCCGGTCGCGCGCCACGACCTGCCCGAGCAGCGGGACGATGACGCGCATGCCCCACTTCACGACGGGCTCCACCAGGCCGCTCGGCGGGCAGGTTTCGAGGATCACGACGCGGCCGCCGGGCTTGAGGACGCGGTGCTGCTCGCGGAGCACGGCGGGCAGGTCGGCGACGTTGCGCAGCAGGTAGCCCTCGGTGATGCCGTCGAAGGACTCGTCCTCGAACGGCAGGTCGGTGGCGTCCGCGTGCTGCCAACGCACCGCGTCGGCACCGGGTTTGGCCTTCGCGCGGCGCAGCATCTCCGCGGAGAAGTCGGCGCCGGTCACCGTGACGGTGGGGTACCGGCGGGCGGCCTCCAGGGCGATCACGCCGGTGCCGGTGGCCAGGTCCAGCAGCTGTCCGCCGCGGGCGGGCGCGACGCGCGCGGCCACCTCCCGGCACCACTTCTCATGACGGCCGAGCGTCATGACGAAATTCATCCGGTCGTAGTAGCCGGCGATCTTCTGGAAGATCCCGTGCACGTCGGAACCCTTGCCGTCCTGCGTGCGGTCAGTCGTCACCTGTTACGCCCTCCTCCACTGGGAACACCCGCCTCCGGCTCGGCCCGGGTGATGTGGTGGCTCACCCGGGAGTCCGAACCGGACAGGTCCGCCCAGGCCATGACCGCGACGGCGAACGCTCCGATGAGCGCCGTCCCGACCGATGGCCGCACGCCGAAGAGCAGCAGGCCGAGAAAGACCACGGACACGTACATGTCCCGCTGGCCGACCAGGTTGTACTCGATCGGTGTCCGGGCGCGGACCATGGAGACCATGTTAGCCACGGCCGGAACGACCATGACGCCGACGTAGGCGAGCCGGTTCGGCAGGTCGCTGACCAGCACGAGCAGCGGGAACGCGGCGTACACCAGCGTGGTGGCGACGGCCGCGACCCAGGCGCCGGCCTGCTGCGAGGGCAGCAGCGCGGGGATGGTGCGCAGCCCGGCGGCCTTGTCCCCGGCGTAGTCGGGGACGTTCTTCATGATGCCCTTGGCGAAGTACCAGCAGAACAGGAACGCGGCCAGCAGGACGGGCTGTTGGAGGGAGTCGTAGTGCGGGAGCTCCCACCAGGAGTCGCCGAGCAGCGCGCCGGCGATGAACGGCTCGGTGACGGCCATCGAGAAGACCGCCATGCCGACGACCGGACGGCCCTTCAGGCGGAACCGCTTGGAGGAGTAGCCGAGCACCAGGAAGACGGCGTACACCCAGAGCAGGGACTGGGCGAAGGAGATCAGCAGCGCGAGCAGCAGCATGACGGCGAGGCCGCCGTACAGGACCCGCTGGAGCAGCCCGACGCCGGCCGCCTCGACCAGCTTGAGCCGGCCGGGGACGTTCTCGCCGTCCTCCACCAGGTCGGTCACGGCGTTGTGGGCGTTGGCGGCGAGCGGGGCGAGCACGTGGAAGAGGACGCCGAGCAGCACCGTGAGGTCGAGGCTGTGGCCGGCGACCGCCGCGCCCACGCAGTAGGAGAGCGGGCTGACCAGGAGTGTGCGGGGGCGGACGTTCTTGACCACCGCGTGGAAACGCGTCGTGCCGCGCATGGGGACGAACCTCTCTGACGGGAATCGTGCCGACTCCGGCGGGCGTGCGGGGGCGGCGTGCACGGGACGGCGTGCACGGGGCGGCGTGCACGGGACGGCGTGCACGGGACGGCCGCCGCCCCGGCGGCGGGCGGCCGGGGTGCCGTCACATCCGGGTGAGAGTCAGCCCGAAGCCTTCGCGGGGGCGCAGGGTGAGCATGGCCTTGGGGGCGGGGCCGGTGGCGTCCCGCTGGGAGATCTCGAAGGTGTCGAGGATGCTCGCGAGCAGCATGCTCATCTCCATCATGGCGAAGCCCTTGCCGATGCACATGTGGGCGCCGGCCCCGAAGGGCAGGAAGGTCCCCTTGCCGGGGGTGCCGCCCCGGAAGCGCTCCGGCAGGAACTCGTCGGGGCGCTCCCACACGTCCGGATCCCGGTGGATGGCGGCCACGTTGAGCATCACCATCGATCCCGCGGGGACCGTGGACGAGCCGATCCGCACGTCCTTCTGGACCTGGCGGGGGATGGTGGGGGACGGCGGGAAGAGCCGCATCCCCTCGTTGATGACGCCCTCCATCAGCGTGCTCCCCGGCCGTTCCCGGGAGTCGGCCGGGGTGCCCGCGCGGACCTCCTCGCGCAGGCTCTGCTGGACGTCCGGGTAGCAGGCGAGCAGGTAGAGGATCCAGGTGAGCGCGCTGGCCGTGGTCTCGTACGCGGCGACGAAGGTGGTGAGCACCTCGTCCCTGACCTCGACGTCGGTCAGCGGCTCGGCGGCGTCGCCGACCCTGGCCTCCAGCAGCATGTCCAGCAGGTCGCCCTGCCGCTCGCCGGTGCGGCGGCGCTCCCGGATGATCCGGTGGACGAGGTCGTCCAGGCCCTGCATGGTGGCGGTGAAGGTCCGGTTGCGGCGGGTCGGCACGCCGACCGGCAGGGAGAGCGGCATCTGCAGGCGGCGCTCGACGAAGCCGAGCAGGAACGAGATCGTGCCCGGGGTCAGGACGGCGGCCACCGAGTCGCCGGAGCGGCTGAACATGCACCGGGACACGATGTCGAGGGCGAAGGACAGCATGTCCTCGTGGACGCGCAGCTCCGTGCGCTCGCGGCCCTGCCAGCGCCCGGTGTGCTCGGCGATCACGTCGGCCATCGTCTGCCGCATGCCGGCCAGGCTGGGGCGGCCGTACATGGGGTGCAGGGCGCGCCTACGCTGCAGCCACTGGTCGTGGTACGGGTTGCTGATCAGCCCGTCCCCGAGCACCAGCCGCAGCGGGTTCTCGCCGTCCGGCTTGCCGAAGGTGTGGATGTCGGACAGGACGGTGTCGGCCGCGGCGCTGCGGTTGACGAAGACCATGCGCTTGGGGCCGACCGAGAAGTACGAGAGCTCGCTGCCGTCCCGGGCGGCGTACTGGATGGCGTTCAGCAGGTTCGAGCGCAGCCGCGGCAGGTCGCCGAGCACGGGCAGGCGCCTCGGCGGCACGGTGGGCGCGGCGAGCACGCCGCTGTCGTGCCGCACCTGCCTCACGGGTAGCGCGCTCGCGACCGTCCCTGCCATCTCGGGCCCCCCTGGTGAATCGATGCGTCAATGCCGGTGGCCGGGGGGCGCGTGCGGTCGGCGTGGGTGACGGCGACCGGGCACCTCCCGGCGGAGCGCCGGACACGGAGTCCGTACGGAGTTCGCCGGTCGGCCGGGACGCCGCCCGCGGGAGCGGCCGCACCTTGATCCAGTCGGCGTGTACAAGTCGTACTCTCGCGCGGCCCGGCGGAGCAAGCGGATGGCAGGAAGGTGACGGGCGGGGCGGGCGTTTCCGTCCACCTCATGCCTGAGATTTCCTCACCGCGCGCTTGACCAGGCCGACTTGGGGCGCGAGGGGCGGTGCGTCCTCGGCGCCCGGGCGGATCCGGCCGCGGGCCGGGGCCGGGTCAGCCGGTGTGCGCCCACCACCTGCGCAGGACCTCCTCGGCGGGCTTGCCGTGCGGGGTGTAGGCGAGGTGCTTCGCCGTCTCGCCGCTGTCGGGCCAGTCGTCCCACATCCACCAGCAGACGCCGGCCCACCACGCCTTGCCGTCGAAGGAGGCGAGCAAGGCCTCGTAGGCGGCGGCCTGTTCGGCGCTGCCGTCGCTCTTGGAGACGGTCCAGGAGTACGGCGCGGTGGTGGTGCCGCGCTGGCTGACGTAGCCGGCCTCGGTGAACAGGACCTTCCGCTGCTGGCGTTCGGAGAAGGCGGCGAGCTCGTCGGCGATGGGCTTCCAGGCCTCGCGCAGCTGCGCGCCGTCGGTGGTGGCCCGGTCGGCGAGCGGCCAGTAGGCGTCGATGCCGATGACGTCGAGGTCCTTCCAGAACGGGACGTTCCGGTACTCGTCGTAGTTGGCGGCGTACGTCAGCCGGCCCCGGTAGCGGCCCCGGACGGCGGCGATGACGCCGCTCCAGCGCGCGCCGTCCTGGGAGGTGCCGGCGAGTTCGGTGCCGACCGAGAGCTGCTCGACGCCGGTGTCGGCGGCGAGGTCGGCGTAGTGGGTGATGAAGCGCCGGTAGGCCGCGAACCAGGCGTCCGGGTCCGCCGGCCTGATCCCGGCCCGGTCGCCGCCCTTCACCAGGTCCACGTGCGGCTTCACCATGATCGCGAGGCCTGCGTCGTGGGCGCGCCGGATGATGCTGCGCAGGCTCTCGTCGGAGGCGGTCTCCTCGGTGGTGCGCAGCTCGGAGTCGGTGACCCGGTCCTGGTACCAGGTCGGGGTGAGGGTCACCCACCGGGCGCCGGTGGCGGCGATCTGCTGCAGGTAGGTCGCGGCCTGCGGGCTGTCGTAGTCGTGGGTGTTCCAGGAGGGGAGCGTCATGCCCCGGAACGCGCCGGTGTCCCCGTCCGCGGGCCGGGTGCTGGGGCCGCTGGCCGAGGGGGCGGGCTGCGGGGTGTCCTCTTCGTCGCCGCCGGACGAGGAGCATCCGGCGCCGACGAAGAGGACGACCAGCGCCGACCAGGCGGCGGCCATCCTCTTCATCGGGTTCACGTGTGACGACTCCTCATCCGGGGAGTTCAGTTGGCGAGGTCCATCGGGCCGACGAAGGTGTAGCCGAGGGCCCTGATGCCGTCGATGGTCTGCTGGAGCGGGGCCACGTCGTAGTACGGGTGGTAGAAGAAGCTCGCCACGCCGTCCCGGACCGCCAGGTTGGCCTTCGCCGAGGCGATCAGGTCGGCCGGGAGGCGCGCCGGGTGGTTGTTGATGGGCACCGGCTCGTAGTTGCCGATGTTCTCCGGGAGCACGGTCGTACCGTAGACGTCCTTCACGGAGTACGGGAAGAACTGGCCGATGTAGCGGGCGGCGTTCACCGGTCCGCCGCCGAGCGTTCCGGCGAAGTACAGCGGGCGCTCCAGGCGCGCCGTGAAGTTCTGCCCGAAGACCCGGTAGTCGGCGGCGGAGGCCGCGTAGTGCGGGGTCGTCCAGAGCGCGGGCCTGGGCAGGCCGGCCAACGCGAACTGGGCGAGGCCGGCGCTCACCCGGGCCTGCGCCCAGGCCGCGGAGTCCTCGGCCGGCGGGGCGTCGTACACCACGTTGTTGGCGGCGTCGATGTGGGCGCGGAAGAACTCGAAGTCGTCGCCGGTGACGCCGGTGTAGGGGTTGGCGACGTTGCCGTACTGGTGGGTGTAGCCGTGGTTCATCAGGACGGCGCCGTGCTGGAGCATGTACTGGAGCGCGGCGACGACGTCCGGGGCCTGGGCCAGGGTGACGGTCTGCGGGATCCCGTTGTCGTAGACGCCCTTGGGGTCGGTGTAGACGGGGATGACGTTGATCCCGTACGGGATGTGCTGCGAGGCCAGGTAGTCGGCCATGGCCCGCAGCTGCGCCGGGTCCGCGTCGGGGCTGATGTCCTCCAGCCGCACGAACGCCCGGTGGCGCGCGGGGGTCGCCGGGGCGAGGGCGTCGAACAGCAGGTCCTCGAACACGATCACCCGGTCCTGCTCGGACACGTAGGCGAAGGGGATCTCGCCCACGTAGGTGAGGTTCGCCGAGCGGAACGCCCACGGGCTGGTGGCCCCGGTGGTGCCGTCGACGGCCTGCGCGAGCTGGGTCACCTGCGGGTAGCCGGCGCCGGACAGGGCGGGGTGCAGCACGCCGCCGTCCTGGCCAGCCGGGAACTTCCGGGTCAGCGTCTGGCCCTGGTAGACGACCTGGTTGATGTTGCCGACGCCGCCGTTGGTGGAGAAGTAGGAGTTGGTCGGGTCCCAGCCGTACTTCGTCTTGAAGTTCTCGATGCCGACGGCGTTCGCCATGTTCCAGATGTTGTCGCCGATCCAGTCGACCGGCTTCGCCGTGGCCATCACGTCCTGGTAGAAGGACGCGGGCACGGCGTCGGGTATGGCGCCGCCGTAGTAGGTCGAGCCGACGTAGACGGTGGCGGAGTACTGCTCCACCAGGCCCGGGGTGTACGCGGACACCGGCTTGGCGCTGACGGTGCCGAAGTGGCCGGCCAGGTTGGCGACGGCCATCGCGTAGAGCTCGCCGAGGTAGCCGTAGGGGCCGGTGGTGTCGTAGAGGACGAGGGCCGAGGTGCCGGCGGTGGCGTTCGGGGCGGCCGTGGCGTTCGGGACGGCCGCGGCGTTCGGGGCGTTCGAAGCGGCCGCGGCCTTCGGCGCGGCGGCCGGGGTGACGGCGAGCCGGTGCGCCCGGCGCTCGCGGTCGTTCCGCCGCTGCTCGGCGCTCCACGCCGTCAGATCCTCGGACGCTCCGTCGAATCCGCTCTGGAATCCGCTGGTCCCGGGCGAGGACACCGCCGGTCCCGGGCTGGCCTCCGCCCCCGTGGAAAGGCCGACGCCGCCCAGGAGGGCCGCGATCACGGTCAAGCTGAGCGAGACATGAGAAACCGGAGCTCTCCCTCGCACATTCTTCATTACTGCCCCCCTGATTTGGCGTTTTTACCGGCCCTTCACCGAAGGCGCCCCGCTAATCGGGGAGAACGCCGCGACGAAGCCTGATAATTCGGTGATTCTTGCTCCGGGCCCGGGGAGTGTCAACAGGGCTCCGGACGCCAAAGCCGCATTTGACAAGGACCCGACGATCTCGGAATTCATCCTTCCGATTCTTCATCTCCGACCATAAACCGTAAAGGCCCCTTCCCGTCTGATAACCTCCCTGCGCATGCCCCGGGACGACGGGCGTGCCGAAATCCGGGGGGATCTCTCTCATGTACGGAAAACCAGCTCTGGGGATAGGTCTGCCCTTGGCCGGCCTCACCGCGGCCCCGGAAGTCCTGCCCGGCATACCTTTTGCCAAGGGCCTGCAAGAAGTGGCCGGTGCCGGATTCCTGCTCTACTGCACGACAGCCGCCGTTCTCCTTCTGGCCAAATTCTGGTTCGTTCTCCGAAACCATGGTGAACAAAAGTGATCACGGAGGTTCTGCTCTGGTCCAGCATCGCCATCATCGTGATGGCGGGCTGCTACAACTCCGCCCTCTTCCTGCTCTCCCGACGCCCGGTCCGCCACGACCACGGCCACCACGACACCGAACGCCTCTACGTCTTCCTCCTCGCCTGCCTGAACGAGGAGAAGGTCCTCGCCGAGAGCCTGGCCCGGATCACCTCGCTGCCGACCGGCAACTTCCTGGCCCTGGTCATCGACGACGCCTCCGAGGACCGCACCGCCGACATCGCCCGCGCCGCCGACCCCGCCCGGGTCAAGCTCCTCCAGCGGCACCTGCCCGACGCCCGCAAGGGCAAGGGCGCCGCCCTCAACGCCGGCATCCGCCACCTGCGGGAGTCCGGCATCCTCGAAGGACGCGACCCCGGCGACGTCGTCGTCTGCGTCGTCGACGCCGACGGCCGCCTCGACCCGCACGTCGTCCAGGCCGTCGACCCGTACTTCGACGACCCGCGCACCGGCGCCACCCAGGTCGGCGTGCGGATGTACAACCGCCACCAGGGCCTGCTCGCCCGGCTCCAGGACATGGAGTTCGTCATCTACGGCGACATCTTCCAGTCCGCCCGGCGCCACTTCGGCAGCGTCGGCATGGGCGGCAACGGCCAGTTCATGCGGCTCTCCGCCCTGGACGGCCTCATGGACGACCACGGCAACGGGCCGTGGAGCGACTCCCTGACCGAGGACCTCGACCTCGGGGTGCGCCTCATCGCCCGCGGCTGGACCAACCACCACTGCACCACCGCCGCCGTCTCCCAGCAGGCCGTCCTGGACGTGCGCCGGCTGGTGCGCCAGCGGTCCCGCTGGTTCCAGGGCCACCTGCAGTCGGCCAAGCTGGTCCCGCTCATCCTGCGCGAAGTCCCCGTCAAACCCGCCGTCGACCTGCTCTACCACCTGTCGAGTCCCGTCCTGATCCTGCTCACCTCGCTGCTGCCGCTCTCCTTCCTGGTCGCCGCGGGCGCCGTCGTGCTCGGCTCCGTCCGGGCCGGCCACCCGCTGATGACACCGATGTGGTTCATCGGCCCGTACGTCCTGTCCTTCACCGCGGCGTACGCCTACGGCTGGGTGTACTCCCGCCGCGAGCGCGGACTCGGTCTCGTCCGCGCGATCCTGCTGTCCCACGTCTTCGTGCTCTACGGCTACATCTGGTTCGCCGCCGGATGGTGGGGCCTGTGGCGCATGCTCACCGGCAAGCAGACCTGGCTCAAGACCGCGCGCACCTGACGCGCACCCGACCCTCCCCCCTGCCACCACGGGCAGGCACCCTCCCTGGGAGACCCATGTCCCCGAACGCCAGCACCACACCCGTCCGCGCCATGCTCGTCCTGGGCACCCGGCCGGAAGCGATCAAGCTCGCGCCGGTCGCCCGCGCCATGGCCGCCTCCCCACACTTCACCCCCCTCGTCGTCAGCACCGGCCAGCACCGCGAGATGCTCCAGCAGATGCTCGAACTCCTCCACGTGGAAGCCAAGTTCGAGCTCGACGTGATGCGCGAACGACAGGACCTCGCCAAGCTGACGGCCCGGCTCGTCGACGGACTCGGCGAGGTCGTGCACGCCGAACGCCCCGACCTCGTCGTCGTCCAGGGCGACACCACCTCCGCCCTGACCGGCGCCCTCGCCGCCTTCTACGAGCACATCCCCGTCGCCCACGTCGAGGCCGGGCTGCGCACCGGCGTGGCCGACAACCCCTTCCCCGAGGAGCTCAACCGCCGCCTCATCGGCCGCATCGCCCGCTGGCACTTCGCCCCCACCCCCCGCGCCGCCGGCCACCTCACCACCGAGGGCGTGCCCGAGGCCGAGGTGTTCGTCACCGGCAACACCGTCATCGACAACCTGCTGTGGGTGCTCCGCGAGGGCACCGGCCGCAACCACTTCCGCACCGGCCTGCGACGCGTCCTGGTCACCCTGCACCGCCGGGAGAACCAGGGCGACACCATGCGCGCCATGGGCAAGGCGTTGCGCCGGCTCGCCGACCGCGGCGACGTCGAGATCGTCCTGCCGCTGCACAAGAGCCCCGCCGTCCGCGAGGCCCTGCTCCCCGAACTGTCCGACCACCCCGACATCCGGATCGTCGAACCGCTCGACTACCTCGACTTCTCCGCCACCCTGGCCGGCTGCGACCTCGTCCTCACCGACTCCGGCGGCGTCCAGGAGGAGGCCCCCACCCTCGGCAAGCCCGCCCTCGTCCTGCGCACCACCACCGAACGGCCCGAGGCCGTCGAGGCCGGCGCGGCCAGACTCGTCGGCACCGACCCGCAGGTCATCCTGGACGCCGCCGAGCGGCTGCTCGACGACCAGGACGCCTACCTGCGGATGGCCAAGGCCGGCAACCCCTTCGGCGACGGACACGCCACCGAACGGATCCTGGCCCAACTCGCCGAGGACTTCGGGGTGGACGCGGCTGCGGCGCCCACGCCGAACCCCCTGGTCGCCCCCTGACCCGGTCTCCGACCCGCTCCCGCGGCGGCATACTCGACGGCATGACGCGAGTTCACCGGCTCCTCCCCCTCGCACTGCTCACCGCCGTCGCGGTGACGGGGCTCGCCCTCACGGTGGGCCCCGTCTGGGGCGGCGGAGGCGGCGAACCCGCCCGGCCGTGGACCGACGGCTCGGTCCACGGCCCCTGGCGGTCCGTCTTCGACGGCCACGGCACCAACACCGGCCTCGACAACGGCCTCTCCCTCTCCCCCGCACCCGCCCGCACCCCGGCAGAGACCCACGCCGGACTGATCGTCTCCACCCGCCAGTACCAGGACCTCACCCTCCGGGCCACCCTGCGCACCGTCGCCCAGCTGCGCACCCCCACCCCCAACCCCTGGGAAGTCGCCTGGCTCGTCTGGGCCTACACCGACCCGGACCACTTCTACTACGTCATCCTCAAGCCCAACGGCTGGGAACTGGGCAAACGCGACCCCGCCTACCCCGGCGGCCAACGCTTCCTCGCCACCGGCGACCAGCCCTTCCCCGTCGACCACCCCGCCGACGTCCGGGTCACCCAGCACGGCCCCCACCTCGAAGCCACCGTCGACGGCCACCCCCTGGTCGCCTTCGACGACCACGAACGCCCCTACCCCACCGGCAGCATCGGCGCCTACACCGAGGACGCCCACGTCGAGTTCACCGACGTCTCGGCGGAACCGGCCGGGTAGGGGGCGGCGTCCACCCGTGCTGAGCAGGCGCTACGCTCTGGGCCGCGCCGTTCCGGTCGGGGCGGCGGAGACGAGTCATCACGGGGGAAGTACTGTGCGCTACCTGGTCCGCGACCGGATGTTCGCCTTCCACGAGGAGGCCTGGATCGAGACCGAGCACCGGGAGAAGCTGTACCGCGTGAACCGGAAGTTCTTCCGGCTGCGGCGCACCTTCGCCCTGGTGGACACGAGCGGCGAGCGCGTCGCGACCATCGTCCGCAAGGCGTTCACGATCCACCACACGCTGCTGATCAAGCAGGACGGGCAGCCGACCGCCAAGATCAGCAAGAAGATGTTCAAGCTCTTCGGGGACCGCTTCAAGGTGCGGCTCGGGGACGGCCGCCGGCTGCAGGTGAACGGGAACCTCTGGGACCGGGAGTTCGACATCCGGCACGAGGGGACGACGCTGGCGCACGTGTCCCGGCGCTGGTTCACCATCCGCGACGCGTACGCCGTGGACGTGCTCAGCGAGCAGGACGCGCTGATCCTGATCGTCCTCGCGGTCTGCGTCGACCACACCATCCAGGACGCCAAGGGGGACCAGCTCACCAATCTGTGAGACGGGGGCAAGCCGGGGGCGAGCGGGGTGCGGACCGGGTGAGGCCCGGGTGAGGACCGGTCCAGGGTTTGGCATAGCCACGGCAAAGACTTCCCGTCGCGGCCTCCGCGCATCTGGACGGATCCGCCGCCGAGCTGATGTGGTGTCGGGGCTCAGCAACCGCACGTACGCCCCTCCCACACCCTCACACTCGGGAGCAGACGCATGCGCAAGCCGTTCAAGGCCGCCGCCCACACGCTGGCCGCGCTGGCCCTGGCCGCCCTCGGCTCCACCTCGCTGGCCTCCGGTGCCGCGGCGCAACCCGCCGCGGCACCGGGCCACTTCGGGGTGAAGCCGCTCCACTCCGGCGCCGCGCCGCAGGTCGCCGCCGGCTCCACCAGCAACACGCTCAAGGTCGGCTCCAGCGCCACCCAGGGCGTGGTGTCCCCCACCCCGAAGGTGTACCTGGTCTTCTGGGGCTCGCAGTGGTCCTCCGACCCGGCCGGCGTGGCACCGGACCTGCAGAACATGTTCAAGGGCCTGTACGGCAGCCAGGACACCTGGGGCACCATCATGTCCCAGTACTGCGAGGGCGTCGCCAAGGGCACCAGCACCTGCGGCACCCAGGGCACCCACGTCCAGCACCCGGCGTCCTCCCCGCTGGCCGGCGTGTGGTTCGACAACGCCGCCGCCGCGCCGAGCAGCGCGACCGCCGCCCAGATCGGCGCCGAGGCCGGCAAGGCCGCCGCCCACTTCGGCAACACCACCCAGGCGCCCAACCTCAACGCCCAGTACGTCGTGGTCTCCGCCACCCACACGCACCCGGACGGCTTCCCCAACACCGGCTTCTGCGCCTGGCACGACAAGACCAGCAGCTCCTACGGCACCCTGGCCTACACCAACCTGCCGTACATCCCGGACAACGGCGCCGGCTCGTGCACCACGTTCACGGACGGCCGGCTGCTCTCCGGCATCGAGTCCACCGAGACGCACGAGTACGCCGAGACCGTCACCGACTTCTGGCCCAGCATCGGCTGGAACGGCGGCGGCGGCGAGATCGGCGACGAGTGCGAGAACCTCGACGCCTACGTCACGCTGAGCACCGGCACCTTCGACCTCCAGGGCCTGTGGTCGAACAGCGCCAACAAGTGCGTGACGCACGGCTAGGACTCGGTCCCGGCCAGCCGGGATCGTCGTCTCGCGGCGGGACGGTGGGCAGAGTGCGCTGCTCAGCCGCCCGCCGCGAGGCGGTCGGGCCGGCGCGGGCCGGGCGGGGCGGGCGGGGCGGGCGGACGGACGGCGTCGCAGTGCGCCCGCAGCAGCAGCGACAGCTCCCGGCCGGGCTCGACGCCGAGCTCCCGGTGGGTCAGGCCGCGGTAGGCGTCGTAGCTGCGCAGCGCCTCGACCAGGTTGCCCTCGGCCAAGTGCGCCTCTATCAGGGCGCGTTGAGCGCTCTCCCGGAGCGGTTCGACGCCGACCGCGACCATCGCCGACTCCACCGCCTCGGCGCAGCGGCCCGCCCGGACGAGGTGGCGGCTGAGCGCCTCCAGGCCGTGCAGCAGCCGCTGGCGGATCCGCTCGCGCTCGATCAGCACCCAGTCGTCGTACCAGCCGGGCAGCAGGTCCAGCACGTCGGCGCGCCAGCGGAAGGTGCCGAGGTCGGCGGCGGTGGCGGTGCCGGCTATCAGGCGTCCGGCCCACTCGCACAGCACGTACAGGTCGACGACGGTGTGCTCGCGCACGGAGAGCGAGCACTTGTCCGAGTCGAGCACGTCGATGCCGGCCGCCTTGAGCCGCCACAGCGCCGAGCGGAGGTTCCCGGCCGCCCGGAGGTCGTCGCCCAGCGGCCAGAGGGTGCCGGCGGCGTGGCGGCGTTCCACCCACCCGCCGTTGAGGACGACGAAGGCCAGCAGCCGCTTGCTGCCTTCGGGCACCTCCAGCCGGCGGCCCGCGTGCACCACCCGGGGAGTGCCGAAGAGGTGCAGGGTCGGCGCGTCGGCCTGACCGGGGATCGGGATCGGCGTTTCCAGGAACGGTGCGTGCATGGCGGTCCTCCAGTCGAAGCCCGGCCCTGCGAGGCTATGCGCACCTCGTCACAGGACCGTCACCGTCAGCGACCGGATGGTGCCTACCCGTCCCTTCTCCCGGTAACCCTGGTCAGACCTGACCGCTCCGACCGCTCGTGACGCGGCAGCCCCGCAGGAAGTCCGCGACCAGGGCCAGCACCGTGCCCGCGTCGGCGGCCCGGGTGCGCGACTCGGCGGACGGGCGGCGCAGGTCGGTGCTCGACGTGACGGTGATCAGGAACCGGCCCGGCGCCTGCGGCTCGACCCGCACCACGCACAGGGCGGCGTACGGGAGTTCGTCCTCGTCGACGGGTCTCACCGGCCGTCACCCGGCTCGGCGGTGGGCGGCGCGGTCGATGGCTCGGCGGCGGTCGGCGCAGCGGCTTCCGGCGGCGCGGCGACGCCGGGCGACCAGCAGGACACCTGACGGCTGCGGACGAACGCGACCCACCCGCCCGTCCACCCGCCGTCCACCGCGGAGGCCGTCACCGGCCCCACCGGCCCCACCGGCACCAGGACCTCCACCTCGGCGGCGGAGTCGAGGACGATCCGGTCCCGGTGCTGCGCCTGCTGGACGGCCTCCGCGATGTCGGCCCGGGAGGCCTCGCAGAAGCGCAGGTCCAGCCGGTCGCCGAGGACCCGCCGCACCTCCTGCTCCAGTCGCTGCCGGTCGCTCTGGACCGGCAGGTAGCCGGCCGGCGGCAGGTCGCCGAAGCCGCGTTCGGTGAGCGGCGGCACCGCCGGGAGCGCGGCGTCCCGCCGTGCGCCGTCCTCCCTGGCGGCGCGCTCCAGGGCCTCCTTCATCGACAGCGCCAGCCGCGACCGGGCGCCCTGGGCCATCCCGACGATCCGCCGGATCTCCTCCGCCAGCGCCGTGTCCGCGGCCCGCTCGGCGGCCGCCGCGCCGCCGGCCCGAGGGTCCCGCCACTGCGCCAACTGGTCCTGGAACTGCAGGATCTGCGCCGCGTACGCGTTCCACGGCCGCATCCCGAGCCGGCCCTGCCACCAGCGCTCGGGCGGCGGCGCGCCGACCTCGCGGCGGGCCGTCCAGGTGTCGACGATCCACTGGGAGACGTCCGGCCCGACCGGGATCAGCAGGGCGAGGCGCACCGGCGGCCTCGGGTACTCGACCGGCGGCTCCCAGTCGGCCGGGAGGACGGCCGGGGTGGCCAGCCAGGGCGTGTCGTCGGCCTGCCCGGCGGCGAACAGCCGGGAGGCCAGCCAGTTGCGGCGGTTCACACCGAACTGCTCCTCCAGCCCGGTCGCCCGGTCCGCCGTCAGCGAGATCCGCACGCCCTCGGCGGTGAACTGCTTGCTGGTGGTGGCGCCCGCGCACGGGTCCTCGCAGAGCAGCCCCTGGACGGCGGTGTCGCCGTAGTCCCAGTCCAGCCGCGACACCTCCACCCACCAGAAGGCGTCGGCGCCGGCCCGCAGGTCCTTCAGCGGCAGCGTCACCTCGTGCCGGGAGCGCAGCGGTCGGCCGGCCGCGTCGACCGCCAGGCCGCCGGTGACCTTCAAGGCGCCCTGCTCGACGGCGACCCGGTAGCCCTCGACGACGCCGGGGCCGCCGGAGCGGCCGATCGCCGAGGCGAACTCCCGGGCGTAGTCCTGGATCCGGTTCAGGTGCTCGGCGCGCAGGAACAGCCCGTCGAAGGCGTGCAGGCGGTCGATGTCGCCGCCGGCGGTGTCCGGCGTGCCGGCGGAGTTCTCGTCGGGCGTCCCGGACGATGCGGCGGCGGTGGCGGCGGTGGTCATGACGCGGCCCTCCCGGTGTCGGCGGTGTCGGCGGTGTCCTGGTTGCCGTGCTGGTTGTCGTGCTGGTTCTCGTGCTCGTGCTCGTCCGGGCAGTCGTGCTGGTGCAGGTGCATGGTGAGCACGGCGTCGTGGCCGTCGTGCCGCCCGGCCGCCGGGCCGTCCGTGAGGCCGGCGAACGGCACCCACGGGTCGGTCCCGTAGCAGGGCTCGGGGCCGGTGCCCCGGATCAGCACGCGGACCAGCCGGTGCGCGGGCGGGAGTTCGAGGTCGACGACGGCCCGGGTGCCGCCGTCCGTCAGCCGCACCCCGGCCACCGTGCTCCGCGCCCAGCCCGCGCCGTGCTCGGGCCGTTCGCAGAGCGAGGTGATCGTCAGGGCCTGCTCCAGCGAGCGGCGGTCCACCGGCCGGTCGAAGCAGAGGCTCAGGCAGGTGTCGCCGCGGCTCCAGCGCAGCGAGCCCGGCGCCAGCCGGGGCCCACCGGCGTCCTCGCTCAGCGTCTCGCCGAGCAGCGCGGGGGCGAGGCCGCACAGCAGCTCCTGGAGGGCGCCGGTGGGCAGCAGGGCGGTCCGGGCCCGCTGGTCGACGTCCACGTTCGCGACCCGCACGCAGCCGGGCGCGGTGACGACGTCGAAGGCCAGCTTCGCGAGCACCACCGGCGCGTGGTCCTCCGTCACCGGGAACAGCTGCGGGCAGGCGTCGCCCTCCTCCCGCTCGGGCGCGTCCTGGACGGCGTCGCCCGCGGCCAGCCGGCGGAACTCCGCCAGCAGCTGCTCCGCCCGGCGCCCGGGGGCGGCGGCCCGCACCCGGGCGGCGGCCTCCGCCGCCTCCCGCCCGGCCGCGTCGTCCGGGCCCGTGACGCCCTCCAGGCCGAACAGCACCCGCAGCCGGTGGTACGGGCGGCGGCGCGGCGGCTCGTCCCCGAGGACCACCACCCGGACGGTCTCGGCGACCCGCGAGTAGTCGTCGTGGCGGCGGGTGATGTCGCACGGGTCGGCCAGCGCCGGGACGGGCCTGGCCGGGCAGGACGCGAACTCGGCCGCCAGCCAGGCCGTCACCCGCCGGGTCGTGCCGCCGGGGCACGGGTCGGGGGCGGGCTGGCCGGTGCACGGGTCGGGGGCGGACGGCCCGGGCGGGCCCGGTGGGCCGCTCGGCGCCGGGTGGTCCTGGGCCCAGCGGGTGGCCCACGCGGTCAGCGAGGCGCACGCCTCCGCCTCCAGGGCGAGTTCGCGACCCCAGCCGTCCACCGCGAGGCCGGGCGCGGCGCGCAGCCGGTCGCCGTCCGCGTCCAGGTGCACGCCGTACCCCCAGAGCACGCCCGGGCCGTGCAGCCAGGCCGCGTGCAGCATCTGCTTGCCGCGCGGGTTGCCCATCAGCACCCGGAAGTCGTCCTCGCCGAGCAGCATGCCGAAGGCCACCCGCAGGGCGTCGAAGGGGGTGACCGGCAGGTCGTCCTGGCCGCAGGGGCCGCCCCCCGTCCTGGTCGCAGCGCCACCGGTGGTGCCGCCGCAGCCGCACGGTGCACTGCTGTCGAGCGCCGTCATGATGACTCCTCCCTGTTGGGCCCGGCGCCGGCCGCGCCGAGCGCGCGCAGTGCCCGCTCGTCGGCGGCCCCGGCGGGCGGGGCGGCCGGATCGGCCGGGAACGGGCGGTCCGCCTTGGCGTACTCCCGGCGCATCGCCTCGACCAGCTCCGGCCGGCCGACCCGCCCGCCGCTCTCCGCCGCGCGGAAGGCGGCGGCGATCGCGGCGTTGCGGATCCAGCCGCCGGGGACGGGGTAGCGGTGGGCGAGCGCGGCGAGGTCGACGCCGGGCGCCCGGACGGGCTCGGGCAGGTGCAGCTGCCAGAGCCGGAGGCGGTCCGCCTCGCCGGGCAGGTCGAAGCCGACCACGAAGTCCATCCGGCGCAGGAACGCGGCGTCGATGTTCTGCCGCAGGTTGGTGGCCAGCACCGCCAGGCCGTCGAAGCGGTCCAGCCGCTGGAGGAGGTACGCCGTCTCCAGGTTGGCGAAGCGGTCGTTGGCCTCGGAGATCTCCGTCCTCGTCCCGAACAGCGCGTCCGCCTCGTCGAGGAACAGCACCGCCTGCATCCGCTCGGCCGCGTCGAAGGCGGCGGACAGGTTCTTCTCCGTCTCCCCGATCCACTTCGACACCACCCGCGAGAGGTCGACGACCAGCAGGTCCGTCCCGGCGGCCGTCGCCAGCACCTCGGCCGCCAGCGACTTGCCGGTGCCGGGCGCGCCGCTGAGCAGCAGCCGGACCCCGCGGTCGGCGCGGGCCGCCTCGCGCAGCCGCCAGTCGTCCAGCACCACCGCCTGGTACGCCAACCGAGAGACGGCGTCCCGGAGTTGACGCTCCGGCTCGGTGGCCAGCACCAGCCGGTCCCAGGCCGCGCGCGGGCCGACCAGGTCCACGCCGGGCGGCAGGACGGCGCCGGCCCTGGTCCGGATCGCGGCCGACACGTCCGTGCCCGCGCCGCCCGGCGCCAGCGCGTCGCAGCTGTGCACGTCCATCGCGACCTGCGCCGTCAGCGCCGGGTCCAGCGGGTGGCGGGCCGCCAACTGCGGCGCCTGCTCGGCGACTTGGGGCAGCGCCGCGCGCCAGGCCGCCCGCCGGTCGGCCGTGCCGATCGGCCCGGCCGGCACGGCCAGCACCGGCCGCTCCGGGCCGGGCCGGACCGCACCCGGCCCGGCGCAGACCAGGATCGGGCCGGCCACCCGGCGCAGGTCCAGCCGGGCCGGGCCCGCGCCCTCCTCCGGCCGGGGCACCACCAGGACGGGCACCCCGCCCCGGGCGGCCGCGTGCAGGTTGAGCAGGCCGAGGGCGGCGGGATAGTCGGGGCGGGTCCGCCCGGCGACCGGCCGCAGCCCGGCGGCGCGGGCCAGGGCGGCGCAGCGGCTCAGCCCGATGGTGGCGTCCTGCGCGGTCACGACCACGGTGCGCGGCGCCGTCGAGCGCAGCGCGGCCACGGCCAGCCGGGCGGCCGGGCGGTCGAGCCAGCCGTCCAGCCCGGCGACCGGCGGCCCCACCTCGATCTCGGCCAGCGCCTCCGGCCAGGCCGCCCAGCCGTGCAGGGCCTCCCACAGGCGGTCGGCCAGGCACAGGCTGCGGTCGTGGAACGTCCCCTCGCCGGCGACCGCGAGGGCGCCGCTGCGGGCGGCCGCGCCCTCGTGGAGCAGGCGGCGCAGCGCGGCGCGGTCGGCGCCCGGCTGGTGCGGCTGGTCCTGGTGCTGGTGTTGGTGTTGGTGTTGGTCGAGCAGGAGGGCGGCGAGGCCGACGCTCGGGTGCGAGTCGCCGCACGGGTGCATGGTCCGGAAGGTCCTGGCCAGGCCCTCGTGCTCCTCCGGCAGGCCGGCGAGCAGCAGCAGGTCGACCTCCACCTCGGTGAGGGCGAGCCGGTCCGCCAGGCGCCGCAGCGGTTCGGCCTCGGCGGGCAGCGGCGGTCGGTGGCCGCGCGCGGAGTCGGCCCAGGCGCGGAGGAAGCCGACCGAGTCGGCGGCGGACTCGGTGTCGCAGGTGGCTTCGAGCAGCCCGGCCAGGCGGAGGGCGATCCCGGCCGCCCGGGCGGTGAGCGCCCGGCTGACCGCCTCGGGCGCGTACGGGGCTCCGAACGTCTCAGACATAGACGTACCTCACGACCGCGCCGAGCCAGGGCACCCAGCCCGGATCCAGATCCAGACCGGCCCGGCGGACCGTCAGGTCGGTGTCGGCGACGGACAGCCGCACCTCGATCCACCCGGGCTCCGCGCACACCTCGCCGCTGCGGCGGGCGACCGCCCGGACGGCGGTGGCGTCTTCCAGCTCGCGGTCGCCGAGCCGGGCGCAGGTGGCCGAGGCCCAGGCGGCGGAGAGGGCGCGTACGGCGGTCCGTTCCGGTTCGGTGGGCGGCGGGGCGGCGAGCAGGACGGCGGCGCGGGCGGGGCCGAGGCCCGCCAGGGCGAGCAGCGCCGCATCGTCCGGCGCCGCCTCCGGCAGCAGCTCGCGCCCGAGGCGGTGCAGCACCCAGCGCAGCGGGCGGGCCGTCAGGGCGGGGTGGTCCAGGGCGCGCTGGGGGAGGCCGGCGTCGGGCGCGGCCGCGAGGAGGAAGAGCAGCCCGGCCCAGGCGGTGCACGCGCCGCCGGGGGTGTCCGGGGCGGCGACGGACGGCTGCGGGGGGCGGTGCGGGGTGGCGGGGTCGGGGGCGGGGTCGGACGGGCTGGGCGTGGCGGGCGGCTCCTCGTCCGGTGCGGGCGGGTGCGGCCTGGTCGCCTCCACGGTGGGCGAGGAATCCGGCATCGGCTCCGGCACAGCTGCGACGGGTGCGGGGACGGCGGGTGCGGGGACGGAGGGTGCGGGGACGGAGGGTGTCGTGGGCACCGGTGGCGCTGCGGGCCGATCCCGTCCCGGCGGCGTCGCCTGCCCGAGCACCGCCCCCAGCTCCTGGGCGAGCGCCCTCGGCAGATCGGGGTGCGGGCGGCGGTGCAGCGATCCGGGATCGGCCTCGGCGGCCGCCAGCACCGCCCAGGCGGCCAGGGTCGCGGGCCCGGGGCGCAGCCGGGCCGACCGCGCGAGCCCGGCCAGCACCGAGCCCGCCAGCAGGGTCCGGGCGAGCGCCCGGGCGGGGGCGGGAACCGGCCCGTCGTGGCCCGGACCGGCCGGCGCGGGCCCGCACCAGGACGCCACCGCCGCCAACCCGGCCACCGCCTGCCACCCCTGTTCGCCGAACAGCCGGTCCAGGGCGGGCAGTCCGCAGACGGGCGTGGCCCGCAGCAGCGCCGCCGCCACGTGCTGCGGGGCCCGGCCGAGCGCGGCGAGCACGGCCGCCCGGGGCTCGACACCGGGAGCCGGGTCGCCGGGCCGCAGCGCCCCCGCCTGCTGCCACGCCCAGTGCCGGACGGTCCGGCCCGCGGCCGCCCCGGCCACCAGGTCGGCGAGCAGGTCGACGTCGTGCCGGTAGTGGACGACCTCGCCGCCGCCCTCCCGGACCGCCCGCTCGATCGCGGCGGCCACCGCCACCGACCACACCCGCCCACCGTCCGGCCCGGGCCGGTCGAGGTCGAGCGGCAGGCTCAGCCGCAGCCGCCGGACGCACCAACGGCCCTCCGGCAGCCGCACCTCGCGCAGCGCGAGCGCCAACCCCCCGTCCACGACGCACCGGAGAGGCGCCGTCAGCCCGGCCTCGCCCGGCCGCGCCGAGCCGTCGTCGTGCAGCGTGGCGGAGAACCGCCCGATGGTCACCGCAGGAACGCTCATCCCGCCTTCACCGCCCTCACCGCCGAGAACCGCCGGACCACCCACCCGGCCCCCGTACACCCGGACCGGCCGACCGCCACGGCTCGGCGCGGGCTCACGCCGCAGAAGGATTCAGCCGGCGCGGAATCCACCAAGGACCGGGCGGGGAAGGGACGTTCGGCATCCGCTCGCACCACACCGCGCGGGCTCACGCCGCAGAAGGTGTCAGCCGACGATGTATCCGCCAAGACCTGGGCGGTAAAAGGAAGTTCGCCGCCGACCACCACCACCGGAGCGCCCAGCCGCACACCCTCCATCACCATGGCTCGGGCCCGGCTCACGCCGCAGAAGGATCCAACCAGCGAGGCATCCGCCAACACATCGGCGGCCGAGAGCAGTTCGCCACCGCCCACCGTCAGAGCGCCCAACCGGACACGCCCCACCACCACGGCTAGGGCCCGGCTCACGCCGCAGAAGGATCCAACCAGCGAGATATCCGCCAACGCATGGGCGGCATAGGGAAATTCGCCACCGGCCACCACCACCTGAGCACCCAGCCAGACACGCCCCACCACCATGGCTCGGACCGGGCTCACGCCGCAGAAGGGTTCAGCCGGATCAGCATCCGCCAACACATCGGCGGCATAGGGAAGTTCGCCACCGGCCACCACCACCGGAGCACCTAGCCAGACACGCCCCACCACCATGGCTCGGGCCGGACTCACGCCGCAGGAGGGTTCAGCCGGATCAGCATCCGCCACAACGCGGCCGAGCAGTCCAGCATCCGCCAAAGCATCGACAACACCTGGCAGTTCCTCATTCACCCGACCCTCACCGCCCCCACCGCCGCCGTCTCCCCCACCTTCGCCGCGGCCGAGGGCACGCCGACCACGCCGTCCTCCCCCACCCGGACGTGGCCGACCACCGCCGGGCCCCAGGCCGCGCCCGGGCCGACCACCGATGTGAGGTCCAGGTGCAGGGCCCGGCCGATCCGCATGCCGGTGCCGAGGGGGCAGATCTCCGCCAGCGTGTGCGCGGGCTTGTGGGTCTCCACGATGCTGCGCACCACGTCGAGCGGCTCTCCGGTCAGGGGTGCGGCGATCAGGACGGTGAACCGGTGGGCCGTCGCCGTGTAGCCGTCCTCGCCGGGCCGCAGGCCGCCGACGGCGAACCGGCCGAGGGTGGCGGTCGCGCGGGCGGCGCCGCCGACGGCGGGTGCGGGGGGCCCGCCGGGCTCCGTGCCGAGGACGGCGCCGCCGAGGCCGCGCAGGCGCCAGTTCTCGACGACGGCGACGGGGACGGGCAGGTAGAGCCGGAGGATCCGTTCCAGGCAGGTGAGGGTGCCCCGGATGCGGAACAGGTCGTACGCCTGGGCGACAAGCGCGCGGCGGGCGGCGATCGGCCAGCGGCGGTCCAGGGCGAGGCCGAGCAGGCCGGCGAGCCAGCCGAGGGCTTCCTGCGGGGTGGCGGTGGGGTCGAGCAGGACGGTTCGCAGGGCGGCGCGCCCGTCGAGTTCGTGCAGCAGTCCTTCGGCCGGGGCGAGGTAGCGGTGCAGGAAGTCGGCGTCGTCCTCGTCGCGGCTGAAGGAGCGCGGGAGCTCACCGAGCAGCCGGTGGCCGGGGCGTTCGACCCGCAGGGTGCGGATGCGCGGGGTGAGCCGGGCGGTGCCGGCCAGGTCGAGGACGATCCACAGGTAGCGGCCGGGCGGGGCGCTGACCGGGGCCTCGTACGTCTCGAAGGCGTCGTCGGGGGCGATCTGCGCCCAGGGCCATTCGCGGCCGGTGGGGCGCCGGTAGAGCCCGCCGGGCGGGGCGAGGCGGCCGAGTCGGAGTTCGGACGGCAGCGGCGGGGTCCGGTCGCCGTGCCGGACGGCGCGCATCCCCCGGGCCGGGGGCGTCCAGGGCAGCGGGTCGGGGACGGTGTCCTCGTCGCTGGTGAGGAACCCGACCCGCAGGTCCGTGCCCGGGGGGAGGCAGGCGTCGAGGAAGAGCCGGCCCCAGCGGGTGCGGTAGGCGCCGGCGTCGAGCCGGTAGGTGACGAGCCGTCCGCTCGGCACGTACCGGGCCGCTGGGCCGGCGGTCCAGGCGAGGCCCTGGTCGGTGGTGTAGGCGGTGCGCCCGTCCGGCGCGGTCTCGACGGCGCCGCCGTCGTAGCGGGGTGCCCGGACGGGTTCGATCTCGACCCAGCGCTCGCCGTCCGGCCGGAAGCGGCGGAACGGCTGCCCGGGGCGGCCGGCGACGGTGAGCAGGCCGTCCGGGCCGAGGGCGAGGTCGCTCGCCTCGCCGACCTCGACCGGGTGGCTGCCGTCCGGCCGGGCGATCACGGCCCGCCCGCCGCAGGGCGCCGTCCACAGCAGGTGGACCTGCCCGGCGCACACCGCGACCCGGGCGGGGGTCAGGCCGGCGGCGAGCAGCGGTCCACCGAGTGCGGGTCCGGGTGCGGGCCCGCGCCGCCCGCGCAGCAGGGCCAGGCCGGGCGGGTCGGCGAGCAGGACGACGGCGCCGTCGCAGCGCGCGGCCACGTCCAGCGGCCGGCGGGCGCGGTGGGCGGCGGTGCGCACGGGCACCCGGCGCAGCAGGCGTTCGGCCCACAGGTCGACGACCTGGACGGCGCCGCCGCAGCTTTCGGCGGTGTAGAGGCGCTGGGCGCTGTCCACGGCGAGGCCGCGCGGGGTGCGCAGGGTGCCGGGGTGCGGGTCGGTGGGGGCGGAGGGCGCCCCGGGGTCGAGCACGTCGACCCGCCCGAGGTCGGGGTACGAGCGGTAGGCGCGCCCCCAGCGGTCGAAGGCCAGCCCGGCGGGTTCTCCCCACGGCCCGCCAGCGGACGGCGGCGCCTCCCACGCGAGGCCGACCCCGCCGCCGTCGAGCAGCGCGGTGCCGTCGTGGGCGCAGCGGACCCACTGGTCGCGGTCGGTGAGGAGGCTGGTCTCGCGGTCGCCGTCCATCAGCAGACCTCCGGGGGCAGCGGGACGAGGACGGGGTCGCCGCCGGGCAGCGGGGTGGGGCCGTAGCCGGTGCCGGGCGGCAGGGGCGGTCCGGTGACGACGGTGATCTCGGCGAGCCGGGGCACCTGCCAGGCCTTCAGCTCGACGAGCGGGGCGGGTGTCCAGGCGGCGGTGGGGCCGGGGCGGGCGGCGAGGCCGAGTTCGCCGTCGAGGTATTCGACGCCGTCGACCTGGACGGCGACGGCTTCGAGTTCGGCGCGCCGGACGGCCCGTCCGAGCGGCCAGCCGGCGCCGTCCGGCCCGTAGGGGGGCACGGGGGCGAGGTACTGGCGGACGATCAGTTCGGCCCAGCGGCGGACGGCGTCGACCTGGTAGCCGTCCCGGACGTGGAGACCGATCGAGACGGCGATGTCCAGGTAGGTCGGGGGGATGACGTAGAGCTCGGTGGTGAGCAGCCGGCGCGGGTCGAGGTAGGCGGCGACGCGGCGCAGCAGGGCGAGGTCGGGCAGCGGGGCGCTGAGGTCGCGCTGGTCCTCGGTGGGGAAGACCAGGACGCTGACGACGCCGGCGGCGGTGCGGCTGAGGGTGTCGGGGTGGAACAGCGGCAGGGTCTCGGCCCGCCGGACGCCGGGGACTTCGAGGGCGAGGGCGCGGAAGTCGTCGGCGGTGACGGCCCGGTCGCGGCGGTGGAGTTCGCCGGGGAGGGCGTCCAGGGCGTCGGCGAGGGTGGCGGGGTCGGCGCCGCCGGCGGCGGGCAGGACGTTGCGGGCCTTGACGCCGGCGACGCCGGTGAGGCTGCCGATCGCGCCGGCGGGGACGTTCCCGGCGGCGCCGCCGCCGTAGCGGTAGCCGAGGGCCCGGATCCGTTCGCCGATCTGCGGGACCTTGCCGCGGGTGCCGAAGCGGACGAGCCCGGCGGCGGGGTCGAGGGTGTAGTGCCGGTCGAGCGGGCCGCTGGCGGCGAAGCTCTCGACCTCCGTCCAGGGCTGCCAGCCGTCCGCCTCCTCGACCTCCAGCCGCACGGTGCCGGGGACGACGGGGTGCTGGGTCAGGCGGTAGGTCTGGGCGGCGTCGGCGGTGCCGGTGCCGAGCAGTTCGGGGGCGGCGGTGCGGGCCTGGACGACGCCGACCGCGTTGGCGCCGACCCAGCGGATGCGGTGGATGGCGTCGTTCTCGGTGGCGGGGCGGCGCACCCGCAGCCAGCCGATGACCCGGGCGGCGGTCTTCTCGTCGTCCAGCGGGGGCGGGCTGTGCAGGTCGCCGGTGGTGGCGGGGGCCGGGGCGTGGGTGGGGAAGGCGGCGGGCAACTGCAGGGTGACGACGCCGGTGGCGGTGAGGCCGCGGGTGGTGTCGGCGAGGACGGCGAGGTTGGTGAACGCGGTGTCGGCGCTGCCGGCCCGGTCGGGGCCGTTCCAGAGTTCCCAGAGGAAGGCGGGCGGGTCGGCGGTGAGGTCGGCGGCGCGCAGCCGGGAGCGGTCCGGGTCGCGGGCCTCCAGGTCGAAGGGCCTGGGGAGTTCGGTGTCGGGGACGACGCCGAGGAAGATCGCGTGGTCGCGCAGCCGGGCCGGGTCGGTGCCGTTCCTGCCGAGCAGGGCGATCCACAGGCACTGGTCGAGGGTGGTGGCGACGTCGAGCGGCGGCCGGTCGACGGCCAGCGGGTCGGCGGGGACGGCGGTGGTGGTGTAGAAGCCGTGGGCGGCTCCGGCGCGCACGTGGTCCTGCTGGCGGAGCGGCAGCGCGGCGACGGCGTCCTGCCGCCGCCGGGCCTCGGTGCTGCCGGCCTCGACGTCCGGCGCGGCGGTCTTGCCGACCGCGTACGTCTCCAGCGGCCAGGCCACCACCTCGCCCTCGGTCTCGAAGGGGACGGCGCCGGCGCGGGCCTCGGTGCCGGCCAGGACCTGCACGCCCTGCGCCCGGTCGGTGTCCAGCACCAGGAGCGTGCGGGCGAGTTGGGCGGGCCTCGGCTGGACGTCGAGCAGGCGCAGGAAGGCGGCCCGGGTCGCGTCGGGGATCTGGTTGAAGCGGAAGAGCAGCGATTCGCCGAGGTAGGCGAACAGTTCCAGCAGCGCCACGCCGGGGTCGGTGGCGTTGTGGTCGGTCCACTCGGGGTTGTAGACCGGGATGCGCTTGATCAGCTCGTCGCGGAGCTGAGCAAAGGATCGGTCGTCGAGGATCGGGCCGATCAGGGCCACGGCCGGGTCACCCCCTGTGGTCGTCGTCAGTGCCGGAGGGCGTGTCAGCGCAGGTAGAACGGGTAGACCAGGTTGTCGGCGCGCAGGTCCGCGAGCCGGACGTAGGCGATGTCGATCCACACCATGGTCGGCTCCTCCCCCGGGGTCACGGACACCCCGATCACCTGGATCCGCGGCTCCCAGCGGCCGAGCGCCTGCTCGATCTCCGCCCGCAGCGCGGCCCGGGTGGCGGCGGTGTTCGGCGCCATCAGGAACTGCCGCAGCCCGCAGCCGAAGTCGGGCCGCATGACGCGCTCGCCGGGCTCGGTGTCCAGGATCGTCTCGATCGACTGCCGGACGAGGTCCGTCCCGCTCGCCCAGGCCAGGCCCCCGCCCGGCCCGCCGGCGGCCGTCCGCGGCCGGAAGGGCAGCCGGATCCCGGTGCCGAGCCACGCGTCGGCGGGTGCGCCTGCGTCGGTTGCTGCCATGCCGTCGATGGTGCTCGGGGCGCGTCACGGGCGCGTTATCGCCGCGGGCTGCCGGTCCGCCCCGAGCCGCGGCAACGCTTTTGCGCGAGAAGTCGGCCTGGCCGACTTCTCGCGCAAGTTGCCGTTCCGTTCACTCGAAGTGGCGGGGCGTGGCCTGGCGGAGGACGGAGCGGAGAAGGGCTTCGGCGCTTCCCGGGGTGGCCGTCCAGCGCTGCATCTCGGTGTGGGCGGCCCGGCGGCGGGGGCTGATCGCGCGGACCGGGCGGGAGAACTGGGCGCTGAGACACCACCACATCTCGACCCGGGCCCAGGTGAGGCGGCCGATCACGGCGCGGGGTGCAGGTAGATCGGGTGGGCGTCGAGGCCGAGGTAGGCGATCGCCCCCACCGTGCCGGTGTGGATGAGCTGGTGGGCGATCCGCTCGGCGGAGGCCGGGGAGAAGTAGTCGGCGAGGTAGCCGGCCTGGTCCTCGTCCAGCGGGAGCCGGGCGAGGGTCGTGCGGATCGCGTCGAGGGCGTGGGAGAGCTCGGCGAAGGTGGCGGCCGAGGTGACGCCCTTGATCTCGACGCTGACGGGGAAGGGGAGTTCGACGCTCACCGCGCGCCCTCGCCGTCGATCAGCGCCCACATGATCTTGCCGGGGCCGAGGGTTCGCGGGCAGCAGCCCCAGTCGGTCGAGAGCTGCGAGACGAGCCAGAGCCCGCGCCCGGCCTCGTCGTGCGGGGAGGCCGGGAACGGGAGGGCCGGCCGGCCGGCGTCCGCGTCGTGCACCTCGATGCGGAGGGCGGAGGGACGGAGCTCGAACCGGATGAAGATGAGCCGCCCCGGCGGGGTCTTGGCGTGCAGCACGGCGTTGGTGACGAGCTCGCCGAGCACCAACTCGGCGGATTCGAGGAACCGTTCACCGTTGGCCTGCTGGGCGAGGAAGGTGCGGAGCAGCCGCCTGGCGAAGCCGGCGGACTTGCGGTGCCTGGGCAGCCACCAGGAGAACGGGTCGGCGGGGATGGGCGGCTTCTCCAACGATCCGGGCATGGCAGGGCCTCCTCCAACTTCGGCTCGCAGCGAGAAGCGATGGGCCCAAGAAGGGCATGGGAATGCCCGGGTGACCATCCGTCAAGATCGCCATGAGCGGCAACGGACTACTGCCCGTAGTCTGCTCCCAACTCTCCGCAATCTGCAAGACTTCATTTTGGATGCTTCGCATCAGATGACTCATCCGGTTGACGTTCATTGCGAAGCGGGCGCACAGGTGCTTTCATTTCGAGCGCCGACGGTGCTTCATACTGGAAGCCAGGAAGGGGAAGGCCATGCCAGAGGGGCCAACTGGATCGACGGTGCCGCGCAGGCAGCTCGGGCGGTACCTGCGCGATCTGCGCAACCGATCACGACTCACCGTGCGAGCGGCAGCTCGCCAATTGGAGTGGTCGGAAGCGAAGATGTGGCGCATCGAGACCGGTCAAACGTCCTTGCGAAGCCTCGACGTCGAGGCCATGTGCAAGGTCTACGGCGCACCCGCCGAACTGACCGAGGCCTTGATGGGGCTGGCGAAGGAGACCAAGGCCCGAGGCTGGTGGCACGCCTACGGGGATGTGATCCCCGAGGGATTCGATCTCTTCATCGGGCTGGAAGAAGCTGCCTCGAAGATCGCTTGGTACGAGAGTGAGTTGGTTCCGGGTCTGCTGCAGACCGACGACTACTCGCGTGTGGTCATGCGAGCGCACAATCCGCACGAAGTCGACGAAGAGATCGAACGACGAGTACACCTTCGCTCGAACCGCCAGGTTCTTCTCACCAGGGTCACCGACGCACCCGTCTTCGATGTCGCACTCAACGAGGCGGTGCTTCGGCGTCCCATCGGCGGTGACAAGGTCATGGCCGCACAGCTCGCCCACCTGCTGGAGATGGGCGACCTTCCTAACGTCACCATCAAGGTGGTCCCGTTCAGTGCGGGCCTACACCTGGGCGTCCTGTCAGGCTCATTCGGGATTCTGCGCTTCCCGCTCAACGGCGACGGCTCCGAAACGGAGCCGCCGACCGTCTACGCGGACGGATTCACCGGAGACCTGTACCTGGACAAGCCCAACGAAGTGGAACGCTACGACGCCGCGTTCACGAACATCTGGGAGACAGCGCTCAGTGAGCAGGCGTCGAAGCTGCTGATCTCCGAAGTGGCAGGAAGCTATGGACACGGTTGATCTGACAGAAGCGGTGTGGTTCAAGTCCAGCCGCAGCAACGGACAGTCCGCCTGTGTTGAGGTCGCGTTCCTCAACAGCGGCATCGTTCCCGTTCGTGACTCCAAGGACCCCGGCGGGCCGGCGCTCGTCTTCCCCGCCGACGCGTGGACGACCTTCATCACCGCCGTCAAAACCGGCGAACTCCTCCCCAACACCTGAACACCCTCGCGCGAGAAGTCGGCCCAGCCGACTTCTCGCGCTCACTTGTCAGCGCCCAGCTGCTTCCACTCCTTGGGCAACTTGC
>NZ_JZKH01000065.1 GCF_000961885.1 Streptomyces rubellomurinus
GGCCCGGACACCGCCCCGGACACCCCCGCCACCCCGGACGGCAGCGCCCCCTCGCGCCGCCACCTGCTGCGCCTGGGCGCCGCGGCCGCGGGCGGCGCCGCCCTGCTCGGGGCCGCGGCCGCGGGCGCCGTGCTCGCCGGATGGCTGCCCGGGCAGGTGGCGCTGAAGCGGACGCTGGGCATGACCGGAACGGACGGCACCGTCCCCGCGGTGACACCGGGAACGGTGCACGTCGAGCAGCTGCGCTCCGCGGCCCGGGGCCGCGAGGTCACGCTGGTGACCATGCTCCCGCCCGCCACCGCCGCGAGCCCGGACCTGCCGGTGTGCGTGCTGCTGCACGGGCGCGGCAACGACGCGCAGGGCATGACGGCCCTGGGAGTGCCGCAGTTCCTGGCCGCCGCCGTCCAGGGCGGCGTACCGCCCTTCGCCGTCGTCGCCGTCGACGGCGGGGACGCCACCTACTGGCACCAGCACGCCCCCGGCGGCGACGACCCGCAGGCGATGCTCCGCGAGGAACTGCCCGGCTGGCTGCACGCCCGCCAACTCCCCACGCCACGCGCCGCGCTGGGCATCTCCATGGGCGGCTCGGGCGCCCTGCAGTACGCCATCGGCCGCACCCGCGCCGGCCGCAACCTGGACGCCGTCGCGCTGCTCAGCCCGGCCCTGTTCCGCACCTGGGCGGACGCCCGCACCACCGGCGGCTACGCCGACGAGGCCGACTGGCAGGCCCACGAGCCGACCCTGCAACTGGACCGGGCTCGGATCGGCGCCCTCGGCGTGTGGTGCGGCCAGGAGGACCCGTTCTGCCCCGCCGCCCGCCAGGCCGCCCAGCAGGCCCGGGCCCGACAGGCGCACTTCCCGGACGGCGAACACACGGACGGCTTCTGGCGCCGGGTCATGCCCGACGCCCTGGCCCTGCTCGGGCACACCCTCACCACCGGCTGAGACGCCCGCCCGGCCCGCCCCGGACGACTGGCGCGATCTTGACGACCACAGGCGTCCACGCCACTCGTCGGGCCGGGCGCGGACGCCGCAGGATGGAGCCACCGCCGACCGGGGCACACCCGCCCGGCCCGCCGGATCCCGTCCCCACCAGCAGGAACACGAGGCACCCTGTGACCCCCACCGCCCCCGCCGGCGCCGTCCTGAACGTCCCCGCCGCCACCCCCGCCCAGGCCGCCGCCCACTACGCCGCCCGCCTCGCCTTCGAGGCCGACGTCTCCGACGTCCACGCCGACCTGACCTCCGGCGCCCCCGGCATCGTCGTCGTCGACACCCGCAGCAAGGCCGCCTGGGACCAGGGCCGCATCCCCGGCGCCCTCCACCTGCCCACCGCGCAGATCACCGACCTCGCACCCCGGCTCATCGACCCCGCCCACACCGTCGTCACCTACTGCTGGGGCCCCGGCTGCAACGGCGCCACCCGCGCGGCCCTGGCCTTCGCCCTCCTCGGCTACCAGGTCAAGGAGATGCTCGGCGGCTTCGAGTACTGGGCCCGCGAGGGCTTCGCCTACGACACCGCCGCCGGCCCCCAGCAGCGCCCCGTCGACGACCTGACCGCCCCGCGCTCGGGCATCTCCTGCGCATGCTGAACGACCCCGCCCGGCCGGGCGCCACGATCCGCCCGGCCACCGCGGCCGACCTGCCGGCCATCGCCCGCCTGTGCGCGGCCCACGCCGCCTTCGAACGCGCCGAGCCCGTCCCCGCCGACCTCGCCACCCGCCTCGCACCCGCCCTGTTCGCACCCCACCCCCGGGCCTGGTGCCTCGTCCTGGACCACGGCGGCCAACCCACCGGCTACGCCACCTTCTCCCGGGAGTTCTCCACCTGGCAGGGAGGCGACCACGTCCACCTGGACTGCCTGTTCGTCACCGAGGCGCACCGCGGCGCCGGCTGGGGCCGCGCCCTGCTCGACGCCGTGCGCGCCGCCGCCGCCGACCTGGGCGCCGCCGAGCTCCAGTGGCAGACCCCCGACTGGAACACCGACGCCGTCCGCTTCTACCACCGCACCGGCGCCCGCTCCCGCCCCAAGGTCCGCTTCACACTCCCCACCCGCTGAGCCCGGCGGCCAAAGACCGTCACATGACCGATGCCGGGGCGGGTACGGCCGGGTGACAGTGGAGCCGAGGCCGCGGGGCGCAGCGCCCCGGACCCGACGACCACCCGCCCCACCCCCGGGGGAGAGCATGCCCGCACCCGAGCGCCCGGCCACCGACGAGACACCCGGCCACCGCGCCGTCGAGAACCTGATCGCCCGCTACGCCGAACTCGTCGACGACGGCGACTTCCCGGCCCTGGGCGTCCTGCTCGCCGACGCCGTCCTGACCGGCAGCGGCGCGCCCGTGCGCGGGCGCGAGGCGATCGAGCGGATGTTGCGGCAGACCGTGGTCCTGTACGCGGACGGCACCCCGCGCACCCAGCACGTCACCACCAACCTCGCCGTCGAGGTCGACGAACGGGCGGGCACGGCGCTCGCGCGCTCGTACGTCACCGTCCTGCAGGCCCTGCCCGGCCACCCCCTGCGGGCCATCGCCGCCGGCCGCTACCACGATCGCTTCGAACGCCGGGACGGCCGCTGGCGGTTCACGTGCCGCCGGGTGCGCATCACCCTGGTCGGGGACGTCAGCCGCCACCTGCGCCGCGGCCCCGTCCCCGGCCGCGCCCCGGCCGGGGGTCAGGGGGCGGCGCGGTGGTGGTCCAGCCTGGTCAGGGCGTCGCGCAGGGCCGCGCGGGTGGTGACGCCCAGCTTGGGGAAGGCGCGGTAGAGGTGGGCGCCGACCGTGCGCGGGGACAGCCGGATCCGCTCGCCGATCTCCCGAGCGCGCCGCGGCCCCGACTCCCGCGGGTCGCGGCCGCGGCCGGGCGGCGCGGCGGGGGGCTGCTCCTGGGCGGGGGTGCCGGCGGAGCCGGTCGGGCCGGCGGGGGCCCGGGCGCGGCCTCGCCGCCCGCGGGCCGCACCGGAAGGCCTCGCGGATGCCGCCCACGGGCCGGTCCGCACCCCAACAGGACGCCATGCGCATGTCATGGACTCGTGGCGTCCGGGATGCACGGCGTGGCCCCTGCGGTGATCCTGGAGGTGCCAGGCACTCCCGAGGAGGACGGCCATGTCCATGCTCGACAAGCTCAAGAGTCTGCTGCACGGCCACGAGGACCAGGCCACGCGCGGCGTCGACAAGGCGGGCGACGCCTTCAACGAGCGCACCGGCAACAAGTACGAGGGCCAGGTCGACACCGCGAAGCAGAAGATCGACGAGCAGCTCGGCCAGCAGCAGCCCCCGACCGACCAGCCGTAGCGGCCCCGGCCCGACCACGAAGCAACGGTGGCGCCGGACAGCACTCCTGACGCCACCTCACATCCCGCTCCCCGACACCCCCCCTGCCCCGGCGCCCGCCGCTCGCGCGCGCCGGGGCCCGCGCCTGTGTGCGATCGCGGGCGAGCGCCGCGCCGTCGCCCGCGGCCGCCCCGAAGGCCGCCGCGGCCGGGTCCGTACGGGCCCGAGCGGCACCGGTCGTCCGCTATCCGGCGAGCACGGCCGCCGCGCCCGCCCGGAACCCCGGCGTTCCGGCCAAGTCGGGCCCTTCACAAGTCAAACATCAGATGGTCGCATGATCTCCGCACTAGGGTGAGGCCCGATCAACGCACGGCCCTTCCCCCCGGATCAGCGGGCATCGGGCATGCCCGCCGCCAGGACTGGAGTGAACCGACCATGCACCCTCGCCACCTGTGGAAGCGCCTCACCGGCGCGCTCGTGCGCCGCGGCCTCGGCGCCACCCTCGGCGCGCTCGCGCTCATCGCCTCGTTCGTCCTCGCGGGCACCGCCGCCGGCACGTCCAGCGCCGCCGCCCAGCCCGCCGCCCTCAGCGGCGGCGGCCAGTGGGCCTGCTCCGGCGCCGCCATCCCGGACGGCTACGTCAACACCGCCTTCAACAAGGACGGCTGTAACGGCTGGGGCTCCTGGTTCCAGCAGCCGGACGCGGACGGGCTCTACAGCTGCGGCGGCTCCCCGATCTACGCGGGCTACGTCCTCACCGACTACCTGAGCTACGGCTGCAACGGGATGGGCTCCTGGCAGCACAGCCTCGTCAAGGACGGGATCTGGACCTGCGGCGGCTCCCCGATCGTGCCGGGCTACGTCGTGACCGGCTACCAGGTCCCCGGCTGCCACGGCGTCGGCGCCTGGTTCCACCAGGTCGCCAAGGTCGGCCTGCTCGTCTGCTCCAACTCGCCGATCCCGTCCGGCTACTTCACGGGCGCCCGCTGGGGGTACGGTTGCAGCGGCTTCGGCGGCTTCTACCTCGGCCACTACTGATCCCCACCGATCCCACCGATCCCGCCGGTCCCGCCGGCCGCCGCGCCCCCCGGCGCGGCGGTCAGCGGCCGGTCAGCGGCCGGGGCGCTCGCCGCGGCGTGCGACGGCCACCGTCCACGGCCAGAACTGCGCCAGGGGTATCCCGGGCGAGGCGGCGGGCAAGAACGCCACGTGGCAGCGCCGGCACAGCCAGGTCGCCCGCCACACCTCCCGCAGCTGCTGCCACTGCTCGTAGGTCTGCGGCCACCGGCCCGCCGTGTGACGGTGTTTCTCCCGGTGGTTGGACTGCAGGACGAGCCCGATGCTCAGCAGGACCGCGGCGAAGACGAACGGGCCGAACTGGTACCCGAACTGGTACCAGGGGTCGGGGCTGCGCCCGCCGTAGGAGCCCAGCCCGAACAGCCCCCGGACACCGCAGAGCCCGGCCAGCACGAACAGCGTCACCGCGCCCCCGCTCGTGCGCCGGGGCTCGGGCAGCATCTCCAGCAGCTCCCGCGTCGGCGGGTCGAGCGGGCGGTCGGTGTCCGACAGGGCCTCGGGTACGGCGACGGCCTCGTCGGCCGCGGCGCACGTCGGGCAGGTGGCGATCATCGCGGGATGCCTCCGGAACGGTGCACGGTGTGCACGGAAGAACACGTAGGGCAGCACAGGGAACTGACTGATCATATGATCGGCCGCCCGTTCGTGTGCCGCCCCCCGGCAAACGCGTCAGCCGACCCCGCGCGAGGACGCCGCCGGCGGCACGGACCGGGGCAGGCCCTCGCCGCGGTCCAGGGGCAGCAGCGGCAGCAGCGGGATGCCGTCCTGGCGGGCCACCGCGGCCTGCAGGTCGCGCGTGGCCCGGTCGGTGCCCACCCGGCCCTCGGTCTCCAGCAGGTAGTCGGTGAGGAACACCCGCACCGGCTCCGCCGGCACCGCCCGCACCTCCTCCAGCGACCCGAACCCGCTGCCCACACCCAGGACGAGCAGCAGCATCCCGTAGACCCGGGCGCGGCCGGGCCCGAGCGAGGGCTGGAAGTACGGCAGGTCCAGGGCCCGGGCCCCGTGGCGGGCGTAGAAGCGCAGCCGCGCCACCGCGCGCCCGGTACCGCGACTGCCGTGGTGGGCCCGCGGGTGGGCGACCTCGGCCAGCGTGAGGGCCGGCCGGAACCGCTCCTGCCAGGCCCGGCAGGCCTCCACCAGCAGACGCCCGCCCAGCCCGCGCGAACGCTGGTCCTCCCGCACCGCCAGATAGGCCAGCAGCAGGGTGCGCGCGTGCGCCGACCACTCGCCGCACGCCACCGCCAGCGGCCGGCCCTGCCCGTCCGCGACGGCCGCCACCACCAGCCGCCCCTCGGCCATCGACTCGCGCATCCGCTCCAGGGTGTCCAACTCGTCCGGGGCGAACGACACTTCCAGCAGTTCACGGTAGGCCGCCACCAGCAGCGGATCGTCCGCCCCGACATCGCGCACCACCGCCCGCGCCCCCTCCCCGCCCTCCCCGCCGGCGCGCCGCTCGCCCGACGTGCGGTACACGTACAGGCCGAGCAGGGCGGCGAGCACCAGGACCCCCACGACCGTCAGCACCACCCACAGCGCCTGGTGGTAGTCCAACCCGGCCTCCAACACCTGGCCCAGCCCCGCGATGCTCATCCCCGCGATCACCGCCAGCAGGGTGTCCACCTTCACCCGCTGGCGCCGCTGCATGGCCTCGCGCTCGTCCTTCTCGCTCTCCTTGCGCTCCCGGGCCAGCTTCTCGATCGCGCCCGTCAGCTGCTCCTGGGTCACCTCGGCGATCGACCGCGACAACTCGTCGGCCTTGCGCTGGTAGCCGGACGCCTCCAGCAGCACCCGCAACCGCTGCGCCGCCAGCGGGGAGGCGAGCAGCGACGGCGACTGGAACAGCGCGCTCTTGGCGTGGACGTCGACGGCCAGCCGGTCCAGCTTCAGCTTCTCCTGGTCCAGCTGGTCGGAGAGCCTGCGCAGCGCGTGGCTGCTGGCCTTGTCGCCCAGCGCGTCGGCCTCGTCCTCGCGGGCCTTGGCGTCCCGGTGGTGCTTGGCCAGGTCGGTGGACCAGCCCTCCAGCAGCCCGTCCAGGGAGGAGGCGAACTCCAGGATCGAGCCCCAGGTGTCCCGGACGAAGGCCGGCAGGCCGAGGGAGACCAGGAGCGTGGTGTTGCAGGTCCGCAGGATCCACTCCCCGGTGGTGCCGGTGATGTCCGGCGAGGCCGGGGTGGCCTCCGCGTACCGGATCCACTCCGCCATCGACCCCATCAGGCTCGGTGCCGGACTCGTCAGGATGCGCGCCCCGACCGCCTCGGCGAACTGCCCGCCCGTCAGGATCTCCGAGCGCTTCTTCCCGGCCGGCCCGACGACCGTGTAGGCGGCGGTCACCTCCATGACCACCTGGTAGAGGCCCGGCCGGCACACCACCGCCCGCGCCGCCCCCGGCCGGGTGGGCACCGAGTCCTGGGCCAGCGCCATCGCCAGGTCCGACAGGCGGGGCCACCGCGCCCGGCTACCGCCGCCGTCCCCGCCGCCTCCGCCGCCGCCGTCCGCTTTCGGGTCCGTGCCGTCGAAGGCGATGTCCAGCGCCCCGGCCTCCGGCCCGGCCCAGAACAGCATGGCGAACAGCTTGACCGCCGACACGTCGGTCAGATCCGCCTCGAACCGCACGTAGTGGTTGCCCAGCAGCGACAGGCGCACCTGCACGCCGAGCCGGGCCAGCGCCCGGCCGTCCGGCGCGCGCACGACCGCGTCGGGCATCACCACCAGCGCACCGTCGTAGCGGCGCTCCAGACTGTCGTGGCTCTTCCACACGTCGTCGAGTTCGAGCGAGCCGTGCGCCCGCACCGGGCGGGTGCCGGCCAGCTCCCACCGCGGGGCCTCCTCCTGCCCGACCGCCTCGACCAGGTCGGCGGGCTCCACCCCGCGCACCGCGAACGGGTACAGGTAGACCAGCTTGCCGTGCCCCACCCGCAGCCACCGCTGCCTCGCCCGTTCCTGCAGCTCCAGCAGGCTGTAACGCAGCGCCCGCAGCTCGCTCACGCTGCCCTCGTCACCCGCGATGGCCCCGTCGCCCTCGGCCCGGCGCAACGCCTCGACCGCGTCGTCCAGCGGCGCGCCGCAGGCGTAGAACGCGGCGAGCGCCCGCGTGGCCATGGCCATCGTGCGCTGGTAGCCGTCGTACAGCCGCCCCAGCCGGACGACCTCCCGCGCGACGTCACCGTGAGTGAGGCAAAAGCGCGGTGACACCCCCCGCATCAGCCGCACCGCCCGCCGGGCCCACAGGGCCGCGTCGTCCGCCCGGTCGGCCCGCACGTCCAGCAGGCCGCTGGTCATGGCCTCCTCCGAGCGGATCTGCGCGTCCAGGCTCCACATCAGAGCCCGGACGGCCTGCCGCGCCGCCAGGTCGTCCGGGGAACACGGCGCGTGAACGGCCGCCAGGCACCTCTCGGCCCCGTGCAGGGTGCCCAGCAACCGGTCGAAGGTGTACGAGACCTGCCAGGCCTGCTCCACCTCCTCCAGCACCAGCAGCAGCAGCCGCGCCACACCCCCCGGCACCCCGGCCACCTTCCGCACGCACGGCCCCAGCGTGCGCTCCACCAGCTCCTCGTGCGCCGCCGCCCAGGCCCCGCCCGCCGCCCCCGCCCGCCCGCCACGGCGCCCCGGGCGCCCGTCCCCGTCCGGCGGCAGGGCCGCGTTCCAGCGGGGCAGCTCCCAGATCATCCCGGTGTCCACGCCCCGCCGCGCCAGCCAGTCGTGCAGCGCCTCCACACCGCCATCCTCCCACCGCCCCCACCCCCCGGCAGACCCGAGCACCGGCCCCGCTCACCGAACGTGACAGCCGGCGCCCGCCCGATCCGCCCTGTTTCAACGCCCGTTGAAACAGGGCGACGCGACCGCGGGCGGCCCCGATGCTGGGACGGCAGGGCGGACCGGGCAGCGGACCGCCCCACACCCGAAGCCGTGGACCCACCACGGCACGTGAAGGGGGATCGACCGACATGCGCAAACACCTCGCCGTATCGCTCGCGTCACTGACGATGGCCCTGGGCGCACTGACCGCGGGCGTGGGCGCGGGCACCGCCTCGGCACAGCCGGCCAGGACCTCGTGCTACGCCGAGAGCTGCAGCCACCTGAACCCGTACAAGACCTACTGCTCCTCGGACGGGCGCGAGATCTACAGCGCGCCCAACGAGCTGCGCCACGTCGTCCACCTCTACTACAGCCCGTCCTGCCGGGCGGTGTGGGCCGAGTCCTGGGCACCGGCCGGCGACACGATCAGGGTCGAGCGCGCCGGCAACCCGTCGGTCTACAGCCAGGACGTCACGGACGGCTCGCACGCGTGGACCGGGATGATCAACGACGCCGGGTACACCGCGCACGCCATGATCAACGACGACGGCGTGAACGTCTGGGGCCAGACCGGCGACTACTGACCGCCGCCGGCGGGGCGAGGGCGTCGCGGCCCGCCCGGGGGAGGGGCCGCGACGCGTGCGCCACCTCGGCCGTCCGCTACCCGAGGGCGAGCATCGCGGCGGCGACCTCGCCCGCCGCCGCGTCGGGGATCACGGTGGCGGCCTCGTCGAGGACGAGCAGCCGCGCCCCGGGGATCTCGCGGGCCAGCGCCCGGCCGTTGCCGAGGGGGAAGAAGCGGTTGCGGCGGCCGTGGACGACGAGCGCGGGCACGGCGATCCCGGGCAGGCGCTCGCGCCAGCGGGGCGTGCAGTCGAGCCGGGAGAACACCAGGCCCAGCTGGTTGGCCAGGTGGACCGGGGCAGCGGCGGCGGGGGTGCGCTCCCACACACGGGCGGCGAGGGCGCGCGCCGCCGCCGGGTCGTCGCCCAGGATCCGCGCGCCGGCCGCCGCGAACTCGGCCACCGCCTCGCGGTCGGCCCAGTCGGGCGCCGCCCGCGCGAACAGCCGGCCCATCGTCGCCCCGTCGTGGCCGGGCAGGTCGTCGTCGGGCGGGCCGGGGGCGACGGGGCGGGTGCAGGCGAGGGTGAGCGCGCGGAACGCGCCCGGGTGGTCGAGCGCGGCCACCTGGGCGACCAGCCCGCCCACGCCGATCCCCGCCAGGTGCACACCTGCGCCGCCGCCGAGCGCGCCGGCCAGGGCGGCGGCGTCGGCGGCGAGGGTGCGCAGGGTGTAGGCGGGCGCCCGCGGGTCCGCCGTCGTCGACTCCCCGCTGTCGCGCAGGTCGTAGCGCACCACCCGCCGCCCACCGGCGGCCAGGCGCCCGCACAGCGCGTCGGGCCAGGACAGCATCGTCGGCCCGCCCGCGAGCAGCACGAGCGGCGCGCCCCGGGCACCGAACGACTCGACGCCCACCGCGATCCCGTTGACGTCGACCGTGGTCACCGCGCGCCCATGTCGCCCGTCGCGGGCGTCCCGCCGGCCAGGGCGTAGCGCAGGAACACCGTGCCCTGCGGGCCGGTCACCGCAGGCTCCAGCAGCGTCAGGTTCGTGGGCACCGCGCCGCCGTCGAACACCTTCTTCCCGACGCCGAGCACGACCGGGTGCACCCACAGGTCGAGGCGGTCGAAGAGCCTGTCCCGCAGCAGGCTCTGCACCAGGTCCAGGCTGCCGACGACCGTCACGTGCTCGTGCCGCTCGCGCAGCGCGCCGACCTCGGCGCCCAGGTCCGGCCCCAACTGCACCGACCCGGCCCAGGAGAGGTCCGGCGTGCCGCGGGAGGCCACGTACTTGGGGACGCGGTTGAACAACCCGGCGAACCCGCCGCCCCCGCCCTCCTCCTGGTGCGGCCAGTACGCGGCGAAGATGTCGTACGTGCGCCGCCCCAGCAGCAGCGCGTCCGTGCCCTCGTACGCGGCCTGGATCTGCGCCCCGGTGACCTCGTTCAGCAGGGGCACCTGCCAGCCGCCGAACGGGAAGCCCGCCGGGTCCTCGTCCGGCCCGCCGGGCGACTGCCCGACGAGGTCGAGGGTCGCGAACAGCTCGATGTGGATCAGGCCCATGCCGTACTCCCGATGAATGGATTCGTCCCCGTCGAGAGGTAGACCCCCGCAGGCCGGAAAACTCATCGCCGCGCCGTCACCCGATGTCCTCCCCGGCCCCGGACGTCGACCGGCAACCGCGCCGCCGACGCCGCCGAAGGCCCGCCCCGGTCACTGGCCGCCCTGGCCGGCGCTTCCCATCGGGCCGATCTTCACCGGGGTCCCGCCGGCGTCCGTGACGGGCAGCGAGCCGGCGCCCGGCCAGGCCAGGGTCACGGACTGGGTCTCGTCCGGCGGGGTCACCACCAGGCCGGTGATCCGCACGCCGGATCCGCCCGAGGTGTTGGCCGGGTAGCTGATGCCGAAGTAGGTCGACTTGCCGGCCGCCACCACGCCCGCGACGACCGGCTCGCCGGAGCGCTTCGCGGACACGGTGCCCGCGGAGGTCTTCAGGTCGACGCCCGCGTATCCGGAGAGCGTGCAGTCCTTGCCGCTGTGGTTCTTCAGCTCGACCACGACGGTGTTCTCGGCGTCGCCGGTGATGGTGCGGTCCGCCGCGGTGACGGTCAGGTCCGCGGTCCGGCACTTGGCGCCCTTCCCCGCCCCGGTGGAACCGGCCGGCGCGGCGGTGGGCGGCGCACCGGCCTTCCCCGTGCCGCCCTTGCCCGCTCCACCGGGGGAGGCCCCGCCGGACGCGGCCGGCGCGACGCTCGCCGCCGCGGTCGGCGCAGCGGTCGGGGCGCCCTGCGCGGAGCCCGTCCCGTCGTCCTGACAGGCGGCGAGCGAGCAGGCGGCGGCGACGGCCAGGGCGGCGAAGGCGAACTTGCGGACGCGCACGGCGGGTTCCTCCAGGCGGGGCGAACGGGCTTTCCGAAAACCGGGACCGCCCCACCCGGACGAACCGTTGCACCCGCCCCGCCCCCACAACAGTGCTGTGACACGAACGACCGCACCCCACCCGCCCCGCCGCCCGCCGCACCATACCGCCGACCTGCCCGAACACCGCCCCACCGCACCACCGCGCACCACCGACACCGCCCCCGACCGCCGGTACACACCCGTGACCCGCACCACCTTGACGACCTACGGTCGAGGAGGATGGAGCGACCCGTCCACCACGAACGACACCGGAGAGAACCGACATGACGCTGCGCTGCGCCGTCCTGGACGACTTCCAGAACGCCGCGACCACCCTCGCCGACTGGTCCCCGCTCGCCGGCCGGGTGGACGTCACCTGCTTCCGCGAGCACTTCACCGACGAGAAGGAACTCGCCCGCGCCCTCGCCGAGTTCGACATCGTCGTCACCCTGCGCGAACGCGTCGCCTTCCCCGCCCCGCTGTTCGCCGAGCTGCCCCGGCTCAAGCTCCTCATCGCCTCCGGCATGCGCAACTCGGTGATCGACCACGCCGCCGCCGCGGCCCACGGCGTGACCGTCTGCGGCACCGCCAGCTCCTCCACCCCGCCGGTCGAGCTGACCTGGGCGCTGCTGCTCGGGCTGGCCCGCGGCCTCGTCACCGAGAACACCGCGCTGCGCGAGGGCGGCCCCTGGCAGAGCACGGTCGGCCACGACCTGCACGGCCGAACCCTCGGCCTGCTCGGGCTCGGCAGGATCGGCAGCCGGGTGGCCCAGGTCGGGCTCGCCTTCGGGATGCGGGTGCTGGCCTGGAGCCACCACCTCACCAAGGAGCGGACCGACGAGATCGGCGTGGAACTGGCGGCCTCCAAGGAGGACCTGCTCGCCGGCAGCGACTTCGTCTCCGTCCACCTGGCACTGAGCGAGCGCACCCGCGCCCTGATCGGCGCACCGGAACTGGCCCTGATGAAGCCCGGCGCCTACCTCGTCAACACCTCCCGGGCGGCGATCGTCGACCAGGACGCCCTCCTGGCCGCCCTGCACGGCGCCCGCATCGCCGGCGCCGGCGTGGACGTCTTCGACGTCGAACCGCTGCCCGCCGACCACCCGATGCGCTCCGCCCCCCGGCTCCTGGCCACCCCGCACCTGGGCTACGTCTCCCGCGCCAACTACGCCACCTACTACGGCCAGGCCGTCGAGAACATCGAGGCCTTCCTCGCCGGCTCCCCGGTGCGCACCCTCCCGTAGCCTGGTGCGCATGCCGACCACCCGCCCCCGGGGCCCGGCCCCCACCACCGGCGAGCGCCTGCTCGCCCTCGGCTCCCTGCCCGCCGCGGCGGCCGTGCTCACCGGCACGAACGCGCTCTACCTGCTGCTCGTGGTCTTCGGGAACGTCACCGACTTCGCCACCAACCAGCACTTCGTCCAGCACGTGCTGGCCATGGACACCACCTTCCGGGACGAGCACCTGATGTGGCGCTCCATCACCTCCCCGGCCCTGCAGAACACGGCCTACGTCGCGATCATCGCCTGGGAGGCGCTCAGCGCCCTGGTGCTGACGGCGGGCACGCTCGCCTGGTGGCTGCGCCCGCAGCGGGCACGCCGGCTCAGCAGCCTGGGCCTGCTGCTGATGCTGCTGCTCTTCGGAGCCGGGTTCATCGGCATCGGCGGCGAATGGTTCGCGATGTGGCAGTCCAAGACGTGGAACGGCCTGGACGCGGCGATCCGCAACGTCACCCTGGCGGGACTGGCCCTGGTGGTGGTCAACCTGCCGCACCGCCCGCCCGCCCCGCCGCCGTGAGACACCCCGCCCCGGCGCCCGCAGGCACCGGAGCGGGGACGAACCGTCACGACCGCACCGTCACGGCCGAGCCGTCACGGCCGAGCCGTCACGGCCGAACCGTCACGCGAACCGCGAGCTGCGCACCGGCCCGGCGGAACGGACCCGGTCACGCGGGCCCACCGCCGGCCAGCCGCCCGAGCCGCCCGCGCGGGCGGCGAAGGCCGCCAGGGCCTCGTCCGCGTCCGGCGGCGTCTGCCCGTCCCCCTGCGGCGCCACCGGGGCGGCCGCCAGGATCGCCTCGGCGAGTTCCTCGGCCGAACGCCGATCGCTCTCGCCCTCCACCCGGTCGCCGTCCTCGTCGAAGCGCAGCCCGGCCTCCCACGGAGCGCTCACGATCTGCCCCAGCAGGGTGGACACGTCGGCCGTCACGGCCGGCGGGTCGGTCCAGCACGTGGCGTGCTCGAAGAGCAGCTGCCCCTGCGTCCGCTCGTGCAGCTGCGCGACCACGGCGGGATCGCATGCGTTGAGGTCGTACGCGACCACCAGCACCCCCGGCACCCCCGGCTCGAACGGCGCCGCCGGCACGCCGAGCAGCCGCGCCGCCGCCAGCCCCAGCGCCCGGCTGCCCCGGTCGGCCAGCAGGGCGACCGAGACGGGCGTACGGCCGGTGGCGGCCAGCACGGCCCGCAGCCGCTCCAGGCCGTGGCGGCAGTGCTCGAAGTCGTCCTGCAGGTAGGCCCAGCGGCCGGTCATGCCCTGGTCGAAGCCGTGCGGCGACAAGGTGGTGAGCAGGCCGCCGGTGAGCACGTAGTGCCACCCGCGCAAGTCCCGCTCGTCGACCGGGGGCAGCGCCGCGGCCCGCTCCAGCATCCGCCCGACGCGCTGGCCCGGGCCCGTCCAGACGCCCTCGGGGGCCGACAGCGCCCCGTACACCTCCCGGGCCAGCGCGACCCGGCCGCTCATCAGCGCGTTGTAGACCGTCAGGTACCGCTCCGGCCAGTCACCGAGCAGCGCGTCGTGCTCACGCAGCACGGCCAGTGCCTCGGCGTGCCGCTCGCAGCCCTCCAGGGCGGAGACCAGCTCCAGCAGCACCTTGCGCAGCCCGATCCGGGGGGCGTCCTGCGCCTTGGGCCTGCGGCGGAACAGGCCGCCGCGCGCCGGGGCGGCGGGCGGCGCCTGGACCAGCCGCAGCGCCTCGCGCAGCGCGGGCACGGCCACCGCGTCGATGCCGCGCTCGACGCAGGCGTAGCCGTAGGCGTACAGGTGCTCGGCCTGCCCGGGCCCGGCCGCCAGCGCTGTCGACGCCCGCGCCAGGTCCTCGAAACCGGCGCCCCGGGCCAGCTCGGCCACCAGCGGTGCGACGTCGGCGCTCGGCAGCCGGTCGGCCGCCGAGCGCAGCACCCGCATCGAGCCCTGCGGGTCGCCGGACTCGAAGAGCTTCCAGGCTTCGGACAGTTCGGTGGGCATGGGTCTCCGCAGGTCGGGGATGGGTCGCAGCCCCAGATGATCCCCGCCCGCGCCCCGCCCGGGCAACCGACTTATCCACCCGGCGCCCCTCACCACCTCGCGTCGTGCCGCAGCTCCTGCCCGCGCCGGCGCCAGAACGGGCTCAGCGGCCAGCGCCGCTCCTGGCCGTACGCGTGCGCGTGGTTGTGCCGGTAGGCCGCCGCGATCCCGTCCAGGAACGCCGCGTAGTCGGCGAGCGCGGCGCCCGCCCGGGCCTCGTCGGCGAGGCAGCCGGCCACGGCCCGCCCGGCCCGGGCGCCGGTGTGCAGCGCCGTCAGGATGCCCTGCGAGGACAGCGGGTCGAAGGCCAGCGCCGCGTCCCCGGCCGCCACCCAGCCCGGGCCGGCGCACGGCTCCAGCCGCAGGCCGTGGGCGGGAGCCCAGCGCGGCACGGGAGTTGGATCCGTCTCGTGCCCGGCCACCCGGCGCCGCACGTGCACGGTGCGCCCCAGCGCCTCCCGAAAACCCCGCGGGGTGCGCAGCGCCGGGTCGACCAGGTCGGTGTCGGTCAGATGGGCCACCAGGCGCCCGGCCGGGATGCGGGTGGTGTACCACCAGCCGTTCGCCGCCGCCTCCACCAGGGTGCGGGCCTCCAGGCCGCGCTCGGGCAGGACCACGTACGCGGCGACCAGCCGGTCCTGGCGCCGCCGGTGGCCGCCGCGGCGCCCGATGACGCAGCGCCGGCCGGTCGCGTCCACCACCCAGCGGGCGGGCAGCCGCGTCGTGCGCCCGCGCTCGCGCACCACCACCGGGCCGTGCGCGAGCCGCTCCAGCACCCGCGCCTGCCGCAGTTCGGCGCCGGCCGCCACGGCCGCGTCCCGCAGGAAGGCGTCGAAGCGCAGCCGGTCGAGGTGCCAGCCGTGCCCGTACGGGTCGAACAGGTGGCTGCGCCCGTGCAGCCGTGGCGAGCCCCAGGCCGCGTACGTGCCGGTGGACACCGGGTGTCCCGCGGCCAGGAAGCCGTCCAGCAGGCCGAGGTCGGCCAGCAGCGGGCGGACGGCGGGCGGCAGGAACTCCCCGATCTTGACGGCGGGTCGACCGCGGTTCGGGCCGCCGTCGTCCAGGAGCTGGACGCGGTGGCCGGCCCGGGCCAGGACGAGCGCGGCGACGGCGCCGGCGGGGCCGGCGCCCGCGACGACGGCGTCGGGGTGGCTCACCGGTTCGGCCGCAGCCGCTTGACCTTGTCGACGAACCCGACCGAGACCTCCTCGTCGGGGGCCGGCGCGGTGGTGGCCGCCGAGGCCAGGGCGGCCGCGCCCAGGACGGGGTCGGCGCCGAGGTCGACGTGCACGGTGAGCAGGTTGCGGTCGGCCGGCGGGGCGGGCTCGCGCGGGAACGTCACCTCGGACTCCACCAGGACCTCCGCCGGCAGGCGGGGGTCGTCGGTGGGGCCGGGGCGGCGCTCGACCACGCCGAGTTTGCCGAAGTCGCGCACCATCGCGTTGATGGTGGCCACGTACGGGGTGGGCAGCCAGCGCAGCCAGGTCCGGCGCTTGTGGAACGCGGCCAGGCGCTCGGCGATCGGCCGGGAGGTGTCGACGACGACCTCGTAGTCCTCCTCGGCGAGGACGTGGTTGGGCACCCGGGCCGGCCAGAAGGTGGGCAGGTACGGGTCGTAGGAGCCCAGGCCGACGGTGTACTCGTAGCCGGCCTTGCAGCTGGCGGTGTCGGTCTGCCAGGGCACCGCCATCCACCGGGTCAGGTCGCCCGGGGCCTGGGCGTACAGCGGGCCGTCGAAGGCCAGCGCGATCTCGGGGGTCAGCGTGGGGCCGTACGGCGGGGCGGGCGCCCGGCGGTGGCGGATCCGGAAGGGGGCGCTGTACAGGGTGGTGTGCCGCATCGGCCAGGTGAGTTCGCAGCCGGGGTGGAAGGCGTCGGCGAGGCAGAACGACAGGGCCGCCCGGTCCAGGGTCGCGGGCCGGTCGGCGAACGGGACGTCGTCCAGGGAGGCGGGAGGCGTGGCGTGCGGGTCGTAGTCGTCGGTGAAGTCCCCGCCGGCCCACCGCTTCAGCAGCCGGTACTGGAGCGCGGAGAGCGTCACGTGCTGGCGTACGGACTGGGGCGGCAGGTTCATCGCGTCGCCGTACAGGGCCGGCCAGGGCACCGGCGACAGGCCGTCGCGCTCGTAGTCGCGCACGGCCAGCCACACCTGGCGGCGCAGCTCCTGGTGGACCGGTGAGGGGTCGGCCAGGTCGGCCAGGCGCGCGAGCAGGTCCTCGCGCCCGTCGAAGCCGAACTGGGTGGCCAGGCCCTTGTTGGCCCACTGCAGGCCGCTCAGGCGGCGCAGCACCGGCAGGACGTCGCGGGTGAACGACACCTGCGCCGGCTCGGGCAGGCGCCCCTCGGTGACGAAGGCGTCGCGGACCAGGTCGTACAGGGTGCGCACGGAGGCGAGTTCGGGCGCGTAGTTGGGCGGCGCGGTCACCACCCAGGCCCCGTCGACGGGGATCGGGCGGCCCTCGATACTGACCTCGGCGGTGACGGGGCCGTCGCTGACGTCGTCGTGCCAGCCGTCGTTGTTGGCGAAGGTGTCGGCGGGGGCGCCGGTCGCCGAGGCGGAGACGCCGCGGCCGCCGAGGAAGACCAGCCGGCCGCTGTCGTCGGTGCGCAGTTCGCCGAGGTAGACGGGCTTGCCCAGGAAGGTGCCGGTGTCGAAGCGGTACCGGGGCTCGCCAGAGCGGTTGCGGCCGCGCACCCAGCGCGGGCCGGGGTCGATGACCAGCAGGTCCTGGCGCTGGGCGGCGGGGACCTTGGGGTTGCGCAGGTTGCTGGGGTCGGCCTGGCCCGCCTCGGGGATGTCCAGGGCGATCTGGAACTGGTACCAGGCCGCCTTGGAGTTGACGACGTGGACCTTCCAGCGCAGGTCGGCGTTGTCGGCGGTCAGTTCGGCGACCGGCTCGCCGGCGGCGTTGTAGCCGTAGACCCGGAAGCGGACGGCCTGGCGCTTCAGCGCGCCGGCGGCGTCCTTGTAGCTGCCGGCGGGCAGCGGGGGCGGGTCGTCGACCTCGGGGGCGAGGACGACGTCGTCCATCGCGCTGTCGCCGACCCGGGCCACGCCGATCGCGGGGTGCACGGCGGCCCGCACGATCCGGGTGTCGCGCGCCGGCGGCGGGGTGAGCTGCGGGCGGGCCGGTCCCGGCTCGGCGGCCGGGACGCCGTTGACGTCGCGGCGCTGTTCGGCCGAGGCCAGGTAGACCGTCCGGCGCACGTCGGAGATGCTGCCGACCGGGCGGTGCTCGGCGAGGGCGTGCCAGGGGTTGAGGGAGAGGTTCTCGCCGTACGCGGCCTGGCCGCGGGCGGTGACGTCCTGCTGCGGGAGGGTCAGCCGGGCCACCTTCACGGGCGGGCTCGCGGACTCCTCCCAGCGCACCGTCGCCATGTCCAGCGGCATCGTCGAGTCGTCGGTGCGGAACTGGAGCATCAGGTCGAAGGCGGCCGGGCCGGCCCCGAGCCGGTGCGCCAGGTCGGCGGCGAGGTAGGCCGGGTCCTCGTCGGGCGGCGTCGCGGACGGGTCGGCGCCCTCGCAGCCGGCGGGCACCAGCTTGTACTTGACGAACCGGTCCGGACCGAAGGCGTAGGGGAGCACCCCCCAGTAGACGGCGCTCAGCGCGCTCGCCTCGAACTTCGCCATCTCCGCCAGGACCCGGCGGGTGACCGGGTGGGCCTCCAGGTACCGCTCGTAACTGCCGTCGACGACACCGGCCCTGGTGAACTCGCACATGTCCTGGGCGGTGTCGACGAAGAACACGTCGTGGTTCTGCAGCAGCAGGTCCTGGGTGCCGGCCTCGGTACAGCCCTCCAGCAGCTTCGGGCCGGGCACGCCGAACAGCTTGACGCCCACGCCCAGGGTGGTCCTGAGGTCGGGAAGGCCGGGCACGGTGTCGCTGGAGAAGCGCACCCAGGCCTCCAACCCGCCGGGCCGGGTGCGGGCGGCCTCCAGGAAGCCGACGCGCAGCTGCGCCGGCAGGTCCTCGGCGACGGTGAGCGCGGCGCGGGCCACGCCGTGCGGCTTGAGGAACACCGGCCGCTTGACCGGGTCCTGGCCGCGCGCCATCCGGGACCCCTGGGTCAGGTCCACGAACATCTGCCGCAGCGCGGCGCCCGCGTCCTCGGCGCAGCCCGGCAGCGCCGCCGCCCGCACGGCGTCGTCGAAGGGCTCGGGGGTCCCGGTCATGCTGTGCTCCCGTCGGCGCGGTGATGGGCCCGCGGGGCGGCGCACCGGCACGGTCGACACCGGGATCGGCTTTTCGGGCCCCGGTCAAGCGTGCACAGACCCGCGACGGGCGGCGCGGCGAACTACGCCCGAAACGAGCAGGCCCCGGGCCCGGCGCGCGCCCTCTCACTCCAACCGGCCAGCACCGCTCGCCCGGGCCCGGGCCGCGGTGGCAGCGTCGTGGGGCCGGGCCGGACGCCGGCCCGACGCCGGCCCGCGAGGGGCCGCGCCCCGCTGGTCCTCGTCGCCGCGGCCGGTGCCGCCGTCCACGCCCCGCCCGGACGGCGTTGATCGGATGTCAACGCGCCGCTGTTCCACTGCGACCAGCACCGCGCGGGGCCCGCTGCCCGCACCCACCCACCAGCCCGTTGGCGTCCGACCATGAACACCACCTCCGCCCACGCGCCCACGGCGCTGCCGGTCCTGCGGACCGCTCTCGTGCGGCTGCGGGACCACCGCGCCGACGACCTCGCCGCCATGCGCCCGGTCTGGGGCGACGCGGCCGCGATGCGCCACCTCTCCACCGGCGTCATGGACGACGACCGGATCCGCCGCAAGCTCGCCCAGGCCCTCGCCACCGCCGCCGAAGTGCCGCGCCGCCACTACCAGTTGGCCGCCTGCCTGCGGGGCGAGGACGCTCCTGCGGCGGCTCCCAGGGCCGGTCCGGGTGTTGGACGACGTCGTGGGTGTGGACGGGGGCCTCCACGACGCCCATCACGGCGAAGCCTTCGGGGTCGCGGGCCCCGACAAGGCCGTCAGGCGTCGAGGACCTGGCTGTCGCGCCGCACGACCGGCGGTTCCGTCGACCACGGGAAGTTGATCCAGTCGTCGGTCTTCTTCCACACGTACTCGCACTCCACCAGGGAGTGCGACTTCTCGTAGATGACGGCGGAGCGCACCTCGGCGACGTGGGCGAGGCAGAAGTCGTGGACCAGCTTCAGCGTCTTGCCGGTGTCGGCGACGTCGTCGGCGATCAGGACCTTCTTGCCGGAGAAGTCGATCGCGTCGGGGACGGGCGCCAGCATGACGGGCATGTCGAGCGTGGTGCCCACCCCGGTGTAGAACTCGACGTTCACGAGATGGATGTTCTTGCAGTCCAGCGCGTACGCCAGGGCGCCGGCCACGAACACACCGCCCCGGGCGATGCTCAGGATCAGGTCGGGCTCGTACCCGTCGTCGGCGATCGTCTGCGCGAGTTCGCGCACCGCCCGGCCGAAGGTCTGGTAGTCCAGCGTCTCGCGCACGTCAGTCACAGCGCCCAGTCTGGCCGCCCGCCCGCCCGGCGGCCAGCACCGGCACGCACGCCGTCCCCGCGCCGCCCGTGCGCGTCCCCCCACGCGTCCCCCGATGGCCTGCGCGGCCGCGGCCGCCATGAGACTGATGTGCGACGAAAAATGCGAGCCATAAGCGGTGATCTATGCTGCCTACCTGGAGAGGAGGTGGGCGATGTCCGAGATCTTCGCGGCGGTGGACGCGCTGCTGGCCAAGGCCCGGGACGGCGGTGACCTGCCGTCACCGGCCGAGCGGGAGCGGCTGCGCAAGGCGGCCGGCCTGACCCAGGTCGAGGTGGCCCGGGCGCTGAAGACCCGGCGGGAGACGCTCGCCAAGTGGGAGAACGGCACCGCGCGGCCCCGCGCGCCCAAACGCGGCGCCTACGCCTTCCTGCTCGCGGGCCTGGCCGACATCCACGGCACCCGGGGCCCGGACGGCTGGCTCACCCTCGCCCGCCGGGCCCGCCCCCTCGACACCGCCACCACCACCGCCGAGGAGGAGCAGGCCTGATGGACCGCACGACGTACACCGCCGAGCTCGCCGGCCTGCGCGGGCTGCGCGCCGAGATCACGGCCGCCGAGAAGGCCGTCGCCGCCGCGCAGAAGGAGCTGGACAAACTCACCGCCCAGCGCTCGCGCCGGGTGGCCGGGCTCGCGGGGTACGAGGGCGCCCAGGCGCCGGCCGTCGCGAAGGCCGCCGGGCTCTCGGTCGGCGACGTCGTGCGGATCGCCCCGCTGCTGGACCCGACCCCGGCCGCCGTCCGCGCCACCCGGACCGACGACCACGCCGCCCCCGCGCCGGCCCCGGCGCCCGCGGCCGAGCCCGCGCCGATCGAGCCCCCCGCCGTTGCGCCCTCGCCCGAGGCCGAGCAACCCGCCCCCGCCACCGCCCCCGCCCCCACCCCCGCGTCGGCCGACGCGGCCGGCCCGCGCGAGCTGCCCACTCTCCCCGAAGGCCCGGCCGGCGCCCGCTTCGAGGCCGTCACCACGGGCCTGGTCTCCAAACGCCCCCACTTCACCCAGCAGACCCGCCCGACGGTCTTCCTGGACGCCGCGACCGGCGCGCTGGCCGTACGCGACCAGACGGTGCGCCTCGACCTCGGCACCCGCACCCCCGGCGAGATCCTGGACGCCGTCCTGCACGCCGCACCCGGCACCGAGCGCGTCTACATCACCGCCGGCGCCCCCTGGCACGACGGCGCCGAGCGCTACAGCACCCTCAAGGACGCCGTCGCCGCCTGGCTGAACACCCCGTCCGAGCGCTGGACCACCGCGACCGGCTCCGGCCGCGACAAACTCGCCGGCCACTTCGTCCACCAACGCCAGCCGGTCGGCCGCTACGCCCCCGCCGCCGCCCCGGACAGCACCACCACCGAGATCCGCTCCATGGGGGAGTGGTTCGACCCGGACGGCGCCGACGTCCTCACCTGCCGGGACGCCTTCCGGCTGCTGTGGCAGGCGCTGCGCCGCCACTGGGACGACGCCGTCCTGATGGGCTCGCCGTCGCAGACCGGCCGGGACCTGTGGTCGCGCACCATCCCGACCAGCGGCAAGTGGGCCGGCGGCTACCCGGTCCTGTCCGAGGAACTGCGCGCCCTGCTGCACGCCACCGCCGGCCAGGGCCGCACCGAACTGATCCTGCCCCCGCGCGTGCCGGAGCAGCTGCCCGCCCTGGTCGAGTACGACCGCACCTTCGCCTACGCCAAGCACCTGTGGAAGTCCCCGGTCGGCACCCCGCGCCGCATCACCGCGCACGCCTTCGCGGCGATGAGCGAGCAGGAGCAGACCAAGGCCCTGATGTCCTGCTCGCACTGGAACATCCGCGTCACCGTCCCGCAGGGCTGGAACCACGTCGGCCTGCTCCCGGCGCCGGTCACCGGCGACCGCGCCTGGACCTACCCGTCCGCCCCCGGCACCACCTTCACCACCTGGGCGGGCGGCGCGGAGATCCACCTCGCCCTGTCCAACCACCTGACGCCGTGGAAGATCGAGGTCCTGGACGGCCTGCTCTTCGAGGACGGCAAGCCGCTCGACGAATGGGGCAAGCGCCTCAAGGCCGCCTGGGCGGACCTGACCAACCTCTCCCGCATCCACGCGGACGAGCGCCAGCGCACCGCCGCCCACCTCGCCGGCCGCGCCGTCCGCTCCGTGCTGCTGTTCGGCCTCGGCGGCTTCGCCCAGCGCCCGCGCCTGGTCTCCGGCACCACCCCGCTCGGCGAACCCCTCCCCGCCGGAGCCGAGATCCTCGGCCAGAACGACCAGACGGTGACCTGGCAGCGCCAGGCCGGCTTCTCCCGCGACCCGTACGCCCACCCCGAATGGGCCGCCTACGTCTGGTCCGGCGCCCGCGCGGCCCTGCTGGACATGAAGCACCGCCAGGGCAAGGAGGTCACCGGCCACGCCGGCGCCCTGCACGCCAAGCCCGGCACGGTCGTCTACTTCGGCACGGACGCCATCGCCCTGACCGAACGCCAGCCCTGGCCCCATCGCGGCGAACCCGGCGACTACCTCCTCAAGGGCCACCTCACCGGCCCCCTCCAGCACCCCACCACCCAGGAGCAGTACCTCACACTGCGCGCCCGGGGCCGCGCCGAACTCGCCGCCCGGGGGAGCCACCAGTGAGCCCCGCCGACCCGACCACCCCCAACGAAGCCGCCCGCCTGACCCAGGAACTCATCGACCAGGGCTACACCAGACGCCAGGTCGCCACGATGCTCGGCCGCGACGCCTCCCTCGTCTCCCAGTTCTTCACCCGCGGCAAAGGCGCGAGCATGGTCGGCGCGCTGCGCCAGCTGGTCCAGGCCGTGCGCGGCGGCGAGCGCGACACCGAGGCCCTGGCCGCGATCGCCGAGGCGAACACCAGCCGCCGCCGCACCAGGACCGGGCACAGAGCCCGGGTCCGCGGCAAGGACACCGTCGGCGAGGCCGGCGGCTCGATGGCCGGCCGCGCCGGGAAACAGGCCATCCGCTCCGGCGCCGCCCACCTCGCCCCGGTGGTCCACGCCACCGGCCGGGCCGGCGGCCGCCTGGCCTTCACCGTCCGGATGAAGGCCGACCAGTACGTCTACTCCGCCGGGTCCGAACAGGACTCCGGCGGCATCCGCCGCGGCTTCGTCCCCCGCGCGGACGGCACCGAGGAACGCACCTACGGCTCCGCCTCCACCGGCGGCTTCGACGCCGCCGAGTGGTCCCGGCGCGTCGCCGACCACCACGGCGACGTCACCGAGGCCATGAAGGCCTGGCTGGTGGAGACCGGCCGCGCCGTCGCGGACGCCGACATCGCCTACCTCGAAGTCCGCGGCTGGGTGCCCCCCGGACAGCGGTAGGGGAGCCCGCCCCGGCCCTCCCGCAGCCCCCGGCCGCGCGGCCCGCCGCCTCGGCACCCCAAGGAGAAGTACCCCCGTGCAGACCACCACCACCACCACCGCCCAGGCCGCGCCGCCGCCCCCGACGCAGCCGCCCGGCACCACCGAGGCCAACCCGCTGCCACTGCACCCGTTCCAGAAGGACGCCGTGGCGGCCGCGGTGCGCGAGCTGAAGAACGGCGGCCGCGCCACCGTCGTCGCCGCGACCGGCTCCGGCAAGACCCTGATCGCCGCCGGCTGCGCCCGACGCCTCGCGGCGAAGGGCTCCGTCCTGGTGCTGGTACCGACGATCGAACTGCTGGAGCAGACCGCCGAAGCCTGGTCACTGCGCGGCGCACGCCGGGGCCTGGCCGTGGCGGCGTGCTCGCGTCAGGAAGCACTGGAGAGCGCGGAGGCCGGCGGCCGCGTCCACGCCCGCGTCACCACACAGGCCCCCCGCATCGCCGACCTGATCACCGCCGAGAAGCCCGGCGAACCCGTCACCGTGTACGCCACCTACGCGAGCCTGCAGCGCATCGCCCAGGCCCACCACGACTTCGGCCTACCCGCCTGGGACCTGGTCGTCGTCGACGAGGCCCACCGCACCGCCGGCGCCCAAGGCAAAGCGTGGGCCGCCGTCCACGACGACACCCAGGTCCCCGCCCGCAGGCGCCTGTACGTCACCGCCACCCCCAGGATCGCCGACGACCGGCGCGCGAACGACGGCCTGACCGACCTCGCCGACACCGACGGCCAGGCACTGCCCGCCCTCTGCTCCATGGACGACGAGACGATCTACGGCAGGACCGTCTTCACCTGGACCCTCTCCCAGGGCATCGAACACGGCTACCTCGCCGACTACCGCGTCCTGGTCCCCGTCGTCACCGACGCCGACCTGCGCGACCTCCTCAACCTCCCCGCCGTCGCCGACCTGCGCACCCAGCGCTCCAACGAGGAACTGCTGCGCCTCGCGTTGCAGACCGCCGTCCTGCGCGCCGTCAACGACCTGCGGCTGCGCCGCGTCATCACCTTCCACTCCCGGGTCTCCGCCGCCCGCGACTTCGCCGCCGGCCTGCCGGCCGCCACCGAACTGCTGCCCGACGCGCAGCGCCCGCAACGGCTGACGGCACTCGCCGTCGCCGGCACCGACCGCCTCAAGGACCGCCGCGCCGCCTTCGCCACGTTCAAGGCCCCCACCGGCGAGCGGCCCGGCGAGGAAGGCGAGGAGTGCCGCATCATCTGCAACTCCCGCCTCCTCAACGAGGGCATCGACGTCGCCGCCGTCGACGCCGTGTGCTTCGCCGACCCCAAGAGCTCGGTCATCGACATCGTCCAGGCCGTGGGCCGGGCGCTGCGCCAGACCTACCGCCAGGGCAAGGTCTCCTGGGTCGTCGTCCCGGTCTACCTGCCCACCCCCGGGACCGGCGACGACACCGCCACCGCCGACCCGCCCCAGGTCCCCGACGCCGAGATCGAAGCGTCGTCGTTCCGCACCATCTGGCGCGTCCTGCGGGCACTGGCCGCGCACGACGCCCGGGTGGCCGGCCGGATCACCGAACTGCGCGCCCACCGCCCCCGGGGCGCCGCGCACACCACCACGCCCGAGCCGGCCGAGGCCGGGCACGGCGAACAGCCCGCAGCGCCGGTCGAGTCGCCGGTCGAGTGGCTGCTGATCAACGCCCGCCGCCACGCCGCCCAGATCCTGCGGAGCGTCAAGCTGCGCGCCTTCCACCCGCGCGCGCTCGAGTGGCAGCGCATGCACGCCGTCGCAGCCGGCTTCCACCACCGGCACGGCCACCTCGACCCCACCGACAGGACCGAGCACGCCGAGCTGATCTCCTGGCTCACCCGCCAGCGCCACCTGAACGCCCAGCACCTGCTCGACGCGGCCCGCGTCTTCGAGCTGGACGCGCTCGGCATGATCTGGTCGAAGAACGCCAACGCCTGGGAACGCGGCTACGCCTACGCCGCCGCCTTCCACCACCAGCACGGCCACCTCGCCATCCCCGCCACCGCGAAGCTCGACGACTACGCGGTCGGCGCGTGGATGCGCCGCCAGCGCAGGGCCGCGGGCCTCACCGGCGACCAGGTGGCCAAGCTGGCCGTCCTGGACGAGCTGTGGCACCTGGAGCCGGACTGGAACCGCTCCTACCGCCGCCTGCTCGCCTACCTGGAGGCCGGCGGCACCCTCACCGGCCCGGCCAACCGCACCGGCGGCGAAGCCGACCCCACCTTCCGCCCCGGCGCCTGGCTGCGCAAACAGCACAAGGCCCGCACCGACGGCAAACTGACCGACCACCAGGGCGCACTCCTGGACGCCCTCCACCCACCCGCCGACACCGTCGCCGGCTGACCCCTCGAGCCGCAGCACTCCGGCAACCGGCTCGCGGTCGCGCAGGCCGCCCACGCCAACTCCACCGTGGCCCGGTCCTCCTACCGCGCGACGGCCTTCACCCTGCGGCGGCTGAACCCGTGAGCCCCCCGCCCGCCGGCCCGGACGGCGGCCGGCGGGCGGTCACGGGGGCCGACGTCCGGCCGGCTGTCGCGTCCGGAGGCCGCTCGGATCCGCTCAGGAGAGCGTGAACTGCTGGTTGGGTCTGCCGGTGCAGATCCACTGGATGATGTTGACCCCGTCGTTGACGTTGGCGTCCCAGACGTCGAGGCACTTGCCCGCGAAGGTGCGGATGTCGGTCTGGTGGTTGGGGTGCGGCACCAACGTGAACTCCTGGTTGGGGCTGCCGGTGCAGGTCCACTGGATGATGCTGGCCCCGTCGTTGGTGCCGGCACCCCAGACGTCCAGGCACTTGCCCGCGAAGGTGTGGATCTCGTACCCGTCGTTGCCCGGCACGATCGTGAACCGCTGGTTGGCCTGGCCGTTGCAGGTCCACTGGTCGATGCCGGCCCCGTCGTTGGTGCCGGCGCCCCAGACGTCGAGGCACTTGCCCGCGAAGGTGCCGATCTGGAAGCTGCCGTTCGAGTCGGTCGGCGCGGCCGTGGCGCCGCCCGGAGCCACGGAAACGGCCGACACGGTGAGGGCCAGAACAGCCAGGGCACGCAGCCCGGTCTTGGCGGCGGAACGCATGACCTTCTCCTCATTCCTGGAAGGGACGTGCTGACACGGGACACCGGGGCCGAGCGGTTCCAGCCCAGGGGACCGCGGTGCGGCGAACCCGGACAGCATTTCGGCCATGACCATGCCAATAGCCGCGGTGAAACAGTCGCGCCGGATGTGATCATCGGGATGCCAGGCAACTATGCAGAGCATCCGTCAGATGCGCAAGAGCGAACCGGCGGTGGCCGAACACGCCCGTCCCACCGACATCCCGTTGGTGACCCTCCGTCTGATCGGTACGGTCACGGGCATGGCCATCCCGATCGTGTTCGCCGTGGAGACCGGCGACCCCGACGACGTCTTCACCCTGTGCGACCGGGGCCCCTGAGCGACTCGGCCCCCGGCCACCGGCCCCCGGACGCGGGCGCAGGCCTTTCGTGAACGCCCTGTTGACTCGCCGTCGACGAAACGTCTACGCCCGAACGGCATCTTCGTCGCTGACCGTTCAACCAGCACGAAGGAGTCGTCATGGTCAAGAAGTCCATCCGGAAGATCGCCGTGGCCGCGGTGTCCGCCGCGGCCGCCGGGGCCGCGATGCTCGGCACGGCCGGTACCGCCCACGCCGCGGAAGGCGACCGGATCGACGTCGGCTTCACGGTGGTCAACCAGACCGACGCGTACCAGAAGGTCTCCGGGTCGGGGAGCTACACCAACGCCGGCGGCATCTCCAGGGTGTGCATCAGCATCCAGCGCAGGTACGTCGGCTACGGGTGGGACACCGTCTCCACCGCGTGCCGTTCCGTCCAGGACTGGGGCAACACGAGTGAGTTCAGCGCCCCCGACTTCTGGGTGCTGTCCAAGAACGCCAAGTACGCCGCCGACTTCAAGACCAAGGTGGAGGCGTTCGACCAGGCGGGCAACAGCGCCCTGGTCAAGTACTCGAACCAGGTGGCGGGCCGCTCCAACTGATCACCGCTCGTGAGGGCGGCCACGGCGGCGGCCGGCGAACCCGCCCGCCACCGTGGCCGCAGCCGTTCGGGGCCCGTTCACCCGGGGAGGCCAGCCCGGTCCGGCCGTTCGACCGTCTTCCGTCCCCGTTCGGGCCCCGCCCGGATGCCCGGGGCCAAGGGCCGCCCCACGGTGAGCACGGGGCCGATGCGGCACGGAGAGTGAGGGCGGATGAGACGCGAGCGAGGCGGCGCACGGTGGCGCGGCCGGGCCGTACGGGCCGTGGCGGTGCTCGGCCTGGCGCTGCTGGGAGCCGGGACCGGGTTCGGCACGGCGCCGCCGCCGGCCGAGGCGGCCGTCCGGGCGGCCCGCAGCACCACGATCGTCCTCAACAACACCAGTGACCGGGCGCTCGTGCTGACCAACCACTACCTCGACCACGGGATCTGGACCCACGAGCCGCCCGCCCGCATCGAGGCCGGGGCGACGGCCAGCTGGGAGTCCGAGTCCAACGGCTTCATGACCGGCACCGAGGGGTCGGCCTTCTTCGCGATCGACGGCGAGCGCGGCCCCGACCTGCGGATCCACTGGGACAACCCGTTCTACCTCTCCAACAGCTACAGCGAGACGGTGCCGAGCGGCTACAAGATCAACCGTGACGGGGGCGACGGCAACAACGCCACCGCCACCTACACCTTCGACTGCAACTCCAAGATGTGCGACGGCATCGCCGACGAGTGGAAGCAGCACGGCGTCAGCCTCGACCCGGGCGACGGCAGCGGCCAGCAGTTCATCGACCTGCCCGCCATGGGCGCCGACGTCAACAGGCCGGACATCTTCGTCCAGGTCGACTGGATGGCGGACACCAGCCCCGGCAACGCCCACAGCCACCAGTTCGATCCGGCGGCGGCCAAGCTGCTCGTCGACGCCTTCGCCAACGCGCCGTTCCAGCGTCGCGGCGCGACCAGCCCCGGCATCAACCTGCACATCGATGCCGGGCCCGGCAGCATCATGAACCACGCCACCCAGCAGACCTGGGGCGGGTACAGCCGCGCCCGGCAGCTGACCGAGACCGCCAGCCTCGGCACCTGCGACGGCGACGGCAGCTGCCAGAACAACAGCAGGTACACATGGGACGCCCTCGACGCCATCAAGAAGGCCCCGGGCGGCTTCGTCAGCTCCGGCCGCGCACCGGTGTTCCACTACGCCGTGGCCGCCCACCAGCTCATCCCCGGCACCTCCTGGACCGGCATCTCCCCGGACGGCGCCAGCGACCTCATCCTCTCCCTCGGCCTCCAGAGCGGCCAGGTCGGCGACAAGAACCAGCAGGCCACCGACCTGATGCACGAACTCGGCCACAACCTGGGCCTCAAGCACGGCGGCTTCGAGGACCTCAACTTCAAGCCGCACTACTTCAGCGTCATGAACTACCTGTACTCCGACGACGGCCTGCCGCACGGGAGCGACCGGTTCGTCGACTACTCCCGGATCGCCACCACCGTCGACGAGACCCACCTGGACGAGGCGTCCGTGCCGGCCAGCGGCAGCGGCGTGCGCTACGACGTCAAGCGCAACTGCGCCGGCTCGTTCATCGCCGCGCGGGTCGACAGGGCCGGCTACATGGACTGGAACTGCAACGGTTCGAAGGACCCGGGGACCGTCGCCTCCGACGTCAACAACGATGGCACGAAGAGCGTCAGACTCGACGGGTACGACGACTGGGCGCACATCCGCCTCAAGGGCGGCGCGATCGGCGGCGCCACCGTCCCCGGCCTCCCGCAGCCGCAGGAGATCCACGAACCCGACGCGCAGGTCTTCCAGCAGATCCAGCCGGTCGACACCGCCGCGCCCGTCACCACCGCCACCGCCGACCCGCCGCCGAACGGCGCCGGCTGGAACAACGGGGACGTCGCCGTCGCCCTGAGCGCCACCGACGACCTCAGCGGGGTCGCCCGCACCGAGTACACCCTGGACGGCGGCGGCTGGACCACCTACACCGGCCCGGTGCCGGTGACCACCGCGGGCGTCCACACGATGTCCTACCGCTCCGTCGACCGCGCGCAGAACACCGAGGACGCCAAGGACCTCACGGTGCGCATCGACCGGACGGCGCCGGTCACCACGGCCGCCCTCGGCCCGACCCCCGACCCGGCCGGCTGGATCACCGCGGACGGGCACGTCACCCTGACCGCGGTGGACGAACCCGGCGGCTCGGGCGTCGCGAGCGTCAGCTACCGCACGAGCGGCGCCCAGAGCACCCCGCAGACCACCGTGCCCGGCGACACGGCCGCCCTGACGATCACCCAGGAGGGCGAGAGCGTCATCACCTTCCACGCCAGAGACCGGGCGGGGAACCAGGAGAGCGAGAAGACGTACACCGTCCGGCTCGACCGGACCCCGCCGCGCTCGGCCTTCACCACCGCGTCCGAGGCGATCTTCGTGGCCGTCCCGGCGGGCGGCCCGCACGACGACCAGTACGTCACCGGCACCGCCGGCGACAACGCCTCCGGCGTCGACCACGTGGACGTCGTCTTCACCCCGAAGGTCCCCGGCCCGACCCTGGTACGGCGCGCCGAGCTCACCTGCACGGACGGCACGCACCGGCACTGCACCTGGCGGGTGCGGCCGCCGTCCGGCCTCGGCATCCACCGGGTGACGTCCACCGCCACGGACGCGGCCGGCAACGTCGAGACGCCGCCGGGGCCGGGCATCGACGTGATCGTCGTCCGGACGTAGCCTCCGGCGACCACACGCCGCCGGCCGCCCGACCGGCGGCGACACCGAGCCGTCGTCGGCGAGGCCCGGGGTGACGGTGGAGTTCCGCAGGTACGTCATGCCCCACTGCCCGGTGGGTCCACCTGCCCTACGACCCCTCAGCCTCGATCGGTGAGGATCCCCGAGAGCACACGTCGCGCGTCACGGGCGTCAGCGCCGTCCTCGCCCAGGCTGTCGGCGCACGAGACGAGCGTCTTCCACAGCGCCCAGCCCCGTCCGCGCGCCCACGTCGCATCGTCGACGCCCAGCCGCTTCCGGAACACGTCGCGGCCGTCGACCGAGAGCAGGGTCCACGCGATCGCGAGGTCGCAGGCGGGGTCCCCCACGCCACACGTACCGAAGTCGATGACGGCGCAGAGCCGTCCGTCCCGAAGGAGGAGGTTTCCCCGGGCAAGGTCGCCGTGGAACCAGACGTCGGTCCCGTCCCACCGCGCCCGGAGCGCCCGCGTCCACAACTCGTGGGCCGGCGCGACGTCGATGTGGCCGCGCAGCTCCTCCAGCGCGCCGAGCGCCCGCGCCTCGTAGGTCCGCAGCGTCGCGCCACGGAACCAGTTGTGCTTGCCGGGCTGTGGCCCGTGCGAGGCATCGACGCTTCGCAACGCGGCGACGAAGTCGGCCAGGTCCTCGGCGAAGCGGATCGGATCGGCGACGGACTCGAACGTCGCCGGCGTGCCGTCGATCCACCCGTAGACCGACCACGCGAACGGGTAGGTCGCACCGGGGCTCCCCTTCGCCAGCGGCACCGGGATCGGCAGCGGGAGAGCGGGTGCCAGCTCGGGCAGCCAACGGTGCTCCTTCTCCACGGCCAGGGCGTACTCCTGCGCGCTGGGCAGGCGGAGCAGCATGTCGTCGCCCAAGCGGAAGGTCCGGTTGTCCCAGCCGCCGTTCTCCACCGCCGTCACAGGCAGCGCGGCCCAGTGCGGGAACTGCTCGGCCACGAGCCGCCCCGCCTGTTCGGCACTGACGGTGATCCGCCGGGGCACGGGCCCGAGATCCGGAACATCGTTCACCACGTACCCCCTTGTCCGGGTTCCTCCCCGCGCCGGTCGGCCCGCGGGACGCGACCGCACCCGACCCGGGCCGAAATTCGGCTGCCACCGCAGTTCGCGAGCGGAGGCCCGGGCGTGGGCGGCCGGCCGACCCTCTTTATGATCACGCCCATGGCACTCGCATGGGAACAGATCATCGTCGACTCCTCCGACCCCATCGCCCTCGGGCGCTGGTGGGCCGAGGCCCTGGGCTGGGTCGTGGTCGACGAGGACGAGGAGATCATCGAGATCCGGCCCGAGCCGGACCGGATGCCGGGGCTGCTCTTCGTGCCCGTCCCCGAGGGCAAGACCTCGAAGAACCGGCTCCACCCCGACTTCCGCCCGGACGACCAGGAGGCCGAGGTCGCCCGGCTGCTCTCCCTCGGTGCCCGGCTCGCCGACACCGCGCAGGACGAGCAGCACTGGGTGACCCTCCTCGACCCGGAGGGCAACGAATTCTGCGTCCTGGGCGCGCGGAAGAGCTGAGCGGGGCCCGGGCGGCTGCGGCCGGGACGGTGGCCGGCATCTCGGCGACGGCCGGGTTCTCCTCGGCGGCCGCCGTGCCGACCAGCACCACCAGCAGCCAGGGTCGACGGGACACCCCGCGGACAACGGCGCATCGCGACCGGCCGCGAGACGGCGTGACCGGTCACGGACCAGAGCGGGAACTTCCGTCGCCCGCCCCGCAGACAGCGCGCCCGGCCGTCGCCATGATGGTCTCCGGGACGCCGGCTACCTGTTGGTAACACGCGTCCTGCGACAGGCCATCAGGAATCCCAGCCACCCGGGGGAGTCATGCGCAAACGCACGTCCAGGCTGCTCGCCGCCGCGGTCACCGCCGCCCTGACCGCCACCACCCTGACCGCCACCGCCACGGCCGCCACGGCCGGCCCGGCCTCGGCGAGCTCCGCCGCCGCCGCGAGCGACCCCTTCTACTCCTACGACGGCAGCACCCCGCTGGACTCGCTCGCACCGGGCACCGTCCTCAGGACACGGACCCTGCCGTACCACGTCCTGGGGCTGCCCACCCCGGTGACGGCGGTTCAGCTGCTCTACCGCACCGCCGACGCCCAGGGCCGCCCGGCCGCCAACGTCACCACCGTGCTCCGCAGCCTGACCGGGGACAGCGGCCGAGCCGTCTCGTACCAGTCCTTCTACGACTCGCTCGACCCGGCGGACGGCCCCTCCCGGGCGGTGGCGGGCAACCTCAGCCTGGGCGGCGCGATCCCGAGCGCCGAGGCGATCTTCCTGGTGCCGCTGCTCGCCCAGGGCTACAACGTGGTGATCCCGGACACCGAGGGCCAGAGCGCCGACTTCGGAGCCGGGCCGGAGTACGCCATCACCACCCTGGACTCGATCCGGGCCGCGACCGGATCCCCGGCGACCGGCCTGACCCCGGACACCCGGTTCGGGCTGATGGGGTACTCCGGCGGCGCCGTCGCCTCCTCCTGGGCGGCGGCCCTCGCGCCCGGCTACGCGCCCGAGGTGAACGCCAGGCTGGTTGGCTACGCCGAGGGCGGGCTGCTGGTGGACCCGGCCCACAACATCAGGTACATCGACGGCTCGCTGATGTGGAGCGGGATCATCCCGATGGCGCTGATCGGGGTCTCGCGCTCCTCCGGCATCGACCTCACGCCCTACCTGAACGACTACGGCCGCTCGGTCTACCGGCAGCTGGAGCACGCCTCGCTCACCGACGCCCTGGGCCACTACCCCGGGCTGAGCTGGAAGGCGATGGCCAAGCCCCAGTACGCCGACCCGAACTCGGTGGAGCCCTACGTCGCGGCCGTCAACCGGACCAACCTCGGTTCGGCCCCGACCCCGACCGTGCCCGGCTACCTCGCCCAGGGCAACGCCGGCGTCCTCGAAGGCACCTTCGCCAACCCGCCCGGCATCGGCACGGGCGACGGCGTGGCGGTCGCCGGGGACGTGCGCGCGCTCGCCCGCCAGTACTGCGCGAGCGGCACCGCAGCCCTCGCGTACCAGCAGTACGACGCCCTCAGCCACTTCGGTGTCCCCGCCGCCTGGGCCCCGCAGGCCCTCGCCTGGCTGAACGACCGCTTCGCCGGCCGCCCCGCCCCCTCCGACTGCGGCCACATCCCGGCCGGCAACTCCCTCGCCCCGCAACAGCCCGTACCGGCCTCCTGACCCCGCCCGGGCGCCGACAGACGCGCCGGGGCACCCCAAGAGGCACAGGGCCTGGTGACCGCGGGGCCGCGACGCTCCGCGATCACCGGGCCCGCGCGAAGCGCACCGAGGTCGAAGCGCCGAATCCGGCGCCCTCGCCCGGGCCGTCCAGGAGCCGCGCAAGCGCCTGGACACCCCGCAGCCGCCGAACCGCTGGGCCGCCGGCCGCGACGACCTCCCCACGCCCTGACCCGCCGTCACACCTTCGAGCGGACTTCCCGGCACCGGGGCCGGGAACACTCTCCGCCATGACCGACACCGTCCTGTTCGAGCCCGGCACCACCGCGATCCGCCGCGACGTCCACGCCGACCGGGTGTGGACCGCGATGCCGCAACGGGTGATCGACGACACCGACCACGTGCTGACCCTGGCCTACTGGCCGGGCATCGAGAGCCTGGCCCCGACGACCTGGATCACCTCCACGCGCACCGGCGACGACACCGCCCGCCGGCAGGGCCTGGACGACCTGGCGGCCGGCGCCTGGACCCTCGGCCCGTACCGCTGGCAGAACACCGAGCTGCTGAGCCACTTCCTGGCCGGCGAGTGGTTCTCCGTGCACTGCTTCCAGGACGCCACCACCCACGAGCCGCTGCGCTGGTACGTCAACTTCGAGCACCCTTACCGGCGCCGCCCCGGCCTGGGCATCGACACCATGGACCTCGCCCTCGACCTGGTCATCACCCCCGACCTGTCGGGACACCACTGGAAGGACACCGAGGAGTACGCCCAGCTGCGCCGCCTCGGCGTGGTCGACGACCACACGGGCCGCCAGATCGAGCGGGCCCGAGGCCGGGCGATCGGCATGCTGGACGACCGCACCGGACCGTTCGCCGGCGGCTGGCCGACCTGGGCACCGGATCCGTCCTGGCCGCTGCCGACCCTGCCGCCCGGCGCCGACGAAGCTGCCACGGCGACGACCCCGCACCGGCCGTGACGAGCGGCGGTACGGCAAGCGGGCCGGTCCGGGTGCGGGTGTGCGTCAGGGCGAGGACCCCGGCAGGGCCCGACTCCTCGTCGTGAACGCACCGTGGGCCGTGCCCGGTGGACGCGAGCCCGGCGTTCAACCCGCGAACGAGGCGGCTGCGAGGGCCAGCAGCGAGCGTACGGCCGGGTCGACGTCGGGCCGGTGCAGGGCCGCGATGGTGGTGGTGAGTTCGGGAGCCTCGTCGGTGAGGGGGAGGAAGCGCACGCCCGGGAAGGAGAGCGCGGCGGTGTGCTCGGGGGCGAGGGTGACGCACAGGCCGGAGGCGGCGTAGCTGAGCAGGCCGGGCAGGTCGTCGGCGTGGGCGCGGACGGTGGGGACGAAACCGGCGCGGTCGCAGGCCAGGAGCATGCGCTGGGCCAGTTGCCGGAGCGGCCCGTCGCCGGGGAGGGCGAAGGAGTCCTCGCGCAGGTCGGCCAGGCACAGGCGGTCGGCCCCGGCGAGGCGGTGAGCTGCGGGCAGGGCGGCGCAGAGGCGTTCCTCGGTGAGCCGGTGGACGGTCAGGTCGTCGTCGAGCGCGGGCTGGCGTACCAGCGCGAGGTCCACGGCGCCGCTGCGGACGAGCTCGGTCAGCTCGGCGGTGGATGTCTGCCGCAGGTGCAGGCGCAGGCCCGGCAGTTGCTCGGCGGCGTCGGCGAGCAGACGCGGCAGGTGCCAGTGGCCGAGGCTGTTGACGAAGCCGACACGCAGCTCGCCCTCTTGGCCGGAGGCGATCCGGCGGGCGCGGGCGAGGGCGCACTCCTGCGCCTCCAGTATCCGCCGGGCGTCGGCCGCGAAGGCCTCACCGGCGGGTGTGAGGCTGACGCCTTGACTGTTCCGCTCCAGCAGGCGGGTGCCGACGATCCTCTCCAGGCGCTGGACCGCCTGGCTGAGCGGGGGCTGGCTCATCATCAACCGGCTTGCCGCGCGGCCGAAATGCTTCTCCTCGGCCAGGACGGTGAACTGTTCCAGCAGGCGGGGCGTGAGATCCATGAGGCGAGCGTAGATCGGCTGGGGGGGCGGGGGCCCCGGCCCGGCGGGCCGGGGCCCGGGTGACGGGCGGGTCAGACGGCGAGCAGCGCCCAGACGTCGTCCGCGGCGAGCGCCTCGCGGCCCAGCCGGGCGGCCCAGGACGACTCGTCGCCGTCCTCGTCGCGCCAGGACCACAGCCGGGTGGTGGCAAGGCGCACGTCGCCGAGCTCGGTGAAGCCGATGGCGCCGTGCAGCTGGTGGGCGATGCGGGCGATCTCGGCGACCGAGGCGGAGGCCTGCGCCTTGGCGGCGGCCACGGAAACCAGCGACAGCTCGCGGGCGGCGGCGTCCACCGCGGCGCCCACCAGGGCGGACTCCTCGATCAGGCGAGCCTCCTCCTGCTTGACGGCCTGGAAGCGGCTGAGCGGGCGCCCGAACTGGGTGCGGGTGGCGGTGTGCCGGACGGTCAGTTCGACGCAGCGCTCGGCGGCGCCCGCGATCAGCGCGGCGCGGGCGAGGGCGGCGCGGAGCCCGGCCTCGGCGAGCTCGGCCGGGCTGAGGGGGTGGACGTCGTCGGCGGCCACCGCGTAGTCGTGCAGGTGGAGGGTGTCGCGGGGCTCGCCGGCGAGGTTGGTGCCGGGCACGACGGTGGTACGGGCCGGGTCGAGCGGGAACAGGACGGGCCCGCCCGGGCCCTCGGCCAGGACGAGGACGGTGGCCGTGGCGCCGTACGGCACCCGGGGCAGGGCGCCCGACACGCGCAGGGCGGCGTCCTCGCCCGAGGTGCCGGCGGGGCCGACCCCGGTGACGGCGGGGCGGGCGTACGCGAGGGTGAGGCCGTCGGCGAGCGCGACGGTCAGCGGGGCCCGGGGGAGCGCGAGTGCGAGGTGCCCGAGCACGGTCTCGGCGAACGGGCCGGGCTCGGCGAGGCGGCCCGCCGCGCGCAGGGCGGTGACGTGGGTGGCGAGGGCGGTGGTCATGACTGCTGCTCCAGACCGCGGGTGATGATGCCGCGAAGGATCTCGTTGGCGCCGCCGCGCAGGGTGTAGCCGGGGCTGTGCAGCAGCGCGTAGGCGAGGTGGTGGGGGTACGAGCCGGGCGTGGCCCCGGTGTCGGCGGTGACGGGCAGGATGCGCCGTACCTCGTGGACGATGTCGCCCTCCAGACGCGTCCCCAGGTCCTTGACCAGCGCGGCCCGCACATCGGCCGGGCGGCCCGCGTCCAGCGCGTCGGCGACGCCGAGCGAGAGCTGCCGTACCGCGAAGACCCGGGCGAGCAGGGCGCCGAGCCGGGCCTGCTGGTCGGGGGTGGCCGCGCCCCGGCGCAGTTCGCGGGTCAGCGAGACCAGCAGCGGGAAGGTGGAGAGGTACCGCTCGGGCCCGCTGCGTTCGAAGGCCAGCTCACCGGTGACCTGCTTCCAGCCGTCGCCCTCCTGGCCGAGCAGCATGCCGTCGGGGACCTCGACGCCGTCGAGGTGGAACCAGTTGAAGGTGTGCTCGCCGCTGATCAGACGGATCGGCTCGGTGCGCACGCCGGGGGCACGCAGGTCCACGATGAACTGGCTGAGCCCCTGGTGCCGGTCCTCGTGCTCGCTGGTACGGGCCAGCACGATCGCGTAGTCGTTGACGTGCGCGCCGCCGGTCCACTTCTTCGTACCCGTCAGCCGCCAGCCGCCGGGCACCCGCTCGGCGCGGGTGCGCACATTGGCCAGGTCGGAGCCGGCCTCCTGCTCGCTCATGCCGATGGAGAAGTAGCAGCGCCCGGCGGCGATGGCGGGCAGGAACCGCTGCTTCTGCTCCTCGGTGCCGTGGGCCAGGACCGAAGGGCCGATCTGGCGGTCGGCGACCCAGTGCGCGGAGACGGGGGCACCGGCGGCGAGCAACTCCTCGATCACGACGACCCGGGCGGCGAATCCGAGCCCGCCGCCCCCGTACTCGGGCGGCAGCGCCATGCCGACCCAGCCGCGCCCGGCGAGCCGGCGGCTGAATTGCGGGTCCCAGCCGGTCAGCCAGGAGTCGGGGCGCCCGAGCACGGTGCCGCGGGCGCGCTCCTCGGCGAGGAAGTCCCGTACCTCCCTGCGCAGTTGCAGGGTGTCGGTGGTCGCGGTCATGGAACTACTCCTTGTTCAGCAGGGCGGGGTCGAAACCGGCCTCGCGCAGCACCTCGTCGGTGTGCTCGCCGAGGGCGGGGCAGGGGCGCACGGTCGGTACGGGATCGGCGGAGTAGCGCACCGGACGGGCGATGGAGCGGTAACGGCCCTCGGTGGGGTGCTCGGCCTCGGCCAGCAGGCCGCCCTCACGGGCGTAGGCGGTGGCGACGGCCGAGGCCAGGCTGTGCACGGGCGAGGCCGGGATGCCGGCACGGTCGCAGAACTCCTGCCACTGCGCGCAGGTGCGTGTCACCGTCATCTCCTCCAGCACCGGGTACATCGCGTCGGCGTTGCGGGCCCGCAGCGCGCGGTCGGCGAACCGCGGATCGGCGGCGAGCCCGGGGCGGCCGGCGAAGGTGCAGAAGTCCCGCCAGTTGCGGTCGCTGTGCGGCAGGATGCACATCCAGCCGTCCGCCGTCCGCTGCGCCCGCCGGGTGCGGCTGAGCGAGCGCGGCGCGCCGAACTCGCCTTCCATGACCGCCCCGGCCAGGTGCTCGACCAGGTTGAAGGCGAGCATGGTGTCGGCCATCGGCACCTCGATGTGCTGACCGCTGCCGCCGCGCTCGCGGTGCAGCAGGGCGGCGAGTACGGACTGGCTGATCTGCAGTCCGCAGATCTTGTCGGCGATCAGGCTGGGCACGAACCGCGGTCCGCCGCCCGCCTGCTGGTTGAGCCACACCAGCCCGGAGACGGCCTGGATGATGTCGTCGTACGCGGCGCGGGTGCCGAGTGCGGAGTCCGAGCGGAAGCCCTGCGCGTTGACGTACACCAGGCCGGGGTTGACGGCCCGCAGCTCCTCGTACCCGAGCCGCAGCCGGGCCAGGGCCTGCGGGCGGACGTTGGTGAGGAACACGTCCGCCGTACGGATCAGGGCGAGCAGCGCGTCGCGGCCGTTCGGCGCCTTGAGGTCGATGACCGCACTGCGCTTGTTGCGGTTGAGATTGAGGCCGGCGCCACCCATCCCGCGATGGCGGGCGGGCGGGTAGTGGCGGGTCATGTCCCCGCCCGGGGGCTCGACCTTGATGATGTCCGCGCCCAGGTCACCGAGCTGCTGGGCGGCGTACGGAACCATGATCACGCTGCCCAGTTCGATGACTCTGACCCCGGAAAGCATTCCTTTCACGGCATTCCCTTCGCGGTATCAATTCCGGTCGTCGCGACGCCTTCAAGGAAAACCCCGCACCGCAGGCCGCGTCCAATACCGGCCGCCCGGGAAGCCGATAGCAAACCGGATATGACAACAGGTCAGAACACATGCATAGGGCATCGCATATCCCTGCCCGCTGCCCTTGGTATTGGACACCCGCCCATTCCCGCCGCTGTCCTGGAAAAACGAACCCGGCCACCACGGAAGGACGAGGGACATGACCCAGGGCACGACCGGGACCGCGACCCCCTACGACGCACTGCACGGCCTCTACCACCAGCTCGGCATCACCGGCGAGGAGGCCGGCGGGAAGGTGACCATCACCGGCGCCGACCCGCTGACCCCCTCCGTGCACCGCATCGGCGAAGCCGGCGCCGCCGCCCTCGCGGCGCTCGGCACCGAGACCTCGGCACTGTGGCGCCAGCGGGGCGGGGACGGGCAGGACGTGACGGTCTCCGTCGAGTCCGCGATCCACCAACTGATGGCGGTCTTCCTCACCCGGGCCGGCGGCGTGCCGGTGAGCGAACTGGGGGAGGACCCCAACCTGCTGGGCAACAGCGACTTCTACCGCGCCGGCGACGGCCGCTCCATCTACGTGCTGCTCTCCTACCCGCAGCTGCGCGACATCGCCTGCGAGGTGCTGGACTGCCCGCCCGACCGGCAGCGCATGGCGGACGCGATCGCCCACTGGGACGCCTTCGACCTCGAAGAGGCGATCTGCTCCCGCGGCGGCACCGCGGTCGCCGTACGCACGCAGCAGGAGTGGCGCGCCCACCCGCAGGGGCAACTGCTGGACGGCCAGCCGCTGATCCACCTGGAGAAGGTGGGCCACAGCGCACCCGAGCCCTTCCCGGCCACCGGGGACCTGCCGCCGGCCCTGCCACTGACCGGGCTGCGGGTGCTGGACAACTCGCACGTCATCGCAGGCCCGATGGCCGCCCGGATCTGCGCCGAGCTGGGCGCCGACGTCCTGCACATCTCCTCGCCCACCCACCCCGACCCCAACGGGATGATCATCGAGACCGGGATCGGCAAGCGCGCCGCCTTCTGCGACCTGCTCGACCCCGCGCAGGCCGCGGCCTTCCGACGGGTGCTCACCGGCGCGGACGTGTACGTCAGCAACTACCTCAACCTGGACACCAAGGGCTTCGGCCCCGAGGCCCTGTTCGAGCAGCGGCCCGGCCTGGTGGTGCTGGACTACCACGGCTGGGGCACGACCGGCCCCTGGTCGCGGCGCGGCGGCTTCGACCAGCTCGCCTGCGCGGCCACCGGGTTCGCCGCCGAGGAGGGCACCTTCGACGGTCCGCGGCTGCCGCCGACCTACCTGCTCAACGACTACCTCGCGGCGATCCTCGGCGCGGCCGCAATGATCGAGGCGCTGCGCCGGCGAGCGAGCGAGGGCGGCAGCTGGCGCGTGCACATCGACCTGGCGAAGGTCTGCATGTGGGTGCAGGACCTCGGGCTGTTCCAGCGCGCCGACGTCGCCGCGCTGCCCGCCCCCGACCCGATCCGCGCCGCAGGTGAACTGGCCACCGTGCACGGGCCGTTCGGCGAGGTCAGCTACCTGCCCACGCGCATCGCCTACTCGACCCTGCGCCCGCACCTCGACCGCTCCGCCGAGCCTCTCGGTGCCTCCCCTCTGACCTGGCGGGCAGGAGAACGTCCGGGGGCGTAGATCCCGCCCGGTACGGGGGTGCTGGCATCCGGATGTGGAGACTCCAGAGGCCCGGCCGGTGGCCCGCGCAACTGTGCGATCCGCCATCAGGACGGATCGCCCGGCCGCCCCTGGCCGTAGGTTCCCACGCATCCGGCAGCCGGTGCGGTGGTTGTGACAATCCGTCAAACTCCCCGAAACAAACCATTGCTCCCATGGGCAGACGATTCCGGCGGGCTGCCTGCACCGCCGTGCTCACCCACCCTGAAGCTCTTGAAGGAGGGGCCGATGAACCTCGCCCCGCGGGAGATCGACAAGCTGTACGTCTATGTGGTGGCCGATCTGGCCCGCCGCCGTCGCGCGCGTGGCCTGAAGCTCAACTACAGCGAGGCCGTCGCGTTGATCAGCGAAGCCCTCATGGAGGGCGCCCGGGACGGCCTCTCGCTCGCCGAGTGCATGGAGCTCGGCAGGAAGGTCGTCAGCGCCGACGACGTGATGCCCGGCGTGCGCGAGATGCTCCCGCTGCTCCAGGTCGAGGCGGTCTTCGTGGACGGCACCAAACTGGTCTCCTGTCACGACCCGGTGGGCGCCTGAACAGTGAGGTGCTGCACGCCCGTGCCGCCGCGGCCCTGCACCTGCTCGGCCACGGCGAGGACGGCATCACCGCCGCCATCGCCGTCCGCACACGACCCACCGGCACTGACCACACCCCCGCGCGCCCCACCACACCGACGCACGCCCGAAGGAGAGACGCCATGGCAGGCAAACCCGCCTACCTGTACGGAGACGACCCCGTGGAGATCAACGCGGGCCGGGACAAGGTGCGCCTGCCGGTGAGCAACACCGGCGACCGCGCCGTCCAGGTCGGGTCGCACTACCACTTCTTCGAGGTCAACCGGGCGCTGGAGTTCGACCGCGAGCAGGCGTACGGGATGCACCTGGACCTGCCGGCCGGCACCGCGGTCCGTTTCGAGCCCGGCGACACCCGCGAGGTCGAGCTGACGGCGTACGCCGGGAACCGTCGCCTGGTCGGCTTCAGCGGCCTGGTGAACGGCGGGCTCGGTTCGGCACACACCCGCGCCGCGGCGCTGCGCCGCGCGGGCGAACTCGGTTTCCGGGGCACACGGATCGAGCACACGGAGGGCGAGCTCTGATGGCGATCATTGCGCGCAAGCAGTACACCGACCTGTTCGGCCCCACCGTCGGCGACCGCTTCCACCTGGCGGACACCAACCTGGTGGTCGAGATCGAGCAGGACCACAACCAGGGCCACTACGGCGACGAGGCCGTCTACGGCGGCGGCAAGGGCATCCGGGACGGCATGGCCCAGGACCCGGCCGCCACCAGCCTCCAGGGCGCCCTGGACCTGGTGATCACCAACGTGATCGTGCTGGACGCGGTGCTCGGCGTGGTCAAGGGCGACATCGGCGTCAAGGACGGCTTCATCACCGCCGTCGGCAAGGCCGGCAACCCGCGCCTGCAGAGCGGCGTGCACCCCGAGCTGGTGATCGGCCCGGGCACCGAGGTGATCTCCGGCGAGCACCTGATCGCGACCGCCGGCGGTATCGACACGCACATCCACTTCATAGCGCCGCAGCAGGCCCAAGAAGGCCTGACCAACGGCATCACCACGCTGATCGGCGGCGGCACCGGCCCCTCCGACGGCACCAACGGCACCACCTGCACGCCCGGCCCGTGGAACACCGCCCGGATGTACCAGGCGGTGGAGGACCTGCCGGTCAACGTCGGCCTGCTCGGCAAGGGCAACGCCTCACTGCCCGAGGCGCTGCGCGAGCAGGTGGAGGCCGGGGTCTGCGGACTGAAGGTGCACGAGGACTGGGGCACCACCCCGGCGGCCATCGACGCCGCGCTGCGGGTCGCCGACGAGTACGACGTGCAGGTGGCGATCCACACCGACACGCTCAACGAGTCCGGCTTCTACGAGGACACCCTGTCGGCGATCGACGGCCGGACGATCCACACCTTCCACACCGAGGGCGCCGGCGGCGGCCACGCCCCGGACATCATGCGGATCGCCGGCGAGCCCAACGTGCTGCCCTCCTCGACCAATCCGACCCTGCCCTACACCGTCAACTCGATCGACGAGCTGCTCGACATGGTGATGGTCTGCCACCACCTGAGCCACGACAGCCCCGAGGACGTCTCGTTCGCGGACTCGCGGGTGCGCTGCGAGACCGTGGCGGCCGAGACCGTGCTGCACGACGAGGGCGTGATCAGCATCTTCTCCTCCGACTCGCAGGCGATGGGCCGGATCGGCGAGTCCTTCGCCCGCGCCTTCCAGACCGCGCACCACTGCAAGGACCAGCGCGGCAAGCTGGCCGGCGACAGCGAGCGCAACGACAACTCCCGGGTGCTGCGCTACCTGGCCAAGCTCACCATCAACCCGGCGATCGCCTCCGGCACCGCCGACCACCTCGGCTCGCTGGAGCCCGGCAAGCTGGCCGACATCGTGCTGTGGCCGATCAACTCCTTCGGCGCCAAGCCGAAGCTGGTGATCAAGGGCGGGATGATCAACTGGGCCCTGATGGGCGACCCGAACGCCTCGCTGCCCACCACCCAGCCGATCCACTACCGCCCGATGTACGGCGCGATGGGCCGGGCCCGGCAGGCCACCCGGGTCTCCTTCATGTCCCAGGCCGCCGTCGACCTCGGCGTGCCCGCCCAACTCGGCCTCCGGAGCAAGGTTCTGCCGGTGCGGCGCTGCCGCACCGTGGGCAAGCAGCACATGGTGCGCAACGACGCGACCCCGCGGATCGAGGTCGACCCGCAGACCTACCGGGTCACCCTGGACGGCGAACCCGCCACCATCGCCCCGGCCGAACGCCTGCCGCTCAACCACCTCTTCTACCTCGCGTGACCGCGGCCCTCGACAGCCTGCTTCTCTGCCTCCAGCTCACCGACTCGGCCTTCCCCAGCGGCCTCTACACCCTTTCGCACGGACTGGAGGGCTTCCACCAGGCCAAGGCGGTGGACCCGGACAGCATGCCGGCGCTGCTGACCGACCTGCTGCGCCACTCGGTGGGACCGGCCGATGCCACCGCGCTGGCGCTGGCGCACCTCGCGGCGGGCGCCGGCGACTGGGACGCCGTGGTCGAGGTGGACCAGCGGCTGCACGCGAGCAAGCTCAACCGCGAGCTGCGGCTCGCCGCCACCCGCACCGGCCGGCAGATGCTGGAGACCGCCCGGCCGGCGATCGGCGGCGAGGCACTGGAGCACTACGCCGAGCTGGTGGCCGCCAAGCGGACGCCCGGCTGCCAGGCGGTCGCGGCCGCCGTCGTCTACGCGTCCGGGCGGGTGGCCGCCGAACAGGCGGTGGCGAGCGACCTGTTCGCCTTCGCGGTCAGCTTCACCGGCGCCGCCCTGCGGTTGCGGCTGACCGACCACCGCCGGGCGCAGGCCACGCTGCGGGCGACGGCCCCGGTGATTCGCGAGGTCACCGAGGCCGCGCTGGCACGGGAGTTGGCCGACCTGGGCGGGTGCGTCCCGGTGGCCGACGCCATGTCGGGCCGCCATGAGCGGTCCGAGGCACGGATGTTCGCCACCTGAGCGCTCCGGCGCAAGCAGGCAAGGCACAAGGCAAGGGAGGAAGGCGGGACATGACCGACCACGTGTTGCGGGTGGGGTTCGCCGGACCGGTGGGATCCGGCAAGACGGCGCTGATCGAGGCGCTGGTCCCGGTGCTGATCGACCGGGGCCGGCGCCCCGCGGTCATCACCAACGACATCTACACCCAGGAGGACGCCCGGCACGTGCGCCGCAACCTGGCCGGCCTGCTCGACCCGGCCAAGGTGGTCGGGGTGGAGACCGGCGCCTGCCCGCACACCGCCGTCCGCGACGACCCGACGATGAATCTGGCCGCCGGCGCCGAACTCCTGGAGCGCTTCCCGGACATCGACACCCTGCTCTACGAGTCGGGCGGCGACAACCTCACCCTGACCTTCAGCCCGGTGCTGGTCGACATGTTCTTCTTCGTGCTGGACACCGCCGAGGGCGAGAAGATGCCCCGCAAACGCGGCCCGGGCATCACCGACTCCGACGTGCTGGTGATCAACAAGATCGACATCGCCCAGTACGTCCGCTGCGACCTGGACGTGATGACCGCCGACGCCGACCGGGTGCGCGAGGGCCGCCCGGTGGTGCTCACCAACAGCCTGACCGGCGAGGGACTGGAGAAGGTCGCCGAGCTGCTCGAGTCGTACCGCGGAGTCACGGCGTGACCACGGCGGCCAGGCTGGCCCCGGCCCACTACGAGCCCCCGCGCGTCCCCGGCGCCGTGCTGCGGCACGCCGGCCGGCCGGCTGCGCTCGGGGTCGGCCGACCGGGCAAGATCGGCCTGCTGGAGCTGGGCTTCGAGCAGGCCGGCGGGCGGACCGAACTGGTCACCCGCTACCAGAAGTCGCCGCTGCAGATCATGCGCCCGCTCTACTTCGACCCGCTCCGCCCGGACCTGGCCGTCACCTTCCTGATGTCCACCGGCGGCGGCATCGTGCAGGCCGACCGGCTGCGGCTGGACCTGCACTGCGGTCCCGACACCGCCGTCCACCTCACCACCCAAGCCGCCACCAAGGTGCACCGGATGGACACCGACTACGCCACCCAGCAGGTCTTCCTCACCGCGGCGCAGGACAGTTACGTCGAGTACCTGCCCGAGCCGACCATCCCGCACCGCCACTCGCGGTTCTACCAGCGCACGGTGATCACCGCCGCGCCCTCGGCCACCGTGCTCGCCGGGGAGACCGTGCTGGCCGGCCGGCTGGCCCACGGCGAGCGCAACGCCTACCAGGTGTTCGCCACCGACCTGGAGTGGCGCAGACCGGACGGCCGGCTGTTCGCCCTGGACACCGTCCGCCTGGAGCCCACCGGCTCCGGGACCACTGGCCCCGCCGTGCTCGCCGGGCACGACCTGATGTCCACCTTCTACGCCGTCACCCCGCTGGTGTCCGCCGACGAGATCGCCGATGCCCTGCACGAGGCGCTGGCGGACAGCGGCCTGCTGTACGGCGTGAGCGTGCTGCCCGAGGACGCCGGCGCGTGGCTGCGCGTGCTCGGCAGCGACCCCCCGACCGTCACCGCGGCGCTCCACCGAGCCTGGGACACCGTCCGCAGACTGCTGATCGGCGCACCGGCCCCGGCACTGCGCAAGTCCTGACCGCCGGACTGCGACCCGAGGACGGGCATCACCCGGGATCGCGTGCGGGAGATCGCCGAGGCCGTCCTCCGCGTCGCCGACGACGGTTCCCGACCATGCCGACAGGGTGGTCCGGGCGCCCTCACCCGAGCAGGTGACAGGCATGCACGCAGCGGTGCGGCGCCAGGGCCCGCCAGCGTGGGCGGGTCGGCGACAGCTCACGACACGCTAATTTGGGGTATCCCCCAACAGAGGAGCGCCCCGTGGGCAAGGTAGTCATGTACGCCTCGGTGTCGGTGGACGGCTTCATCGCGGACGAGAACGACCAGCCCGGACCGCTGTTCGACTGGTTGACCAGCGGTGACGTCCCGTTGGACGAGAGCGGCGAGCTGAAGGTGGCGCAGACGTCCTACGACTACATCCGGCCGTACTGGGACCGGATCGGGGTGACGATCGCCGGCCGCCACGTCTTCGACCTGACGGACGGCTGGGACGGGAAGCCCCCGAGCGGCATCGACCACGTGGTCGTCGTGACGCACCGGCCGGCGCCCGAGGGCTGGGACCCCGAGGCGCCGTTTCACTTCGTCGACGGCGTCGAGGCGGCCGTGGCCAAGGCGCAGGAGCTCGCGGGTGAGCGCATCGTCGAGGTCGCCGCCGGCGACGTCGGCGGCCAGGTGCTTGCCGCGGGCCTGGTCGACGAGGTGCGCATGGACGTCGTACCCGTCGTGTTCGGCTCCGGCAAGCGCTACTTCGGGTCGGTCCACGCGCAGCACCTGTTGGAGGACCCTGACGTGGCGATCCAGGGCAACCGGGTGCTTCACCTGCGCTACCGGGTGCGCCGCTGACCGACCGAGCGGCCCGCGCACCGCCGTCCCCGCCCGGGCGGCCGCGGGGAGCAGCGGGCGGCCGGGGGAGTCCGGGGTCGTGACGCGGGCCGTCCGGCCAGGCCGATGTCCCGTCGGACGCAACTTCTTCGCGTTAAGCTGTGCGCATGAGTGCCCGAGCGACCACACGCCCCGGCGGGCGCAGCGCCCGCGTCCAGCAGTCCGTGCATCAGGCGGTCCGTGACCTGGAGGCGGAGGTGGGGCGGGACGCGCTCACCGTGCCGCTGATCGCCGCCCGTGCGGGAGTCACGCCGTCCACCGTCTACCGGCGCTGGGGGGACCTGCGGGAACTGCTGTCCGACGTGGCCGTGGAGCGGTTGCGCCCGGAGGCCCCGCCGGCCGACCACGGCAGCCTGCGGGCGGACCTGGAGGCGTGGGCGGTGCAGTTCGCCGAGGAGATGTCCTCGACGGCGGGCGCGGCCTACATCCGTGACGCCCTGCTGGGCGACCCCGAGCAGGGCAACGCGGCCCGCTGCTCCGACTACGCCGCCGAGCAGTTGAAGGCCATCGGCGTGCGCGCGGCCGGGCGGGGGGAGGCCGTGCCCGGCGTGGAGACCCTGTTGGACGTCGTCGTCGCCCCCCTGATGTACCGGATCCTGTTCCGCCCTGGCGACCTGTCGGAGGATTACACCGGTCACCTGGTGGCGGCGGCGCTCGGCCGTCTCGCGCCTCCTCCCGCTCCTCCCGCCGCGTCTCCTCCCGCCGAGGCGCACAAAAGCTAAATATTTGCGTTTTGGTGGAGGGCGAGCCTAGAGTGCTAAACGCAAAGCATTTGCCTTAAGGCTCAGAGGTGCTTCCATGCCCAGCGTCACAGCCCTGCCCTCCCGCCC
>NZ_JZKH01000066.1 GCF_000961885.1 Streptomyces rubellomurinus
GTGGGGCGGCTTCGCCCAGCTGTGCCGCGCCGCCCGCCTCCCGTACCGGGAACTGCCGCTCCCGCTCGGCCCGGACGGCTACCGGCTCCCCCTCGGCCCGCTCCCCCGCCCCACCACCGCCGTGCTGCTCACCAACCCGCACAACCCCTCCGCCCGGGTGTGGACGGCCGACGAGCTGCGCGCGTTCGCCGAGCGGGCGGCGCGGGCCGGCGCCGTGCTGGTCTCGGACGAGGTCCACGGCGACCTCACCCACCCCGACCTCACCGGCCCCGGCCCCGGCCCCGGCCCCGGCCCCGGCCACGCCCACCCCGTCGCCGTCACCGCCGTCGACCCGGCCCTGCGGCACCGCACCGTCACCCTGAGCTCGGTCGGCAAGACCTTCAACTGCTCCGGCGTGCCCAGCAGTTTCGCCCTCGTCCCGGACCCGCGGCTGCGCACGGCGTTCGCCGAGGAGCTGGCCGGCTACGGCCTCTGGGAGGGCGGCCTGCTGGAGCAGACGATGCAGCGGGCCGCCCTGGCCGAGGGCGGCCCGTGGCTGGACGCCCTGCTCGCCCACCTCGCCGCCGCCCGCACCCGGCTGACCGGCCTGCTCGGCCCGGCCGTCCGCTCGGCGCCGCAGGCCTCGTACCTGCTCTGGCTGGACGCCGCCGCGCTCGGCCTGCCGCCCGCCGACGCCCGCCGGGCACTGCTGGAGCGCTGCGGCCTGGAGTCGACCGCCGGCACGGAGTTCGGCCCGGGCGGCGCCGGTTCGCTGCGCCTCAACTACGCCCTGCCGGGCCCGCTGCTGGACACCGTCCTGCGCCGGCTGGAAAAGCTCTAGAGCCCCACCCGTCCCCCCTCCGGCCGTGGGCCGGCCGCGCCGCTCGCGCCCCCCGCACCGAACCTTCCCGAAAGCCGCCCGAAAGGCATCCGAAAGCCGCTCGGGATCTCCTCGAGATCCAGCCGAATCACCCGATCGCACCACCTCCGACCTGCGGAAACGAACGTTCACGCGTTCTTTGCGGAGCGCCCTCGCATGCTCCGTAGCAGACTGGGCAAGGTAGACCGGGCCGCAATTCGTGATCCCGAGGATGGTGAGTCCGGTGATACCCGTCTCCCGCACAACTCCCCCGGACCGGCAGAACGCGCAGCCGCCCCCGGCGGGGGTGACGCCGCTCACCGAGTCCGTGGCCCGCAGTCACGTGTCGGGCGTCTGCTTCAAGATCGGCCCGCCCCGCCTGGTCGGTGTCGAGGTCGAGTGGTTCGTCCACGACGACCGATGTCCGGACCGACCCGTACCCCCCGAACTGGTCCACTCCGCCCTGGAGTCGCTGCCGCTCGGCGGCCCCGACGGCACCTCGCTCCCCTCCGGTTCGCGCCTCACGCTCGAACCCGGCGGACAGGTCGAGCTCAGCTCCCCGCCCGCCACCGGCCTCCTGGCCTGCGTCGACGACACCCGACGCGATCTGACCGCCCTGCGGGCCGCCTTCGCGGCGCGGGGCCTGCGACTCACCGGCACCGGGACGGACCCGCTGGCCCGCCCCCGCCGCATGGTGCTGGACCACCCCCGCTACCTCGCGATGGAGCGGTTCTTCGACTCCGCCGGCCCCTGGGGCCGGATCATGATGACCGGCACCGCCTCCGTACAGGTGTGCCTGGACGCGGGCGAGGCGGACGGCCCGCAGGCCCTCGCCCGGCGCTGGCGGCTGGCGCACCTGCTCGGCCCCGTGCTGGTCGCCGCCTTCGCCAACTCCCCGCTGCTGGACGGCCGCCCGACCGGCCACCGGTCCACCCGGCAGACCGTCTGGTCCCGGATGGACCCGACCCGCACCCTCGCCCCGGCACCGGACCACGGCGACCCGCGCGAGGCCTGGGCCCAGTACGTGCTGGATGCCCGACTGCTGTGCGTCCAGCGGCCGGAGGGCCTCCCGTGGACGGCCCCGGCCGGGCTGACCTTCCGCGACTGGATCCACGGCGGCGCCGAACGCCCGCCCACGCTCGACGACTTGGACTACCACCGCACAACGCTGTTCCCGCCCGTGCGCCCGCGCGGCCACCTGGAGCTGCGCATGATCGACGCGCAGCCCGGCGATGGCTGGGTCGTCCCCGCCGCGCTGACCACCGCCCTGCTGGACGACCCGGTGGCCGCCGACGCCGCGTTCGCCGCCCTGGAACCGCTCGAAGCCGCCGCGACACCGACGACCCCGGGAGCCGCCGCGACGCCGGGACGGCCGGGCGGCCCGCGCCCGCCGCGCACCGACGTCTGGCGCCGCGCCGCCACCCTGGCCGTCGCCGACCCCGAGCTGCGCCGCGCCGCGCTCGCCTGCTTCGCCGCCGCCGACGCCGCCCTGAGCCGCCTGCCCGGCGCCGACCGACTGCGCGCCGCCGTCGCCGAGTTCGCCGAGCGCTACCCCGCGCGGGGCCGCTGCCCGGCCGACGACCAGCTGGACGCCCTGCGCTCCGGCACCCGCCGCACTCCTGGGAAGGAGCCCGCATCATGACCGACGTCCGACCCCCCGCCACCCCGCCGGACGCCGAAGCGCTACGCGACACCATCGCCGCCGAGCTGCTGGCCGCCCGCGCCCGCACCGCCGCGCTGACCGACTGCGTCGACGACCGCGACCTGACCGCCCAGCACTCGCCGCTGATGTCCCCGCTGGTCTGGGACCTGGCGCACATCGGCAACCAGGAGGAGCTCTGGCTGCTGCGCAACGTCGGCGGCCGCGACCCGATGCACCCGGAGATCGACCCGCTGTACGACGCCTTCCAGCACCCCCGGGCCGAGCGGCCGAGCCTGCCGCTGCTGCCGCCCGCCGAGGCCCGCGCCTACGCGCACGAGGTGCGCGGCCGGGTGCTGGACCTGCTCGCCGCCAGCCCGCTGGAGGGCGCGCCGCTGCTGGACGCCGGCTTCGCCTTCGGGATGATCGCCCAGCACGAGCAGCAGCACGACGAGACGATGCTGATCACCCACCAGCTGCGCCGGGGCGAGCCGGCCCTGGCCGCCCCGCCGCCCCCGCCGGCGCCGGCCGACGCGGTCACGCTGCCCGCCGAAGTCCTCGTCCCCGCGGGGCCGTTCACGATGGGCACGGACACCGAGCCGTGGGCCCTGGACAACGAGCGCCCGGCGCACACCGTCGAGCTGCCCGGCTACTTCCTGGACACCGCGCCGGTCACCAACGCCGCCTACCAGCGGTTCATCGACGACGGCGGCTACGACGACCCGCGCTGGTGGACGCCCGAGGGGTGGGAGCACCGGCTGCGCGCCGAGCTGACCGCCCCGCTGTTCTGGCGCCGCGAGGACGGCCAGTGGCTGCGCCGCCGCTTCGGCAGCGTGGAGCCCGTCCCACCGAACGAGCCGGTGCTGCACGTCAGTTGGTACGAGGCGGACGCGTACGCCCGGTGGGCCGGGCGGCGGCTGCCGACCGAGGCGGAGTGGGAGAAGGCGGCCCGGCACGACCCGGCCACCGGCCGCTCCCGCCGGTACCCGTGGGGCGACGGACCGCCCGGCCCCGAGCAGGCCAACCTCGGCCAGCGCCACCTGCGCCCCGCCGAGGCCGGCAGCTACCCGGACGGCCAGTCCCCTTACGGCGTGCGGCAGTTGATGGGCGACGTGTGGGAGTGGACGGCGAGCGACTTCCGCCCCTACCCGGGCTTCCGGGCCTGGCCGTACCGGGAGTACTCGGAGGTGTTCTTCGGGCCCGAGTACAAGGTGCTGCGCGGCGGCTGCTTCGCGGTGGCGCCGGTGGCCTGCCGGGGGACGTTCCGCAACTGGGACTACCCGATCCGGCGGCAGATCTTCGCCGGGTTCCGCACCGCCCGCGATGCGGAGGGTCGCTGATGTGCCGCCATCTCGCCTACCTGGGCGAGCCGTTGGCGCCGCAGGAGCTGCTGGTGCTGCCCCCGCACGCGCTGTACCGGCAGTCGTGGGCGCCCCGGGAGCAGCGGCACGGCACGGTGAACGCGGACGGCTTCGGCCTCGGCTGGTGGGCGGACGGCGACGAGGTCCCGGCCCGCTACCGGCGCTCCGGGCCGATCTGGGCGGACGCGGCCTTCGCCGACCTCGCCCGGGTCCTGCGCACCCGGTCGCTGGTGGCGGCCGTCCGCTCGGCCACCGAGGGCTGTGCGGCGGGCGAGGCGGCGGCCGCGCCGTTCGCCGCCGGGCGCTGGCTGTTCAGCCACAACGGCGCGCTGGCGGGCTGGCCGGGCAAGCTGGACGCGCTGGCGGCGCTGCTGCCGGCGGCCGAGCTGCTGGAGCTGGAGGCGCGCACCGACTCGGCGCTGCTGTGGGCCCTCACCCTGCACCGGCTGCGCGCCGGGGCGGGCCTCGGCGACGCGCTGGCGGGCACCGTCGCGGACGTCGCGGCGCACACCACCGGCCGGCTGAACCTGCTGCTCGGCGACGGCCGCTCGCTCGCCGCGACCGCCTGGGGCGACACCCTGTACCACCGCGCGCTGCCCGGCCTGGGCACCGTGGTGGCCTCCGAGCCGTACGACGACTCCGGGGGCTGGACGCCCGTCCCGGACGGCTCGCTGCTGCTGGTCGAGGCGGGTGCGGTCACCGTGCACCGGCTCCCGAGCGGCTCCTGAACCAGAACTCTCCCTTCATCTTCTGAACAGAGGAACCACCCTGTCATGGACACCTTCGAACTCACCCGACTGCTGCCCGCCGACCACTTCAGCACCGCCCTGCGCCACGACGTGCAGCTCGGCCTGACCTCCCGGCCCAAGTGGCTGCCGCCGAAGTGGTTCTACGACGCCCGGGGCAGCGAGCTGTTCGAGGAGATCACCCGGCTGCCCGAGTACTACCCGACCCGCGCCGAGCGGGCCATCCTGACCGCCCGGGCCGGCGAGATCGCCGCCGCCACCGGGGCCCGCACCCTGGTCGAGCTGGGCTCCGGCTCCTCCGAGAAGACCCGCCTGCTGCTGGACGCGCTGCGCGCCGGCGGGAGCCTGGAGACGTACGTCCCGGTGGACGTCAGCGAGAGCGCGCTGACCGCCGCCGGCACCGCGATCGCCGCCGAGTACCCGGGCCTCGCGGTGCACGGCGTGCTCGCCGACTTCACCGCCGGGCTCGGCCTGCCCCCGGGCGGCGGCCCGCGCCTGGTCGCCTTCCTCGGCGGCACCCTCGGCAACCTGCTGCCCGACGAGCGGGCCGCCTTCCTGCGCGGCCTGCGCGCCGCCCTCGACCCCGGCGACTTCCTGCTGCTCGGCACCGACCTGGTCAAGGACCCGGCGGTGCTGGTCGCCGCCTACGACGACGGCGCCGGGGTGACGGCCGAGTTCAACCGCAACGTGCTCAACGTGCTCAACCGCGAGCTGGGCGCCGACTTCGACCCGGATGCCTTCGAGCACGTCGCGCTCTGGGACCGGGAGCAGGAGTGGATCGAGATGCGGCTGCGCGCGCGGCGGGCGCAGACCGTCAAGATCCCGGCCCTGGACCTGCCGGTGCACTTCGACGCGGGCGAGGAGCTGCGCACCGAGGTGTCGGCGAAGTTCCGCCGGGAGCGGGTGGCGGGGGAGCTGGCGGCGGCCGGGATGCGGCTGGAGCGCTGGTGGACGGACGAGGAGGGCCGGTTCGGGCTGTCCCTCTCCGCCCCGGCCCGAGCGAACCGGTAGCGGCGCTGGGAGAGGGGCGCAGCGGCGGGCCCTGCCGCAGGGCCCGCCGCGGGGCCGGCCCAGTGGGCCGGTAGCGGCGCCCGGCCCGGAGAGCTCAATTTGCTTTTTCACCTTACGAATTAGCGAAGTGAGCATTCCGGGCCCCGGCGTACAAGACTTAAACGAATACGGGTTACGATCGCGACGACCGAGCTCAGTGTTGAGTACCAGGAGTCAAGATCGTGAGCGTCACCCAGAAGTCCTCCGGGGCGGTCGAGGCACCCGCGCCCGGCCGCCTCGGCTTCGTCGTCTTCATCACCGCCGCAGCGGCCCTCGGCGGCTTCCTGTTCGGCTACGACAGCTCCGTGATCAACGGCGCCGTCTCCGGCATCCAGGGGAAGTTCGACGTCGGCAGCGGCGAAACCGGCCTGATCGTCTCCTCGGCGCTCCTCGGCTCCGCGCTCGGCGCCGCGCTGGCCGGCCGGTTCGCCGACCGGTACGGCCGCATCAAGGTGATGAAGGCGGGCGCCCTGCTGTTCGCGGTCAGCGCGGTCGGCTCGATGCTGCCGTTCTCCCCCTGGGACCTGGCCGTCTGGCGCGTCCTGGGCGGCGCGGCCATCGGCATCGCCTCGGTGATCGCCCCCACCTACATCGCCGAGGTCGCCCCGACCAAGTACCGGGGCCGGCTGGCCTCCTTCCAGCAGGCCGCGATCGTCCTCGGCATCGCGATCTCCCAGCTGGTCAACTGGCTGCTGGCGAAGGCCGCCGGCGGCGACACCCGCGGGCAGCTGCTCGGCCTGGAGGCCTGGCAGTGGATGCTCGGCATCTGCGTGGTCCCGGCCGTGGTCTACTTCGTGCTCGCCTCGGTCATCCCCGAGTCGCCGCGCTTCCTGATCCAGGCCGAGCGCCTGGACGACGCCCGCAAGGTGCTGGCCGCCGTCGAGGCCGAGGGCGTCGACGCCGACACCCGGATCGCCGAGGTCCAGGCGCTGATCGCCTCCGACCACCGCCCGCGCTTCCGCGACCTGCTCGGCGGCCGCTTCGGCCTGCTGCCCATCGTCTGGGTCGGCATCGGCCTGTCGGTCTTCCAGCAGCTCGTCGGCATCAACGTGATCTTCTACTACTCGTCGATCCTGTGGCAGTCGGTCGGCATCGACCAGAGCAACTCGCTGCTGATCAGCTTCATCGGCTCGGTCATCAACATCCTCGGCACCGTGATCGCGATCCTGCTGGTCGACCGGATCGGCCGCAAGCCGCTCGCCCTGATCGGCTCGGCCGGCATGGCCGTCTCCCTGGCCGCGGCCGGCTGGGCGTTCTCCTCCGCCACCGGCAGCGGGGACAACGTCTCGCTGCCCGACCTGCAGGGCACCGTCGCGCTGATCGCCGCCAACGCCTTCGTGCTGTTCTTCGCGATGTCCTGGGGCGTGGTGGTCTGGGTGATGCTCGGCGAGATGTTCCCCAACCGGATCCGGGCCGCCGCGCTGTCCGTCGCCGCCTCGGCGCAGTGGATCGCCAACTGGGCCATCACCGTGTCGTTCCCGTCGCTGTCGCGCTGGAACCTCTCCGCGACGTACCTCGCCTACGCGGCCTTCGCGGCGCTGTCGGCCGTCTTCGTGGCGAAGTACCTGAAGGAGACCAAGGGCGTCCGCCTGGAGGACATGGGCTGAGGCCCGACCGCCGGGCGATCCGATCGTCCGACCTTCGGCCCCCGCACCCTAGCGCGACGAGCGCGGGTACGGGGGCCGAATCGTTCACTCCCTGCGGCGGCCCGGCCACGTCCGGTACTCCTGTTCGCTGTCCGCCAGGAGGGATGTGTCCTTGATCTTCAACCGGCTCCGCACCCGCAGGCCCGCCGCCGCACCCGGCGCCGGCGGCTGCCCGTACGCCCACACCCACGACGTCCACACCCACGACGTCCACGGCCGCGACGGCCGCGACGCCTACGGCCAGGCCCCGGCGCGGCCCTGGCCGACCACCGCTCCCCCGACTGCGGCCGCGGCGGCGGCCGCGCAACTGCCGACCGCGCCACCGCCGTTCACCGACCCCGGCCAAGCGGCCGCGTTCATCCGGCAGTTCCACCACGAGCAGCCGGCCGCGGGCCCGCCCGAGGAGCGGCTGCGGGCCGTCCTGGACGAGATCGACCGCACCGGCAGCTACCGGCACACCCCCGCCGAACTCGCCTACGGCGCCAAGCTCGCCTGGCGCAACGCCGCCCGCTGCATCGGCCGGCTCTACTGGCGCAGCCTGGTGGTGCGCGACCTGCGCCACCTGAGCACGGCCGAGGACATCGCCGCCGAGTGCTTCGAACACCTGCGGGTGGCGGGCAACGGCGGGCGGATCCGCCCGGTGGTCTCGGTGTTCGCCCCCGACCGGCCGGGCCGCCCGGCCGCGCGGATCCTCAACCAGCAGCTGGTCCGCTACGCCGGTCACCGGGTCGAGGGCGGGGCCGGCGGGGTGGTCGGCGACCCGGCGGGCGCCGAACTCGCCGCCCGCGCCCGCGAGCTGGGCTGGAAGTGCGCCGAGGACCGCTTCGAGGTGCTGCCGCTGCTGGTCCAGGAGCGCCCCGGCGAACGCCCGTCCTGGTTCGAGCTGCCGGACGACAGCGCGCTGGAGGTGCCGCTCGGCCACCCCGAGCACGCCTGGTTCGCCGAGCTCGGCCTGCGCTGGTACGCGGTGCCGGCGATCAGCGACATGACGCTGGAGATCGGCGGCGTCCGCTACCCGACCGCGCCGTTCAACGGCTGGTACATGGGCACCGAGATCGGCGCCCGCAACCTCGCCGACGCCGACCGCTACGACATGCTCGGCACCGTCGCCGAGCGGCTCGGCCTGGACACCTCCAGCGACCGCACGCTCTGGCGCGACCGCGCGCTGGTCGAGCTGAACGTCGCGGTGCTGCACTCCTTCCAGGAGGCCGGGGTGACGATGGCCGACCACCACACCGAGTCGCAGCGCTTCCTCAAGCACGTCGCGCAGGAGCAGCGGCTCGGCCGGGCCACCCCGGCGGACTGGAGCTGGATCGTGCCCCCGGTCTCCGGCGGGCTGACGCCGGTGTACCACCGCTACTACGACCCGGTGGACCCGGAGCTGCGGCCGGCCTTCGTGGCGCGCGAGCCCTGGTAGGGCGGCCGGCGCACGGCTGCCGGCGCAGGGCTACGGCCACACGCGCTACGGCCGCGCGACCAGGCGCTCGAAGCGCAGCGCCAGCCCGTCGAGCAGCGCCTCCAGGCCGGTCTCGAAGGCGCCCTCGTCCACCCGGCCGCCGTGCCCGGCCAGCCGGTGCGCCTCGCCCAGGTGCGGGTAGTCCGCCGCGTCGTACACCCCGGCGTCGGCGGGGAAGCCGGCCGCGAAGGAGGCGAGCGCCGAGCCGGTGACGAAGTACCGCATCAGCGCGCCGATCCGGGTGGCCTGGCCGCGCGGCCACCCCGCGTCGACCAGGTGGCCGAAGACGGCGTCGGCCAGGCGCAGCGCGTTCGGCCGCCGCCCGGGGCCCTGGGCGAGCACCGGGACGATGTTGGGGTGGGCGGCCAGCGCGGCCCGGTAGGAGCGGGCCCAGTCGCGCAGCGCCTGCGGCCAGGGCGGGCCGTCCGCGCCGAACATCGACAGGTCAACTTCGCCGATGACCGTGTCGACCACCGCGTCCAGGATCTCGTCCTTGGTCGCGAAGTGGTTGTAGAGCGACGGCCCGCTGACCGACAGCTCGGCGGCGAGGCGGCGGGTGGAGAGGGCGGCCAGCCCCTCCTCGTCGATCAGCCGCAGTGCGGCGGCGACGATGCGCTCGCGGTTGAGCAGCGGGGTGCGCGGGCGGGCCATCGGGTCGTCGCCTCCAGTTCGTGCGGCACGTCGGTGCGTGCTCGGGCGGTGTCTGCTCGGGCGGTGCGTGCTCGGGCCGCGCCCGCGGGTTCACCCGGTCGGGTGGGAGCGCGCGGGTCGGGGACCGATTCTGGCAGGTGCCCCTTCCCAGCGCGGTCCGGCGGGGCTACAGTCCACCGTAAAACTTGCAGCGCTAGTTTAAACGAGGTGGCCCCGCCGTGAACCTGGAGTTGACCGAGGAGCAGAGCGCCGTCCGCGACCTCGCCGCCGCCTTCACCGACCGCGAGATCGTGCCGTACGCCGCGCAGTGGGACCGCGACGAGTCCGTCGACCGCGCGATCGTCGGCAAGCTGGCGAAGCTCGGCTTCCTCGGCCTCACCCTCCCCGAGGAGTACGGCGGCAGCGGCGGCGACCACCTCGCGTACTGCCTGGTCCTGGAGGAGCTGGGGCGCGGCGACTCGGCGGTGCGCGGCATCGTCTCCGTCTCGCTCGGCCTGGTCGGCAAGTCGATCAACGCCTACGGCACCGAGGAGCAGAAGCGGCAGTGGCTGCCCCGGCTCACCTCCGGCGAGGCGCTCGGCTGCTTCGGCCTCACCGAACCCGGCACCGGCTCGGACGCCGCCAACCTCTCCACCCGGGCCGTACGCGACGGCGACCACTGGCTGATCACCGGCGCCAAGACCTTCATCACCAACGGCACCTGGGCCGACGTCGCCCTGGTCTTCGCCCGTACCGGCTCCCCCGACGCGCCCGATCAGCGCGGCCACCGCGGCATCACCGCCTTCCTCGTCCCCACCGACCTGCCCGGCTTCACCCGCACCGAGATCCACGGCAAGCTCGGCCTGCGCGGCCAGGCCACCGCCGCGCTCGCCCTCGACGCCGTCCGGGTGCCCGACAGCGCCCGGCTGGGCGAGGTCGGCAAGGGCTTCACGGTGGCGATGGCCGCCCTCGCCAAGGGCCGGATGTCGGTCGCCGCCGGTTGCGTCGGCATCGCCCGCGCCTGCCTGGAGGCCGCCGTGCGCTACGCCGGCGAGCGCGAGCAGTTCGGCAAGCCGATCGCCTCGCACCAGCTCGTCCAGCAACTGCTGTCCGGCATCGCCGTCGACGTCGAGGCCGCCCGGCTGCTCACCTGGCAGGTCGCCGACCGGATCGACCGCGGCCTGCCGTTCGCCACCGAGTCCTCGATGGCCAAGCTCTTCGCCAGCGAAGCCGCCGTCCGGGCCGCCAACGACGCGCTCCAGGTGTTCGGCGGGTACGGCTTCATCGACGAGTACCCGGTCGGCAAGTACCTGCGCGACGCCCGGGTGATGACCCTGTACGAGGGCACCAGCCAGATCCACCAGCTGCTCATCGGGCGTGCCCTGACCGGCGTCAACGCCTTCTGAACGCCTGCCCCCCTCGACCCCCTCGACCCCCTCGACACCCTCGAAAAGGAGCACGACGTGCGTCCCGTCTACTTCGCCGCAGCCCGCCGCACACCCATCGGCCGGCTGCGCGGAGCGCTCGCCACGGTCCGCCCGGACGACCTCTCGGCCACCGTGCTGCGCGCCCTGCTCGCCGACGTACCCGCCCTCGACCCGGCCCGCATCGACGACGTCTACTGGGGCGCCGCCAACCAGGCAGGCGAGGACAACCGCAACGCCGCCCGGATGGCCGTCCTGCTCGCCGGGCTGCCCGAGACCGTCCCCGGAGCCACCGTCAACCGGCTCTGTGCCTCCGGCCTGGAGGCCGTCACCCTCGCCGCCCGGGCCATCGGCTCCGGCGAGGCCGACGTGGTGCTGGCCGGAGGCTGCGAGTCGATGACCCGTGCCCCGTTCGTCCTGCCCCGGCCCGACGAGGCACTGCCGCACCGGATCGAGACCTACGACACCCGGCTCGGCTGGCGGCTCACCAACCCGCGGATGGCCGAACTGCACGGCGTGCTCAGCATGGGCGAGACCGCCGAGGAGGTGGCGAACCGGTACGGCATCGACCGCGAGCGGCAGGACGCCTTCGCGCTGCGCAGCCACCAGCGGGCCGCCGCCGCCCGCAAGGACGGGCACTTCGACGCCGAACTCGTGCCGGTCCTGCGGCCGGACGGGGTGACGGTGAGCCAGGACGAGGGCATCCGCGAGGACACCAGCCTGGCGAAGCTCGCCGGGCTCAAGCCCGCCTTCCGGCCGGGCGGCACCGTCACCGCCGGGAACGCCTCGCCGATGAACGACGGCGCCGCCGGACTGGTCCTGGTCAGCGAGGAAGCCCTGCGCGACCTCGGGCTGCGCCCGCTCGGACGGTACGTGGCCGGCGCCTCGGCCGGGGTGCACCCGGACGTGATGGGCATCGGGCCGGTGCCGGCGACGCGGAAGGTGCTGGGGCGGGCCGGCTGGTCGCTCGACGACCTGGACACCGCCGAGCTGAACGAGGCCTTCGCCGCCCAGGCGCTCGCCTCGGCCGACGGCATCGGGTTCAGCCGGGAGCGGGCCGAGGAGGTCGTCAACCCGAGCGGCGGCGCGATCGCCCTCGGCCACCCGCTGGGAGGCTCGGGCGCGCGCATCCTCACCACCCTGCTGCACCGCATGCGGCGCACCGGGGCACGGCGCGGGCTGGCCACCATGTGCGTGGGCGTCGGGCAGGGCACGGCGGTGCTGGTCGAGCACGCCTGACGCCGAGCCCGTCGCGGCGAACAGGTTTCAGCGAACAGATTTCAGCGTTCAACTTTCAGACTTCAACTTTCAGCTTTCAGACTTCAGATTTCAACCGACAGCTGACGGATAACAGATGTTGACATCTGTCATCTGTCACCCGTCAGCCGTCGCCCACCCTTCGAGGAGTTCACGTGACGCGTTTCGCAGGCAAGGTCGCCGTCGTGACCGGCGCGGCCCAGGGGATCGGGGCGGCCACCGCCCGGCGGCTCGCCGAGGAGGGCGCGGCGGTCGCCGTCGTCGACCTCACCGCCGAGCGGGCGGCCGACACGGTCGCCGAGATCACCGCCAAGGGCGGCACCGCCCGCGCCTACGGCTGCGACGTGGCCGACTACGACGCCGTGGCGGAGGTGTTCGCGCAGGTCGTGGCGGACCTCGGCGGGCTGCACATCCTGGTGAACAACGCCGGCATCACCCGGGACAACCTGTTCTTCAAGATGCCGAAGGCCGACTGGGACGCCGTCCTGACGGTCAACCTGACCAGCGCCTACAACTGCAGCCACGTCGCGCAGAAGTACATGGTGGCGCAGAAGTACGGCAAGATCGTCTCGCTCAGCTCGCGCTCCGCGCTCGGCAACCGCGGCCAGGCCAACTACGCGGCCGCCAAGGCCGGCATCCAGGGGCTGACCGCCACCCTGGCGATCGAGCTGGGCCCGTTCAACGTCAACGTCAACGCCGTGGCGCCCGGCTACATCGTCACCGCGATGACGGCCGCCACCGCCGAGCGGGTCGGCAGCAGCGCCGAGGAGCACCAGGCGGAGGTCGCGAACCGCACGCCGCTGCGCCGGGCGGGCCAGCCGGAGGAGATCGCGTCCGTGGTCGCCTTCCTGGCCAGCGAGGACGCCTCCTACGTCAGTGGGCAGACGCTGTACGTCAACGGCGGAGCGCGGTAGGACGTCATTGTCATACTACTGACGTGTCATCACATGGCCGTCCCGGGTGCACGGTTACCTTCACCTGGGACGGCCTTTACCTTTTCGCGTAGCCGAAGATGACCATGCCCATGGTCCGACGACCACACGGAATGACTATGGCATGATCATGCGGCACTCGATGGGATGGCCCAACCGACCCGACCGAACCCGGTCGGGCCCTGCGTCCCAAGGAGTCCCATGGGCAGCCCCGCTACCCTCCGCCGCGCCCTGGCTCTGCTCGCCGTGGGGGCCACCGCCCTGACGGCCGGCACCGTCGCCGTACCCGCCGCGGGTATCGCGACCGCCGCCCCCGCGCACGGCCTCGCGGGCGTCCACGTCCGCCCCGCCTCCGCCGGGCACCACAACGCCGAGGCGCGCGTCGCGCCGCTGAGCACCACCCAGTGCGTCAGCCAGATCGGCATCCACTGCTACTCGCCGCTGCAGTACCGCAACGCCTACAACCTGAACCCCCTCTACAAGGAGGGCGTGACCGGCAAGGGCCGCACGATCGTCATCGTCGACTCCTTCGGCTCGCCGACCATCCAGCACGACCTGGAGGTCTTCGACAAGCAGTGGGGCATCCAGGACACCCAGGTCGAGGTCGTCAAGTGGGGCAACGTCCCCGTCTTCGACCCGAAGAACCCCGACCACACCGGGTGGGCCGGCGAGACCACGCTGGACGTCGAGTACGCCCACGCGATCGCCCCCGACGCGCACATCGTCCTCGTCGAGACCGGCGTCTCCGAGACCGAGGGCACCACCGGCCTGCCCGAGATGATGGACGCCGAGAAGTCCCTCATCAAGGCCGGCCGCGGCGACGTCATCTCGCAGAGCTTCGGCGCCACCGAGAACACCTTCCCGGGCTTCGACAAGGGCGACTTCAAGTCGATCACCGACCTGCGCTACGCCTTCAAGGCCGCCGCCGACCGCAACGTCACCGTGCTCGCCGCCTCCGGCGACAACGGCGCCACCGACGCGCAGCTCAACGGCACCGACCTGTACCCGTACAAGGTCAACTCCTGGCCGTCCTCGGACCCGCTGGTCACCTCCATCGGCGGCACCCAGCTGACCCTGGACGACGCGGGCAAGCGCACCGCCGACGACAAGGTGTGGCACGACAAGTCCGGCGCGGGCGGCGGCGGCGTCTCCGGCGTCTTCTCGCGCCCGTGGTACCAGGCCGGCGTCGCGAACGTCACCGGCGAGCACCGCGGCACGCCCGACATCAGCATGAGCGCGGCCGTCGACGGCGCCGCCTGGACCTACGAGTCCTACGACCCGACCGCGGTCGGCTGGCACCTCACCGGCGGCACCAGCGAGGCCACCCCGCTGTTCTCGGGCATCGTCGCGCTCGCCGACCAGCTCGCCGGCCACCGCCTCGGCCAGATCAACGGGCGCCTGTACGGCCTGAGCATGCTGCCGAGCAAGTGGAGCGGCATCGTGGACGTCAAGCAGGGCGACAACGGCTGGAACGGCGTCACCGGCTACAACGCCACCGAGGGCTACGACCTCGCCAGCGGCCTCGGCACCATCGACGGCACCAAGTTCGTCCACGCCATCGCCGGCGACTTCCAGGGCGACGAGGACCAGCAGTAGTCAGCGGCAGCGGTAACAGCTGACAAGTAACAGCGAACAGATAACAGATTTCAACATCTGTTATCTGTTCGCTGTTTTCTGTTACTTGTTACCTGCCTGCTGTCGGCTGTCGGCAGCCGGTCGTCCGCTCCCGACAGCCGGCCGCGGCGCCTCAGGCCTGGTCGGTGGCGGGCGCGGCCACCAGGTGGGCCAGGTGGCGCTCGGCGGCGCGCAGCTTGCGGCCGTCCGGGCCCGGGAGGTGGGCGCGGAGCTCGATGATCTCCGGGGCGATGCGGACGGCCTCGGTCCGGTCGGTGATGGTGCGCCAGCAGGCCTCGGCGTTGGTCGCCGCCTGCTGGGCCTCCGGGCTGTCCGCGCCGCGCGAGCGGAGCATGGTCAGCGCGACCTCGCGGTAGATGACCGCGGCCTCGCTGAGCCGACCGGCCAGGCGGCACACGTGGGCCCGGACCTGGCGCACCTGGAGGACGGGTTCCGAGACGGCGCCGTGCTCGGCGATCGCCTCCAGTTCGAGGGCGAAGGCGAGGTCGGTGGCCGCCGCGTGGTCACCGGCGTCGGCGCTGCGGACGATCCGTCCGATGACCTCCCGGTAGTCGGCGCGGGGCTGACTCGCGGGCGGCTCCTCGGCCGGCGGTTCCTCAGCCGGCGGTTCCTCGGCCGGCGCCTCGGTGACCGGCTCCGCGGTGGGTGCCTCGGTCGCGTCGGACGGCGCGGTCTCCAGCGGGGGTTCGTCCTCGGGCAGGGCATCGGACGGCACCGCATCGGACGGCACCGCGTCGGCCGGAACGCCGTCCGCCGGAACCGTGTCCTGCGGCTCCTCCACAGCCGGCGCCAACTCAGGCTCGGCCTCCGGGAGTTCAACCTGCGGCAGTTCGGCCTGCGGCCGGGGCTTGGCCAGGGTGACCCCGGCGGACGGAGCGGCCGTCGCCGGCTCGCTCTCCGGCGCGGCGTCGGCCGGGACGGCCTTGCGCAGGGACACGCCCGCCGCCTCCTCGACCTCAGCGGCCTGGCCCGCCTTCAGCAGGCTGACCGGCCCGGTCCGGCGGCGCGGGGTGGGCGGCACGCCGGGCTTGACCAGGCTCACCTGCCCGGCGTCGGCCACCGTGGCCGCTGCCGCCTCGGGCTCCGCCGCCGCCGGGGCCGGCACGGAGGACGGCACCGCCACCGGCAGCCCGGCCACCGCGTCCTGCGGCTCCGGCTGACGGGGCAGCAGCGGCGCGGCGGCGGGCACGGGCGCCGGCACCGCGTCGGCGGGCGGACCGTCCCCGCGCCGCGCGGTGTTGCGGAACACCGGCCGGTCCTTGGCGTGCGTGGCCAGGATGACGACGTCCGGCCGCAGCACCGAGTACACCTGCTGCCGCAGCTGCTCCGGCGCGAGGACGTCGCCCGCGCCCGGGCGGCCGCCGTGCAGGGCCTCGATCAGGGCGCGGGTGAAGGTGCCGATCTGCTCCGGGTCCGGGCTGACGACGGCCCACAGCGGGATGCCCTCGCTGAGCGGCGAGACGGTGCCCTGCAGGTACGGCCAGGCGTTCTGGTCGGCGCTCAGGTCCGCGATGACCAGGGTCTGCCACTCGGCCGGCCGGTGGCTCAGTTCGGCGGCGATCGCCTGCCAGGGCAGGCCGTCCTGCCTGGCGTCGCGCAGGGTGAGCTGGAGCTGTCCGCCGCGCTTGTCGGCGATCACGTGCCCGCCCAGGTGCACCAGCAGCGGCCCGGGGTGGAGGGCGGCGGCGCGCAGGTGGGCGAGGACGGTCTGCGGGTCGACGGCGCCGGGGAGGTGGACGGCGTCCACCGCGTCGGCGGCGAGCAGCACTTGGGGCGACACCGCGGCGAGCATCGCGGAGAGCACCGGCGCGTGGCCCGCCCCGCCGCGGCCGCCCCAGCTGCGGCGGCCCGAGCCGCCGTACCCGCCCTCGACGACCAGGATGCGCCCGCGCGGTGCCGCTCCGAGCCCGCCCGCGCCCGGTGTCTGGGCGAGCGGAAGAGCCTGGGCGGCAGGCGCCGCCGGCGCGGCGGCGGGCAGGCCGGTGAGCGTCCAGCCGGTGGACGGCGCGGGCGGCACCGGCGGCGCGGGCGGGGCCGGCGGCGGCTCGTACAGCGCGGCCGGGCCGGGCGGGTGCTCCTCGGCGGACGGCAGGCGCACGGGCGGCGGCGGTACGGCGTCCCAGGGGCCCGAGTCCGCAGCCGGGTCGGGACCTCCGGAAACAGCTGTCGTCTCCGCCATCTTCTGGTCACCGCCCCGCCCCGCCGCTAGAGCGGCGTCTGATGCCCTTGCCTGCGTGGTGTCTCTCACCACTTCCGTGCGCGCCACCCTACGAGATCCCGGCGGGCCCGATCCAGGCCGGGTCGCCGTTCGGCGCGCCGGAGCGCCCCCGCTATCGTGCCGTCATGGCCAGTGCCGACGTACCGCTGCTGTTCCTCGACGTCGACGGACCGCTCATCCCCTTCGGCGGGCCGCCGCCCGGCGGTCACCGCACCTACCCGGGCCCGGGTTCGGGACCGGACGGCAACCCGCTGCTCGCCCGGGTCGATCCGGCGCTCGGGCCGCGCCTGCTGGGCCTGCCCTGCACGCTGGTGTGGGCGACGACCTGGCTCGAGGACGCCAACGACTGCCTCTCCCCCCGCCTTAGCCTGCCCCGACTCCCGGTCGTGGACTGGCCGGTGGCGGACGAGGACGGCCCGGAGCACCCCGGCGACCCGCACGGCCTGCACTGGAAGACCCGCCCGCTGCTCGCCCGGGTCGGCGGCCGCCCGTTCGTCTGGGTCGACGACGAGATCACCCCTGCCGACCGCCGCTGGGTCGACGCGCACTCCCCCGCCCGCGCGCTGCTGCACCGCGTCGACCCCCAACGCGGCCTCGGCGAGGCCGACTTCACGGCCATCGAGACCTGGCTGCACGCGGCCTGACCGTCCGGCTATCCCAACGGCACCGCCGGGGAGGCGAGTCGACGGACTCACCTCCCCGGCGGACGGCCCGCGGCTGCCTCAGGCGCCGGCCAGCAGGTCGCGCAGCAGGGCCACCGTGTCGGCGTCCAACTCCCGCCCGGTGCGCCGGGAGAGGGCGTCCAGGCGGTTGACGGCGCGCAGCAGCTGGTCGCGGGCGCCGGCCGAGGCGTAGGCGTAGAACAGGTCCCGGTGCAGGAGTTCGACGTCCGGGGCGACGGCGAGGCCGCGGAAGACGGCGGCCTCGGCGCTGCGGTGGTCGCCGTACTGCAGGCGGCGGGCGGCCAGTTCGTGCGCGGTGTCGACGATCGCCGCGATCATGTCCTGGCGCTCGGCCTCGGCCCAGCCGTACGAGGCGGGCGGGGCCTCGGCGAACGGGGCGCCGCGCACCAGGGCCAGGGCGTGCGCGAGGGCGGCGTCGGCGGTGGCGCTGGTGCTGCGCATGCCGCGCCGGTAGAGGCTGCGGAACTCGTCCCAGTCGCAGGTCACGGCCGGGGTGAAGGAGTAGCCCTCGGCGGTGTCGGTGGGCAGGAAGGCGCGGCCGTCCGGCGAGGCGCCGAACCAGCCCGCCAGGTCGGCGAGTTTGGCCGGCAGCGGGCTGCCGCCGTCGGCCGCCGTGGGGTGCGGGTCGAGGTGGGCCGCGCCGGGGTGCAGGTCGTGGTCGAGGGCGTGCCGGTCGGCGCCGGGGCGCAGCGCGAGGTAGACGGCGAGTTCGGTGAGCCGGGGCAGCGCGCCCGGTTCGACGGCGCCGCGGGCGCCGGCCACGTCGACCGGGCCGAGCAGGCGGATCCGGGGTGCGTTGCGGGTGGCGTGCGCCTCCGGGGAGCGGAGGATGGCCAGCAGGTCGTCGCTGTCGCTGCGGCCGGACGTGGTCCGGGCGAGCGGCGCGACGGCGGCGGGGCCGGCACCGGCGTCCGTGGCCGGGGTGTCCGCGGCCGGGGCGGGCTGCGGCGCGACCGGCTGAACGGGCTGGACGGACTGGACGGCGGGGGGCGGCGCCGCCGGGGACGTGTCGGCGTCCTCGGCAACGACGTCGGCCTCGTCGGCCCTCTCGTCGCCCTCGCCACCCTCGTCGCCCTCGCCACCCTCGCCGCCCTCCGGCGCGCCCGGCAGCCGCAGGTCGCGGGTGGGGTCGTCGACCCCCGGCGCTTCGTCGTCCGACGGCCCGGACGGGCCGGTGCCCTCGGGCCCGACCACCGCGTGCCGGCCCTGGCCGTTGACGGCGAACCGGGCCGGACCGGGCGGCACCTCGCCCGCGCCGCCCGGGGAGGGCAGCGGAGCAGGCGCGGCGGGCGCGGCAGCGGGCGCGGCGGCGGGCAGGGCCGCCGGACCCGGGGCCGGGGCCACCGGGTCGGTGCCCGCGAACGGGCTGGCGCCGGTGCCGATCACCCGGGCGAGCATCCGCGGCCCGGCGACGGTCCCGCCCGCCGCCGACGCCGTCGCCGTCGCCGCGTCCTCCTCGTCCCCGCCGCCCGGGGCGCCGACCGTCGCCAGCACCGGTACGACGGGCGGCAGTTCGGCGGTGTCGGCGTCGTCCTGGTCCGGGTCGAGGCCCGGGCCGTCCAGGGTCCAGGCGGGGGCCGGGTGCTGGGTGGTGTCGTCGGCGGCCTGCAGCAGGGCGGCGACCTGCTCGTACTGCGGGGCGCTGAGCCGCTGGAGTTCGACGGTCAGGTGCAGGCCGGGGATGGCGGCCTGGCCGCTGGTCGGCAGCGTCCAGCGGGCGACCGGGCCGGTGCCGCGTTCGGGGGCGCGGGTGATGACGGCCACGCAGGTGCGCGGGCGGGCGTCGAGGAGCCGGCCGAGCTCGGCGGGCAGGTCGCCGCCGGGCTGGTGGGCGCAGAGCACGATCTCCGGGATCCAGGACTCGTCGGCCTGGCCCCGGCTGCGGGCGTCGCGCGGGCTGGCGGCGTCGGCGGCGACCAGCGTGGCGCGGGCCTTCGCGGTGCGCGGGCCAAGGGCGGCGAGCGCGGCCTCCAGGGTGGCGTGGCGGTGGACGCGCTCGGCGGCCGGGCCGCTGATCGGCACCTCCTCGGCGAGGTCGACCAGGTGCAGGTGGAGCTTGTCGGCGAGCGGGCTGTGGGCGAGCTCGACGGCGAGGGTGCGCAGCACGTCCCGGGCGTCGTCGGGGTGGCCGGAGAGGTGGAGCAGCCGGACGGCCTCGAGGTCGGCGAGGACGACGGAGCCGTCCGGCGCGGTGCCGAGGGTGACCAGCGCCGGGTAGGGCGCGGCGGTCCTGCGGGCCTGGGCGGCGCTCAGCAGGTCGCCGGAGTCCTCGCTGCACCACCAGACGTTGGGGGCGTGCGCGGCCCGGAACGGGGCGATCGGCACGGCCGGGCCGGAGAGGTGCAGTTCGACGGTGTGGCCGGGGGTGATCCGGGCCGCGACGATGGCGGGCAGGCGCTTGCCGCCGCGCACGGTGTTGCGGGCGAGGGTGCGCAGGGCGCGGTCGAGCAGGTCGAGGCCGGTGTCGTCCTGGCGGGCCCGCAGTTCGTTCTCGAAGGCGGCGGCCTCGGCCTCGGGCATGGCGATGCGGTGCCGGGGGCGGCGGGCGCGCAGCTGGGTGCCGCGCTTGTGGGCGACGGTGCCGATCATGATGGCGGCGAGCAGCACGCCGACCGTGGAGGCGGCGAGGGCGACGGTGTAGCTGTCGTCGCCGGGGGCCGGGTCCGCGTGCGCCTGGGCCGGCGCGGGGGTGGGCGCGTGGTCGGGGGCGTGGTCGGGGGCGTGCGACGGCGCCGAACCGGCCGGGGCCTGGGTCGCGGGAGGCTGCGGCGTCGGGGTCTGGGCGGCCGGCGGCTGCGCGGGCGCCGGGGCGGGCGCGGGGTTCGAGGCGGCGGCCCCCGGCACCGCGAGGACCATCCCGGGCACCACCACGTCCGGGTCGGTCAGCCGTTCCCCATCCGGGGCCTGCACCCCCTTGTTGGCGTCGAACAGCTTCGGCCACGCCTCCGGGTCCCCCAACTCCCGCTGGGCGATGGCGGACAGGCTGTCGCCCTCCTGGACGGTCACCGTGGCGTGGCCCCCCGCCCCCGCCGCCCCCGGTTCCGTGCCGGCCTGCGGGGCCCGGTCCGACCCGGCCGGCGCCGGGTTCGCGGGCTGCGCCCCCGGGTCGGTGGCAGGGGCGGGCGCGGGCGCGGGTGCCTTCGCCGCGTCTGGCTTGGCGTCGGCGGGCATCAGCAGGTCCCAGCCGGGCTGGATCGGCCGCTCGGCGTCGAAGCGGGTGCCCGAACCGTCCATCACCCGGCCGTCGTTGAGCTTGGCGATCTCCACCCACCGTTCGCCCGAGCCGAGTTGGCGCTCGGCGATCGACCACAGGCTGTCGGCGGGCCGGCTGTCGCGCACCGTGTAGGTGGGCTGCTGTTCGGCGGCGGGCGCCAGGGCGGGCGCGGACTGCGCGGCGGGCAGCGCGGCCCGCTGTACGCCGGGCGTCAACTGGGCGGGGGCGGTGGCGGCGTGGGCGGCCTGGGGGGCGGCGGCGAAGGCCGAGCCGGCCACCGGGAGCAGCGCGAGGACGGAGCCGACCAGGCCGGCCGCGAGGCGCTGGCTCCAGCCGAAGGCCGGGATCCGCCGGGCGATCCGGCCGCGCAGCTGGGCCGGGACCTCCAGCAGGACGGAGAGCGCGAAGCAGGCCCAGGCGAGCCAGCCGACGACCACCAGCAGCCACAGGAACAGCCGTCCGTCGTCCGCGCCGGTGAGCGCCTGGCCGACGCCGTCCGGCGCGACGTCGCCCATCGCGGCGACCGCCCGGGTGCCGTAGAGCAACAGGGCGGGCAGGCCGAGCAGCAGGGCGAGCAGGGCGGCCAGCGCGCCGAGCGCGGCGAGCACCCCGGTGCCGCGGCCGGGCGGGCGCCCGGGGCCGGGCCGGGTCCGTCCCGGGCCGCCGAGTGCCGGTGCCCGCCCGGCACGTGTCCGGCGGCGGCTCGCGGTTCGGCCCCTCACCGGGCCGGCCTGGGCGGTTCGGGCCTGGTCCTCAGCACGTGGCGCGGCCATCAGTTGGTCTCCGCTTTCTCGACTCCGTGGACGAGGGTCGCACTGCCCTTGCCCGTAACCTTCCGCTTCCCGAGGCCGCCCAGCAGGACCGGCGTGAAGTCGGCCCGCACGGTGACGGTGACGACCCTGCCGTCGTCGGAGAAGTCGATCTCGTCGGCCCGCAGGCCGTACATCGCGAGGTAGGCGTCGGCGGCCTCGCGGACGTACTCCTGCTGGACCTTGATGCCCTGGCCCTGCAACACGGCGGCCTGGTCGAGCTGTTGGCCGCCGACCCGGGCGGCCTCCTGGGCGTAGGCGTCGGTCCGCTCGGCGACCCGCAGCCGGCCGCCGACGTCGACCACCAGGGCGATGACGAGCACCAGGGCGCCCGCGCAGATCGCCACGAACACGGCGACCGTGCCCCGGTCGGACCGACGCCGCCACGCCCCGGCCCGACGTGGACCGGTCCGCCACGCACCGGCCCGCCACGGACCGACCCGCCGTACGGCACCGACCTGCCGTGCGGCGCCGCGCCGTGAAGCACCGCGCCGCGTACCGGCCCGCCATGCGGCGATCCGCATGCTCATCCCCCCTCCCGATTCCGCACGCCGTCCTCCCCTCCGGCCCCCGCCGGGCGCCGCTCGGTTCCGTCGTGTCATCCCCCGGGCGCTCTCCGCTTGCGCATCCCCCGCCCGGGCCGTCCCCAATCCCCCGCCGTGCCCGCCCGCCGCATCCGGCCGTCCGTACGCGTCCCCGCCGGGCCGGCGGCCCGCCGTCAGGTGCCCCGGTAGCGGTCCACCACCGAGGTGAACTCGCCGACGAGGTGCTTCGTCACGGGCAGTCCGGACGGCCCGCCGATCAGGCCGGCCAGTTCGACGTCGCACTCGACGACGACCTTCACCGCGGTGACGGCCCCGCCGGGCAGGTCCAACGGAGCGGTGGAGACCCGGACGTGGCTGTCCCGGCAGACCACGCCCTGCTGGCTGAGCGTGTCCCGGGCGGTCCGCTCGGCGGGCTCGGTCATCCCGTCGACGCTGCGCTGCAGCGAGGCCGTCCGGGCGGCGGCGCGGGCGGCCGCCTCGACGGTGCCGGCGGCGGTCTGCACCCGGCCGGCGGCGACCGCCAGCAGCACCAGGGCGACCACGGCCGGCGCGATGATCGCCGCCTCGATCGCCATCCCGCCCCGGTCCCGCCGCCGTGGACGCGGCCACGACCGCAGCCGCAGCGGCAGCCGGGACCGCCGTCCGCTCACCCCGTCACCGCCGGCGGCACGAACCGCTCGCGCGGCGCCTGCGCGAACTGCCGGATGGTGGGGCCCTTGAGCCCGGGGATCAGCATCGGCGGGCTCAGCTCGACGGTGACCCGGATGGTGTCCGCCGTGCTGCCGTCGGTGCGCACCCGGTAGCCCTGCACGCCCGTCCGGTCGAGGAAGCCCTGCGCCTGCCGCAGGGCCGCCCGGTCCTTCACCTCGTCCGTCGCGTTGCCCTGCACCCGCCCGGCGTCCACGCCCTCGCGGGCGGCGGTGAGCGCGACCTGCCGGTCGTACCACCACAGCGAGGCCTGGACGACGAGCAGCACGAGCAGCAGGACGACCGGGAAGACGAAGGCCAGGCTCAGGCTCATCGACCCCCGGTCGCCCCGGCGGCGGCGGGTGCGGCGCGTCACGGGGTGGCGCCGCCCGCGCCACCGCCGCCGCCCGGCATGTTCGGGTCCTGCTCGACCTTCTTGACCACCTTGTCCTTCAGGAGGTACAGCGCCGTCGCGACGGCTCCGGCGACGGCCACCAACGCGATGATGGCGAGGGCGAGTTCGATGCTGATCGCGCCGCGGTCGCCGCGCGCCCGGGCGGCTCGCAGCCGCCCGAGCCGGAAGGTGAACAGCAGCGCCGCGAACTGCACCGGCAGCAGCGCGGGCCGCAGGACGGGCCACAGCAGGCGGCCGGCCCGGCGGGCGAGTCGTACGGTCATCGGGGTCTCCCGGGGGTGTGGTGTGGTGAGGAGTTGCGGCCGCTCGGCCTCAGTTGAGGATCTGGTGGATCGCGGGGAAGACGATCAGGACGGTCATCAGCAGGGTCAGGGCGGCCCCGGGCGCGACCATCCGCTCGCTGTCGGCGTTGGCGCGGGCCAGGTCCTCGGCGAGGAGTTCGCCGCGCAGGCCCTTGGCGCGGGCCCGCAGGGTGTCGTACACGGCGGCGCCGTCGTTGCCGGACAGCCGCATGATGTCGGCCGTGTCCTGCAGCGGGGCGAGCCCCAACTCCTCGGCGAGCGCGTCGAGTCCGGCCCAGGGCGGGAGGCGGTCGGTGGCGGCGCGCTCCAGCGCGTCGCGGATCCGCCGGAACACCGCGCCCTGCCCGACCGAGGCCGCACGGCGCAGCGCCTCGGCCGGCCCGCAGTCGGCGGCCCGTTCCATGGCGACGAGTTCGAGGTAGGCGGCGATGCCGTGCAGGTACTCGGTGCGCGCCTCCTTGGCCTCGCCGCGCACGATGGCGTCCGGGACGAACCAGAGCAGGCCGGCCAGCAGCGGCCCGGCGACCAGCGGCAGCGTGAACGGCAGGCCGAGGCCCATCAGCGCGGCCATCGCGCCGAGGTAGGCGGGCAGCACCAGGCCGATCACGGCGAACAGCAGCTTGTGCACCATGAAGCGGGCCGGGCTGCGGCCGATCAGGGCGAGTTCGCGGCGCGGGACGGACACCCCGCGCACCTGCAGGGTGCGCGCGCCGATCCGGTCGTACCAGCCCGGACGCTCGTCCGGGTCCTCGGGGCCGTCCGCGGGGGCGCGGTGCAGCCGGTCCAGCGCCTGGTGCAGGTCCGGTGGCGCGGGCCGCAGTTCGGCGATCAGCAGGGCGAGGCCGCCGGCCGCGGCGGCGCCGGCCAGCACGGACCAGGGGGAGATCACCGGGCCTCCAGGGGCGGTTCGGCGGGCTCCGGGCTGCTCGCGCCCGGCCGGCGCGCGCCCTTGCTGCGCCGGTCGGGGGCGAGCAGCCGGGGCACCGGCGGGTGGGAGGCCAGGGCCCGCATCCAGGCGATGACGGCGACGAACAGCGCGGCGACGACGGCGAGCACCACCTGGCCGAGGAAGGTCCCGTACGGGCGGGTGTACTCGGTGTTGAACGAGCCGACCGCGACGACCAGCACGATGATGCCGACCAGCCAGCGGATGGTGGTGCGGTGCTTGGCCCGGTCGGCCTCGATGGCGCGGCGCTGGCGGACCTCCTCGCGCACCGAGTCGGCCATGTCGGCGAGGGTGCGGGCCAGGCCGGGGCCGCTGTCGCCGGCCCGCAGGACGAGGGCGGCGAGCACCTTGTCGGCGGTGGCGTCGGCCAGGCTGTCGGCGAAGGAGCGCAGGGCCTCTTCGGGGCGCCAGCGGGCCTGCAGGCGGGCGGCGAGTTCGCCGATCTCGGCCTCCAGGGCGGCGGGGGCGGTGCGGCGGCTGGTGACGATGGCCTGGTTGAGTCCGACGCCGAGCAGCAGCACGTCGGCGATGCGCTGGGTCCACTCGGACAGCGCCTCCAGCCGCTCGATCCGGTGGGTGTCGGGGCGGGTGGTGTCGAACAGCCAGGGCAGGCCGAAGACGGCCAGCGGCACCAGCAGCGCGGTCAGCGGGATGCCGGTGAACAGCCAGGCCAGCGGGGCGCCGAGGAGCGCGAGCGGCAGTTGGACGCGGCGCAGCCGGACCATCCGCAGCGAGGCGGTGCCGGGGGCGCCGTACCAGAACACGTGGATGCGGCCGGCCAGCGGGTTCTCCCCGGCGTCGTCGCCGTCCGCGCCGTCCGCGCCCGGCGGTTCGGAGCCGCGGGCCCAGGCGGCGAGGGCGACCAGGCCGGCCGCGACCGCGAGCCCGCACAGGGCGTACAGCAGCATCACCGGGCGCCACCGCCGATCCGCAGCTGCAGCGGGGCGGCCCAACTCCCGTACCGGGAGCCGAGCAGGGCGGCGTCGAAGCCGGCCCGGCGCAGGTCGTCCAGGCACTGCGGCGGGGTGTGCGGGACGGCTCTGGGCTCGCCGAGTTCGGGCCGGGGGCCGAAGACGGTGTTGAGCGCGGGCCGGCCGCTCTCGCCGAGGCCGGCGACCTCCAGGACGTGGGAGACGAAGCGGTGCCGGCGGCCGCCGACGGCGGTCTCGTCGACCATGGCGACGTGCACGATGAGGTCCAGGGCGTTGGCGGTCAGCCGGTAGGCGAGCGCGTCGGACATGTGCGAGCCGTACTCCAGGCAGAGTTCGGCGATGCGGTCGACGACCATGTGCGGGCCACGGGCGTGCAGGGTGCACATCGAGCCGCCCTCGCCGTTGGTCATCACGCGCAGCATCGGGACGACCTCGCCGGAGCGGACCTCGCCGACGATGATCCGGGAGAGGGTCATGCGCAGCGCGGCGGGGATGAGGTCGCCGATCGTCAACTCCCCGGCCGGGCGGCCCTCGACGCGTTCGCCGTTGCCCTCGCGGGCCTCCATCGGGACGACCTGGCGCAGGTGGCCGAGGGTGTGCAGCCAGAGCTCGAACTCCGACTCCAGGGTGCCGATCCGCTCGTCCGGCGGGATCTCGGCGGCCATCGCGCGCAGCAGGCTGGTCTTGCCGACGCCCTGGGTGCCGGTGATCATCACGTTCTTCCGGGCCCGGATCGCCGCGGCCAGGAAGGCGGCCAGGGTGGCGTCCAGGGTGCCGAGTTCGACCATCTCGGGCAGCGTCGCGGAGGCCACCCGGTGGCGCCGGATCGCCACGTACGGGCGGGGCGTGACCTCGGTGAGCGCCTGCAGGCGCATGCCGCCCTCCAGGCGCAGCGCGAGGGTCGGGCTGGCGGTGGACAGGCCGCGCTCGCCGCCGCCGTGCTGGCGGGCCAGGTCCTGGAGGAGTTCGACGAGTTCGGCGTCGCTGTCGGCCACCGGCGGGACCTGGCGCAGGGGTTGGTGCACCTTGGAGACCCAGACGTCGTCGCAGCCGTTGACCAGGATGTTCTCGATCTCCGGGTCGTCCAGGTAGGGCTGGAGCCGGCCGGCCCGGAAGAGCAGGTCGAAGACGGCCTCGGCGAGGGCGCGGTCCTGCTCGCGGGTGGGCGGGATGCCGTGGGTCTGGGCGTAGGCGTCGGACCAGCGGGCGACGGCCTCCTCGATCAGCGCCCGGCCGCGCTGGCGGCGGGTGGCCCGGTCCGGCTCGGAGCCGGAGGCGGCGGTCAACCGGCTGATCTGCTGGTGCAGTTCGGCCGCGACCTGGCGCTTCAGCTCGCGCGCGACCTGCGGGTCGACGGCCGGCCGGGTGGCGGCGCCGCGCAGGTCGAGCGAGGGCAGCTGGGAGGGGACGGCGGTGGGCCCGGCCGCCGGGCCGCCGCCCTGCTGCGGGGCGGCGGGCTGCGGGGCGGCGGGCTGCGGCGCCACCGGGCCTGGACGGTAGGGCTGTTGAGGCTGTTGGGGGCTCTGGGGCTGCGGGACGCCCTGCGGCTGCTGGGCGTGCTGGGGCGGGGCCCAGGGCAGGGCGGCCGGGTCGGCCGCCGGGTGCTGGTGCAGGGGGCTACCGCGCACGGAGCACCTCCCCGGGGTTGTACGGGTACCGGCCGTTCACCAGATTCTGACGATCCGTCATGTCCGGCTGTTGGGGCGAGTACTGGTCGGACTGGTCGGCCTGGTCGGCGCGGCCGGACGGCCGCCACTCGGCCCCGGCCTGCTGCGGCTGCACGTGCGCGGGGAACGGCGCCGGCGCGGCCGGCTGCGGCGCCAGCCCGGCGAGCGGCGCCACGGGCCCGGTGGTGATCACCGGCGGCGTGGTCTGCGGCGGGGCGTAGGAGGGTTGCTCCGCCGGGCCGGCGGGGCCGTACGGGTCCGGCGCGCCGTACGGGAGCGTGCCGGTGTACGGGAGCGTGCCGCCGTACGGGGCCGCCGGGCCGGGGGTCGGCACGGACGGCGGGACCGGCCCGGGCACCTGTCCCGCCGGCGCCGGCGGGACAGGAGCGCCCGGGACAGCAACCGCCGGGACCGCGGCCGGCGGGGCCTGCCCGGCCTGGACCGCGGCCGCCCCCGCCGCGGGCAGCGGCACCGCGCCCGGCGCGAGCCGCTGCCGCCGGCGCCGGACCAGCAGTTGCACCTGGTCCGCCGCCGAGCGCGCGGTGCGCATCAGCTCCGAGCGGACGAACCGCCGGTCGGTGGTGTCACCGCCGTCCGAGAGGACCCGGGCGGTGCGGGCGGCGTGCGGCAGCAGCCCGAGCACCGGCAGCCCGAGCTCCCGGGACACCTCCGCCGCCGGGTACGGCCCTTCGCCGACCGGCAGCAGGGCGAGCGCGTCCGCCCCGGTGCCGCCGGAGGCGAGGTCCTCGGCGAGCGCGGCGAGCCGGGGGCGGGCCGCGCTGAGCCCGCGCAGCGTGGTGCGCACCACGGCCGCGACCACGTCCGCCCGGCGGGCGAGCACGGCGCTGGGGCCGGTGGCGCCGGAGCGGCCGAGGTCGACGATGACGTCGTAGCCCTGCGGTTCGAGGCCGTGCAGCAGTTCGGCGAGCGGTTCCCAGGTGTAGGCGAGGCCGGGGGCCTGGGCGGGGTCGGTCAGGCCGGGCAGCAGCAGCCGGTCGGCGTCGCCCTCGGGCGAGAGGTCGATCAGCTGTTCCCAGATGGTCTGGGCGAGCAGGCCGCGCCGGTCGGCGACGGCGAGGTTGCGCAGCCCGTACACGGCCTCGACCCGGCCTTCCAGGGCGCCGGCGAGCACGGCGCCGCCGTCCGGGTCGGCCTCGACCAGGAGGACGCGCCGGCCGGGCTGGAGGGGCCAGGCGAGCAGCAGGGCCAGGGCGGTCGTGGTGGCGCCGGGGGCGCCGGGGCCGCCGACCACCGCGATCACCGCCATCAGGCGCCGCCCGTCCCGGCCGGGGGCGCGCTGCCGGTGCCGGCGGGCGCGGCGCCGGCGGTGGGCGCCCCGGCCGGTGCTCCGGCCGATGCCCCGGCGGGCGCGCCGGACGGCGCTGCGGACGGTGCCCCGGTGGGTGCGCCGGACGCCGCCGGGGCACCCGCGCCGGGGGCGCCCGCCGCCGCGCGCGGGGCGAGCAGCACCTGGATCCGTCCGCTCTGCACCCACTGGGCGAGCCGGGGCCCGTCCGCCGCGCCGACCGCCACGTCGACGACCTGGCTGCCGTCGGTGTCCACCCGGCCCACGGTGATGACGGTCGCGGGCAGCGAGTCGGCCCGGCCGTTGTCGGGGGTGGAGACGACGACGATCTGCATCCCGGCCTGGAGGCGGCCGGCGGGCAGCTGGGTGCGCTTGGCGGACACCCCGACCACGATCTGCCCGGGCTGCACGGTGAGCGCCTGGGCGACGTCGGCACCGGTGAGCATGGCGCCGCGCTTGAGGTCGGTGGCCGCCCGCAGGCCGATCACCCGGCCGCGGTCCTGGGCGGACAGCGGCTTGAGCGCCGGGTCGCCGGCGATCCGGGCGGTCACCAGGTCGTCCTCGGTGATCACCTGCCCCCAGGGGACGTCCCGGGCGAGCGCCAGCACCGCGACCCGCTGGCCGGTGCTGTTGTAGAGCGCCGCGCCGCCGAGGCCGCCGGCGGCGATCAGCGCGACGGCCATCGCGAGCACCGCCGGGCGGCGGCGCCGGGCGCCCATGGCCCGGCCGGGGGTGTGCGGCGCGGCCCGTCCGCGGCGCCTGCCGTCGCCGTCGCCCGGCTGGTCCGGGGCGGCCGCGGACACCGCGGTGCCCGCGGGTGCGCCGGCCCCCGGCGTCGGATACGTACGGTTGTCCACCGGGTTCCGCCCTTCCCTCGTCCCTCGTCGTCCTCGTCGTCCCGCGCCGTCACTGCCGGACCGCCCCGCTGCCGCCGGGCGGTCCGCACCCGCACCCCCGTGCCCGTACGGTCAGTTGAGGACCTGCACCTCGGCCACCTTGAGCGTGGTGGCCTGCCCGACCCGGACCAGGCCGGGGATGGTGAAGGTCTTGTTCACCGAGCCGGTGATGACCACGTCGGCCGCGTAGACCGCCTTCACCGTCACCGTGAACACGCCGTCCTTCCTGCTGCCCGAGCCGGTGGTGAACTCGGTGCCGCAGTCGGGGGACTTGGCCGCGCCGTACGACGCCTGGTACGGCGTGCCGGCCGTCGCGCAGACGACCTTGCGGCCCTCGACGTCCCATTCGACGCGCTCCAGCCGGGAGGTGACGGCGACCTTGGCGCCCGCCACCCCCAGCGGGTCCGACTTCAGCGGGGTCGCGTTCTTCGCCCACAGCCAGACCGGGCTGTTCACCACGGCCGTGCCCTGCGGCGCGATGCCGACCTCCGGCACCGGGTAGGTGATCCGGTGGTAGACCATGTCCCGGGCTACGTCCTCCGGGGAGATCGGGCCCGCGCCCTTCCCGTTCTCCACGAACACGAACTCGGCACCGCCCAGCCCGCCGTCCGTCTGCGGGCAGACCTTGGAGTAGATCGCGCCCTCCGAGGGCTTGTGCCCCTCCCACGCCTTGTCGCCCTCCGGCAGCGGCTGGTCCAGCGGGTTGAAGTAGCACCCGGCGCCGTTGTTGAACCAGCCCAACTGCGGGTCGTGGCAGGCCCATTCCTTGCCGTGGTAGCCGCACACCGGCGGGCCGTCCGATCCCCCGCCGCCGCTGCCGGTGCCGCCGGTCTGCGCGGAGCCGGGGGTGGTCGTCGTCCCGCTGTCGGCGTGTTCGCAGATCACGCTCGGATAGCACTGCTCGGCCCCGGCCGACGGCGGTTCGTCCGCCGTCGCCGCGCCGGCCCCGGGCAGCAGCAATCCGGCGGACAGCGCCGCGGCCACCGCGAATCGCCGGCCCGCTCCTCCCGCGTTCAGCATGTCCGGCCCACCTCCCGCTTGAAGTCGTAGATCAGCCAATGCGCTTGGAAGTTGCGCAGGGATGCGGTGGCGACGTACCGGCTCAGCGCTCCGGCCGGTTCGCGCGCGGCCCGGGTCACGGCGTCGACGCGGTGCCAGCCCGACACGTCGACGCAGTCCTCGATCACGACGGTCTGCGGATCGCCTTTCAGGTCGACGGCCTTGACCACGGGGGAATTGCGCGGCTCGCCGGTCATCACCATTTTCGCGTCCCGCAGTTGCCGCAGCCCGGAGACGGTGTCGGACAGTGCGCGCCCGGAGGAGTACGCCTCCAGCGTGATGCCGTCCGAATCCGTGCGCCCGAAAGCCTCCGCCTGGGCCCGCCACCAGTCCTGATAGGTGCTCAGCGCGGAACGCCCGGCCGCGCCCTCCGGCCCGTCTGTCGGCGCGATCGAGCCGTTTGCAGAACCACTCGAAGGAGTTACCGGGTTCACTCCCGCAACGGTGGGCACCGCGGTCCCGAGACGATCGGCGGAACCCGCGGAACCATCGCCCGCACACCCGCCGAGCAGCACCACCAGAACCGCCCCACCGACGCCAATCGCCCCAGGGCGCAACACATTTCCGCGCTGCCGCATCGCCCCACCTCATCGCGACCGAACGATCCGTGATCCACGGCCGCCGGAAGAATTCCGCCGCCCTGCCGGTGTTTCCGCCGGGGATCGATTCTTCGCCAACCCACCCCATCACGGCAACACCTCAGGCCCCCTGACCTTACGCGGGAGGCGGTTGCCTCGGGGCACTTTCCCGCCACAGAACGGCCAACAGTTCTTCGGAAAGCGACAATCCGGCCAATGCGCCCCGAACGGCGGCCCGATTGCGCATCAACAGGCGCCCGCCCTGCGGCGGAACGAGCAGGCGCGCGCCGGGCCCACCGGACGGCGGGGCCGGGGCGCCGCCGTCGAGCAGCGCGGCGACGGCCGGCTGGAGGTCCGGCACGGACACGGCGGCGGGGGCTCCCGGGACGCCGCCGCGCAGCACGGCGGTGAGGGCGTGGCTGAACGAGCCCTCGCCGCCCGGCAGTACGGCGTCCCGGCCGCGTCTGCCCGGGGCGTACCGGCCGACCCGGCCCCACAGCGGGACGCGCGGGTAGCTGAGCAGCTCGCCCGCGCCGTCCTCGCCGCCACCGCGTTCGAGCGCCGCCCAGGTGTCCCGGTCGGCGACGGCGTCGACCAGCAGCAGCGCCTCCTCGTGGCCGCCGTGGACCATCGCGCTGACCACCCAGTCCCAGGCCAGGCCGCGCCGGTAGGCGTTGTCGGGGGTGCTGCCGGCGGTGACCAGGGCGAGCCGGCGCCCGCGCGGATCGGCCGCCAACTGGCCGACCAGGCACACCAGCAGCCAGCGGCCCGGGTGCTGCGCCGCCTCCCGCACGGCGGTGAGCATCGCGTTGGCGTCCGCGTCCGGGGGCACCACGGCGACCCGGCAGCCGGCCGCGCCGGTGTCGAAGCACATCCCGGGCAGCACCTCGGCGAGCAGCCGCGCGCCGTGCGCCGCCCGCGCCGAGCCGCCGAAGGCCCGGTCGGGCCCGCCGTCCGCCCCGATCACCACCAGGTCGACCCCGCCCGCCATCCGTCCGCCCCCTCCCGTGCCGGCCTCGGGCGCTCCCGGGGCCGCCGCCCACCGCGCCCCGCCGCCGTCCTGCGGGCGGGCGCGCGACCTTGCGCCGCCGGGCAGGCTACCGCCCCGGACGGCCGCCGGCGGGGCTCCCGACCCGTCCGCCCAGGGACCATGGGCCCTATCGACGCACGCGCCGACCGGAGGACGATCGGACGCATGGAGCGTGAGGACCGTGTGGAGACCCTGGGCGAGGCCGAGTGCCTGCGGCTGCTCAGCACCGTGCCCGTGGGGCGCGTGGTGTACACCGAGCACGCGCTGCCGGCCGTCCTGCCGGTCTCGTTCGAGGTGCTGGACGGCCTGCTGGTGCTCGCCGTCCGCCGGGACAGCGCGACGGCGCGCGGGCTCGACGGCACCGTGGTGGCCTTCCAGGCCGACCTGCTGGACCCGGTGACCCGCACCGGCTGGAGCGTGCTGGTGCACGGGCGGGCCGACGTGCTGCGCGACCCCGAGGCGGTGCGGCGGGTGCTGCGCTCGGGGCTGCGGCCGTGGGTCGGCGATCCGGAGCCGCAGTTCGTCGCCCTGGTGCCGGAGCTGGTCAGCGGGCGGCGGCTGTTCCCGACCGGGCGGCGGCCGGGTTTCGCGGACCGCTCCTGACAGATACCAGCGGGTAGGCATACGCTTCCGGCGTTCCGGCCCCGCCTCGGGGCCCGTCCCCCTTCCAGGAGCGCACCGTGACGAGCTTCGCCTCCCTCGCCGAGCTGACCGCCGCCGTCGGCACCGAACTGGGCACCAGCGAGTGGCACACGATCGAGCAGCGGCAGATCGACCTGTTCGCCGAGGCCACCGGGGACCACCAGTGGATCCACGTGGACCCGGAGCGGGCGAAGGAGAGCACCTTCGGCTCGACCATCGCCCACGGCTACCTGACGCAGTCGATGATCCCGGTGCTGGCGAAGGAGTGCTACAGCGTCGAGGGCGTGCGGATGGCGCTCAACTACGGCTCGGAGAAGGTGCGCTTCCCGGCGCCGGTGCCGGTGGGCACGGCGATCCGGGCACGGGCCGAACTGGTCTCGGCCACCGAGGTGCCGGGCGGCGTGCAGGCGGTGGTGCGGTTCACGATCACCAGCGAGGCGAGCGCCAAGCCGCACTGCGTCGCCGAGACGATCACCCGCTTCTACGCCTGAGCGGGCCCGTGGAGCGGCTGCCCCCGGGTACGCCGTTCGGCCCGCGGCCGGCTTCCCACCGGGTCCGAACGGCCCACGGCGAGTAACCTCCGACGAGATGGTTGTCGCACCGCAGCAGGCCCTGCGGCCCCTGCGGTGCGCGCCCCGGCATGCCCGGTAGCCGTGACCGTCCCTGGAGGAGCCGTGCCCCGCCCCGCCCCGTGGTTCTCCCGCCTCGCCGGTCTGTCCGCCCAGCTCGCCCCGCCGTCCGCCGGCCCCGCCGCCGACCGCGCCGTCCCGGGTCTGGCCGGGCTGCCCCGCGCGGCCTGGCACCGCGTCCGGACCGAGGCCTTCGGGGCCGAGCCCCGGGGCGAACGGCTGGCCCGCATCCGCCGCTCGCCGCAGTACACCGACGGCGCGTTCCGCAACCCGCTGCCGACCCGCCGCCTGGTCTACGAGCGCAGCCCGCTGGAGATCACCCGCGCCCAGCTCACCGGGGACAAGACCCGCCGCTTCCCGGCCGCCGCCGTGCCCGTGCACCGGCTGCTCCCGGCCGACCTCGCCGCGCCCCCGGAGTCCGGACTGCGGCTCACCTGGCTCGGCCACGCCACCGTGCTCGCCGAGATCGGCGGGCGGCGCGTCCTGCTCGACCCGGTCTGGGGCGAGCGCTGCTCCCCGTTCTCCTGGACCGGGCCCAAGCGGCTGCACCCGGTGCCGCTGCCGCTGTCCGAACTCGGGCCGGTGGACGTGGTGGTGGTCTCCCACGACCACTACGACCACCTCGACATGGCGACCATCCGCGCGCTGATCGGCACCGACGCGGTGTTCGCCGTGCCGCTGGGCGTGGGGGCGCACCTGGAGCACTGGGGGGTCCCGGCCGGGCGGATCGTCGAACTGGACTGGTGGGAGTCGGCGGAGGTCGCCGGGCTCACCCTCACCGCCACCCCGGCCCGGCACTACTGCAGCCGCGGCCCGCGCACCAGCGCGCTGTTCCTGTGGGCGTCCTGGGTGGTGAGCGGCGGCGGGCACCGGATCTTCCACAGCGGGGACACCGGGTACTTCCCCGGCTTCGCCGAGACCGGCCGCCGGCTCGGGCCGTTCGACGCGACGATGATGCAGGTCGGCGCGTACAGCGACTTCTGGCCGGAGGTGCACATGACGCCCGAGGAGGGCGTGCGGGCGCACCTCGACCTGGGCGGGCGGCTGATGCTGCCGATCCACTGGTGCACCTTCAACCTGGCGCTGCACCCGTGGGAGGAGCCCGCCGAGCGCGTGGTCGCCGCCGCCCGGGCCCTCGGCGCCCGCCTCGCGGTGCCCCGCCCCGGCAAGCCCTTCGAGCCCGCCGACCCACCGCCGCTGCACCCGTGGTGGCGCGCCGTCTCGGCCGCCCGGTTCGACGCGGTCGGCGACGCGGGCGGTGAGGCGGGCGGCGAGGCGGGCGGCGAGGCGAGAGGTGAGGCGGTCGGTGACGCTCCGGTGGGAACGCGGGTGGACGCGGCGTCGGCGGCCGGCGGCGGACAGCCGACGGAGTTCAGCGAACAGATTTCAAACTCTGTTATCTGAAAGTTGTTCGCTGAAAGTTGTCATCTGTTACCTGTTATCTGTTATCTGTCAGCCGTCTGCCCCGGATCACATGGCGAGGAGATCGCGCAGCGTCCTCGCCTCCTTGACCGCCCGGGCGGAGCCGGTGCGCTCCGCGAGCGCCGTCACCTCGGCGACCGGCCCGCGCGCGCCGGTGCGGCGGGCGCAGTCGGCGGCGACGGCGAGCAGGTCGCCGAGGCCCCGGGTGGCCGGTTCGGCCGCGCCGAGCAGGCCGGGCAGGGCGGCCCGGAGCACCGACCACGTCGTGCGGTGCGCGCCGGTCCCGGCCGCCAGGGCGAGGGCCGCCGCCAGCCGGCCGGCCTTGACGGTGCCCCAGGCGGTGAGTTCGCCGAGTTCGCGGCCGAGCAGTTCGGCGTCCAGCTGGCCGCGGGCGGCGAGCACCAGCAGGGCGTCGACGGCGCCGGTGCGGTCCTCGGCGTGCCGGGCGCCGAGCCCGTAGGCGAGGGCCAGGTGCAGGGCGAGCCCGGCCGGGCCGCCGGACTCGGCGAGCAGCGGCAGCAGCCGGCCGGGGCCGCGCTCGTCCCGGTCGGCGCCCCCGGCGAAGTGGTCGAGCCAGCGGGCGGCGAGCTCCTCCCGGTGCCAGGGGAGCATCGCGGCCCAGTGCGTCGGGCGGATCGGCAGCCAGGACCAGTCGAAGGCCCGGCGGGCCCGGGCCACGCTGGGCTCGGTGGCGGCGAGCAGGTCCCGGAACTCCGGAGCGAGGTGTTCGACGGCCGAGCCCTTCGGCGCGGCGCCGAGGCCGGGCTGGGCGACGACCGTGCGCCGGACGTCCTCCCACCAGCGCTCGCCGTAGTGGTGGCCGTGCCGGGAGCCCCGGCCGGGCGCGAAGAGGACGCGTTCGGACGGCTGGGCGGGCAGCCCGCCGGTGCGCAGCCAGTGCGCGAGCCACCGCCCGGCGGGCGAGGCCAGCGCCTCGGCGGCGCTCAGCACCTCCTCGTCCACGGCGTCGCCGCGGGCCGGCGGCCCGACCCGCAGCAGGGCCGCCGACAGGTCGGCCGGCCCGGGCGCCACGCCCGCCTCCTCGTAGCCGGCCAGCCGCTCGACCAGCACGCGGGGCGCGAGGGCGCCGGTGGCGTCGGTCGGGGTGGCGAGCAGGTACGGCGGGCGGGTCGCGGTGACCTGCCAGGCGGCCTCCTCGAGCCGGGCGGCGAGCGCGTTGCCGTACACGGTGCCGCGCGGGGTGCGCAGCGGGGAGCCGCCCGCGCCGTGCAGGGTGTCCCACAGCCGGCGCGGCGGTGTCTCGCCGGCGAGCGCGGCGACGACGTACAGCACGTCGCCGGGCGTGCAGTCGGCCCACCGGGCGCCGCCGTGCCAGGGGTGGACCCGCCGGACGGGTTCGAGCGCGGCGAGCAGCCCGGCCCGGTCCCGGTGGGCGTGCCGGACGAGGCCGTCCAGCACCCGTTCGAAGGCGGCGACGCCGGGCAGTTCGGCGGCGAGCAGCGCGGACAGCTCCTCGGCGAGTTCGGCCGCCGAGTCGATCGGCGCCCCGAGCGGCCGCGGTGCGGGGACGGGCGGCAGCAGTTCGTCCGCGTCCGCCGCCGGGGCGCCGTCGCCGACCGGCGCGCCGAACAGTTCGCCGGCGCGCGGGTGGTGCACGGGGTTCAGCAGTTCGGCGGCCTGCCGCAGGTCGGGCAGCACCGCCGGGCCGGCGGCCGCGAGTTGCCGGGCGACGACGTTGAGCGCGCGTTCCTGCACGCCCGGGTCGGGGTGCCCGAAGGCGTCGGCGGCGGCGAGCGCCACCGGGCCGGCCCGCTCGGGCGAGCGCCGGGCGGCCCGTTCCAGCCAGCGCAGTTGGGCCCGGACGAGTTTCTTCTCGGTGCGGAACAGCACCACCGCCGAGGCCTCGAACAGCACCTCGGGCTCGATCAGCCCGGCGTCGTCGAGCCCGGCCAGCACCTCCTGGGCGTGTCCGGCGACCACTGACAGCCCGTCCAGGAGGGCCACGAGGTCGCGCAGCCGCGCCGCGTACTCCTCGGGCGTGGGGGCGAGGGCGCGCAGCAGCTCCAGGAAGGCCCGCTGGTCGGCCGCCATGCCGCCGCGCAGCAGCCGGGCCAGGCAGCGGTCGACCAGGTCGGAGCGGTCCACGTCGCCGGCGGCGGCCAGTTCGGCGATCGCCTCGGTCCAGCAGTCTCCGGGGCGGGGGCTGAGCCGCCTGGTCAACTCGTACGAGACGTCGACGAGTTCGAGGACCAGCGGGAGCAGCGCCGGGGTGAAGGGGTGGGCCCGCAGCCGTTCGGCGAGCGGCGGCCGCGGCCCGGAGTCGGTGAACGCCTGGCTGAACCAGGCGCGCACGAAGGTCTCGCTGCGCGGCACCGGGCGGCCGGTGCGCCGCAGGACGGCCGCGGCCAGCCGGTAGTACGGCCACCAGCCCCGGGTCCGGTCGGGCCGGTCGGCCAGCCGGGTGACGACCTCGACCTGCCAGTCGGCCGGCTGGGCCTCGAACAGCCGGGCCGTTTCGGGGCTGCACGCCCAGTCGCGGGGGGTGAAGTCGCTGCCGGCCAGCCAGGTGGCGGCCCCGGCCGGGCCGGGGTGGCAGCCGGCTCCGGCCAGCATCAGGGCGTGCCGGGTGGCGAGCCCGTCCTTCGACCAGTCGTCGCGCAGGTCCTTGCGCAGCGCCTTGAGGGCGGGCAGGGCCGTGCGCCGCTGCGCGCGGTCCATCGCGTCGACCAGCGCGGGTATTCGGGACGCCCGCCCGCCGCGGACGGCCGCCAGCAGCCGCTCGACCCGCTCCTCGGCCGTCACCGCCCCGGCCTCCGTCCCCTGCGCCGTCTCCGTCACCATCGCCTCCGCCCTCTCCGCCGCCGTCACCGCCGCCGTCGCCTCCGTCACGCCCGCCGCCGTCGCCCCGCGCATCCCCGCACCTCCGACCCCGCCGGACCCGACGACCCCGCCAGACCCGCCGACCCCGCCGCCTCCCGCACCATCGCGACCGCCAGCACGTGCTTGCACGGCCCGCGCCCGCCCCGGTACTTGGCCCACCACAGGCAGGTGCAGCCCGCCCGCCCCGCCGCGTCCGTGCGCACCCTCTGGAGGTGGTCGCCGACCGTGACGACGGCCGTGGCGCCGCCCTCCTCGAACCGCACCGCACCGGCCGCGACCAGCGCCCGGGCGCCCCGCAGCCGGGGGTTGGCCGCCTCGGCGCGCCCGGCATCGTACGGGAGCTGCCGGTGGAAGTGGGCGGCCTCGGCGGTGTCGTAGCCGATCTGCCCGGCGGTGCCGAGCCGGGTGAGCGCGGCGCGGACCCGTTCGGCGCCGATCCCGGCCTGCTCGGCGAGTTCGCCGGTCTCGATCCGCGGCTCCCAGGCGAGCAGCGCCGCGACCAGTTCGGCGTCCTGCTCGACGGTGCTCCCGGCGAGCGCGGTGAGCACGCCGCCCTCGCCGGAGAAGCCGCGGGAGGCGTCCGGAGACAGCGTCAGGGTGAGCCGCATGCCGGGCAGCGCCACCTCCCAGGCGGAGGCGGCCGGTGCCGCCGCGGCCGGCGGCCCGTACACCCGCAGGGCGAGCGCGTGCCGCAGCACCCGCTGCAGGGCGACCAGCCGTTCCGGCCCGGGCAGGCAGACCGCGCCGGGCACCGGGCGGGTGGTCGGCCGCAGCGTCCGCCCGGCGGGGACGACCCAGCCGGTGGCGCCGCGGCCGGAGCGCGGCAGGGCGCGCAGGAAGCGGACGGCCTCGGCGGCGGGCAGTTCGGCGCGCAGGTCGAACCCGGCGGCGACCACCTGGGTCTCGGCGAAGCCGCGCAGCCAGCGCTCCGGCAGCGGCACCTTCTTCTCCACCAGCCGCCCGTCGAGGCCGGTGACCTCCAGCGCGTCGGGCCCGACCGCGAGGTGCAGCGGATCGGCCGGGCCGATCCTGGTCAGCGCCTCCCGCAGCGGGTCGTTGACGTCGACGTTGGTGGTGCCGTGACCGATCTCGCCGCCGTCCAGCCCGGCCGCGAGCACGTCGAGCCGGGCGTAGACGCCGCAGCACCCGGAGAAGGACTCGAAGCGCAGCCGGTCCCCGTTGGCGGTGACCACCGGGTCGAGCGAGGCGCGCCGCCGCGGCTGGTGGTAGCGGGCGGCGGCGACGTCCGCGACCGCGAGCAGCGCGGCGGCGGCGGGCGCCGGGTCGGCCAGGAAGCCCGCGAAGAAGCGCGGGTTGGCCGCCGTGCCGAGCGGGGTGGCGCCGCCGGAGGTGGCCAGGTCGAGCCGCCGGCCGCCGGCGCCGTCCAGGACGGCCGACGGACGCAGGTAGGCGTACGCGTGTGCGGATTGCGTCATGCCGAGCACGCTAGGTGATGGGTCCGACAATCCCTCCACCGGGCGCCCGACTGGAACAGGTTCTACCGACCCTCCCGCCCCCGCCCGCGTTACCCAGGTCACACCGCGGCACCGCCGTCTCTGCCACTATGGGCGCGTGACCGACCTGACCGAACAGGACATCAGCACCGTCCGGACCACCGGATCCTTCGCCGGCCTGCTGGAGATCGAGCAGCTGGACGAGAACACGTTCCGGGGACACTGCCACGCCGGTGCCCCGATGCGCGCCTTCGGCGGCCAGGTCGCCGCGCAGGCGCTCACCGCCGCCGGCCGCACCTGCGCCCCGGACCGCGCCGTGCACTCCCTGCACGGCTACTTCCTGCTCCCCGGCGACCCCACCAGGCCGATCCGGTACGAGGTCGAGCGCATCCGCGAGGGCTTCTCCTACACCACCCGGCGCGTCACCGCGCTCCAGCGCGGCGCGGCGATCTTCACCCTCTCCGCCTCCTTCAAGAGCGCCGAGCCGAGCCACGACCGGCACCGCGAGATGCCCCTGCTGCCCGCCCCGGAGAGCCTGCCGGACTCCTTCTCGCACTGGGGCGCGCAGCAGCCCGCCCCGACCGCCGGCAGCGGCCCCGAGGTCGCCATGGACGGCTTCCGCGACCTCGACCTGCGCTTCGTCCCGGCCGACGCCCCGGGCGTGCCGCCGGCCGTGCCCGGCATGCCGCAGCAGTTCGTCTGGCTGCGCATCGCCTCCCCGCTGCCCAGCGGCGACCCGCTGCTGCACGTCTGCGCGCTCACCTACCTGTCCGACCTCACGCTGGCCTCCACCGCCGGGCTGCACCAGCAGCCGAACTTCCTCCAGCGCACCGAGCCGCCCCGGCTGATGATGGCCTCGCTGGACCACGCGATGTGGTTCCACCGCCCGTTCCGGGCCGACGAGTGGCTGCTGTTCGCCCAGCGCAGCCCGTCCTCCTCGGACGGCCGGGGCCTGGCGCTCGGCGAGTTCTACGACCGGGAGGGCCGGCTGGTCGCCTCCGCCGTCCAGGAGGCGCTGATCCGCGAACTGCAGCAGCGGCCGCGCCGTCGGCGGGCCGAGCGGGGCGGCGACGACCCCCGATGACCTCCGCCTGAACTCCGCCTCACCTTCGTCCGACCTCCGCCCGATCTCCGTCCGGCCTCCGCCGGACCGTCGCCCGACCTCCATCCGGCCTCCATCCGGCCTCCCCGCGCGCCCCGGTGACCGCCCGGCGAACGGAAGGGGGCCGGACGGCGTCATACTCCTGAGCGGCCCCGGCCCGTATCATGGTGCGGGTGACCAAGGTTGACCTGTCACCACGGCCGGTGGAGGCGATGTCTCCACGTCAGCTCGAACGCCGCGACAATCTGATCGCGGCCGCGCTCGCCCTGGTGAACGAGATCGGAGTCGAGCGGCTGCAGATGAAGCAGGTCTGTGAGCGGTCCGGAGTCGCCCTGGGGACGGCGTACCGCTACTTCTCCTCCAAGGACCACCTCCTGGCGGCCGCGATCGCCGAATGGCACCGCCTGCTGCTGGCCGACCTGGTGGCCGAGCTGCGCGGGCCACGCGCCGGGCTCGGCGCCACCGACCGGGCGGTCCGGTTCGTCCGGGGCGGGATGCGGGCCTACCAGCGGCAGCCCGAACTGGCCCGGCTGCGCGTCGCCGTCGCCGCCTCCACCGACCCCTTCGCCAGCGAGGCGCTGCAGGGCATGGCCCGGGCCGACAGCACCGCCCTGCAGGCGGTGACCGCGGAGGTGCCGGCGGCGGCCAGCGAGCTCGTGCGGCACATCGTCGCGCACGCCTGGCAGGGCGAACTGACGGCCTGGGTGACCGGCCGCACCACGCTCGGGGACGCCAGACGGCGCCTGGAGGACGTGGTGCGGCTGGTGCTGGCCCCGTACGAGACGCACTACCCGGCCCCGTACGAGGTCCAGTCCACCGGCTGAGCCGGCCCCCGGGCCGCCCTCAGACCACCGTCACCGGGTGCGCCACCACCGCGCCGAACAGGTAGCCCTCGCGGTTGAAGGGCGCCCGCTCGGGCTGGGTGGCGCCCCCGCGGTCCGTCGCGCGGGCGCGCAGCTCGTGGCGCCCGGGCCGCGCGGGGCGCCAGTCGAAGCTCCAGCGCGTCCAGTCGTCGGCCCGCGCCGGCTCGTCCAGCCGGGCGGGCCGCCAGCTCCGGCCGCCGTCCGCGCTCACCTCGACCAGGCGCACCGGGGCCGTGCCGGACCAGGCCCGCCCGTGCAGCCGGTGGGTGCGCCCGGCCTCCAGCCGCGCGCCCTCGGCCAGTTCGAAGGCGGACTTGACCACCTGGGCGGTGAGCGGGGCGCCGCCGGCGGGCGGGTGCCCCGGGCCGAACATCCGGTAGAAGTCGGTGTTCCACGGCGAGTACAGCGGGTGGTCGGCCACCTCGATGCTGCCGACCCACTTGATCGAGGCGACACCGACCCAGCCGGGCACCACCAGCCGCACCGGCGCGCCGTGGTCGGGGGTCAGCGGCTCGTCGTTCATCTCGTACGCGAGCAGCGCGTCGTCCAGCGCCTTGGCGATCGGCAGCGGGCGGCGCACCGGGCCGTAGTTGGTGCCGCCGACGACGTAGTCCGCGTCCAGGCCGGTCGGCAGCACGTCCACCGCGCCGCCGGTCAGCCCGGCCGCGCGCAGCACCTCGGCCAGCCGGACGCCCCGCCACAGCGCCGAGCCGATGCCGCCGAGCGCCCACGGCGTGCCCGGGACGCGGTGCCCCTGCCGGCGGTGGAAGAAGCTGCGGCCGTTGCCCGCGCACTCGATCAGCGCGCCGAGGCGGGTGGACGGCAGCGCCCGCAGGTCGTCGAGGCCGAACTCGACCGCCCGCCCGGGCGCCGGGGCGCCGCGCAGGCCGGTCCCGAACAGCCTCAGCCGCCAGCGGTCCGGGTCGATCAGCGGGGTGCCGGTGTGGTTGCGGACGAAGAACCGCTCCACCGGGACGTGGCGGCCGACGACGGGCCCGTCGTCGGCGTCGCGCAGGGCCTCCCACCGCATCTCGGCGTTGGTGTCGTGCGGAACGAACCACGCGGCGGGCAGTGGCTTGACGATTCCGGGCACGTTGACGCTTCCGGGCACGGGCCTGGGCACCTCCTCGGCGGCCACCCGGCGCGGGGCGCGGACACCGGCGCGGCCGACGCGGGCACAGGGGGCGCCCCGGCGCAGGAGCGCCGCGGCACCCGGACGGCACTGTCCGGACGGCGCTCCCGACCCCAGCGTAAGCGCTCCGGCGCGCTACGTGACCAGGGCCTCCGGGCGGGGCCCGCGGCTTGACCTTCTCACCGGTGTGAACTCCTAGCGTTCCCGGTGCCGGCGGGAAGGCCCACCGGCCACCCGTCACCGGCCACCCGTCACCCGTCACCCGCCGAGGAGCACCCGTGCCGTCCACCACCACCCGTTTCGCCCCGCTCGCCCGGATCGTCCGCGGCAGCGGCCCCGGCCTGCTGCTCGCGCACGGCGCCGCCGGCAGCGCCGCCGGGAACTGGGGCCCGCTGCTGCCCGACCTCGCCGCCCACCGCACCGTCGTCGCCCCCGACTACCCCGGCTCCGGCGACAGCCCGTACGAGCCGGGCGAGCCCACCCTGGACGAGTACGCCGACCGGCTGGTCGCCGCCGCCGACGAGGAGGGCCTGACCGACTTCGACGTGGCCGGCTACTCGCTGGGCGCCGCCGTCGCCGTCCGGATCGCCACCCGGCACCCGGAGCGGGTCCGCTCGCTGCTGCTCGTCGCGGGCCTGGCCGGCGGATCGGCCCGGCAGAGCGCACTGTCGGAGACGATGGTGCGCCTGCGCGACCGGCCGGCCGAGCTCGCCGACCTGATGCTCACCGTCGTCTTCGGCCACAGCTGGGTGGACGCGCTGCCCGCCGACCGGCTGGCGGAGCTGCGGCAGGCGCTCAACTCCCCGCAGCCGGACGGCTTCCCGCAGCAGTTCCGGCTCGCCGCCCGGACGGACGTGCGCGCCGAGCTGGCCTCCGTCGCGGTGCCCGCCACGGTCGTCGGCGCCGCCGAAGACATGCTCGTCCAGCCCGCCCAGCACCGCCTGCTGGCCGCGGGCATCCCCGGCGCCCGCTACGTCGAACTCCCCTGCGGGCACCTGCCGATGGTCGAGGCACTGCCCCAACTGCGCGACGTCGTCCTGGACTTCCTGAAGCCGGGATCCTGAAGGACCGGGCCGCCGGACGGCCGCGGCCGGGAACACCCCGGCCGCGGCCCGCGTTCGCCCCGTCATGCGCATCGGAGAACTCGCCCGCCTGACCGGGGTATCCGCCCGGCTGCTCCGCTACTACGAGGAGCAGGGCCTGCTCCGGCCCGCCCGCACCGCGGCCGGCTACCGCGAGTACGGCGAGGAGGACACCGTACGGGTGCGGCAGATCCGCAGCCTGCTCGCCGCCGGGCTGCCCACCCGGGTCATCGCCGAGACCCTGCCCTGCGCCACCGGCCCGGTCCCCGCCCTGGTCGCCTGCCCGGACCTGCTCGCCACCCTGCGCGGCGAACTCGCCGACCTCGACGCCCGGATCGAGGACCTCACCCGCAGCCGCCGGGCGCTCTCCCACTACCTGGCCGGCGCGCACGCGCCCGGCGAGGAGCGCGCGGCCTGACCGGCCGGGCGGAGCCGAGGCCCGACGGGACGTAGGTCCCGACCCTCGGCTCCCCCGGCGCGCCCTCCACCCGCTCACCGCGCGGACTGGACATAGTGCGACATACCGCTTGAACCCGCGAGCATGTCGAGAGGTCCACCCGATGAGCAGCCAACCGCCGCAGACCGACCAGCGCGTGAAGGAGCCCGACGAACCCGCCGGCACCCTCCCCACCGACCGGACGGTGTTCGGCGTCAGCGCCGTGCTCGTCCTCGGCGTCGTCGCCTGGGGCGTGTTCGCCGAGGACTCCCTGGGCAGCACCTCCAGCACCGCGCTCGGCTGGGTGCTGCACAACTTCGGCTGGCTGTTCACCGTCGCCGCCGACGTCTTCCTCGCCCTCACCGTGCTGCTCGCCTTCAGCCGCTTCGGCCGCATCCGGCTCGGCCGCGACGACGACGAACCGGAGTTCTCCACCCTCGCCTGGGTCGCCATGATGTTCAGCGCCGGCATGGGCATCGGCCTGATGTTCTACGGCGTCGGCGAACCGCTCCAGCTGTTCGCCGCCCCGCAGCCCGGCTCCGGCCTCGAACCGCAGAGCGCGGCCGCCGCCCAGCAGGCCCTGGAGTTCTCGCTCTTCCACTGGACGCTGCACCCCTGGGCGATCTACGCGGTCGGCGGCCTCGCCCTCGCCTACACCACCTTCCGCAAGGGCCGCGGCAACCGCGTCTCCGCCGCCTTCGTCCCGCTGATCGGGCAGCGCGGCGCCGACGGCCTGCCCGGGAAGGCCATCGACCTGCTGGCCGTGTTCGCCACCGTCTTCGGCTCCGCGACCAGCCTCGGCCTCGGCGCGCTCCAGGTCGCGGACGGGCTCGGCTACATCTCCTCCGTCCGCAACACCCAGAACGCCCAGCTCGTCATCATCGGCTCGCTCACCGCCGCCTTCGTGCTCTCCGCCTTCTCCGGCGTGCACAAGGGCGTCAAGTGGCTGTCCACCGCGAACGTCGTGCTCGCCTCGCTGATCATGCTGTTCGTCTTCCTCTTCGGGCCCTCGGTGTTCGTCCTGGACTCGATCCCGTCCACGGTCGGCGGCTACCTCTCCGACCTGCTCGGCATGTCCACCCAGACCGGGGCGTTCACCGACGAGAGCTGGCTCGGCAGTTGGACGATCTTCTACTGGGCCTGGTGGCTCTCCTGGGCGCCCTTCGTCGGCACCTTCATCGCCCGCATCTCGCGCGGCCGCACCATCCGGCAGTTCCTGCTCGGGGTGCTGCTCGTGCCCAGCGGAGCCACCGTCATCTGGTTCTGCGTCATGGGCGGCACCGCGATCCGGCTCGTCACCACGGGCGCCGCCGACCTCGTCGCCACCATCCCGCGCGGCGCCGAGGCCTCGCTGTTCGAGATGCTGCGCTCGCTGCCGCTCGGCTCCGTCACCAGCGTCGTCGCGGTCCTGCTGGTGATGACCTTCTTCATCACCAGCGCCGACTCCGCCTCCCTCGTGCTCGGCTCCCTCTCCAGCCGGGGCTCGCTCCACCCCCGCACCTGGCTGGTCGTCGTCTGGGGCGTGCTGATGGGCGGGGTCGCCGCCGCCCTGCTGCTCGCCGGCGGGCTCACCGCGCTGCAGAACGCCACCATCCTGGTCGCGCTGCCCTTCGTCGTGGTGATGCTGCTGCTGTGCGTCTCCCTGGTGAAGGAACTGCGCGAGGACCCGGCCGCCGGGCCCTCCCGCCTGCACCCCTCGCACGGCCTGCGCGACGCCGTCCGGGTCGCCGTCGGCGAAGCCCTCGCCGACCAACGAACCCGCCGCTGACCTGGGCATACGCCCCACCCGCAGCCGGGGTGGGGCGGGTGCGACCAACCGACGCCCAACCCCCGTCCGGACTTCACCCGCGCGTACCGACCGTTCACACCGCACTGGAACCCTCCCTGTCATGAACGCCAGCCCTCCGACGCCCTACCAGGAACCGCGCTTCCCGCTGCCCCAGCGCCACCGCCGCCTGCTCGCCTGCACCGCCGTCCTCGCCTCCATCGCCCTCGGCACCTTCGGCGTCGGCGCCACCGTGGAGACCGTCCGGCACGGCACGGCGACCACCGCCGCCACCGCGAGCAAGTAACCGGCCCGCCCCCTTCTCGACCCCTCCCCGGCACCGCCGTCCCACCCGGAGGCGGTGCTCTCGGCTTTCCGGCGCGCTCTCCCACGCCCCGCCTCGGCGGCGGCGCGTGAGGCCCGTGAGGCCCGTGAGGCCCGCGCGGGCGCTACGGGCGGGGGCGGTCCCGGGG
>NZ_JZKH01000067.1 GCF_000961885.1 Streptomyces rubellomurinus
TTCCATCGACTTGGCCTTGCCGATCGCCCGGGTCAGCCGCTGCGAGCCGCCGATGCCCGGGATCACGCCGAGCTTGATCTCCGGCTGCCCGAACTTCGCGGTGTCGGCCGCGAGCAGCACGTCGCACATCATCGCCAACTCGCAGCCGCCGCCGAGGGCGTAGCCCGCGACCGCGGCGACGACGGGCTTGCGCACGGCGGCGAAGCGGTCCCAGGCGGCGAACCAGTCGCCGAGGTAGGCGTCGACGAAGTCGAGGGACTGCATCTCCTTGATGTCGGCGCCGGCCGCGAAGGCCTTCTCCGAGCCGGTGACCACCAGACAGCCGATCTCCGGATCCCGGTCGAACTCCTGCGCGGCGGCGACCACTTCGTTCATCAGCCGGGTGTTCAGCGCGTTCAGTGCCTTGGGCCGGTCGAGGGTGATCAGGCCCACCCGGCCCCTGCGCTCGGCCAGGATCGTCTCGTACGTCATGCGGCGTCCTCCCGAAGGGTGGTGATGATGGCGGAGAAGTCCAGTGCGCCGCCCTCGCCCGCCGCGAAGGCGGCGTACAACTCGGCGGCCTGTCGGCCCAGTTCGGCCGGCACGGCGAGGGCGGTGGCGGCGTCGGCGGCGAGGCCGAGGTCCTTGGCCATCAGGGCGGCGGCGAACCCGGCCGCGTAGTCGCGGTTGGCCGGGCTGCCCGGCACCGGGCCGGGCACCGGGCAGTTGGAGGTGAGCGCCCAGCACTGCCCGGAGGCCGTCGAGGCCACGTCGAACAGGGCCTGGTGGCTCAGGCCGAGGCTCTCGCCGAGGACGAAGGCCTCGCTGACCGCGATCATGGAGATGCCGAGGATCATGTTGTTGCAGACCTTGGCGGCCTGCCCGGCTCCGGACGCCCCGCAGTGGACGACCCGGCGGCCCATCGCGGCCAGCACCGGCTCGGCCTCGGCGAAGTCGGGGTCGTCGGCGCCCACCATGAAGGTCAGGCTCGCCGCCTCAGCGCCGGCCACGCCGCCGGAGACCGGCGCGTCGACGGCCCGGTGCCCGGCGACCCGGGCGAGGTCGGCGGCCACCCGGGCGTCCCCGACCGCGATGGTGGAGCAGTCCACGAACAGCGCGCCCCGGGCGGCGACGGTGAGCTCCTGGTAGGCGTCCAGGACGTGCCGTCCGGTGGGCAGCATGGTGATCACCAGGTCGGCTCCGGTGACCGCTTCGGCCGCCGAGGCCGCCACCGCCACCCCGTGGTCGGCCGCCCGGGTGCGGGCCGCCTCCGCGAGGTCGTATCCGGTCACCCGGTGCCCGGCCTTGACGAGGTTGGCGGCCATGGGGCCGCCCATGTTGCCGAGTCCGACGAATCCGATGCGGTGGGTCACCAGCGCTCCAGGGGTGGGGTGGTGGCGAGGCCGAGTTCCCGCTCGCCGAGGGGGCGGAAGAAGCGCGCCACCGCGCCGGGCGAGACTCCGTCCAGCGTGGGCGGGTTCCAGCGCGGTGCGCGGTCCTTGTCGATCACCTGGGCGCGGATGCCCTCGGCGAGGTCCGGCGTGGCGAGGGCCGCGCAGGACGTGCGGTACTCCTGGTCCAGCACGGCCTCCAGCGGACCGAGGGCCCGCGCCCGGCGCAGGGCTGCCAGCGTCGCCTTCACGGCGGTCGGCGAGTTGGCGCCGATCCGATCGGCGGCCTTCTTGGCTTCGGGCTCACCACTGTCGCCGAGCCGGTCGAGGATCTCCTCGACGGTGCCGGCCGCGTAGCAGGCGTCGATCCACTCCCGCTGCTCGGCCAGCGGGGCGGGCGGCGGCGGCGCGACGTGTCGGGCGAGCGCGTCGTGGACGGTGCGCTCGGCGAGGTCGTCGAGCAGGGCGGGCACGCGTGCGGCGGGCACGAAGTGGTCCGCGAGGCCGCAGAGCATGGCGTCACCGGGGCCGGCGGAACCCGCGGTCAGGGCCAGGTGGGTGCCCAGTTCGCCGGGGGCGAGGGAGAGCAGGTAGGTACCACCGACGTCGGGCACGAAGCCGATGCCCGCCTCCGGCATGGCCACCCGGGTGGTCTCGGTGACGATCCGGACGCTGCCGTGGGCGGAGACGCCGACCCCGCCGCCCATCACGATGCCGCCCATCACGGCGACGTAGGGCTTGGAGTACCGGGCGATGCGGGCGTTGAGCCGGTACTCGTCCCGCCAGAACTCCTCGACCGTGCTCGGATCGCCGCCAGTGGCGGCGCGGTGGATGGCGACGATGTCGCCGCCGGCGCAGAAGGCCCGCTCGCCGGCGCCGGTGATCACGACGGTCTCCACCCGGTCGTCGCGCTCCCACGCGTCCAGTGCGGCGTCGATCAGCCGCACCATGCGGTGGGTGAGGGCGTTCAGGGCGGCGGGCCGGTTGAGGACGATGAGACCCGCCCTGCCCTCCCGGTGGACGAGGACCTCGTCGATGTCGTTCTCGGCCATCACGCGGCTCCGGTCAGGCCGCGGGCGACGATGACGCGCATGATCTCGTTGGTTCCTTCCAGGATCTGGTGCACCCGCAGGTCGCGGACGATCTTCTCGATGCCGTACTCGGCCAGGTAGCCGTAGCCGCCGTGGAGTTGGAGTGCGGCGTTGGCGACGTCGAAGCCGGTGTCGGTCGCGTAGCGCTTGGCCATCGCGCACAGCCCCGGCGCCCGGGGGTCGCCCCGGTCCAGCGCGGCGGCGGCCCGCCAGAGCAGTGACCGGGCCGCTTCCAACTCCGTTGCCATGTCGGCGAGTCGGAACTGCAAGGCCTGGGCGTGCAGGAGCTTGGCGCCGAACGCCTCGCGCTCCGCCAGGTACTCGGTGGCCCGTTCCAGGGCGTCCTGCGCGCCGCCGAGCGAGCAGGCGGCGATTCCCAGCCGACCGCCGTTGAGCCCGTTCATCGCGATCCGGAAGCCGCCGCCCTCCTCCCCGAGGAGCCGGTCGGCGGGCAGCCGGACGCCGTCCAGGACGACCTGCCGGGTGGGCTGGGCGTTCCAGCCCATCTTCCGCTCGTTCGGCCCGAAGGACAGCCCCGGGTCCTCCCGTTCGACGAGGAACGCGGAGATCCCGCCCGGTCCCGGCCCGCCGGTGCGGGCCATCACCACGTACAGGTGGGAGGTCCCGGCGCCGGAGATGAACTGCTTCACGCCGTCCAGCACCCAGCCGTCGCCGTCCCGCACGGCGCGGGTGGCCAGGGCGGCGGCGTCCGAGCCGGCCCCGGGCTCGGTGAGGCAGTAGCTGCCCGGGCTCTCCATCGAGCAGAGGTCGGGGAGCCAGCGGGAGCGCTGCGCCGGGGTGCCGTAGCGGTCGACCATCCAGGCGACCATGTTGTGGATCGACAGGTAGGCGGCGATGGACGGGCAGCCGGTGGCGAGCGCCTCGAACACCAGCACCCCGTCCTGCCTGGTCAGCCCCGAGCCGCCCGCGTCCTCGCGGACGTACACGCCCCCGAGCCCGAGGCCGGCGGCCTTGCGCAGCACGTCCAGCGGGAAGTGCTTGTCCCGGTCCCACTCCACGGCGTTCGGGGCGAGGTGCTCGCGGGCGAAGTCCCTGGTGGTCTCGGCGATGTCCAGCTGGTCATCCGTCAGGGTGTCCACGGCGACCTCAGCCCATCGTCGGCATGGTGAAGCTCGCGCCTTCCTTGACCCCTGAGGGCCAACGCGAGGTGACGGTCTTGGTCCGGGTGTAGAAGCGGATCGCGTCCGGCCCGTGCTGGTTGAGGTCGCCGAACCCGGAGCGCTTCCAGCCGCCGAAGGTGTGGTAGGCCACCGGCACCGGGATCGGCACGTTGACACCGATCATGCCGGTGTTGACACGGCGGGCGAAGTCCCGGGCGGTGTCGCCGTCGCGGGTGAAGACGGCCACGCCGTTGCCGTACTCGTGCTCGCTCGGCAGGCGCAGCGCCTCCTCGTAGTCGGCCGCGCGGACCACGCACAGGACCGGGCCGAAGATCTCCTCCTGGTAGATCCGCATGCCGGTGGTGACGCGGTCGAAGAGCGTGGCGCCGAGGAAGTAGCCGTCCTCGTACCCGGGTACGGTCAGATCGCGCCCGTCGACGACCAGTTCGGCCCCTTCCCGCACACCGAGGTCCAGGAAGCCGCGCACCCGCTCCAGGGCGTCCCGGCTGACGAGCGGCCCGAAGTCGGCCTGCGGATCGTGGGACGCGCCGACCTTGAGGGCGGCGATCCGCTCGGTGAGCTTGGCCACCAGGGCGTCGGCGGTCTCCTGCCCCACGGGAACGGCGACGGAGATGGCCATGCACCGCTCGCCGGCAGAGCCGTACCCGGCACCGATCAGCGCATCGGCGGCCTGGTCGAGGTCGGCGTCCGGCATGACGATCATGTGGTTCTTGGCGCCGCCGAAGCACTGCGCCCGCTTGCCGGCGGCCGCCGCCGTGGCGTACACGTACTGGGCGATCGGTGTCGACCCGACGAACCCGAGGGCCTGGACCCGGGCGTCTTCGAGCAGGGTGTCGACGGCTTCCTTGCCGCCGTTGACCACGTTCAGCACACCGGGCGGCAGGCCTGCCTCGACGAACAGCTCGGCCAGTCGCAGCGGCACGGACGGGTCCCGCTCGGACGGCTTGAGGACGAAGGCGTTGCCACAGGCGATGGCGGGCGCGGCCTTCCAGAGCGGGATCATGGCGGGGAAGTTGAACGGGGTGATGCCGGCGACCACGCCGAGCGGCTGACGCAGCGAGTACACGTCGATGCCGGTGCCGGCGCTGTCGGTGAACTCGCCCTTCAGCAGGTGCGGCACGCCCGCCGCGAACTCGACCACCTCCAGGCCGCGTTGGAGGTCGCCGTGGGCATCGGCGACGGTCTTGCCGTGCTCGGCCGAGAGCAGCCTGGCCAGCGGCTCGCGCTCGGCCTCGACCAACTGCAGGAAGCGCAGCAGCACCCGGGCCCGCCGCTGGGGGTTCCAGGCGGCCCACTCGACCTGGGCCTTTTCGGCGTCGGCGATCGCCGCCTCGGTCTCCAGCCGGCTCGCGATCGGCACGCGGGCCTGGACCCTGCCGGTGTTGGGGTCGTACACGTCGCCGAAGACCCCGGACGTGCCGGGGACGTTCTTTCCGCCGATGAAATGGGTGAGCTCACGGATCATCACAAGCCTGCTCTCGTCAGGATGTCAGGGGGATCCGAGGGAACTGGGGCACGGCAGCGGAGCCGTCCGGCACGCGATGCGTGTGCGGGACGCGGGGTGCTGCCGGGCGCGACGAGCCGTCAGGGTGACGGGTGTGCCGCAGCCGTCGCAGGATCACCTGGGCCAGGAGGAGAACAGACCGGTGCCATGCGTGTTTGCTCCATCCTCGTGGACAACACGGAACACCCGCAGTCGGTATCCTGACTCCCGGATCAGCGCGCGCCACCCGGCCTTCCCGGCTGGCTGCCAGTGGCTGGTACTGCGGTGACGCGCTCCCCGGTCACAGTGGCGGGACCGTGCCGGACTCACACCGGCTTCCCTGCACTGCGGGCCTTGTTCTCGACCATATAGTTGGACGTCCTAATAAGTCCAGAGCACCGCCCCGAGCTCCGGCCCTACGGCCCTGGACACCGATCCGGGGCCGCTCCTGCCGGCATGACGGCGAGGCCCATCACTGCCAGGACGGGCGCAGCGCGCCCCCGAGAGGTCGTCAGGCTTCCCGGGCCGCACCGGCGCTTCTGCTCACGCGAACTCGCGCAGGCGGGGCCGTACCCCCAGAGCGGTCAGGACGAGCGCGACGGCCAGGGCCGCCGCCCCTACTCCGGCCGTGGTGGCGTCGAGGTCGTGGTCGGTGGTGGCGACCGCGGCGTCGAAGGCCCGCTGGTTGATCGCCCGGTTGTCGTCCAGGGCGGCGCCGAGCGCGTCGAAGTCGGCGTTGGACTGGCCCGGGGTGGTGCCGGTGTCGAAGGTGACGGCCTCCTTGAGCTTGCCCTGGGCGTTCAGCTCGCGGATCCTCCGGTCGTCCCGCTGGTACTGCTGGAACGCGCTCAACACCCGTTCCGCCGCGTCCTGTTCACCGGGGAAGGTGATGTTGCGCAGTTCGTCACCGAGGTACCCTCCGAACCCGACCTGGCCGTGGTCGGCCCGGTGCCGGCCGGCCAGCGCGGCGAGCTCGTCGTCGTACGTGGCCAGGGTCGCGCCGTCGATCCGGGCGAAGGACTGCGTCTTGTCGAGGAAGCTCTGCTCGTACGCGGCCGCCCGGGCGGGGTCGGTCAGGTAGCGGCTCTCGTCGGCGTTGAGGTCGTACGCCACCGCGCGCGCCCGGCTGAGGGCGATCACCGAGTCGAAGGAGTTGCTCTTCGCGACCACCAGCTGGTGGTCCGCCCGGGAGGTCAGCGTCAGCGCGGTGACCAGCCCGGCCAGGGCGAGCAGGGTGGTGGCGGCCAGCGGCACGTTCAGCAGCCGCCGGAAGCGCACCGCGAGCAGTCGCTGCAGCAGGGCGAGGGCGGCCAGGGCGAGCAGCCCGGTGGCCAGGATCATCCACCAGCCGCCTGCCAGGGCGTCCCGCTGATCGGTGTAGTTCTGTTCCACGACGGCCGCGTTGACGTCGGTCACCGCGTCGACGGCCCGCAGCAACCGCTGGCGCAGCAGGTCGGTGGCCTGCCGGTAGGAGGCGAGGGCGTCCGCCGAGGGGCGACCGGCCTGAGCGTGGGCCTGGTCCTCCAGCAGCTGGGCGCGGGCCACCAGCGCCTCGTACTGGCCGAGGTCACCGATGACGGTCTGCACCGCCCGTTGCCCGGCCGCGTCGCCGGCGACCGCCTCCGTGACACGCTGCAGATCGCTGTCGGCCTGGGCGCGCCGCTGCTCGTAGGTGTCCAGGGTCGCCTTGCGCAGCGCCGCGTAGTCCGGGTCGGCGCCGAACAGCAGCAGGTTGGCGGCCTGGGCGTCCATGTCGTTGAGCGCGAAGTACAGGTCGGCCGAGCGCACCACCTGCGGGGCGGCCTGGTGGCCGATCGCGTCCGTGCCGTCCCGGGCTCCGCCCAGCACGGTGGCGGCCGCGGTCCCGGCGGCGAGCAGCGCCACCAGGCACAGGCCGGTCAGCCCCCGCACGAGACGCGGGGTGTTCCACCACACCCGGTTGTGCCAGGAGCTGCCGAACCAGCGACCGGAGGCGCGCGACCCGGCAGGTGGTGCGGCTGCCTCCTGCCGCGCCGTCTCCGACGCGGCCGCGTTCCGCGCGACCGCCGTACCGCCCGACGTACCCTTTGGCATCGCCGCGCGCCCCCTCACCCTGTTTTTCACTGGCCGCCGAACCTTCCCCGGAGGAACCCGCCGGGGCGGTGTCCGGCAACGGTTCGCAGCCGGGCCCCACGCCCGGGCGGCGAAACGTTTCCTCGCAGCTCAACGTAGGGTCTGTCGAACGTCCGTCCGTCGCTCCTGATGCGTCCTTGACGCCTTCGACGACCGTCTTGACGCACCTTTGGCGCGACGGGCCGGAGCAAGAGCCGCCCGACCGGTCCGCCCCCAACCGCTGCTCGGCGCGCAGCAGCGCCCGCCCGGTGTCGGCGACAAGAGCGCGATCACATGCCACGGCCCTGCGGCCTGCCGTCCGGCCGTGCGGACGGCAGGCCGCAGGGGCCGAGGTGCACCCGGTGCCGGTGGCACGCGGCACCGGGTGGGTCTATGCGGGCTTGCGGCCGTGGTTCGCCTTCTTCTTGCGGCGGGCCTTCTTCTTGCGGGCGCGCTTGGACACGGTGGCCCCTCTCTCGTTCGTCGGGTGGGTGTTCTTCAGGCGGCGCGGCCGACGAGCTGGTCGGCGAGCTTGGCCAGCCGCTTCAGCGAGCGCTCCTCCTGGGCCGCCTGCGCGGTCGGCGCGATGACGCCGCCGTCGAAGTAGGCGCCGTTGGCCACGACCGTCTCGGGCAGGCAGAGCCGGACGACGGCCGCCGCGCCCTCGGCGGCCGGCGCGCCGACCCGCCCGTACAGCGGCAGCAGCGCGGTGTCGCACAGGCCCGGGTTGAGGCTGACGGCGGTGATGCCGGAGCCGGCCGGGGCCATGTCGGCCGTCGCCATGGTGAGGGCGAGCTGCGACTGCGCGTAGGCGGCGACCCGGGAGTACTTCTTCACCCGGTGCGGGTCCGACCAGTTCATCGAGGCGGTGCGGTGCAGCGAGGAGGAGACGTTGACGATCCGGGCGTCGCCGGCCGCCGACAGCGGGGCGCGCAGCAGCTTGGCCAGCAGGTGCGCGGCGAGGAAGTTGACCTGCAGCGAGACCTCGTTGCCGTCGTCGGTCAGGGTGCAGCGCTCGGGCGCCATCACGGCGGCGTTGTTCACCAGCAGGTCGAGCGCCGGGTAGTGCTTGACGACCGTGCCGGCCAGCACGGCGACCTCGGTGAGGCGGGTGAAGTCGGCGGCCAGCTCGACGAGTTGGTCCCGCCGCGCGCCAGCGCTGACCAGGCGCTCGACGGCGTCCTCCGCCTCGGCGGTGGTTCGGGCGTGCACGAGCACGGTCGCGCCGTGCGCGGCGAGTAGCCGGGCGGTCTCCCAGCCGATGCCGGAGGAGGCACCGGTGACGAGGGCGGTGCGGGCGGACAGAACAGCGTCGGACATGACCCATCCAAGGGTGGAAGGCGTCGGCGGGGTGCGACGACGGGCAGCACGAAGCTGCACGCCCCCGGGCCGCCGATGCGAAAAGGGTGTGATGCGTGGAGAGCGCTCGCCCGTCCTCCGGCCCTCGGAGCCTCGCGGGACAGAGGACGGGCGGCGGTGATCCGCACGGACGACGGCAGAGGAACCGTGCCCGTGCGCGCGGCCGGCGGCCGGCGGGAAGGAGCCGGGTCCTACCGGACGGCGGTGGCGACCGCGACAGCGACGATCCGCGGCCGGCTATGCGGCGGGCGGTCGTGGTGGCGTGTCGAGCGGTGCATGTCCCCCATCAAAGCCCTGCCGGGTGCGCGGGGCAAGCCCGTTCGCCCTCCCTGACGAACCCCTGACGTGCCGCCAACGCTTCGTTGACACTCCTGCTCCAACCCCTGTCGCGCTCCCGGCACCCGCCAAGGTTGTCACACGCCAGCCAGCCCGTCTCGACCGAATCCTGACGCCACCGCCCGAAAGCACGACGCGATCTCGACGCGCCGGATCGCCGACCGGTCCGGTGCCACCGCATCAGGCCACCGCACGGGCCAGGCTGATCACGTAGGCGGTGCCGCCACCGGGCGCCTCCTCGACGGCCAGTTCGCCGTTCATCGCCTCCACGAAGCCGCGTACCACCGGCTGCCCCGCCCCCTCCTGGACAGCGGCCTCGCCGCCGGGAACGGTCACCCGGACGTCCACCCGCCCGGCCACCACACCGGCGTCGACCACCACGGGCCCCGCTCCCGCCGCCGCCAGGACGTCAGTGAACGCCCGCTCCAGGAGCCCGGGATCGGCGATCACCCGCGGCAGCCCCGCGCCCAGATCGATCCGCACGCCCGGCACGCCTTCGGCAGCGGCCCGCACCACCTCCGCCACCACGGTCGGCCGCAGCACCACCGGCATCACCCCGGCCCGCAGCCGGCTCAGGTCCAGCAGGTTGGCGACCAGCCGCTCCATCCGCTCCACCTGGGCGCCGACCCGCCGCCCGTCCGGGCCCGGCATCCGCTCGGCCTCCTGGCGCACTGCCGCCAGCGGTGCCCGCAGGTCCCGCCCGAGCGCCTCCAGCAGCGCGGTGTGCAGCGCGTCGGTGTGCGCGAGCACCTCCGCCGCCGACGCCTGCGCGGCCAGCCGCTCGCGCTCACGGGCCAGCTTCAGCTGGGTCACGTACGGCCCGAGCAGCCGGGTGTCCTCCTCGGTGAGCGGGGTGCCGCGCAGGACCAGCACCGCGCCGTCGCCCAGGTCGACGGAGAAGGACGCCTCCTCCGGCCGCAGCGGCACCGCAGCCCCTGCCGAGGCGGCCGGCAGCCACAGCGCGCCCGTCCGCACCAGCACGGCGGCGCCGTCCAGCCCGAACACCTGCCGCAGCTCCGCCACCAGATCGGGCAGCACCCGCGGCCCGGACTCCACCGTCTCCCCCGCCAGCCTGGTGAGTACGGCCGCCTCCGCGCGCGCCCGGCCCGCCTGCTGCGAGCGCCGGGTCAGACCGTCGATCAGGTGGGCGATCACCCCGGCCACCGCGAGGAACAGCACCAGGGCCGCGAGGTCCGCGCCCCGACCGACCGTCAGGCTGTGCCACGGCGTGGTGAAGAAGTAGTCCGCCGCCAGCGCCCCGGCCGCGGTGGCGCCCGCCGCCGGCAGCAGGCCGCCCAGCCGGGCTGTCCCCGCCACCGCCAGCAGCAGGCACAGCAGCGCGCCGGACAGGCCCAGCGAGCCGCGCAGCGGCGACAGCGCCCAGGCCAGCGTGACCACCCCGGCCGGCCCGAGCAGCCACGCCAGGCGGCGCCGCCGGACCGGGACCAGCGCCGGGCGCCGGCGCCGGGGCGCGGGCGGCACGGTCAGCAGCCCCGGCTCGGGCGGCGGCAGCACCCGCACGTCGATCGGCCCGGCCAGCCGGATCACCCGGTTGATCACCGAGCCGGTGGCCAGCTCGCGCAGCCGGCTGCGGCTGGTCGGCCCCAGCAGGATCTGTGTGGCGCTCTCCGTCCGGGCGAAGTCCACCAGCGCCCGGGCCACGTCGCCGCCGCTCACCTCGACGAAGCTGCCGTGCAGCTCCCGCAGCAGGTCCCGCTGCGCCGCCAGGGCGGGCGGCTCGCGCTCCGCCGTGCCGTCGTCCAGTCGGACGTGCACGCCGATCAGGTCCCCGTGCACCCGGGTCGCCGTCCGGGCTCCCCGGCGGATCAGGTGCTCGCCCTGCGCCGCGCCGTTCAGCGCGACCACGATCCGCTCCTTCGTCTCCCAGGGCGCCCGGATGCCGTGCCGGGCCCGGTAGTCGGCCAGCTCCTCCTCCACCCGGTCCGCCAGCCAGAGCAGCGCCAGCTCGCGCAGGGCGCCGAGGTTGCCGGCCCGGAAGTAGTGGTCCAGCGCCACGTCGACCCGGTCCGGCGGGTAGACCTCCCCCTGCGCCATCCGGGTGCGCAGCGCATCCGGGCTCAGGTCGACCAGCTCGATCCGGTCGGCGGCCCGGACCACCTCGTCGGGGATCGTCTCGCGCTGCGCGACGCCGGTGATCTGCTCGACGACGTCGTTGAGGCTCTCCAGGTGCTGGATGTTGAGCGTCGTCGCCACGTCGATCCCGGCGTCCAGCAGCTCCCGCACGTCCTGCCAGCGCTTCGCGTTCCGCCCGCCGGGCACGTCGGTGTGCGCGAGCTCGTCCACCAGCGCGAGCGACGCGCGGCGCGCCAGCAGGGCGTCCACGTCCAACTCGGTCAGATCCGTCCCCCGGTACCGGACCAGCCGCCTGGGCAGCACCGGCAGGTCCCCCAACTGCTCCTGCGTCCCGCGCCGCCCGTACGTCTCCACCAGGCCGACCACCACGTCCAGCCCCTCGCCGCGCAGCCGCCGGCCCTCCCGGAGCATGGCGTACGTCTTCCCCACCCCCGGCGCAGCCCCCAGGAACACCCGCAGCTTCCCGGCCACCGCCGTCCCGACCGCCTTTCTCCGCTTCCAGGTCCATGCTGCGCCTTTCCTGACCAGGGGCCCCACCCGACGTGGACGCGCGGGCGCCGGGAGGGGTCCGGCTCCGCCTCGCGCAGCACCTCCCGGGTGACCGGGGCGACCTCGCCCTGCCCGAACAGGAAGAACCGCGGGAAGTGGCCGACCGGGCCGCCCTCGCACCCGGTAGCGGTCGTGGAGCACCGCCGGCGACAAGGCCCACTGCTCCGGCGGCAACCGTTCCCACCTGCGCAATCGCGGTGTCAAGGCGTCATCGCTGCGGACTGCGCCAGGCGGTGGTGACGGCGACGATGGTCCGAGCCAACGACACAGGCTGCTCCCGGGCGATGAGGTGTCCGGCACCTTGGATGGACCGGACCGTGGTACGCGGAGCCAGGCGCAACAGCTGGTCGAAGTCCTCGGCGGTGACCGATGAACCGGTGTCTCCGTGGACGAGCAGCAGGGGCAGGTCGAGCTCCGCGGTGACCTGCCGCAGCCGGGGAACTTGGGCGAGGATGTCCTCGACGAGCTCGGTGTAGGCACCGGCCAGACCGCCGGCGGCGAGGAAACGGCGGACTCGGGAGGGCACGAGGCAGGGCACGACGTCGACCAGCACCAGCCCTGCCGCCCTTGCCCGCGCGGCCGGATCGGTGAGGGCGGCGATGGCAGCGAGCCCGCCCAGTGAGGCACCCACGACCACGCACCCCGGCGGCTCGGTGCGCAGCATCGCGGCGACGTCCTCCGCGCACGGGGACAGCGCCCGGGCGAGGCCGTCGCTGTCACCATGACCTCGCTGGTCGAAGGCCACGCAGCGGAACCCGGCACCGACGAGGACGTCGCTGACCGGAGCCCACACCTGACGGCGTTCGCCACCGGCATGAAGCAGGAGACAGGTCGGTCCGGCGCCGACCTCCTCCCCGCGCAGAATCGCACCAGGGCGAGCGAGCCACCGCGGCCGCGGGACGGTCGGGCCGATCATGAGGCTGACACCTTCCCCCTCCCCCGCGCGCCCGAAGGAGCATGCCGGGAACCGAACGTACACCGGGCTGTATGCCCGCTGAAGGCGCGACGACACGAGGACGCCGCCCGGCCGGTACGGCGCAACGAGCGGGACTTCACCCGATTCCCGGTCGACGCCGGGATCGACTCGATCTCCGTCTCACCCCTCGCGGCCGCAGGCCGTCAGGGCGCGAGGTCCCGGCGCAGCAGCAGCGGGACGGCGGCGCCGAGACCGGCGAGTCCGACGGTCACGAGCACGGCGAGTGAGCCCCGGGCGAAGCCGCCTTGGGCGAGCGCGTCTCCCGGGGTGTAGTAGTGGAACGGGCTCAGGTAGCGCAGCGGGTTGGCCGGCTGCCAGGCCAGGGCGATGAAGTTGACGGCGAACCCCACGGCTCCCAGTGCGATGGTGGCTCCGACGACCTGGGCTTTGTGCCGTACCGCGGCCGAGACGGCGACGGCCGGTCCGGCCAGGCTGAGGGAGAACGCGCACCCCAGGACGCCGGCGGCGAGCACGCCGCGCAGTGGGACCGCGTGGTGGAGGGCGGGGGAAAGGGCCACGCCGACGCCGATCGGGAGTGTGGCGAGGTGGAACAGCAGCAGGCGCGGACCGGGGTCCGACTGGCCTGGAGGGGCGTCGGGGCGCCCTTCCAACAGGGCCGCCCAGGTGGTGCCGAGGGCGGCGGCGATCCGGACGAAGGCCGCCGGATCGAATACCGGCCCGGCCTCCAGCAGGTGGCGCAGGTACTGCGGCGCCATCGCGGCCTGGTAGGCCAACACCGGATCGGTCAGGCCGAGTTGGTCGCGTCGCTCGACGATCCGGCGGGCCACGGCGGCAGGGTCGGCTCGTTGGACGGCTTCGAGGTCGGGAATGTGCTTCACAGTGGGTCTCCTCGGTGTGCCGGTGCCCCCGGGTCAGGTCCGGAAGAGTGCGACCTTGAGGGCGCCGGTGTCCCCGGCGTCGGCGAAGACGTCGTAGGCGTCCTGCATCTCGTCCAGGCCGAAGCGGTGGGTGACCAGCCCGGAGACGTCCAGGCGGCCGACTGCGAGCATGTCGAGCAGCAGCGGGGTGCTGTGGGTGTCGACCAGGCCGGTGGTGATGGTGACGTCGCGGATCCAGAGGTCTTCCAGGTGGAGCACCGCCGGTTTGCCGTGCACGCCGACGTTGGCGACCCGGCCGCCGGGGCGGACCAGGCGGGCGCAGAGTTCGAAGGTCTCGGGCACGCCGACCGCCTCGATCGCGACGTCCGCGCCGAGCCCGTCCCGGCTCAGTTCGCGGACGGCCTCCGGGGTGGCCTCGGCCGTGGTGAGCACGGTGTCGGCGCCGAAGCGCTCGGCCGCGTCGAGGCGGCTCCGGGCGAGGTCGACGGCGATGATGCGCGAGGGGCTGTAGAGATGGGCGGTGATGATCGCGGCGAGCCCGATCGGGCCGGCGCCGACGATCGCGACGGTGTCGCCCGGGCCGACCCGGCCGTTGCGGACGCCGACCTCGTAGGAGGTGGGCAGGATGTCGGCGAGCAGCAGCGCGTCCTCGTCCGTGACGCCCTCGGGCAGCTTGTGCAGGGAACTGTCCGCGAAGGGCGTGCGGACGTACTCGGCCTGGCAGCCGTCGATCAGGTGGCCGAGGATCCAGCCGCCTCCGCCGGTGCACTGCCCGTACGTCCCGGCGCGGCAGTAGGCGCACCGGCCGCAGGCGGAGATGCAGGAGATCAGCACGCGATCACCGACCGCGACGGTGCGCACCCCCGGCCCGGTCTCGGTGACGGTGCCGACCGCCTCGTGCCCGAGGATGCGGCCCTGCGTGACCTCGGGGACGTCGCCCCTGAGGATGTGCAGGTCGGTGCCGCAGATGGTGACCGCGTCCACCCGGACGACGGCGTCCTCCGGGTCGCGGACGACCGGGTCGGGGACGTCGCCCCCCCAGGTACGGCGGCCGGGGCCGTGGTAGGTGAGCGCTTTCATGTGCCGGTCGCTCCTCTCGGACGGCGGAGCCGGAGCGGTTCCGCTCGCCCTTCCAGGTTTGCGCGTGGCCGGGCCTGCCGCCGGGGCCGGTGGGGTCGTCCCGCTGGGCCGATGGGCCCCCTTTACGCCCGGCGCGGCACCGGTTGCGCGCCTAGGCTGGCTCGCCCGGGCCACCGAGATCGCCGGTGCGGAACTTGCCGTCGTCGCCCTGCCGCTGCCGAACACCGGAGATCTGGAGGTGCGGATCGCCGTCGGCCTCGGCGCTCGGCAGCACAGTGGCTTGGTGCTCCCGGTGGAGGGCTCGTTCGTCGGCGCGGCCGTTCGCACCGGCGGGCTGGTGGTGAGCCCCGACGTCCAGAAGGACCCGAGGATCACCGCCGGTCCACCGCGTTGGGAGGGCCTGGGCCCGGCGGTCGCGGTGCCCACCGGCACCTCCGAGCGCGGGATCCGCGGTGTGCTGATGCTGGCCCGCGCGGCCGGCGCACCGCTGTTCGACGAGGGCGAGTCGGGGCCGCTGCTGGGTTTCGCCGGGCAGGCGGCGGTCGCGATGGAACTCGCCGAGCGCCGCCGCGACTCCGAGCAGATCGCGCTGCTGCGCGAACGCGACCGGATCGCCCGCGACCTGGACGACCTGGCCGTCCAGCGCCTCTTCGCCACCGGCATGACCCTCCAGGGCGCCACCCGGTTCATCGACCACCCCGAGGCCACCGACCGCGTCCTGCGGGCGATCGACGACCTGGACGAGACCGCCAGGACCATCCGTGCCACCATCTTCGGCCTACGCCTGCGCGAGTCCGGCCCGGCAGCGGCCGGCCTGCGTGCCCGGCTCGTCGAGGTCGTCGAACGCGCCGCCCACGCCCTCGGCTTCACCCCGGCCCTGCGGATGAGCGGCCTGCTCGACGCCACCGTGCCCGCCGAGATCGCGGACGCGGCCGTCGCCGTCCTGGAGGAGGCGCTGTCCAACGCCGCCCGCCACGCGCAGGCCAGCGCGGTCGAGGTCTCGGTCGCCGCCCGTACGGACCTGATCCTCACCGTGGCCGACAACGGCGTCGGCCTCCCCGAAGGAGGCCGACACAGCGGACTCGCCAACCTGGCCGACCGTGCCGCCGCGCTGGACGGCACTTTCACCGCCCGCACCCGCCCCGAGGGCGGCACCGCGTTGGAGTGGCGGGTGCCGCTGCCGAAACCCTAGGCCTCCCCGTCCAGGACGTCCCTGGCGGCCAGGCGGGGCGTGGGGGCGCCCTCGGGACCGTAGCCGAGGCGGATCAGCATCTGCACGTGGCCGGGACGCTGGTGCGGATCGCGGGCGACCCAGCGCAGTTCAGGCCATTCCATCGCCTGGTGCAGCAGGGAGGCGCGGACGCCGTGGACGGTGGCTTCGAGCAGGACGTGTTCCAGGGCGATCCCGGCGCGCAGCCAGTCCGTCGGGGTGTCATGGTCCGTCGTGAGCACGGCGAGGCGCGGATCGTGTTCGAAGGCAGCGGGCGCCTGGTGCTCGGCGGGGCGGATGGCGGCGAAGTCCCGCATGGGCAGGTGGCCCGTACGGTCCTGAGGGCCGAGTGCGCTGGTCGGGATGCCGTAGGGCGGCACGTTCGCGCTGCGGATCCAGGTGCGGCTCTCGGTGCGCTGGACCGCGTCGGTGGTGTTGCGGCGCTCGGCCTCGGCAGTGAGGTGGAGCAGCCGGGCCGTCTCCTCGTGGTCGGGCAGGTGGAGGGTGGTGTCCTCCGCTCGGGCGGCCGACACGAGGTGGCCGAGTACGACCGGTGGAACGGGTTCGTCGGTGAAGGGTGTACGGACGCAGTGGCGGTGCCAGATCGCCTCGTAGAGCTCTTCGGTGCCGGGCGGCGACGCCGTGGCCGGGGTGTCGAGGCCGATGGCGGCGAACAGGTCCGGCTCGGCCGGGTCCGGCAGCAGCCGCACGTCCGGTGCCCAGCCGAGGTGACGGGCGGCGACGCGCAGGTTGAGGACGGCCGCGCCGACGGAGATGTGCATCGCCCGGCCTCGGGGGTCGGCGGCCGGGACGGCTCGCTCGCGGGCGGCGCGGACTTCCAGCGTCGAGGTCTCCGGCCGGAGCCTGAAGCGCCAGGGCTGGCTGTTGTGGATCGAGGGGGCGGCGACCGCTGCTGAGACGAGCTTCTCCAGTGCGGCGGCGTCGAGGGTGTGGGTGGTCATGGCCGTCTCCGGGGATGGGGCGTGGTCAGGCGGAGTCGGGCCCGCCGCGAAGGACGTCCAGGCGCTGGCGGTACTCGTCGGGGTCGATCTCGCCGCGGGCCAGGCGCTCTGCGAGCAGCCGCTCGGGGGTGGGCCGTTCGGACGCGCCGGTGGTCGGCGGAGCCGCCGGGTGGTGAGGCTCCGCTTCACCACCACCGTGCGGCCTGGGACCGCAGCCGCGCTTGGGCCGATCGGTCCGATCGTCGGGGTCCGACGGCCGTGCTCGCGGCGCTCACTGCGGGCGCTGGTGACGCTGCCCGGGCTCCTCGGCGTGGGCGGCGAGGACGGCGGCCTGGAGGCGGCGTTCGACGCCGAGCTTGGCGAGCAGGCGCGAGACGTGGTTCTTCACGGTCTTCTCGGCGAGGTAGAGCTCCTGACCGATCTGCCGGTTGGTCTTGCCCTCGCCGACGAGGGCGAGGATCTCCCGTTCGCGCGGCGTGAGGCCGGCGAGTGCGGCGTCGATCCCGCTCTCCTCGTGGTGGCGCAGGCTCTCCATCAGCTTGTGCGTGGTCGCCGGGTCGAGCATCGACTGGCCCGAGGCCACCGTTCGCACCGCGCTCACCAGGTCGGCGCCCCTGACCTGCTTCAGCACGTAGCCGGCCGCACCGGCCATGATCGCGTCGAGCAGGGCGTCGTCGTCGTCGAAGGACGTCAGCATCAGGCAGACCAGGTCGGGGATCCGGTCGCGAAGCTCCCGGCAGACGGTGACGCCGTCGCCGTCCGGGAGGCGTACGTCGAGCACGGCGACGTCGGGGCGCAGCGCGGGCACCCGGGCGAGGGCCTGGGCGCAGGAGCCGGCCTCGCCGACGACCTCGATGTCCGGTTCGGCCTCCAGCAGGTCACGGACACCGCGCCGGACCACTTCGTGGTCGTCCAGGAGGAACACCCGGACGGGTTGGGGTGTGTCCATGGCCTGGCTCCCTGGGTGCACGCTGGCGGTGACACCACCGATTCTGCGCGCCAGGGCCTTCCCACGCACCGTGATCAGCCGCGCGGTACGACGGCGACCGGGCACCAGGCGCGGTGGACCACCGCCGGGGTGACTGGGCCGAGGCGGTGCCCGCCACCAGCACGTCGGCGGCCCGGGCGCGCCGGACCCCTCCGGGACCGCCGGACCGGGACCACCGGGCAGGGGCCGCGGGCGGCGTCGGCAGCGAGCACGCACCCGGACACGCGTGATGCACCGGTCAGGCCGGCGTGGTGAGCCGGAGTTCGACGCCTACGACGCCCGGCACGGTACGCACCAGGCGTTCCAGGACGGCGGCCGAGACGGTGTCCGGCAGGCCGCCGGTCAGGGTGATCCGGCCGTTCTCGGAGCGCACGTCGGTACCCAGTCCGGCCTCCGGGCCGAGGGTGGCGGTCAGTTCGAAGCGGACCCGGTCGGCGAGTTCGCGGTCGTCGCCGAGGTAGACCTTGAGCAGGTCGCCCCGGCTGACGATGCCGACCAGGTAGTCCTCCCCGTCGACGACCGGGAGCCGTTTGAGGTGGCCGCGGGCCATGGCCCGCGCTGCCTCGTTGAGGGGGCTGTCGGGGTGCACGGTGACCGCCGGGACGGACATCATCCGGCCGGCCGTCAGGGCGTCGGCGCGCTCGCCGTCGCCTTCCCGGGCGATGAGCAGGTCAGCCTCCGAGACCACTCCGATCACCCGGCCGTCGCCGGCCAGCACGGGGACCGCGCTGACCTGCCAGCGTTGCAGGGTCTCGGCGACCTCTCGGAAGTCCGCGTCGCGGCCGACCGCGACCACGGCATGGGTCATCACGTCGGCGACGGTGCTCGGTGTGCTGGTCACGGTGGCCTCCTAGGTGGCCGCACGGTAGGCGCGGGGGTGTTCCAGGTGCTGCTCGGTGTCGTCCTCGATCCAGTCGAGGGTGTGGTGGACGGCGACCACCGGGATCGCGGTGATGTCGTTGCGGTGGAACAGCCCCGCGACCTCCTTGAACGGTGTGTCGGGCCGGGCGGTGACGACCTCTCGGGTCATCACGTCGTTGACGCTGCGGTGCTGCATCGTCCTCACTCCTCCTCGGGTGGTCACGCCTCCACTGTCAGTCCGTCCGAAGCCGGTGGACAGGGCCGGACGGTCCCTCCTCGGCGGCGTGGGCACCGTCACCGGCAGCAAGTTCCTCATCGAGACCGGCCACGCCCGCCCGATGATCGACTGCGGCCGTGAGTCGGGGTGAGATCAGCGGCCGGCCGGCTGCCCGCTGTCGTCGAGATCCCAGACGAGGTGGTCGGCGAGGCCGGACAGCCCCTCGATGCGAGCGATCTGGAGGCAGAGCGCCGCGGCGTCGCTGCGGGTTCGGGTGCGTCCGGTCGGCGTTCGAGCCGGACGCGGGCGTCCACGCACAGCGCGCCGTCCGGGCGGACGATCACCGGGTTGAGGTCGGCCTCGACGAACTCCGGGAAGTCCTCGGCGAGCCGGGACAGCCGAGCGAGGACGGAGCGGACCGTCGCGAGGTCCACGGGCGGCGCCCCGCCTGTGCCCAACAGCATTGGTGCGCTGCGGAGTTCGATGACCATGGCGGTCAGGTCGCGCTCGCTCAGCGGGGCGAGCCGGACCGACCGGTGGCCCGACCGACCGGCGGGTCCGCGGTTGCTCCGCCCGTACCGGTCATCCGTTCGCCTCGTCGAGGATGTCCTCCACCGTGCGCCGCGGGCTGACGGCACCGGGCGGGCCGTAGCCGAGACGCAGCACGAGCTGGACGTGCCCGGGCCCCTCGGCGGGGTCGCGCAGGCGCCAGCGGGTGTCGGGGATCTCGACGGCCTGGTGCAGCACGGAGGCACGCAGGCCACGAGCGGTGGCGAGCAGCCACACGCGCTCCATCGCCTGTCCGGTGTGCAGCCAGTCGGCCGGGGTGTCGAGGTGGGTGGTGAGGGTGGCGAGTTGGGGCAGAGCCTCGAAGCGTTCGGCTGGGGTGGTGTGGCGCGGTGGGTGGCCGGCGAAGCCTCGCATCGGGACGTGGGCGTCGCGGTCGTGCGAGCCGAGGGCAGCGAGTGGGATGCCGTCGTAGGAGGGTTCCAGGCGCAGCCAGCGGCGGGTCTCAGCCTCACGGCTGACGTCGGCGGCGATGCGGGCCTCGGCCTCGGAGGTGAGGGTGAGCACGCGGCGTACGCCGTGTTCTTCCAGGAGGGTGAGCATGACGCCCTCGTCCCGGGCAGCCGTGATGAGGTCGGCGACCAGTGCCTCGGGGACGTCCCGGTTGGTGAACGGCTGCCGACTGGAGTGGCGTCCCGCGATGGCGGGGTAGAGGTCCGCGCCGAAGGGCTGCGCCGAACGGGCCGGGGCGGAGAGGTCGAGGACGGCTCGCGGCTGCGCGTCGGCGCCGGCCGGCAGCAGTCGGACGGCGGCCTCGCGGCCGAGGTGGGCGGCGGCCACCCGCAGGTTGAACACCGCGGCGCCGATCGAGATGTGCAGGGCCCTGCCATCGGGGTCGGCGACGGGGACGGCCCGGTCGAGGTCCGCGTGGACCTCCAGGCCGAGCAGGTCGGGGGTGGGGCGGAAGCGCCAGGGCTGGCTGTTGTGCAGCGAGGGCGCCGCGCCGCCGGCTTCGGCCAGCAGGTGCAGGTCGGCGGTGGTGAGGGCGGTTCCGGTGGTCATGGTGGTTCACTCCCTGCAGGCGGGGGCGCCGGTGATTCCAGGATCCGCCGAATCAGCGGTGCCGGGCGAGGGTCCAACGGCCCTGAGCCGCGGGGCAGGCAGCACCGAATGCTGCGGGCGTGCTCCTCACCGAGTGGGCGGGGCCGGCAGCTCCGGGCACACCCCGACCGGCCCTGCCATGGGGGCCCACTGGCGGGCCGAACGGCCCTGCCGCCGCGCGCCCGGCGGCGGCCTGCTGGAGGTCAGAGGCCCGGTTCACCGTGCGGGGCCCTGAACACCGGAGGCGCGGCCGTGCCGACCGACGACTCCCGCAGGACCACCCAGCAGCTGATGCGCATCGCCGGCGGGCGGACGATCGCCCTGACCGTCCGCGCACCGATCGGCGAGACCAGGAAGCCCGCACGCACGATCGAGATCACCCGGGGCGATTGACCCGACCGGCCGGGCACCCCTCGCCCGCCCGGCCCCGAAAGGACCGGAGATGAATGCGAGCACAACGGCACCAAGACGCACCAAGCAGTGGACCCTGCGCCTCGACCTCTTCGAGGAGGGCGACACCACCAAGGTCCACGCCGTCCTCGACACCGGCGACAACACCCTGGAGGCACGCACCACCGCCCATCGCAACCCCCACGACCCACCGGTGCCCGAGATCGGTGACGAGTACGCAGCCGCCCGCGCCCTGATCGACCTCGGCCACCAGCTCCTGCGGGCCGGCCTCTCGGACTCGGCTGAGAACGACCACTTCGTCGACGGCTGAGAACGCCTTGTCGACGCCGATGTCTTCGGGTTCTGCCCCCGTAGGGCGACGGGGGCAGAACCGTCCGACGCGCTGATGCCGGCCTCCGGCCTCCGGTCAACCACCGCACGGAGAAGAACGCTCAGGACCGATCGCAGCCACGGGAGGGCCCCTGCGGTCACCGGGTCCTGGCCGCCTCGGCTCACCGCCACGACTGGGTTCAGGGCCGGGTGGGGTGGGTGAGGGTGTGCCAGGCGGTGTAGCCGCCGAGGAGGTCGGAGACGTCGGGGTGGCCGTGGTGGCGCAGCAGGCTGGCGGCGATGGAGGAGCGGTGGCCGCTGGCGCAGTGGACGACCAGAGGGCGGTCGGTGGGGATCTCGTCGAGGCGGGTGGGGAGTTCGGCGAGGGGGATGTGCAGGGAGCCGTCGATGGCGCCGGTTTCGCGTTCGCCGCAGGTGCGCACGTCCAGGACGGTGGCGGGCTGCTCGTCGGTGAGGGCGGTGCGGAGCTGGTCGGGGGTGAGGCGGGTGGGGGGGGTGAGGTGGTCGGCGAGGGCGGGGAGGGCGGTGGCGGGGTTGCGCAGGTAGCCGGCGATGTGGTCGAAGCCGATGCGGGCGAGGCGGGTGATGACCTCGTTCTCGCGGTCCTGCGGGGCGATGACGGCGATGGTGCGGTGGGGGGTGAGGACGGTGCCGGCCTGTTCGGCGAAGCGGCCGTCGAGGGGGACGTTGACGGCGCCGCGCAGGTGTCCGGCGCCGAAGTCCTGGGGGCTGCGGGTGTCGAGGACGACGGCGCCCACGGCGCGGGCCTCCTTGAAGCCTTCGGGGCACAGGGGGGAGGCGGCGTTCGTGGGGTCGAGCAGGGGATGGTCCTGGCGGTTGAGGGCGGCGTCGTGGCCGAAGTAGGCGGGGGCGGTGGACTGGCCGGCGGTGACGATGCGGACGAAGGTGTCCTGGTCCATGGGCCGGCAGGCGTAGTTGGTGCGGCGCTGGGCGCCGATGGTGGAGCGCTTCTCGGTGGAGAGGTTCTTGCCGCAGGCGGAGCCGGCGCCGTGGGCGGGGAAAACGAGGGTCTCGTCGGGCAGGGCCATCAGCTTGTGGTGGACGCTGTCGTAGAGCATGGCGCCGAGTTCGTCGGCGGTGACGCCGGTGGAGGCGAGCAGGTCGGGGCGGCCGACGTCGCCGATGAACAGGGCGTCGCCGGTGAGGACGCCGTAGGGGACGGTGTCGTCGGGCTGTTCGAAGACCAGGACGCTGATGGACTCGGGGGTGTGCCCGGGGGTCTCCATGATCTGCAGGGTGACGTCGCCGAGTTCGATCCGCTCGCCGTCGGCGAGCTTGCGGATCGGGTACTCGGTCTCCGCGCGGCGGCCGTAGCCGATCCAGGCGCCGGTGCGGTCGGCCAGTTCGAGGTGACCGGCCAGGAAGTCGGCGTGGAAGTGGGTGTTGATGACGCCGACGACGGTCAGACCGCGCGCCGCGGCGTCGGCCACGTACTCGTCGACGTCCCGGCGGGGGTCGACCACGACGGCCCGGCCGGTGCGCTCGTCGGCGATCAGGTAGGAGGCCTGGGAGAGGCAGTCGAGGTAGAACTGGGCGAAGTACACGGGGAATCCTCCTGGTCGGCGCCGGGCGCCGCGATGCTGTCCTGAGACTCGAACCGATACCCCCCCCGGTATGTTCGCCAGCATAGGGCACCGAGGTCGAATACGGGGCGGGGTATCTCGAGCGATTCCGATAATACCCCCGGGGGTACTATGGTGGCCGTCGAGGGGGGAACCGGCGGCCGCCGACCGAAACGGGTACGGGCGGAGCCGAACAGACACCCGCGTGCGCCGCCGAGCCGCCGAGCCAGCAGGCCGCCGCTCCACCGAGCCGCCACGCGCCGACCCCGACGCGCCATCGCCGCCCGGCCCACCCCGCCACCCCGCACCACCGGAGAAGCCATGCCCCAGCTCCCGCCTGCCCCCGGGCAGACCACCCCCGGCCACGCCCACCGCCTGCTCCTCGCCGACACCGCCGGGGGCGTGGGATGACCGCGCTGCTGCTGGCACTGGCCGCCGGGGCCGTGGTCGGCCTCGCGCTCGGCGGGCTCGGCGGCGGCGGCAGCATGCTGGCCGTCCCGGCCCTGGTCTACCTGCTCGGCTTCAGCCCCGCACTGGCCACCACCGCGAGCCTGCTGATCGTCGCGGCGACCTCGCTCACCGCCCTGCTCGCGCACGCCCGGGCCGGCCGGGTCCGCTGGCGCACCGGCGCGCTGTTCGCCGCCGCCGGGCTGCCCGCCGCCGCGGCCACCGGGGCGCTGTCCGTCCACCTGCCGGGCGCGCTGCTGACCGGCGCGTTCGCCGTCCTGGCGGCGCTGGCGGCGTGGCGGATGCTGCGGCCACCGAGCGCGCAGCCGCCGGAACGTTCCGCCGCCGGGACCGGCCCGGCCGCGGCGGCGGGCACCGGGCTCGGCGCCGTCACCGGGCTGCTCGGCGTCGGCGGCGGCTTCCTCGCCGTCCCCGCGCTCGTCTCCGTCCTCGCCTTCACCATGGCCGAGGCGGTCGGCACCAGCCTGCTGGTGATCACCGCCAACTCGCTCGCCGCCCTGCTCCCCCGCCTCGGCTCCGCCGGGGCCGTCGACTGGGCCGTCGCCGCCCCCTTCGCCGGCGCCGCCGTCCTCGGCGCCTGGGACGGCAAACGGCTCGCCGACCGGCTCAGCGGACGCACCCTGCAACGGGCCTTCGCGCTCGCGCTGCTCGCCGTCGCCGCGCTGATGCTCGTCACCGCACTCGTCTGAACACCCGTACCGAAAGGCTCTTCCCCATGACCACGCCGCTGACCGTCGAACAGCTCCGCCCCCGGCTCGGGCAGCTCGCCCTCGTGGACGTCCGCTCCCCCGGCGAGTACGCCGCCGGCCACATCCCCGGCGCGCTGAACGTCCCGCTCGACCAGCTCGACCGCGCCCTGCCCGCCCTGCGCCGGGCCGCCGACCGGGGCGACCTCGCCGTCGTCTGCGCCTCCGGACAGCGCGCCGCCACCGCCTGCCGGCAGCTCGCGGACGCCGGGATCGCCGCCCTCGTCCTGACCGGCGGCACCAACGCCTGGGCGGCGGACGGGCACCCGCTGAACCGCCCGGCGGGCGCCCGCGCGGTGTGGGCGATGGACCGCCAGGTCCGCTTCGCGGCGGGCTCCCTGGTCCTGGTCGGCCTGTTCGCCGGCCTCGCCCTGCCCGGCGCCCGCTGGTTCGCCGCCGCGATCGGCGCCGGGCTGGTCCTCTCGGCCGTCACCGACACCTGCGCGATGGGCCGGGCCCTCGGCAGGCTCCCCTTCAACCGCCCCCGCCCCGGCACCCCGACCCTCGACGACGCCCTCACCGCCCTGGCCACCCCACCGGCGCGCTGACCCCCGCGGCCCGGGCCCGTCGGCACCGACGTAAGCTCCTCGATCACGGCGCCCGCCGTCGTGGTCGAGGAGCTGGGGACGGACCCGCGCCCCGACGTCAGCGACCGCACACGAAAGGCCCCGGCCCTTGGCCTTCCAGGACCACCTCCGCACGCTCGCCACGCGAGCGATCAGCTCGATCACGGCCGCCGAGGCGGCGGACGTCTACGTCATCTCGTTCTTCATCGACGACGAGAGGGACGACCCGCGACAGCCCACCCTGACCATCGGCTACAACACCGAAGCCCAGTTCCGACGCAGCGTCGCGAACGCCTCCGACGAGGCGGAAGCCCGCTGGAACTACGCCTTCTGGCTCCAGAACGAGCTCACCGTCATCGGCGACCTCACCCGCGACCCGGACGGCGCCGCGGCGCGTCACCGCTGGATCTCCGAACTCGGACTCTGGTACGACGAGCCCCCCGACCCCGAGGACTGGGTGACCGTCGTCGGGCCGACCGCCGCACTGATCGAGGCCACCTTCAACCAGGCCTGCGTCCGGCTCGCGCTCGACCTCCACGACGACGGCACCATCGAGAGCACCCTCGGCAGGCCGGTGCCCGTGGTCCTCCACGAACTGGAGTACTACGAGGGAATCGCCCGTCGGACCGAGGCGGCCAACCCGCCCGGACTCGCCGCCGACTTCGCCGCCTGGGTCCGCACCGGCTGAGGCATGAGCGGAGCGTCCGGGGGCCGTCGCGGACCGGGCGCCGTCGTCAGTCGTCTCGGCTACGGTCGTCCCGTGCGTGATCGACCGTCGTCGCGACCGGGGGGAGCTCCGATGAAGCAGGCAGGGAACGTGGGGGAGGCGTGGGCCCGGGTCGCCGCGTGGCTCCGACGGAACGACCCCGGGGCATTCGCCGCCCTCGGCGGTCCGGCGAGCCCGGACGCCATCGCCCGGGCCGAGGCGCGGATGGGCCTGGAGCTGCCGCCGGAGCTGCGCCAGTGGCTCCGGGCGAACGACGGGGACACCGACGTGCGGCCGGACGCCCCGGGGTCCCTGGTGGAACGGGGGTGCGCGGTGCCGCTTCCCGGTGGCAGTCTCCTGCTCGGCCTGGGGGACATCCAGCGGGTCTACCTCCACCAGCTCGCCATGGAGCGGTCGGAGCCCTCCGAGGACCCCGACGCCCCGCTCTGGCGCCCGGAGTGGGTGCCCATCGCCGCGGACCGCGACGGCCTGTACGGGACGTTCCTGGACGCGGTCACCGGGACGGTCGGAACGTGGGCCGACGCGAGCCTGCCCGAGGAGGGCGTGCACGCCTCGTTGGCCGCCTTCCTCCAGCACGCGGCGGACCAGCTGGAAGGCGCCGGCACCGGGGACCGGCGCGGCCCCGGCGCGCCCGCGCGGCCCCTCGCCCGCGACGAATCCCGGCCGGGGGACGAGCTGATACGCGACTGGGCCCGCACCCACGGCCTGGTCGTGAACGACCGCGGGCGCGTGCCCTCCAGCATCCGCGCGGCCTACGAGGCCGCACGGGGGTGACGCCCGCCAGGTCGGCCAGTGGGTCGGCCGGTGAGCCTGCCAGCGGGTCGACCGCGCCGGTTGTCGGCGGGTGGTGGCAGGCTGGGGGGCATGTGCGGCCGCTTCGTCTCCACCACCACGCCCCAGGACCTCGTCTCGCTGCTCGGCGAGCTGCGCTGGGACCCGGCCGAGGCCCTGGCCCCGAGCTGGAACGTGGCACCGACCGACCCGGTGCCGGTCGTGCTGGAGCGGGTCGACCGGGAGACCGGCGAGCTGGTGCGCGGGCTGCGGCCGCTGCGCTGGGGCCTCGTCCCGTCCTGGTCGAAGGACCCGTCCGGGGCGGCCCGGATGATCAACGCCCGCTCGGAGACCGTCGACACCAAGCCGGCCTTCCGCAAGGCCTTCGCCGCCCGCCGCTGCGTGCTGCCCGCGGACGGCTACTTCGAGTGGCGGGAGGTGCCGGCCGAGGCCGGCCGCCGGAAGTACAAGCAGCCGTACTTCCTGAGCACCGGCGGCGTGCTGCTGATGGCCGGCCTGTACGAGTTCTGGCGCGACCCGGGCCGGCCCGAGGACGACCCGCTGGCCTGGCTCGCCACCACCACGATCATCACCACGGACGCCACCGACAGCGCCGGCCGGGTGCACGACCGGATGCCGCTCACCATCGCCCCGGACGACCTGGACGTCTGGCTCTCCGCGGCCCACACCGACTCCGCCGAGCTGCACCACCTGCTGCGCCGCCCGGCGGACGGCGACCTGCGGGTGCGGGCTGTGTCGACCGCCGTCAACAGCGTCCGCAACAACGGGCCGGAACTCCTCGACGACGCACCGGACCCGCTGGGCCTCGCCGACTGACGGACGGCCGGCCGGGCCGGCCGTCGAGGGCCCGTCAGCGCTGGCGGATGGTCCGGAACCCGCAGACCGGGGTGCAGAGCGTGACGATGCCGCTGTACCGGTAGGTGGTCCGCCCCCGGGTGACGCTGTGCACGGTCAGCTTCTCCCGCAGGGTCGGCTGGTAGCAGCGCGGGCAGGCGGCCGGGACGGCCGTGCCCCACGGGCGGTTCGGGTCCAGCTTGGTGAAGGCGAACACCATCGAGACGAGCATCACGCCGGTGGTGCCGAACCCGACGTACCGCCAGATCTCCTTCGAGGACTCGCGGCGGTCGATCATCTCCGAGTAGGAGAACGTCCCGCCGCCGCCGCGGTTGGAGATGATCTGGCACAGGCTGGTGTGCGTCATGGTGTGGCCGTCGCAGTCCGGCGGGGTGTTCGGGTCCGCCTTCCCGAGCACCAGCGCCGCGAACAGGCCGGCCGCGGCGAGCAGCCCCAGCACCACCATCGTGCTGGTCCGGCTGCGGCCGGTGTGCAGCCGTTCGCGCTCCTTGACCGCCGTGTCTATCACGGTCTGTGACATGTTGCCGTCGGCGCTGGCCGCCATCGTGCTCCCCCGGTCGTCGTGCGTACTGCCGCGCGTTTGCCGCGCGTTCTGTCGTTGCGTTCTGTCGTTGCGTGCTGTCGTGCTTTCAGCGGCCGAATGCTCCCATCTGGCCCCGGCATTGACAAGAAATCGTCCGGTGCCGGGGCCGGCCCCGTGGGACATCGCGGGAATTCTCCCTATTCGTCCCGATCGAGGGAGGCCAGGTAGGCCGCCGTCCCCGCCGGGTCCAGGAACCACTCGGCCAGGTCGGCCGGCCGGTCGAAGGCGTTGGCGAACCGGTCCGCCACGGCGGGGCGTCGGGCGGCCGCGCCGAGCACGTCCAGGACGTGCGGGGGCGGCGGGGCGAGCATCGCGTTGCTCCACGCGGTGGCGGGCCCGGCGGTGGTCTCCCAGAAGCGGTCGAACGCGGCCTGCATGAAGTCGCGGTCGAAGGGCTTGTCGCCGTGGGCGAGGATCGCCTCCAGGTATCCGTCCGCGCACTTGGCGGCGCTGTTCGCGCCCTGCCCGGTGATCGGGTCGTTCGCGACCACGGCGTCGGCGACGCCCAACACCGCTCCCCCGCCGGGAAGTTCGCCGACCGGACGGCGCACGGTCGGGGTGAAGCGGCCGGCCAGGGTGGCGCCCGCGTCGACGAGCTCGACACCGCCCCGGGTGCGGTCGTACTCCCAGGGGGTGTGGGTCCGCATCAGTTCCAGGGTGACCCGCAGGTGTTCGGCCGGGTCGCGGAGCCCGTCGAAGGCATCCGCCGGGCCGCCGGGCAGGGCCTCCCAGAACAGGATGTCGCACGGCCCGGCCGCGGTCAGCGCCGGCATCACGAACAGCTCCCCGACACCGGGCAGCAGACTGCAGGACACCGCCAGGAAGTCCCGCCCCGGGTGCGGCGCGAGACCGTGCACGTAGCTGACCGCCAGCGCGCGCTGCGGCCGGTCGTACGGGCAGCGCTCCTCGTCGCGCTCGAACAGCGAGCCCGGGCCGCCCCGGCCCGCGGCGACCAGCACCAGGTCGTACGCGCCGGCCAGGTGCGCCACGTCCCCGGCGCCGACCGGCCCGACCACGACCCGGCCGCCGCGCTCGGCGAAGGCCTCCAGCCAGGCCGGCATCTTCAGCCGCTGGTCGACGGACTGCGCGAAGGCATCCAGCCGCCCGGTCCAGTCGAGCGCCCGGGTGCCCGCCTCCGGACCGCCCAGCGCCACGCCGACGCCCTCGATCCGGGGCGCCTCCTCGGCCCAGAGGTCCAGGCCGAGGGCCCGTTCGGTGCGCAGCGCGGTGTCGAACATGCACTGGGTGGAGAGCACCCGCCCGGTGCGGACGGCTTCGGGGTCGCGGTCGGTCATCACCGTGACGTCGTAGCCGTGGGCCTGGAGCCCGAGGGCCAGTTGCAGGCCGGCCTGCCCGGCGCCGACGATCAGAACTCTGCGCATCGTCCCCGCTTCCTGGTTGTCCGTGCGTTCCGGCGGTCGGCGCGGTCCGGATGTGCGGTCCGGATGTGCGGTCCGCCCGGCCGCCCGTGGCCTGGATACCAGTCCGTGCCCGCCACGTCCACGGGTGCGGCGCGTCTTCCGGCGCGCGGTCGGGATTCCGCGCCGGGGGCCCGCTACCGGTGGCGCTCGGCGTTCCAGCCGAGGACGAGGAGGACCTGCGGCCTGCTGCGGACCAGGCCCCTGCGGGTGTGCAGCCGCTCGAAGCCGTTCTTCTCCGCGACTCCGAGCCACGCGGTGTCCGCCTCCGCCGCCTCCAGCTGGAGGCAGGGCAGGTCGGCGTCGCCCCGGCCCCAGTCGCTCAGCAGTCGGACGGCCCGGGTGGCCAGGCCCTGGCGGCGCCGTTCGGGGAAGATCCGGCAGGTGAGGAGGGTGCAGGCGTGGAGCTTCCGGGCCAGTTCGACGAGTCCGACCGGTTCGTCGGTCGCCGCGTCGGCGACCACCAGGGGGACGCGGCGGCCGGCCTGTCGGGCCTCCCACTCCCGTAGGTACGCGGCCGGCATGCCCTCTCGCCACCGGTGTCGCTCCGGATCGCGGCCCGCCGCGACGGCCTCCGCGTCGGCGGCGCACTGGGGGCGCAGGGTCACCACGCCGTCCGTCAGCGGGTGGGCGGGGGCTGCGAGGGGTATCGGTGCGGGGATCACCCGGCGAAGCCTAGACGGGCCCCGGGAGCCCGCGGCCTTAGCCGGTGACCAGCCGGCGGCCGGTGATCTCGTCCGGCCGGACCCGGACCCAGCGGGGCCGGTCGCCGCCCGCCCAGGGGGCGGCGCCGGGCAGGCCGGAGAGGCGGCTCAGATCCTCCGGGTCGTCGACGTAGTGCGCGGAGCCGAGTGCGAGGACGCTCCAGCCGCGCCCGAGGTATTCGTCGATGTGGTCGACCTGGAAGGACAGCGCGGCGCCCTCGGCCGGGGCGGTGCCGGCGCCCTCGCCGGTGCGGTAGGCGAAACTGCCTTGGTCCACCACGTAGTTGACGGGGTAGACGACCGGCGCGGGCCGCACCGGCAGGGCGATCCGGCCGACGCCGTGGGTGCCGACGAGGTCCCAGCACTCGGCTTCGGTGAGGTCGAGCAGCCGGGGGCGCGGGCCGGGGCCGGACTGCCCGGGCGGGGCGTCCTGGCGGCCGGTGAGCAGTTCGTCACGGCTGAGGCCGAGCACGGCGGCGATCCGGACGAAGCCACCGGGGTCGAAGGTGGGCCCGGCTTCGAGCAGGTGGGCGAGGTAACGCGGGGCCATCGCGGCCCGGTGCGCCAAGGAGTCCTCGCTGAGGTCGAGTTGGCGGCGCCGGTCGGCGATGCGGCGGGCCACGGCGGCGGGGTCGGTGGTGTCGTTCACGGGTGTCGGCTCCTCGGCTGGCCGGGGGTGCCCCGGGTCGCGTCGCGGGGCTCGCACGGACACCGCGGCGGGATCGCCCGCGCGGTCGCGTACGGACGGTGACCGGGCCGCCCCCATCCAAGCGCCCGGCCCGCGACAAGTCGAGCAACGGGCGGGCGCCGTGGCGTGTCGAGGTCGGGCACGAACCGACCCGCCGACCGCCCGGCCGTCCGTGACCGCTCTTGATCGACTCCGGCCGGGCTGCGATCATCCGAACCGACGAGATGATCTGACTGACGCGTCATCAACTACGCGTCGGGCACGGGGAAGGGAACGAATCGTGATCGTCGTGACGGGAGCCACCGGTACGGTCGGCGCCAGGGTCGTCGAGGGGCTGCGCGAGCGCGGCGAGGCCGTCCGGGCCGTGGTGCGGCCCGGCTCGAAGGGGCTCGCCGAGTGGGGCGACGACGTCGAACGGGCCGAGGCCGACTTCGCCGACCCGGCCGCGCTGGACGCCGCGCTCGCCGGGGCCGACACCGTCTACCTGCTGGTCGCCGTCCACCCGGAGATGGCCGCGCACGAGCGGAACGTGATCGACGCCGCCGTCCGCACCGGCCGCCGCCCGCGGATCGTGCTGCACGCGGCGGCCGGCGTCGAGCAGCGGCCCGAGGGCGTCCGCTTCGTCGGCGCGCACGTCGCCGGGCTGGACCACCTGCGGGCCTCCGGCCTGCCCTGGACGGTCGTCGCGCCGAACGGCTTCCACCAGAACTTCCTCGGGATGGCCGAGGCCGTGCGGGCCGGCGCCCTGGCCGTGCCGGGCGGCGCCGGCGCGGTGTCGTACGTGGACGCCCGGGACGTCGCGGCGGCCGCCGTCGAGGTGCTGGCCGGCGCCGGGCACGAGGGCGCGGTCTACACCCTGACCGGCCCGGAGGCGCTCACCCACGGCGAGTTGGCCGAGCGCCTCGCCGCCGTCGTGGACCGCCCGGTGACGTACACCGCCGTGCCGCCCGAGCAGGCGCTGGCCGGGATGCTCGCGGCGGGCTGGCAGCCGTGGCGGGCCGAGGGCATGGTCGAGCTCTACGGGCTGTACGCGGCCGGCCACGCCTCGGCGGTCAGCCCGGACGTGGCCGGGCTGACCGGCCGGCCGCCGCGTTCCTTCGCCGAGTTCGCCGCCGAGCACGCGGCCGCCTTCCGGGGCTGACGCACCGCCGGCTCAGGGCCGGTTCCGCCCCCGAACACCGGAGCCCGCCGCCGTTCACCCGGCGGCGGGCTCCGGCGCGACGGGTGCGACAGGCACGACGGGCGCTGCGGGTACGACGGGCGCGACGGGCGCGACGGCTCGGGCCAGCCGGAGCAGCGTCCGCTCGTCCGCGGACCCGGGCACGGCCGTGTACACCGCGATCACCAGGTCCGGACGGTCGGCGACCTGCAGCGCCGCACCGGACAGCCGCAGCCGGCCGATCCCCGGGCAGTCGAGCAGCGTGGTCGTGTGGCCCTTCTCCAGCACCACCTGCTCGCCCCAGAGCCGGCGGAACTCCGGGCTGTGCTCGCGCAGTTCGCTGATCTCCCGGGCGAGCACGGCGTCCCGGGGCCGCTTGGCGACCTCCGTGCGCAGCAGGCCCACCGCCTCCCGCGCCTTCGCCTCCCAGTCGACGTAGAGCCGCCGCGCGCCCGGGTCGGCGAAGACCAGCCGGCCGACGGTGCGCTCGTCGGGGCGCACCCGGGAGAAGTCGACGAACACCGCCGCGGCGAGCCGGTTCCAGGCGAGGATCGCGCCGCGCGGGCCGACCAGGTACGCGGGCGTCAGGGCCATCGAATCCAGCACCGGCTGCAGGCCGATCTCCACCTGCTCGGGCGGGGGCAGGGGCGGGTCGGCGACGGCCGCCGGCCGGGCGAGGCTGCGCAGGTAGCGCCGCTCCCCCGGGCTGAGCCGCAGGGCGTCGGCGACCGCGTCCAGGACGGTGTCCGAGACCCGCGAGGCCTGGCCGCGTTCCAGCCTGGTGTAGTGCTCCACGCTCATCGCCGCCAGCCCCGCCACCTCCTCCCGGCGCAGGCCCCGCACTCTTCGCACGCCGTGGACCGGCAGCCCCACGTCCTCGGGGCGCAGCCGCGCACGCCGGGATACCAGGAAGTCACGGAGAGCCTCGGGGAGATCCATGGCGGCGATTGTCTCCGTACGGACGAGGGTCGTCCAGAGCCCCTGCCCATGATCCGGCCCGCGCTGCCAGGGCACGGTCTGACCTCCCTCGCGGCGCCGCCCCCGGGCATCCTCGTCCTACCGCCCCCACCCCAGAGGGGGCGGCACCGCCCGGCGGGGCCCTACGGGAGATGCGGGCCGCGCCGGGACGGGGGAAACGGGACGGGGGAGAGCAGCGGGGGAAGACGGGGGAACGACGGCGGCCCGGACCGAGCAGTGCGGGCCGCCGTCGTACGCCCCGGCCGGCCGGGCGCCCTGACGCGCGGTCACCGCGGCGAGGAACCGGCTGCACGGCCCTGTCCGTCCCGGCCACCCGCGCGCATACTGGCCAGCGCGGCTCGCACCCCTCGCGACAGGGGCCACTCCGGTCCCGGCCGGGCTGCGCCGCGTACGGGGGGCCGAACGACCATGGCAGCGCTCGTGATCGTCGTCGTGCTGGTGCTGTTCCTGCTGGCCACCGGTGTCCGGGTGGTGCAGCAGTACGAGCGGGGCGTGGTGTTCCGGCTCGGGCGGGTGCGCGGGCAGGTCCGCGAGCCGGGGGTGACCCTGTTGGTGCCGGTCGTGGACCGGATGCGCAAGGTGAACGTCCAGGTCGTCACCATGCCGGTGCCCGCCCAGGAGGGCATCACCCGGGACAACGTCTCGGTGAGCGTCGACGCGGTGCTCTACTTCCGGGTCGCGGACCCGATCCGGGCCACCGTCGACGTCCAGAACTACCACTTCGCGATGCTGCAGGTCGCCCAGACCTCGTTGCGCTCGATCATCGGCAAGAGCGAGCTGGACGACCTGCTCTCCGGGCGGGAGAACCTGCACCAGGGCCTGGAGGTGATGCTGGAGAGCCCGGCCACCGGCTGGGGCGTGCACATCGACCGGGTCGAGATCAAGGACGTCAGCCTGCCCGACTCGATGAAGCGCTCGATGGCCCGTCAGGCGGAGGCCGACCGGGAGCGCCGGGCCCGGATCATCACCGCGGACGGCGAGTTCCAGGCCGCCGCCAAGCTGGCCGAGGCGGCGACCACGATGGAGCAGACCCCGGCGGCGATGCAACTGCGGCTGCTGCAGACGGTGGTGGAGGTGGCGGCGGAGAAGAACTCGACGCTGGTGCTGCCGTTCCCGGTGGAGCTGCTGCGCTTCTTCGAGGCCGCGGCCGACCGCGCCGCGGCGCCGGTCGTGCCGGTCCGGGCCGAGGACCGGACGCAGGACCGGCCGCCGGCCGGGACCGCCTGACGGTATTCCCGGTGGGGCCATAGCTCTGCTCTATGGCCCCATAGACCGGCGCCGACTACACCCCCGCCAGCGGGCCGGATTGGCTGCACAGGTATAGTCCAGAAACCGTTGCGCCTGCCCGGAGGACCTTCCACCATGCACCGCCCGATCAGGGTCGCGATCGTCGGAGCCGGCCCTGCCGGCGTCTACGCCGCCGACGCCCTGCTGAAGTCCGACGCCGCCCAGACCCCCGGGGTCTCGATCGACCTGTTCGAGCGGATGCCCGCGCCCTTCGGCCTGATCAGATACGGCGTCGCGCCCGACCACCCGCGGATCAAGGGCATCGTGACGGCCCTGCACCAGGTGATGGACAAGCCGCAGGTCCGCCTGTTCGGCAACGTCGACTACCCGAACGACCTCGCGCTGGACGACCTGCACCGGTTCTACGACGCCGTGGTCTTCTCCACCGGCGCGATGGCCGACCGCGCGCTCGGCATCCCCGGCATCGAGCTCGACGGCTCGTACGGCGCCGCCGACTTCGTCTCCTGGTACGACGGCCACCCGGACGTGCCGCGCACCTGGCCGCTGGAGGCCGAGAAGGTCGCCGTCCTCGGCGTCGGCAACGTCGCCCTGGACGTCGCCCGCATCCTCGCCAAGACCGCCGACGAGCTGCTGCCCACCGAGATCCCGCCGAACGTGTACGACGGCCTCAAGGCGAACCGCGCCGTCGAGGTGCACGTGTTCGGCCGCCGGGGCCCGGCGCAGGCCAAGTTCAGCCCGATGGAGCTGCGCGAGCTGGACCACTCGCCGAACATCGAGGTCATCGTCAACCCGGAGGACATCGACTACGACGAGGGCTCGATAGCCGAGCGCCGCGCCGTCAAGCACGTCGACCTGGTCGCCTCGACCATCGAGAACTGGGCGATCCGCGACGTCGGCGACCGCCCGCACCGGGTCTACCTGCACTTCTTCGAGTCCCCGACCGAGGTCCTGGGCGAGGACGGCCGGGTCGTCGGCCTGCGCACCGAGCGCACCGAGCTGGACGGCACCGGCAACGTGCGCGGCACCGGCCGGTTCACCGACTGGGACGTCCAGTCGGTGTACCGCGCGGTCGGCTACTACTCGGACGAGCTGCCCAAGCTGCCCTTCGACCCGGTCTCCGGCACCGTCCCGCACGAGGCCGGCCGCGTCCTGGACGGCGACGGCTCGCACCGCACCGCCACGTACGTCACCGGTTGGATCAAGCGCGGCCCGGTCGGCCTGATCGGCCACACCAAGGGCGACGCCAACGAGACCGTCGCCTGCCTGCTGGAGGACCACGGCGCGGGCCGGCTGCCCGGCGCCGTCGAGCCCGACCCGGCCGCCGTCGAGGAGCACCTGCGCGCCCAGGGCGTCCGCTACACCACCTGGGACGGCTGGAAGCAGCTCGACGCGCACGAGCGGGCGCTCGGCGCGGCCGAGCAGCGCGAGCGGGTCAAGGTCGTCGAGCGCGAGGACATGCTCCGCCACAGCGGGGCCTGATCCGGGGCGCACCGAGGGCCCGGCCCGTCCTTCCGGGGACGGGCCGGGCCCTCGGCCTGTCGCCGCCGACGCGGGGACGGCGGTCAGGGGCGGACGACGGGCAGCAGCACCTCGTCGACGATGGCGGCCGGGTCGATCCGCTCGGCGTCGCCGCCGCACATCTTGATCCGGTACAGCATCAGCGCCGGCACGACGTCCGTCACCAGCGGGGTCACCGAGCCGGGCCGCACCTCGCCCCGGGCGGCGCCGCGCGCCAGCACCTCGCCGACCAGGGCGGTGGTGGGCTCGACGACCCGCTCCAGCACGATCGCCAGGAAGACGTGCGCCCGCTGGTGGTCCAGTTCGGACATGATCGCCCGCACGGCGGCGCCCACCTCGCTGACCATCGCGGTGCGCAGCCGGGCGACCACCTCCAGCAGGTCGCCGCGCAGGCTGCCGGTGTCGGGCGCCGGGCCGGACTGCGGCAGGCTGGCGCGCAGCGCGTCCTGCACCAGCGCCTCCTTGCTCGACCAGCGGCGGTAGAGGGCGGCCTTGCCGGTCTGCGCGGCGGCGGCGACGCCCTCCATGGTCAGCCGGGCGTAGCCGTCGGTGGTGAGCTGCCGGACGACCGCCTCGAAGATGGCGCTCTCCAGCGCCTCGCCGCGCCGCCGCAGCGGAGTGGCGCTCGCCGGTCCGCGCACGGTGCCGGTCTCTGCGGTCATCACTGCGCGCCTCCTCGGGTCCCGCCTGTTCGACACTCCCCCATCTGCCCCGGTTGCACCGGAGCACTCCCGATGTTAGTGAACGAACCCGTCGTGCCCCAGTCACGCGGCCCGTCCGGCCCGGACCGGGGCGGACTCGCCCGGCGGCCGGGGCGCACGCCGGCGCGCGGCCATTCGACCGGGCCCGGTCCGGTGGCCGGTCGGGGCGGCACGGGTTTGCATGGGGTGACCGCGCCCCTGCGATCCGGAGGTCGAGCCGTGTACGAGATGTGGGCCGAGCACGACCCGGCGGTGTCCCCGCCGGCCGTGGTGTGGCACGTGATGGCGAAGGACGACGCGAGCGCGTCGCTGTGCGGGCGGCTCCTCGAGCCGTCGCAGCGGGTGGTGCCCGCGATGGACGGCGAGGCCCCGGCGGCGCCGGACCGCTACTGCGATCCCTGCCTGCTGACCGTCCGCGAGGCGCTGGCGGCCACCGGGCAGTGACGGCCGGGTCGGCCCGGCGACCCGGCCGGCCCCGGCCGGTCAGTGGCCGGTCAGTGGCCGGTCAGTGGCCGCCGCGCGGCGGCTCGCAGCCGGTGCCGTCCGGGTAGCCGGCGAAGGACTCCACGGTGGTGGCGCCGCTGCCCACCGTGCCGCTCAGGCAGAGCCGGCCGTCGCCGGCGGTGAAGGCGACGCCGGCCGCGCCGAGTTCCTGGACGTCCACCCGGCCCGCCGGGTAGCCGAGGCCGGTGAGCAGGCCGCGGGTGCCTTCCTTGGTGAAGTCGTGGCGGGCGCGCAGCGGTTCGAGCGCGCCCTTCACCCGCTGGGCGGCCGCCAGGCCGTCGCAGCGGCTCTGGCCGTGCAGCGGGATCGGGACCTTGAAGCCGTGGTTCTCGGCGTAGTGGTCGCCGGGCGCTGCCGAGGCCGAGACCTCGACCTTGAGCGTGATGTTCGGGGTCGGCCCGGGGGTCTCACCGGGGCACGGGAAGTCCGCCGGGACGGTCGGTACGGCCGCGGTCGCGGCCCGGCTCGGCGGCTTCAGGGCGCCGGGCGCCGCCGTGGTGCTGCCGCAGCCCGCCGCCAGCAGGGCCAGGAGGGCCGCCGCAGGAATCGTCAGGCGCCCCCGCCCGGGATGGTTCGTCCTCATCCCGTGATCATGGCCCGGCTCCGCGCCGGGCGTCATGAGTATCCGTACTCAGACGCCCGGAACCGCCGGTCCGGCCGTCAGCGGCCGAGGGCGCGGGCGATCGGCAGGGTGTCGGAGGTCTGGCGCAGCCGGACGATCCTGCCGTCGCGCAGGGTGAAGAAGTGCGCGAAGCGGGACTCCACCGGCTCGCCGCCGGTCGTGACGCCGACGTAGCGGCCGAGCACGATCACCTCGTCACCGGTCTCGAAGTACGCGTCGCCGAGGCACCGGAACTCGCGGAAGTCCGCGAGGAACGGGAAGAAGTCGGCGATGATCCGGTCCAGGCCTTCGTACACCCCGCCCCGGGGGAAGCCCTCCGCCACGTCCCACCGGGCCTCCTGGGCGACCACGGAGCGGATCACGTCCAGATCGCCCTTGGCGTCGTAGAAGCGACGGACGGTGTCGATCTGCGGGGAGTCGGACATGGTGGGTGCTTCCTCTCGGTGACTGAGCGGACGAGCGACGCGCGGCCATGACGCTGCGCCGACGAGAGTACTCCCCACCGTGACGATCGGCTGCGGGAGTTGCGGGACGCGGCCGGTTTTCCGGAAGTCGCCGAATGTCCGTGATGACCGGTTGTGCTCGGTATGCCCGGAGGACTACCGTCTCTCTTAGTGAACGTTTCCGTTCCCTCCCACGCCCTTGGGGAACCCGCCATGGTCACCTCCCGAACCCTGGCCCAGACTCCGCCCGCGCAGGCCCGACGCGGCCAGCACCCGGGGATAGCCCTCACCGTGATCGCGGCCACCCAGTTGATGGTCGTCCTGGACATCACGATCGTGAACATCGCCCTGCCGCACATCCAGCAGGCGCTGAAGTTCAACACCACCGACCTGTCCTGGGTCATCAACGCCTACACCCTGACCTTCGGCGGGCTGTTGCTGCTCGGCGGGCGGGCGGGCGACATCCTGGGCCGGCGGCGGGTGTTCGTCGTCGGCGTGCTGGTCTTCAGCCTCGCCTCGCTGCTCGGCGGCGTCGCGCAGTCCTCGGCCTGGCTGCTGGCCGCCCGCGCCCTCCAGGGCCTGGGCGGGGCGATCGCCTCGCCGACCGCGCTGGCGCTGATCGCGACGAACTTCAAGGAGGGCCCGGAGCGCAACCGGGCCTTCGGCGTGTTCTCGGCCGTCGCCGGCGCGGGCGGCGCCATCGGGCTGCTGCTCGGCGGCATGCTCACGTCCTGGCTGTCCTGGCGGTGGGTGTTCTTCGTCAACGTACCGATCGGCATCGCGATCGCGCTGCTGGCGCCGCTGTACATCAACGAGTCCGAGCGGCACCCCGGCCGGTTCGACCTCACCGGCGCGTTCACCGCGACGGCGGGCATGGTCTCGCTGGTCTACGGCTTCATCCGGGCCTCCGAGCACGGCTGGACGGACTCCGTCACCCTGCTCGCCTTCAGCCTGGCGGCGGTCCTGCTGGCCGCGTTCCTGGCCAACGAGCGGCGGGTGGCACAGCCGATCACGCCGCTGCACCTGTTCCGCGACCGCAACCGCTCCGGCGCGTACGCGCTGATGCTGTGCGTGGCGGCGGCGATGTTCAGCATCTTCTTCTTCATCACCCTGTTCGTGCAGGAGATCCTCGGCTTCAGCCCGCTGCGGGCCGGCTTCGCCTTCCTGCCGATCAGCGTCGCGATCATCGCCTCGGCCCAGTTCGCCGCCCGCAACCAACTGCGATGGGGCGCCAAGCCGTTCCTGGTCGCCGGTTCGCTGCTGGTGGCCGGCGGGGTGTTCTGGGCGACGCGGATCGACCTCGGCACCAGCTACGTCGGGGGCATCCTGGGCCCGACGCTGTTGTTCGGCTTCGGCATGGGCTCGATCTTCGTCCCGGTGATGCTCACCGCCGTCTCCCACGTCGCCCCGCACGAGACCGGCGCGGCCACCGGCATGCTCAACACCACCCAGCAGGTGGGCGGTTCGCTCGGCCTGTCGATCCTGGTCACGGTCTACGGCACGGCCAGCCGCGACGAGGCCCGCCGGCAGGTCGGCGCGTTCCTGCGCCAGGCCACCCCCCAGCAGGCCGCCGACTTCAGGGCGAGCGGCAGGCTCCCGGCCCCGTACTCCTCCCAGGTCCTGGTGCACGGCATCGCCGACGCGTTCCAGCTGGGCCTGGTGTTCGCGGCCCTGGCGGTGGTGATCGCCGTCTTCGTGATCAAGGTGAGGAAGGTCGCCGGCGTTCCGGAGCAGGCGGACTGACACCGGCCCGGCGGCCCGTTCGGGGGCGGAGCTTGACAAGGGGTCAGGGGTTTCGCGAGAGTCCTTCTTGCAATGGTTTTCATCTTCGATAACCGGACGGCGCCGCGTGCGCCCCGGGGCTCGACCGCGCTCCCGCACCCCCGAAAGAGGACTCCCATGTCGCTCGACGTCTCCCCCGCCCTCCTCGCCCAGGCCGCCGAGGGGCAGGTCGACCACGCCGACTTCGTCGGCACCGTCCGGGCCTCGCTGCCGTACGCCTACCGCGTGGTCGCCGGGCTCAAGGCCGAACTGGACGCCGGGGACGCCGAGTTCGCCACCGACAACACCACGCCCGACGACGAGCAGCGCGGCCAGCTGCTGCGGGCGCTGGCGAGCAACGCGATCCGGGGCAGCCTGGAGGAGCACTTCGACGTGAAGCTCGCGTTCGTCAACTGCCACCGGGTCGGCGCGTTCCGGCCGGGCTCCGAGGGCGGGGCGGCGTACCGCGAGTTCACCTCGCTGCACAACCAGATCCGCAACCAGAGCCCGGAGCTGCGCAGCTGCTGAAACGGGCCCGGTGCGGCGGTTTCGTGACGCCGAATTGCACCGCGTTGCGCGGGGGTGTCCGGATCGCGCGCCGATCTTGTGGCGGCGCCGTACGGCTCGTACGTTCGACGGGCACCCCCTGGCCCGGGCCGTCCGGGCCCGGGCCACACCCCTGCGGAGCCGCCGACCATGCCGCCTTCCCCCCGCCCGCTGCGCCAGCTGGGCTTCCTCACCATCGGGACCTTCGACGCGGCCGACCCGCGCCGGGGCCACGAAGCCACCCTCGACCTCATCACGCTCGGCGAGCAGCTCGGCTTCGACAGCACCTGGCTGCGCCACCGCCACCTGCAGCACGGCATCTCGTCCCCGGTCGCCGTGCTGGCCGCCGCCTCCCAGCGCACCAGCCGCATCCGGCTCGGCACCGCCGTCACCCCGCTCGGCTGGGAGAACCCGCTGCGGCTGGCCGAGGACCTCGGCACCGTCGACGTGCTCTCCGGCGGCCGGTTGGAGCCCGGCTTCAGCGTCGGCCCGCCCGTGCACTGGGAGCAGGTGCGCGGCGCGCTCTACCCGGACAGCGCCGAGCAGGAGGACTTCGGCCGGGCCCGGGCCGAGCGCTTCCTGGCGCTGGTGCGCGGCGAGGACGCCTCGTCGTTCGAGGGCACCGAGGGCATCGAGGTGTACTCGCGCCGCGTCCAGCCGCACTCCCCCGGGCTCGCCGACCGGCTCTGGTACGGCGCCGGCAGCCGGAGCTCCGCGACCTGGGCCGGCGAGCAGGGGCTGAACCTGCTCACCAGCAGCGTGGTCAAGGCGGTGGAGGGCGAGCCGCTGGACTTCGCCGAGCTCCAGGCCGAGCTGATCCGCACCTTCCGCCGCCACCACCCGGCCGGCGAGCGGGCCCGGGTCTCGCAGGGCCTGGTCGTCATCCCCACCGACAGCGCCACGCCCGAACAGCGCGCCCGCTACGAGGCCTACGCGCTCTCCCGCACCCCGCGCACGCTCGCCCCGCAGGGCCCGAACCGGCTGCTGTTCGCACCGGACCTGGTCGGCGGCTCGGAGGAGCTGGCGGAGCGACTGCGGGCGCACGCGGGCTTCCGGGAGGTGGACGAGGTGGCCATCGCGCTGCCGTTCACCTTCGAGCACCGGGACTACGTGCAGATCCTCACCGACCTGGCGACCCGGCTCGGCCCCGCGCTCGGCTGGCGGCCGGCATCCGGTGCGGCCGGGGCCGGCCAGGGGTGATCCGTCCGTTGCGACGTCGGGTCGACTCCGTGACGATCTCTCCTCGTTGAGCCGCAACCGAACGACACGCGGCCGCGTCCACCCGGATACGAACGGCCGACCGGCCGTCCACACGGGGGGACAACACCGACATGGCGATCCACGATGCGGCGCCCGTACCACCGCGGCCCGCGCTCCAGGCCTGCCCGAGCTGCGGGCTCACGGACCGGGCCCGCGGCGTCCCGGCCGTCCACCTCGCCGAGCGGCAGCAGGTGACCGTCCGGACCAGGGGCGAGCACGGCCACACCGAGACCCGCGAGCTCGTCTCCGCCCTCGGCCGGGCGCTCGCGCCCGCGCCGCCGCGCGGCAGCGTCCTCGGCCGGACCTTCGGCGTCCTGGGCGTGCTGACCGGGATGGGGGCCGCGTTCACCTTCATCGAGCGCTCGGTGGAGCGCGACTCGTCCGACGTCGCGAAGACGGACTTCTCGCCGCCGGCCTGGGCCACCCACGGGAACGGGCTCCCGACCGGCCACGTCGTGTTCGGGCCGAACGGGGAGCTGATCCGCCCCGACGATGCCCCGGCCCCGCAGGCCGTCCACCTCGCCGAGGCGCACGACGGGCTCGTGCCGGTGTGGGTGTCCGTGCTGCTCGTGGTCGCCGCGGTGGCGCTGCTCGCAGCCGCCGTCGCGCTGCACGTGGCCCGCCGGCGGCGGCTGGCCGGGCAGCCGGCGGCCGAGCGGCTGTGGCGGCAGGCCTGGTACTGCGACCGCTGCGGCTGCGCGTACTTCCCGCCCACGGCCGGGCAGGGCGCGGGCGCGCTCGACCTGGCGGAGTTCCGCAGGGCGGTCTGGACGGCCGGCGGGTACGGGGACCTGGCGGACCGCTACCTGGCCTGACTCGTACGGGAGTCGCCCGGGTGCGCCGGTCCCGCCGAGCGGGGTCGGCGCGCCCGCGGTCTCAGGCGGCGGCCGGGCCGGGGAAGCCCGGGGTGGTGCGGCGCTCGCCGGTGGGGAGGATGGCGAGGGCTTCCAGGCCGGGGCGGGCGGCGATCCAGGCGAGCGCGCGGTCGGGACCCATCGCGAACGCGGCCGTCGCGTAGGCGTCGGTGTCGGCGATCCGGGAGCCGACCAGGGTGAGCGAGGCCAGGCCGGTGGCCGGGCGGCCGGTGCGCGGGTCGTGGATGTGGGCGCCGCGCTCGGCGGTGCCGGAGGTGGCGACCGCGAGGTCGTGGCCGGTGAGGACGGTGGCCAGGGCGCCCGGGCGCAGCGGGTCCGCGACGCCGACCCGCCAGGGGCCGCCGACGGTCTGCACGTCCCCGCCGCCGCTGACGCAGTGCTGGACCGAGCCCGCCGCCCGCAGCTCCCGGGAAGCCTCCTCCACGGCCCAGCCCTTCACCCAGCCGCTCGGGTCGAGCCGGCCGGCGGGGTGGTCGGTGAAGTGGCCGCCGGTCTCCTCGGCCACCCGGCGGCACTGGCGCAGCACCTCGGCGACCTCCAGGTCGCAGGCGTCGAGCGCGAGCTCGCCGCGGCCGAGCCGGCTGACCTGGCTGTCGGGCCGGTAGGGGGAGAAGACCGCGTCGATGCGGTGCAGCCGGGCGGTGATCCGCTCCAGCGCGGCGGCCGTGCCGGGGCCCGGGTCGCGCACGGCGAAGGAGAACACCGTGCCCATCACGTGCTCGGTGTGCCGCAGCGGCTGCGCGGCGCTCACGCGTGCGCCTTGTCGAGGGCGCTCTGCAGCGAGCGGGTGTAGCCGTCGCTGGTGTAGCTGGCGCCGGAGACGACGTCGATGTCGGCGCTCTGGGCGGCGATCGCCTCCTGGTTGAGCTGCGGGAGGGCGTAGCCGCTGATCGAACGGTCCCGGCCGCTGTCGTTGGGGTAGCGCAGCACGTCGATCCGGGTGATCCGGGCGCCGGCCAGGGTGACCTTGACCTGCACCGGGCCGTACCGGGTGTCGGCCGCGTCGCCGGTGATGCTGCGGGTGGCGGTGGCCGGGGCGGCGCTGCTCGGGGCGGCTCCGCTGCTCGGGCCGGCTGCGGCGCTCGGGCCGGCGGTGCTCGCCGTGGACGGAGGTTCGGCGGCGGCCGCGCCCGGGTCGGAACTGATCGGCCGGGTGGCGGCGCCGCCCTGGCCCGTGTGGGGCTTCAGCGACAGCAACAGCACGACCCCGGCCGTGGTGGCCGCTGCGGTGACGACGGCTCTGCGCACTTCGTACTCCTCGACGCGGATGAAGGGGATGACGGACGGCGGGGTTCAGAACACGAAGGACTCGTGGTGGATCCGGGAGCGCGGCACCCCTGCCGCCCGCAGTGCCCGGACGGCCTCGGCGGTCATCGCCTCCGACCCGCACAGGTAGACCTCGTGCCGCGCGAGGTCCGGCACCAGCCGGGCCAGGGCCTCCCCCAGGTCGCCCACCTGCGCCCGGGAGCCGACCAGCCGGTGCACCCGGGCGCCCCGCCCGGCCGCCACGGCCGCCAGCTCCCGCTCGAACAGCAGGTCCTCGGACCGCCGGACGCGCTGGACCAGGGTCAGCTCGCCGGGCAGCGTCTCGAACAGCGCCCGCAGCGGGGTGATCCCGACGCCGCCGGCCAGCAGCAGCACCTTCCGCTTGCGCTGCAGCCGCCCGGTGAACGCCCCGTACGGGCCCTCGGCGCGCACCCGGGTGCCGGGCCGCAGCCGGGCGACGGCGGCGCTGTGCCCGCCCACGGCCTTGACGGTGAACCGGAGGAACCGCGGGTGCGGCGGCGCGGACAGCGAGTACGGGTGGGCGGCCCAGCGCAGGCCGGGCGCCTGGAACTGGAGGCGGAAGAACTGCCCGGCCCGCGCGCCCAGTTCGTCCAGCCGCTCGCCGGTGAGGTACACCGAGACCACGCCCGGCGCCTCCTCCCGCACCTCGGCGACCCGCAGCCGGTGCCGCCGGTCGCGCAGGGCGGGCACCGCCAGCCGGTACCAGCCGATCAGCAGGGCCGTGCCGCCGTACAGCAGGTACCAGAGCGCGAGGCCGGGGCCGTCGCCGAGGTCGGCCCCGGTGCTCAGCTGGTGGCCGAAGGCGAGCGCGACGGCCAGGTAGGTGGCCAGGTGGGCGTAGTACCAGGTCTCGTAGCTCAGCCGGCGGCGGGCGGCCCGGGCGGAGACCGCGCCGGTGCCGAGCAGCAGCAGGGTGCCGGCCGTCGCCTTGAGCATGTCCGGGTAGTGGAGGACGATCTCCACGCCCTCGCCGACCACCCCGCGCCCGTCGGTCAGCGCGTAGCCCCAGACGATCGTCAGCACGTGCGCCGTCACCAGGCCGACCAGCCAGCGGCCGCCGAACGCGTGCCAGCGGGCCAGCCGGTCCGCGCCGACCTCGCGCTCCAGCAGCGGGATCCGGGCCATCAGGAGCAGCAGCACGGGCGCCGCGTACCCGGCCAGCAGGCCGGTGATCCGGCCCGCCCCGGTGAGCCAGCCGGCCGCGCCGGCCACCCCGGCGGTGTCACGCCACCACGGCAGCAGCACCCCGAGCGCACCGAGGACGATCAGCGCGAGCACGGCGGCGGGCACCGGGCGCACCGGCAGCCCGCGCCCGGCCGCGCCCCGGGTGGGCCGGCCGGCGCGGCGGTCCTCGCTGACGGTGGTCGTCACGGGCGGCTCCCCTCGTTCGAACGGTGTGCGATCACCTTGGCACCGGAAGCTCTGAGTTCCCTCTGAGTCGGAGCCCGCCCTCACCGTCCGCACGGACGTCCGCCCAGGTCAGGGCGGGTGCGGCGGACCGGGCGGTGGCTGCGGATCTCACGGCTTTCTCATCGCGACCTGCCAGAATCGGCAGCGGAACGACCGCTCTCACCGCCTCCGGAGCCGTATGGACCGCAGCACCGACCGGCAGGAACCCTGGCGCATCCTCGTCGTCGACGACGAGCCGGACCTCGTCGACGTGCTCTGCAGCACCCTGCGCTACGAGGGCTGGCAGGCCCGCGCCGCCACCGCCGGGCTCGCCGCCGTCGCGGCCGCCGCCGAGTGGCGGCCGCACGCGGTGGTCCTCGACATGATGCTGCCGGACATCGACGGCATGGAGGTGCTGCGCCGCATCCACCTCGACCGGCCGGAGGTCCGGGTGCTGTTCCTCACCGCGCGGGACGCCGTCGAGGACCGGATCGCCGGCCTCGCCGCCGGGGGCGACGACTACGTCACCAAGCCGTTCAGCCTGGCCGAGGTGGCGGTCCGGCTGCGCAGCCTGCTGCGCCGCACCCCCGCCGCCGCCCCGGTCGGCCCCCCGCCGGGCGCGCTGGTGCTCGGCGACCTCATGCTCGACGAGCGGGCCCGCGAGGTCACCCGGGGCGGCGAGGTGGTCGAGCTGAGCCCGACCGAGTACGCGCTGCTGCACTACCTGCTGCGGCACCCGCGGCAGGTGCTCAGCAAGGCGCAGATCCTGGACGCGGTCTGGTCGTACGACTTCGGCGGCCGGGCGCACGTGGTGGAGCTGTACATCAGCTACCTGCGGCGAAAGCTCGACGCCGGGCGGGCGCCGATGATCCACACCGTGCGCGGCGCCGGGTACCTGATCAAGGCCGCGCCGTGAGGGGGCCCGGGCGGCCCGGGTGGGAAAGCCGGCCCCCCACTTGGGGTAGGGGCCGGCGCTGCTGGCCCCAACCCCCCCGACCCGCCCCCCCGCTTTGGGGGCCCCCCCCCCCCCGG
>NZ_JZKH01000068.1 GCF_000961885.1 Streptomyces rubellomurinus
CTGGCTGATCTTCTCGCCGGTCACGGCCTGGACGACGTCCGGGCCGGTGATGAACATCTGCGAGGTCTCGCGGACCATGAACACGAAGTCGGTCAGCGCGGGGGAGTAGGCGGCGCCGCCGGCGCACGGGCCGAGCATCACCGAGATCTGCGGGATGACGCCGGAGGCCTTGGTGTTGCGCTGGAAGATGCCGCCGTAGCCGGCGAGGGCGGTGACGCCCTCCTGGATGCGGGCGCCGGCGCCGTCGTTGAGCGAGACGAGCGGGGCGCCGGCCGCGATGGCCATGTCCATGATCTTGTGGATCTTCTGCGCGTGGGCCTCGCCCAGGGCGCCGCCGAAGATCCGGAAGTCGTGCGCGTAGGTGAAGACGGTGCGCCCGTGCACGGTGCCCCAGCCGACGATGACGCCGTCGGTGTGCGGCTTCTTGGCCTCCAGGCCGAAGCCCTGGGCGCGGTGCCGGCGCAGCGGCTCGACCTCGTGGAAGGAGCCCTCGTCCAGCAGCAGCTCGATGCGCTCGCGGGCGGTCAGCTTGCCCTTCGCGTGCTGGGCCTCGGTGGCCTTGTCGCTGGGGCCGCGGCGCACCTGCTCGCGCAGCGCGTGCAGCTCGGCGACCCGTCCGCGGGCGTCGGTCGGGGTCTCGGAGGCCTCGTCGCCGACCGGCGCCTCATGCACAACCGTCATCTCGAACCACTCCAATGGTGAGGGAACTGTCCGACAGCCAACGTCTGCTGTGCCCCCGGCTGCGAATCACTTTCTTCACTTATGACTGTACGAGGGGCCGTGCGTCGGTTTCGGCGTCGATTCCGTACAAGGTCGGGTTCGTTTAGCTGTCAGGGCTGGACAGAACCGGAGCGGATCAAGCCAGCGCGCTCGGTGTCCGTTCGAATACGGCGGGTCGTCGGGAGGGTGATGACCGGATGATCCGCACATGAAGAAAAGTGCAGGTCAGGGGTGCTGGCGAGGGGTTCTGAGGGGTCGTTCCGGGCCCGGTTCGGAGCCGGCTCGGATCCGTCGCCCGGTCGGCGCCGACCGGCCTCCGGAGGTGCCCAGTCGTAGGGAAGCGCCAAAAACGCCGAAGCCCACCCTGGGCCGTCCGGGTGGGCTGTCCGGGGGAGCCCCGCGGGCTGTCCGGAGCGGAGCGAACCGCTCCCCAGCTCAGCTCTTGCGGCCGTCGTCCGGCTCGTCCTTGCCGCGCAGGTCCTCCTCGCGGCGGCGCAGGTCCGCCTCCCAGCGCTTGAGCATCTCCTCGTGGTCCTTGTCGCTCTTCTTCAAGTCCTTGAGGGAGGCGAGGAACTCCGGGTCGTCGTCCGGCGCCAGCGGACGGCCGCCGCGCGCACCGCCGTACCCGGGCCCGGCGGTGTCGGCACCCCCGGCCGCGGCGGCCCGGTGGAAGCCCCGCTGCTTGCCCGCGATCAGCCAGGCGATCGGGCCCAGCGGCGGGAAGAGCAGCACGATCAGCACCCACACCACCTTGGGCAGGTGCTTCACCTCGTCCTCGGGCGTGGTGAGGCAGTCGACGAACGCCCACACCCAGAGCGCGAGCGGAAGGATGATGGTCAGAAGAATCCGCGGCATGGCTGCGATCTCCCCCCGGCGACGGCGGTAGCGGCGGGCGCCTTCCCGGGGCCCTTGACCAAGCCAGGCTATCGGGTGGCGGATACTGACAGGCATGGCATACGACGATCTCCGCTCGTTCCTCCGGGCCCTCGACCGCGAAGGCGACCTCAAGCGCATCAAGGCGGAGGTGGACCCGCACCTGGAGATCGGCGAGATCGTCGACCGGGTGCAGAAGGCCAAGGGCCCGGCGCTGCTCTTCGAGAACGTCAAGGGCTCGTCGATGCCGCTGGCGATGAACGTCTTCGGGACGGAGCGCCGCCTCGCCAAGGCCCTCGGCCTCAAGGGCCCGGACGACATCTCCGAGAAGATCGCCGGTCTGCTCAAGCCCGAACTGCCGCAGGGCTTCACCGGCTTCCGCGACGCCTTCGGCAAGCTCGCCTCGATGACCCACGTCCCGCCGCGGCACGTCAAGGACGCGCCCGTGCAGGAGGTCGTGCTCACCGGCGACGACGTCGACCTCGACCAGCTCCCGGCCCTGTTCACCTGGCCGCTCGACGGCGGCTCCTTCTTCAACCTGGGCCTCACCCACACCAAGCACCCCGACACCGGCATCCGCAACCTCGGCCTCTACCGGCTCCAGCGGCACGACCGGCGCACCATCGGGATGCACTGGCAGATCCACAAGGACAGCCGCAACCACTACGCCGTCGCCGCGAAGCGCGGCGAGCGCCTGCCCGTCGCGATCGCCTTCGGCTGCCCGCCGGCCGTCACCTACGCGGCCACCGCGCCGCTGCCCGGCGACATCGACGAGTACCTCTTCGCCGGGTTCATCGCCGGCGAGCGGGTGCGGATGGTCGACTGCAAGACCGTGCCGCTGCAGGTCCCGGCCGACGCCGAGGTGGTGGTCGAGGGCTGGCTGGAGCCCGGCGAGATGCTCCCCGAGGGCCCGTTCGGCGACCACACCGGCTTCTACACCCCGCAGGAGCCGTTCCCCGCGCTGAAGATCGACTGCGTGACGATGCGGCGGCGGCCGATCCTGCAGTCCATCGTGGTCGGCCGCCCGCCGACCGAGGACGGCCCGCTGGGCAAGTTCACCGAGCGGTTCTTCCTGCCGCTGCTGAAGATCATCATCCCGGACATCGTCGACTACGACCTGCCCGAGGCCGGCGGCTTCCACAACTGCGTGATCGTCTCGATCGACAAGAAGTACCCCAAGCACGCCCAGAAGACGATGCACGCGATCTGGGGCGCGCACATGATGTCGCTCACCAAGCTGATCATCGTGGTCGACGCCGACTGCGACGTCCACGACTACCAGGAAGTCGCCTGGCGGGCCTTCGGCAACGTCGACTACAGCCGGGACCTGACCGTCGTCGAGGGCCCCGTCGACCACCTCGACCACGCCTCCTACCAGCAGTTCTGGGGCGGCAAGGCCGGCATCGACGCGACCCGCAAGCTGCCCGAGGAGGGCTACACCCGGGACGGCGGGTGGCCGGAGATGGTGGCCTCCGACCCGGCCACGGCCGCGCTGGTCTCCCGGCGCTGGAAGGAATACGGACTGTGAGCACGGCGGCGTTCGAAACCCCGGGGCGTACCAAGGCCTTCCTGCGCCTGGTGATGATCGAGCACTCGGTCTTCGCCCTGCCCTTCGCGTACATCGCCGCACTGACGGCCATGTTCCTCGCCGACGAACGGGTGCACTGGGGCGAGCTGTTCATCGTCACCGTGTGCATGGTCGGGCTGCGGACCTTCGCGATGGCGGCCAACCGGATCATCGACCGCGAGATCGACGCCCGCAACCCGCGCACCGCGGGGCGCGAACTCGTCACCGGCGCGGTCTCCTTGAAGACCGCGTACGTCGGCTCGGCGGTGGCGCTGGTGGTCTTCCTCGGCGCGGCGGCCATGCTCAACCCGCTCTGCCTGGCACTCGCGCCGGTCGCCGTCGTGCCGATGGTGGTCTACCCGTACGGCAAGCGCTTCACGGACTTCCCGCAGGCGATCCTCGGCATCGCCCAGGCCATGGGCCCGGTGGGCGCCTGGCTCGCGGTGACCGGCCGGTGGTCCTGGGACGCCGTCGTGCTCGGCGCGGCGGTCGGCATCTGGATCGGCGGCTTCGACCTCATCTACGCCTGCCAGGACGTCGAGTCCGACCGCGAGAACGGCGTGCGCTCCGTCCCGGCCCGCTTCGGCGTCCCCGCCGCGATCCGCGGCGCACGGGCCTGCCACGTCGCGACCACGCTGCTGCTGGGCTGGTTCGCCGTCCTCACCCACGCCGGCGCGGCCTTCTGGATCGGCCTGGCCGTCGTCGCGGGCGCGTTCGTCTACGAGCACACCATCGTCAAGCCGAACGACCTCTCCAAGCTCAACCGGGCCTTCTTCCAGACGAACAGCTTCGTCGGCGTCTCCCTGTTCTTCTTCGCCCTGGCCGACCTCGTCATCCGCGGCCTCGGTATCTGACGATGCCGCTCGGGCCCGTGAGGGCGGTCGCTACGATGCCCGGTCATGATCACGCGTAGGGGCGACGGGTACGAGATCGACACCGAGCTCGACCGCATCGACTTGGACCTGGTCCACCACTGGCTCTCCGCCGATGCGTTCTGGGCGCTCGGCCGGAGCCGGGAGACGGTCGAGCAGGCCGCTCGGGCCTCGCTCAACTTCGGCGTGTACGCCGCCGGGGGATCCCAGGTCGCGTACGCGCGCGTGGTCACCGACCTCGCTACCTTCGCCTGGCTGTGCGACGTCTACGTGGCTCCCGGCCACCGGGGCCACGGTCTCGGCACCTGGCTGGCCGTCGCGGTGCGCGACCACCTCGCCCCCTACCGGCTCAAGCGCGTGCTGCTCTCCACCCGCGACGCGCACGGCGTGTACGCGAAGGCCGGCTTCGTCCCCTTCCCCGATCCTGACCGCCTGATGATCCTCTGACGCCGCGGGCGGTCACCGCCGCAGGGATTCGGCGAGGGCGGTGCCGGTCAGGGCGGCCGCGAAACCCGCAGGTCACCGGCCGGGCGGGGGCGCTACGATCGCGGTCGGATTTCGTGCGGAGGGGGATGCAGGGTGGAGAGCGAGCAGGTCGACGAGCAGGCCGTCGAGAAGAACGCCGAGCCGGTCAAGGAGCGGGCGGGGATCAAGCTGGCCGCCGTGGTGGCGCTGGCCGGCGGAGTGCTGGCCGGGTTGTGGGGGATGGGGCTGATCGACGGCCGCTCGCAGGCGGCGGACGAGGACGAGGCCAAGCCGGTCGCGTGCCAGACCCCCCGGCCGACCGATTCGCAGGGCTATGCGGCCGTCTGCGCCGCGCTGAACCGGTCCGACCTGCCGGCGCTGCTGGGCACGCCGGACGACCGCATCCTGACCGCGCACCCGATGCCGATGGCGATCGGCACGGACCCGATGGTCGAGGTGCGCCTGCGGGACAGCGCGGTCGCCGTCATCGAGGGCACCACCTCGGTCGACGACATGCTCGGCATGCCGCAGTTCTTCGCCTCGAAGGCCACCGTCCTCGGCCACCCCGCCGCGATCTACTCGAGCAAGGCGGTGGTCTTCGGCCCCGCGGACGGGAAGGACGGGAAGAGCGGGCTCCAGAACGGGCCCGGCACCCGGAACCTCATCGTCGCGGAGGACGCCAAGGCCTCCGGCGGCCGGGCCGTCGAGATCGACGTCTTCCGGCGGGACGGCGGGGCCGTCGACGACGCGACGATGTACCGGCTCGCCGAGAAGCTGCTGCCGACCATGCCGGGCTGGGTCGCGGGGTCGTAGCAACCCTCAGCGTCCGTGGCCGGCGGGCCGGAGGTCGCCGGTGATGGCCGGGCGGACCTTGGTGAGCAGCAGGTCGAGGAACTGGTCCGGGTGGCGGAAGCCCGCGAAGTGGCTGGCGCCGCGGATCAGGGCGAAGTCCTTGACCGGCGCGGTGACGTCGTCGACGAGGCGGCGCGCGGGCTCGGGCGGGGTGAGGACGTCGCCGTCGCCCTGGAAGACGAAGAACGGGATCCGGAACTCCGTCCCCTCGGCCCGTTCGTCGATGGTCGCGGCCTGGGACTGCAGCGCCAGCGAGACGTGCATGGCCTTCATGGACGACCGCAGCCCGCGCAGCGTGTGCAGGGGCGAGAACCAGAGCGAGCGCACCACGACGGTCTTCATGGTGTCGTACGAGAGCGGGTCGGTGGTCAGGACCAGCTTGTTGTACTCGTCGACCTGCTCGGTGGTCCGGGCCCGCCGGTCGACGCCCATCGCCAGGACGGCGGCCAGCTGCTTCCGCTTCCCGGCTGCCCGCAGCCGCCGCACCAGCGCGTCGTACGCCGTGCGCTCCCGGCCGCCGTCGATGACGTTCTGGTCGGTGCCGACGTAGGCGGAGTACAGCTCGGGGTGGTTGCGGGCGAGCCGCAGGCCGAGGACGGTGCCGAAGGAGTTGGCGACGAGCAGCAGCCGGTCGACGCCGAGGCGCTCCCGGGCGTACCGGGTGACCTCCAGGGCGTCGCGCTGGAGCTGGTCGAGCGTCAGCGCGCCCTGGTTCTCAGGGCCGTTGGCGAAGGTGAAGCCCGCGCCGCGCATGTCCCAGCGGACGATCGTGAAGTGCCGCTCCCATCCGCGGGTGCGGGGGAGGAAGGGCAGGTTGGAGGCGCCGGGGCCACCGTGGATCTCCAGGATCACGGGGTTGCCGCGGTCCTCGCCGCGGATGGAGACCCACTGGTCGATCCCGCCGATCCGGACGAAGCCGGACTCGTCGATGCCCGCCGCACCGGTGATGCGCAGCCGTTCGGCGAGCGCGGCGCGCTTCAGCTGCCGGTAGCCGAGGAGACCGGCGACGGGAGCGGCGAGGGCGGCGGTGGAGGCGATGGCGATGGTGGCGAGCATGGTGTATCCCCCAAACTGTTTACTGCTTCAGCAGTTCCGATGTGTTTAAGGTATACACAGTTCCCGGGCGCGTCAACGGGCGCCGCCGGGACGACGAGGAAGACGACGAGGAAGGGGAGCCGGAGATGGCCAAGGAGAAGCCGCGCGACCTGCGCGCGGGCATCGCGCTGCTGTGGGGCGAGCAGGACCGGCCGACCCGCGGCCCCAAGCCGAGCCTGACCCCGCAACGGATCGCCGCGAGCGCGGTGGCCGTCGCCGACGCCGAGGGGCTGGACGCGGTCTCGATGAGCAAGGTGGCCGCGGAGTTCGGGGTCTCCGCGATGGCGCTCTACCGCTACGTGCCGGGCAAGGCCGAACTGGTCGAGCTGATGGTCGAGTCGGTGCTCGCCGAGGTCCCGGACGTACGGACGGCGGGGGACGGCTGGCGGCCCCGGATCGCCGCGTGGGCCCGCCACTGCGAGCGGGTCAACCTCGCCCACCCCTGGCTGATCGCGGCCACCGCGATGCGCCGCCAGCTGATGGGTCCGCACCAGCTCGGCTGGCTCGACGCGGCGCTCACCGCCCTGGAGCCCACCGGGCTGAGCGCGGCCGAGCAGCACCGCGTCTTCGTCCTCGTCGCCGGCCTGGTGCGGACCCTCGTCCAGCAGCGGCTCGATTTCGACGAGGAGCACAGTCGCGAGTGGGGGCGCCTCACCGGCGAGGTGCTGGAGCGGCACGCCGACCGCTTCCCGGCGCTCACCCGTGCGATCGCCGGCGGCGCCTTCGCCCCGGACCCGGTCGACCCGTTGGAGTTCGGTCTCGCCCGCATCCTCGACGGGGTCCAACTCCTCATCGACAAGCCCTAGTCGAGCTTCGGCGCGGCCGGGTGGTACGCGCGCTGGCGCTCGACGGGCGCGGCCCGGAAGTCTCCGGCGCCGTTGACGACCTCGCCGACGCCGACCCGGATCCCGTGCGCCCGGCCGAAGCCCTTCAGCACCCCACCCCGCCCGTCCGGGTCGGGGTGGGCGTGCGAGCCGCCGCCGGCCAGCTCGACGGCGCGGGCGGAGATCGGGCCGAGGACCTGGCTGCCGTCGCCGAGGCGGCAACTTCCGCTCAGCTCGGCGCCGTTGGCGATCCTGACGGCGTCGCCGAGCCTCATCCGGTCGGTGCCGGCGGCCTTGATCCGTGCGCCGCCCTCGCCGATCAGCGCGCCGCGCCCGATGGTGACCAGGGCGCCGCCGGTCGCGGTGATCCGGGCGCCGCCGTACAGGACGGTCCCGGGCTGGAGGACGCACCGGCTGCGGGCGTCGCACTCGACCGCCGCGCCGGGGTACAGCACGGTCTCCGGGCCGAGCCGCACCCACGTGGACACCAGCACCGAGAACGGGTCGAGCACCACGACCCCGCGCCCGGTGAGTGCCATCAGCTCGCCGGGCGTGAGCAGGCCGCGTGCCCGCCGGACGCCGTCCAGCCGCTGCCAGAACTCACTCTCGATCATGATCGTCGGATCATACTCAGGGCCGCCCGCGGTGCGGCAGAATCGGGGTGCGACGAGCGCGAACGCCCCCGAGGAGAACCGTGATCGGCAAGCTGCAGTGCCTGGTGATCGACTGCCCCGAGCCGGCCGTGCTCGCCCGGTTCTACGCCGCCCTGCTCGGCGGCGAGGTCGACCGCCCGGACCGGCGCTGGTCGCTCGGCGAGCGCTGGTCCACCCTGCACCTCGACGACGGCGCGGTGCTCTGCTTCCAGGGCGTCGCCGACCACCGGCCGCCGCGCTGGCCGTCCGCCGAGCACCCCCAGCAGGCGCACCTGGACGTCGACGTCGCGGACCTCGACGGCGCCGAGCGCGAGGTGCTCGCCCGCGGCGCCGTCCGGTTGCACGACGCGGGCGGCTGGCGGGTCTACGCGGACCCGGCCGGCCACCCGTTCTGCCTCGTCCGGGGCTGACGCGGTCAGCCCCGGATGATCTCCATCTCGATCTCGCGGTGGGTGTCGTCGCCCGGGACGGGCCCCGACGCGCCGGTGGGCTTGAAGCCAGCCCGCGCGTACATCGCCGCCGCGCGGGCGTTGTCCTCGTGGACGTACAGCCGCAGCCGCCGCACCACGGGCTCGGTGAGCGACCAGGACCACTGCGCCGCCGCCCGGACGAGGTCGTCCGCCAGGCCGGTGCCGCGCGCCTCGGGCCGGACGAAGACGCCGACGAGGTGCGTCTGCGGGGCCTCGATGACATCGCCGTCCAGGGCGCCCTTCCCGCCGGGCAGTTCGACCAGCACGGTCATCGAGCCGAGCCAGCGCCCGTCCTCGGCCACCGCGACGAGCTGGCACACCGAGTCGCCCTCGGCGGCGTTCGCGGTGCGCTCCTGCCAGAACTCGTCGGGCCTGGCGGCGGCCTGTTCGTGCGTCTCCAGGAAGGCGATGGCCGCGACCGGGTCGAGCAGGGCGTCCAGCCGCAGCTGCTTGACCTGCCGCCATTCCTCGCTGCGCACTCGTCTGATGGTGATGTTCATCCGACGATGATTCCATCGCCGCAGGTGGCGGCCGCAAGCGGATTTCCGGAGAGCGGGCGGCCGGTTCCCGCAGCGGGCGGCCGGGCCCCGGGGCGGGTCAGTCCAGGACGATCCGGTCGCCGAGCCGCAGCCGGCCCGGCGCGGCGACCTCGGCGAGGGCGTCCAGCCGGCCGTCGTGGGCGTGCACGATCGCCTTCAGGATCTCCGGGGCGTGCGGCAGCCCGGGCTGCGGGGCGCCCGTCATCACGCAGCGCTCGCTGGAGCCGACGAAGGCCAGCCGGGCGCTGCCGGGGGCCTCGCCGCGGGCCTGCCGGCCGAACCACTCGTCCTCGACGAACGGCGGGGTGCCGGGCGGGGTGCGCAGCACGATGTTCGGACGGAACCGGCGCTCGTCCACGACGGTCAGCGGGACGGCCTCGCGGACCCAGTCCAGGGTGGCGGTGGTGACCACGCTGACCGGCAGCCGGTCGACGTGCGAAACGGCGTCCTCGCGGGCGAGTTCGACGTCCTCGCGCAGCAGGTAGGCGCGCAGGAAGGCGGTCGGGTCGGCGACCGGGCGGCCGAGCGGGTCGAACAGCTCGGGGCCGTCGATCCGGCGGCCGAGCCGGGCGGAGAGCCGGAGCAGGCCGTCCATCCGGCGCAGGCGCCGGGTGTTCTTGCCGGAGCCGAGCCGGCCGGCCGCGTCGCGGACGGCGTAGAGGCGGTCGCCGGCCAGGCCGCGCCCGTCCACCTCGACGGAGTCGAGCCGCTCGCCGCCGGTGGATTTCACGGGGTAGCGCCAAAGTCGCTCGATCACTCCGATGATCTCAGCCATGGCCGGAAAGCGTAGCGGCGGCGCCCGGGGATGGTCTAGACCAAGTCCCGGGCGTCGGGCGGGCGGTGGCCCGGGGCGCGTCCTGGTTCAGCCCAGCCGGGCCACCGCCCGCACCGGCGCGCCGTCCGCCGCGACCAGCCGCAGCGGGAACAGCGAGACCTCCACCGGCCGCCCGGCCTCCTGCGCCTCCAGCAGCAGCCGAAGGTCCGTCAGGTTCTCGGCGATCACCCCGCCGCCGCTCGCCCCCAGCAGCACCCGGTGCGCGGCCAGCGTCGGCTCTTCGGGGGCCGCGCCCTGGTCGTGCTCGTCGGTCAGGTCGGCGAGCAGCGCGGCCACCGCCGGGTCGCCCGGGCCGGGGTCCGCGGTCGGGTCGACGCTGAGCGCGTCCACGCCGACCGTCCGCACCCCGGCGGCCACGATCGCCTCGGCGGCGGCCGGGGTCAGGCTGGGGTGGGCGAGGTACGCGTCGGTGCCCCAGTGCCGGGCCCAGCCGGTGGCCAGCAGCAGCACGTGGCCCGCGCCGCAGCGCTCCAGCGCGGGCGCCAGCAGGTCGGGAGTGACGGCCGCCCGGGGCGCCAGCCCGCGCAGGTCGGCCACCACGGCCGGGCCGGTGAACAGCTTCAGCGGCAGCCCGTCCAGGGTCGGCCAGGTGACGTCCACGTGGTAGGGCGCGTCCACGTGCGTCCCGGACTGCGAGCCCAGGTGCAGGGCCAGCACGTTCACCCCGGCGGTGGCGGTGGTGAGCGCGGGCTCCAGCAGGACGGACGGGTCGCCGGGGTAGACCGGCATCGCGGTGGTCACCTGGTGGGTGAGGTCGACGAGGGTCGCTGCCATGGCCCCATCCTCCCAGGGGTGACGGGATCGCGGACCCTCCCGGCGGCGCCCGGGCCGAACCGGCAGGTGGAGCCGGGATACAAATGCCCCATGGGAACTGCGAAGCGTCAACCGTGGGTGGTCGGGGTCTCGGGCGCGTCGGGGACGCCGTACGCCGCCTCCGTGATCCGGGCGCTGCTGGCCGCCGGCGAGGCGGTGGACCTGATCGTCAGCCGCGCCGCCCGGCTGACCATCCTCGACGAGACCGGCATCTCCTTCCGCGACGCCCACTGGCGCGCCGACCTGGCCGCCTGGCTGGACGTCGACGAGGACGCCCTCGCCGACGTCCGCTACTGGTCCGCCGGGGACTTCGCGGCCGGCCCGTCCAGCGGCTCCTACCCGGCCAAGGGCATGCTGGTGGTGCCGGCGACCACCGGCGCGGTGGCCGGGATCGCCCTCGGCCTGAGCAAGGACCTGCTGCAGCGGGTGGCCAGCGTCACCCTCAAGGAGCGCCGCCCGCTCGTCGTGTGCGTGCGCGAGACGCCACTCAACGGGGTGACGTTGAAGCACCTCGTGGAACTCGACGCGCAGGGCGCCGTGGTGCTCCCCGCCTCGCCCGGTTTCTACGCCGGCGGCTCCACCGTGCGCGAACTCGTCGATTTCGTGGCCGGCCGGGTGCTGGACGCCGTCGGCGTGCCGCATTCCCTGTACCTGCGCTGGGAAGGGGAGTTGGGGGCGGCGGCCCGTCAAACGGGCGGCGCGGGCGGCGCACCGGCTGAGGGGGAGTAAGACGACCGGGGGCGGGAGAGTATCTTCTCTGCGATATCCGGGTCGTTCAGCGCACAGCGCCTTCGAATCCGGATAATGATCTGTGGGTCTGGTGAGGTTCGGAAGGACGCGGACGGTATATGGACACGGTGGACAGACAGCTCATCCAGGCGCTCCGGGAGAACGGCCGCGCGTCCTACGCCGAGCTGGGCCGGCTGGTCGGCCTCTCCGGACCGAGCGTCACGGACCGCATCAACCGGCTGGAGCAGGCCGGTGTGATCACCGGCTACCGCGCGACGGTCAACCCGGCCTCGCTCGGCTTCGGCGTGACGGCCCTGATCGGCCTCCAGCTGACCGACGCCGCCGACCACGACGACGTCGGGTTCCGGCTGAAGGACCTCAACGAGGTCGAGGACTGCTGGTTCATCGCCGGCGACGACTCCTACATGCTCAAGGTCCGGGTGGCCGACGTGGCCGGCCTGGAGTCGGTGGTGAAGCGGATCTCCGGCACCAAGGGTGTGGCCCGTACCCGTACCACCGTCGTACTCTCCACCAAGTGGGAGAACCGGGTGAGTGAACTCCCCCCCGTAGGAGAGTGACGCGATGGCACTGGTCGGTCTGGAGGAGCTGCGCGCCGCCCGGCAGCGGATCGCGGGCGTGGTCGTCCGCACTCCGCTGGTCCCCGCCCCCTGGGCGGACGAGGGCGAGCGCCGGCTCTGGCTGAAGCCGGAGAACCTCCAGCCGACCGGCGCCTTCAAGACCCGCGGCGCGTACAACCGGCTGGCCGCGCTGACGGCGGACGAGCGTGCGCGCGGCGTGGTCGCCCAGTCCAGCGGCAACCACGCCCAGGCGGTGGCGTACGCGGCGCGGCTGCTCGGGGTGAAGGCCGTGATCGTGATGCCGGACACCTCGCCGGCCGTCAAGGTCGAGGCCACCCGCTCGTTCGGCGCCGAGGTGGTGCTGGTCGCGCCGGGGGAGCGGGACACCCTGCCCGCCGAGCTGGCCGAGCGGCACGGCTACGTCTGGGTGCCGCCGTACGACGACCCGTTCATCGTCGCGGGCCAGGGCACGGTCGGCCTGGAGATCGCCGAGGACGCCCCGGCTGAGCTGGACACCGTCCTGGTGCCGGTCAGCGGCGGCGGCCTGATCGGCGGCACGGCGGCCGCGCTCAAGCTCACCCGCCCGGGCATCCGGGTGATCGGCGTGGAGCCCGAGCTGGCCGCCGACGCCCGGGCGAGCCTGCGCGCCGGACGCCGGGTGGAGTGGCCGGTGGCCGACACCTACCGGACGATCGCGGACGGGCTGCGCACCCCCTCGGTCGGCGTGCTGCCGTACGAGCACATCACCACCTACGTGGACGACATCGTCACCGTCACCGAGGACGAGATCCGCGCCACCGTCGCCCTGCTGGCCCGGCGCGGCCGGCTGGTCGCCGAGCCCTCCGGCGCGGTCGCCCCGGCGGCCTACTTCCACCGGGCCGCCGAGACCGGCGGACAGGCCGTCGCCGCCGTCGTGAGCGGCGGCAACATCGACCCCGCCCTGCTCACCGAGCTGCTGTCCGTCTAGGCCCGGCTCTCAGCCGCATGCCCTCGCCGGGCCTCCGTGTGCATAGGCGTACGCTCGTCTCCGGCAAGGATTCGAAAGTCGGAGGAGGCGGGTCACCGCATGGACGCAGGGCTCAAGCGCGAGCTGGAGGCGAAGGTCTACGCGGGTGAGCGGCTGACCCGCGAGGACGGGATCGCGCTCTACGAGAGCGACGACCTGGCCTGGCTGGGCGGCCTGGCCCACCACGTGCGGACGCGGAAGAACGGCGACGTCGTCCACTTCAACGTCAACCGCCACCTCAACATGACCAACGTGTGCAGCGCGTCCTGCGCGTACTGCTCGTTCCAGCGCAAGCCGGGCGAGAAGGACGCCTACACGATGCGCATCGAGGAGGCCGTCCGCCTCGCCAAGGCGATGGAGAGCGAGTCCCTCACCGAGCTGCACATCGTCAACGGCCTGCACCCGACCCTGCCCTGGCGCTACTACCCGCGCTCGCTGCGCGAGCTGAAGGCCGCCCTGCCGAACGTCTCGCTGAAGGCCTTCACCGCCACCGAGATCCACTGGTTCGAGAAGATCAGCGGCCTGTCCGCCGAAGAGATCCTGGACGAGCTGATCGACGCCGGCCTGGAGTCGCTGACCGGCGGCGGCGCGGAGATCTTCGACTGGGAGGTCCGCCAGCACATCGTCGACCACGACACCCACTGGGAGGACTGGTCGCGGATCCACCGCCTGGCGCACTCCAAGGGCCTCAAGACGCCCTGCACCATGCTGTACGGCCACATCGAGGAGCCCCGCCACCGGGTCGACCACGTGCTGCGGCTGCGCGAGCTGCAGGACGAGACCGGCGGCTTCCAGGTCTTCATCCCGCTGCGCTACCAGCACGACTTCCACGACTCCAAGGACGGCGTCGTGCGCAACAAGCTGATGGCCCGCACCGAGATGGCCACCGGCGCCGAGGCGCTGAAGACCTTCGCCGTCTCCCGGCTGCTGTTCGACAACGTCCCGCACGTCAAGGTCTTCTGGGTGATGCACGGCGTCGCCACCGCCCAGCTGGCGCTCAGCCACGGTGCGGACGACATGGACGGCTCGGTGGTCGAGTACAAGATCACCCACGACGCGGACAACTTCGGCACCCCGAACAAGCTCGGCCGCGACGACCTGCTCGGCCTGATCCGCGACGCCGGCTTCCGCCCGGTCGAGCGCAACACCCGCTACGAGACCATCCGCGAGTACGAGGGCCCGGACCCGCTGCGCCGCGAGTCCCCGCAGGCGATGCGCCTCTGACTCCGCCTCCTCCTCACCCGTCGCCCGGGCCGGCACTCGGCCCGGGCGACGGTGTCTTCACGGCCTCCGCACGCGACCCGGGTTTACCAACGGGTACGGCGTTTGGCAGGATCGAGGACATGTCCGGTTCCCATCGCGCCACCACGTACCCGCCGTACGAGCCGATACCGGAGCCGGTGTACGAGGTGCCGCAGCCGTCGTACGACAGCTACGACGGGTACCAGCAGCAGGGCTGGTACGACGGACAGCAGCAGTACCCGCAGGCCGCTGACGGCTACTACGAGGTGTACGAGCAGCCGTCACAGCAGTTCCAGCAGTTCCAGCCGTACGCCGACCAGGCCGAGCCGGAGTACCAGCCCGAGCCGTACGCCCACGCGTACCAGCCCGAGGCCGAGTATCAGACCGAGCCCGAGTATCAGACCGCGCCCGAGTCGTACGCCTACGAGTACCGGCCCGAGCCGGAGCCCGTCGCCGAGCCCGTGCCCGAAGCGGCCGTCGCCGCCCCCGAGGGCTCCCGCTCCGCCGCCCGTGGCCGCCGCCGCAAGGCGAAGCCGAAGCGCCACGGCAAGGCCGTGATGGCCGGCACCGCGCTGCTCGTCGCGGCCGCCGCCGGCTGGTACACCGTCGGCCAGGACGACGCCCGCCCCGCGCTCACCGCCGCGGACGGCCCCGGCCCGGACGCCAGCCGCCCGGACCAGCCGGCCCCCACTCCCGCTCCCGCCGCCGTGCAGGCCGCCGCCGATCGGCAGGCCCAGCCCGCGACCGCCACCCGGGGCGAGGCCCGGGCGGACGCCTCGGTGGCCGCGATACCCGGCCTCGGCCCGAGCTTCACCGCGAAGATCCCGGCCGAGACCACCCAGGTGCTGGTCGCCTCCGGCCAGGACAAGAACACCGACAAGAACACCGTCGTCCTGTGGACCCGCACCCCCGAGGGGCGCTGGCTGGCCGGGGAGACCTGGCAGGGCCACAACGGCAAGAACGGCTGGACGACCGACCACAACCAGGGCGACCTGCGCAGCCCGGTCGGCGTCTTCTCGCTCACCGACGCGGGCGGCCGCAAGGACAACCCGGGCAGCAAGCTCCCGTACGACAAGGACCCGAGCTTCGTGGTCTCCGGGACGGGCTTCTTCGGCGACCAGCTGGCCGGCTCCTTCGACTACGTGGTCGCGATCAACTACAACCGGGTCGCCGGCAGCTCCCCGCTCGACATGCGCCGCCCGATGGGTGCCGGGAAGGGCGGCGGCATCTGGCTGCACGTCGACCACGACGGCCCCACCCACGGCTGCGTGTCCATACCCGAGGACAAGATGGCCCAGCTCATCCGTACCCTGGACCCGGCCGCGCACCCGGTCGTGGTGATGGGCGACGCGGCCGCGCTGGCCGCCTGACCCGGCCGGACGGGCCGTCCGGGGGCGTCCGGGGGCGTTCGGGGAGGTCGGAAGGCCGTACGGGGCAAGACGCCTTGTCGGTCTCCTACAGATCGGGGCCGATGATCCTGTGCCGGTCACGCCCAGCTGACCAGCGGGTAACCGGGTTCCATGGCGTTATGAGCGGTTCTCGCATTGTGGCACTCGGGCACTACCAGCCCGCCAAGGTCCTCACCAACGACGATCTGGCGGCGCTCGTCGACACCGACGACGAATGGATCCGCACCCGGGTCGGGATCCGGTCCCGGCACATCGCCGAGGAAGAGACCCTGGTCGACCTCGCCACCGAGGCCGCGCAGAAGGCGCTCGCGCGCAGCGGCCGCACCGCCGAGGAGATCGACCTCGTCGTGGTCGCCACCTGCACCGCGATCGAGCGCAGCCCCAACACCGCCGCCGCCGTGGCCGCCCGGCTGGGCGTGCGCTCGCCCGCCGCGTACGACATCAACACCGTCTGCTCCGGCTTCTCCTACGCGCTGGCCACCGCCGACCACGCGATCCGGGCCGGTGCGGCGAGCCGCGCCCTGGTGATCGGTGCCGAGCGGATGTCCGACACGCTCGACTGGACCGACCGCTCCACCTGCGTGATCTTCGGCGACGGCGCCGGCGCCGCGGTGGTCGAGGCCCAGGAGGAGGGCGCCGAGCCCGGCATCGGGCCGGTGGTCTGGGGCTCCGAGCCGGAACGGGGCGACGCCGTGGTGATCACCGGCTGGGACCCGGTGATCAGTCAGCAGGGCCAGTCGGTGTTCCGCTGGGCCACCACCCAGCTCGCCCCGCTCGCCCGGCAGGCCTGCGAGCGGGCCGGGATCGAGCCGTCCGAGCTGAAGGCCTTCGTCCCGCACCAGGCCAACCTGCGGATCATCGACGCGATCGCCGGGAAGCTGGGCCTCGGCGACGGCGCCGTGGTGGCCCGGGACGTGGTCGACTCCGGCAACACCTCGGCGGCCTCCATCCCGCTCGCCTTCTCCAAGCTGGTCGAGCGCGGTGAGCTGGCCCCGGGCGACCCGGTGCTGCTCTTCGGCTTCGGCGGCGGCCTCGCCTACGCCGGCCAGGTCGTCCGCTGCCCGTAGGAAGACCGGTCGTCGCCCGGAACGCGACATGCCGGTGGGCGGGCACCCCGTGTGAAGGGTGCCCGCCCACCGGCATGTCTGGCGCGCGTGCGGTACGTCGGCGGACCTCCCCCGAGGACACGGCCGCCGTCCGTCGTTCCCCGGACAGGAGGCCGGGGCTGCGCGCGGAGCGGATGGTGGATCGAACGGATGGTCCTACTTGGGCGCCTTCTTGCCGGTGACGCCCAGGTACACCAGGGGAGCGAGATTGGGTTTGAGGTCCTTGACCTTGACGCCCCAGGAGGTGAAGGCCTTCTGGTGCTCGGCCGCCGAGGCGAGCAGCGAGACCAGGGCCCCGGCGACGGCGTTCGGGTCGAGCGACTTGTCGGCCTGACCCTTCGCCTGGAGTTCCTTGACGGCCTCCGCGAGCGGCTTGGCGACCGCGTTGAGGACGGTCATGCGGATCTTGAAGAACCGCTTGTCCCCTTCGGCTGCACCCAGCGTGACCACGCGGAGAATGGCGTCGTTCTTGCGCCAGAAGGCGAGGAATCCGTCGACCAGTTCTTCCGAAGTGGTCGGGCCGGACTTCCCTGCCCAGGACTTTCCGGCCACCAGCTCTTTGAGGGTGTCGGCGTCCTTGGCCATTTCCTCGGCGATTTCGAGGACTGCGCCCTCGACATCCGGGAAGTACTGGTAGAAGGTCGCGGGGGAGGTACCCGCCATACGGGCGACGTCGATGACCTTGACGTCCCGATAGGGCGACGTGCTGAGCATCTCGCGGAGGCAGTCGAGCAGCTTCTGCCGCGTCTCCTGTCCGCGTCGCCCGGCGACGCGACCGTCGACGGTGCGAACTTGTCCTGTCATGCCGTCAGCTTACCGTGGCACGATCTTGGCGCGATTCGGTGATGCGACTATTACTCCGCACGGGGGTTGCTATAGCGCCGTGAACCACTTCGGACGGATATTCACCGGACCTCGGCCGTTCTGTTGTAGCCCCCCCGTGTGCTGTTGATTCCATAGCGTGACGGCGAGTCCGCTGAGGGGTGGTCGTGTGACAGAGCGTGACGGAGTCGGCCGGGGTCTGCGAGGGTTTCGTGTGGACCGTCCGGGCCCGCGGGCGCAAGCGACTTACGGAGCGGGCGTCAGAATCCGGCCTTTCCGTCATCCCTGACCGGGGGGCGCCCGGCGGTGGCCGCCGGGCGGGGGAGGTTGGAGATGCGCCGGGCGGCATTGGAGAATCGGGTCCGGCACCACGCGGCGGGTGCGGACAACGGGGAGGTGGCAGCGGAGTGGACCAGCTGACGGCGCACGATCCGAGGCGGATCGGGCCCTTCGAGGTGCTGGGGCGGCTCGGCGCGGGCGGGATGGGGCTGGTCTACCTGGCGCGCTCCGCCGCGGGGCGGCGGGTGGCCATCAAGACCGTCCGGGGGGAACTGGCCGAGGACGAGTTGTTCCGGGTCCGCTTCGCGCGGGAGATCGCGGCGGCCAAGACGGTCGGCGGCTTCTACACCGCGGCCGTCGTGGACGCCGACGCGGACGCCCGGGTGCCCTGGCTGGCCACCGCCTACATCCCGGCGCCCTCGCTGGAGGACCTGGTCGAGGAGTGCGGCCCGCTGCCGGCCGGGGCCACCCGCTGGCTGATCGCCGGCATCGCCGAGGCCCTGCAGTCCATCCACGCCGCCGGGCTGGTCCACCGCGACCTCAAGCCCTCCAACGTGCTGGTGGTCGAGGACGGCCCGAAGGTGATCGACTTCGGCATCGCGGCCGGGGTCTCCAGCACCCGGCTCACCATGACCAACGTCGCGGTCGGCACCCCCGCCTACATGTCCCCCGAGCAGGCCAGGGACAGCCGGGCGGTCCGCGGCGCCAGCGACGTCTTCTCGCTCGGCTCGCTGATGGTGTTCTGCGCCACCGGCCACCCGCCGTACCGGGGCTCCAACCCGGTCGAGACGGTGTTCCAGCTGCTGCGCGAGGAGCCGGACCTGTCCGGCATGCCGCCCGAGCTGATGGACCTGGTCCGCGCCTGCATGCGGCAGGCGCCCGAGCACCGGCCCACCCCGGAGCAGATCCAGGCCGAGCTGGCCCCGCACCTGTTCTCCCGGGACGACGCCTCCGGCGAGGCGGGGGACTGGCTGCCCCCGGACGCGCTGGCGCTGATCGAGCGCAAGCGCCGTCCGATCCGCCCGGCGGCGGGCCAGTCCGCCCCGACCGGCGGCCAGTCCGGCCTCTCCGTGCCGCCCCCGCCGCCCCAGCGGCCGCCGGTCTCCCAGGCCGGCGCCCCGCAGGCCGGGGTCTCGCAGGCGCCGGGCCGGCCGCCGCACGCCGGCCCGGAGGACCCGCGCACCCACGCGGGCGTGCGGCACGAGGCCCCGCCGGCCGGTCCGGTGCACACCGCGGCGCCGCCGGTCCGGGCCCCGGACCACGAGGCCGCCACCGCGAAGATCCCGTCCAAGAACAAGCACCGGGCGCCGACCGGCGCGGTGCCCGTCGAGGTGCGGCTGTCCGGCGCCTCCGTGCGGATAGGCCCGGGGCCGCGCGCCGAGCACGAGCAGGCCGCCCCGAGCACCGCGCCGGCCGAGACCGACTGGGTCCGCCGGACGCCGACCGCGCCTCCCGTCCCGCCGCAGCAGCCCGCCCCGGCCGTCCGCTGGCGCCCCTGGCGGTTCCGGATGTCCAACGACGTCTGGGGCACCCCGGTGGTCGCGGACGGCACGCTCTTCGTCTCCAGCTTCGAGGTGCACGCGCTGGACATCGCCTCCGGCGAGCGCCGCTACAAGACCCGGGACGTCGCCTGGGCGCTCGCGGTGGACGCCGGCCGGCTGCACGCCGCGGACGGCCCGCACCTGTACACCGTCGACGTCGCGGACGGTGCCGAGCGCTGGCGCACCTCGCTGGACGGGTGGGTCTACTCGCTCTCCGCCGCGGACGGCGTGCTGTGCTGCGGCGTGCGCGGGGGCGGCGTCCAGCTGCGCTCGGCCGCCAACGGCGCCGAGCTGTGGCGCGCCGACGACGCCCAGCAGGACTACGAGAGCCCGCAGTCCGGGCCCGTCCTGGTGGCCGGTGCCGCCTACTACCACGGGGGCGGACGGCTGCGCTGCGTCGACCCGCGCGGCGCCGGCCTGCGCTGGTCCTTCCCGGTCGGCGAGGACGTGCCCTCGCACCCGGTCGAGCGCGGCGGCGTGCTCTACGTGACCGCCGGCACCCGGGTGTACGCGCTGGACGCGGCCACCGGCGCCGAGCGCTGGCGCTTCGAGGCCCCGGTGGTGCTCTTCACCCCGCCGACGCTGGACGCGGACGCGGTCTACGTCGCCGACTACCTGGGCACCGTCTACGCGCTGGACGCGGCCACGGGCCTGGACCGCTGGCGCGGGGTCACCGGCAGCCGGCAGGGCGCCGAACCGGTGGTGGTCGGGGACGGCATGGTGCTGGTCGGCAGCGGCGAGGTGCTGTACGCCTTCGAGGCGGCCACCGGCCGGGAGCGCTGGCGCTACACGGCGCGCGGCGAGATCGTCGGCTCCCCGGCGCTCGCGGACGGCCTGGTGCACCTGGGCAGTCGGGACCACTCGCTGCACACCCTGGACCTGGCGAGCGGTCAGCTGCGCTGGGAGCTGGGCACCAAGGGCGAGCTGACCGGCTCGCCGGTGGCGGTCGGCGGGCGGGTCTTCGTCGGCTCCAAGGACCGCTGCGTGTACGCGCTGGACGCCTTCTACGGCACGGCGGTGCCGGCCCGGTAGGCCGGTCGGGCCGGTACGCCCCGAGCCCGGTGGGTCAGGCCTGCGCGGCCCGCCGGGCCTCCGGGTGGTGGTGGCACCAGGCCTCCCACGCGGAGGCGACCATCTCGGCGACGTCGTACCGGGCCCGCCAGCCCAGCTCGCGGCGGATCAGCTCGGCCGAGGCCACCACCCGGGCCGGGTCGCCGGGGCGGCGCGAGGTGATCTCGGGGGTGGTGTCCAGCCCGGTGACCTCGCCGATCAGCGCCAGCATCTCGCGGACGCTCAGGCCCTCGCCGCAGCCGATGTTGAGCACCAGGGCGGTCTCGCCGGGCCGGTCCTCGGTGAGCCGGCGGGCCGCCGCGACGTGGGCGGACGCGACGTCGGAGACGTGGATGTAGTCGCGCACGCAGGTGCCGTCCGGGGTCGGGTAGTCGTCGCCGAAGACCAGCGGCGCGCGGCCGGTGGTGATCCGCTCGAAGACCATCGGGACGAGGTTGAACACCCCGGGGTCGGCCAGCTCGGGCGTGCTGGCCCCGGCCACGTTGAAGTAGCGCAGCGAGATCGTCGAGATGCCGTGCGCCCGCCCGGCCGCGGCGACCAGCCACTCGCCGGCCAGCTTGGTCTCGCCGTACGGGTTCATCGGCGCGCACGGGGTCGTCTCGGTCACGAGGTCGACGTCCGGCATGCCGTAGACGGCGGCGGAGGAGGAGAACAGGAAGCGCCGCACGCCCTCCTCCGCGGCGGCCTCCAGCACGGTCTGCAGGCCGATCATGTTCTCGCGGTAGTAGAGGAACGGGTGCTCGACCGACTCGCCGACCTGCTTCTTGGCGGCGAAGTGCAGGATGCCGGTCACGCCGTGCTCGCGGATGACGGCGGACACCGCCGCGCGATCCAGGGTGGAGCCCTTGACCAGGGCGACCTCGGCGGGCAGCCGGGCCGGGTCGCCGGTGCTCAGGTCGTCGAGGACGACGATCCGCTCGCCCGCGTCGACCAGCTGGCGGGCCACGTGCCCGCCGATGTAACCCGCACCGCCTGTGATCAGCCACGTCATGCGCCGATCCTAGGCCGTCCGTCCTCCCGTCGACGTTTCGGGCGAGTCGGGCCCACGATTCGGGACAAAACGGTGAAATGCTGACAAAGATTTCTGTGCTCGCAGCGTGGTCACGAATCGGAGGCAGCCAGGTGAGCCGCAAGAAGGAACACAACCGCCCGCTGCCGGCCGGCCCCCGGCCGACCGGGCCCAAGGCCTTCCGGCGGCGGCTGCTCGCCCCGGTCGCGGTATCGGTGGCGGTCGCGCTGGCCCTGGCCGGGTGCAGCAGTTCCTCCTCGTCGTCCTCGTCCTCGCCGTCCTCCGCCCCACCCTCCGCCCAGTCCGCCGGGACCGGCAGCGGCAGCGGCACCGGGCAGACCTCCTCGGCCCCGACCGCCCAGCCCGGCGGCCCCAACCAGCTGCAGGACGCGTACCAGCGGGTGATCGCCAACGTGCTGCCCTCGGTGGTGCAGATCACCACCGGCGAGAGCCTCGGCTCCGGGATCGTCTACGACGACAAGGGCGACATCGTCACCAACGCGCACGTGGTCGGCACCGCGACCACCTTCACCGTCACCCTGGCCAACAGCAGTACGCCGCTGGACGCCTCGCTGGTCGCCAGCTACCCCGACTCCGACCTCGCGGTGATCAGGCTCGGCAGCCCGCCGGGCGGCCTCAAGCCCGCCGTCTTCGGCGACTCGGGCAAGGTCCAGCTCGGCCAGATCACCCTCGCCATGGGCAGCCCGCTCGGGCTCTCCAGCTCCGTCACCCAGGGCATCGTCTCGGCGACCGGCCGGACGGTCTCCGAGCCCCAGGGCGGTGGCTCGCCCGGCGCCACCATCGGCAACATGGTCCAGACCTCGGCCGCGATCAACCCGGGCAACAGCGGCGGTGCGCTGGTCAACCTGGACAGCCAGGTGATCGGCATCAACACCCTCGCCGCGACCGAGCCGCAGAGCAACGGCGCGGCCGCCCCCGGCATCGGCTTCGCCATCCCGGCGTCCACCATCACCAGCATCGCCGACCAGCTGATCAAGCAGGGCAAGGTCACCAACTCCGGGCGGGCCGCGCTCGGCGTCGTCGCCCGCAGCAGCTTCAACCAGCAGTTCCAGCCGGCCGGCGCGGTCGTCGTCTCGGTCACCCCGGGCGGCGCGGCCGCCGCGGCGGGGCTGCAGGCCGGCGACGTCATCACCAAGCTCGGCGACACCCCGATCGACTCGCTGAACGCGCTCACCACCGCGCTGGCCTCGCTCACCCCGGGCAGCAAGGTGACCGTCACCTACACCCGGGACGGCACCAGCCGGACCGCCGACGTCACCCTCGGCACGCTCGCCACGCCGTAGCACGGGGGCCGCAGCTCCGGTTCGACGCGCCGCCCGGCCCACCGTGCAAGGGTTCCGCCGGGCGGGCGCCGGACCGGAAAGGGGCGCCGGGAGTTCCGTCACCGCTGCGACGGGCTCCCGGCGCCCCGTCGCGTCCGGGGGCGTCCGGGGGCCTCTCAGCGGTGCGCGGCGCGGGTGCGCCAGGGGAGCTCGACGGTGACCGTGGTCGGGCCGCCCGCCGGGCTCTCCACCAGGAACACGCCGTCCACCGCACGGACCCGCTCGGCCAGGCCGGCCAGGCCGCTGCCCGGGTAGGGGGCCGCGCCGCCCCGGCCGTCGTCCCCGACCAGCAGCATCAGCTGGTCCTCGGAGCGCCAGACCTCCACCGAGGCGGTGCGGGCGCCGGCGTGCTTGGACACGTTGGTCAGCAGCTCGCTGACGGTGAAGTACGCGATGCCCTCGACGGCCGAGTCCGGGCGCTCCGGCCGGCCGTCCGGACCGGCCAGGTCGACGTTCACCCGGACCCCGCCGGGGACGGTGCAGCGGGCCGCGACCGCGGACAGCGCCGCGTCCAGGCCGCGGTCGGTGAGCACCGCCGGGTGGATGCCGCGGGCCAGGTCGCGCAGCTCCTGCAGGGCCAGCTTCACCTCGCCGTGGGCGTTCTCCACCATCTTCGTGGCGGCCGCGACGTCGTCCGGGGTCTCCACCTCGCGCATCCGCTCCTTGGCCATGCCGAGGTCCATGGCCAGCGCCACCAGCCGGGCCTGGGCGCCGTCGTGCAGGTCCCGCTCGATCCGGCGCAGGTCGGCGGCGGCGGTGTCGACCACGCTGCCGCGGTCGTCCTCCAGCTCGCGCACCCGCTCGGCCAGCGCGCCCGGGAAGAGCAGCGACTCGATCAGGATCCGGTCCACCGCGACCAGGGCGCGGACCACCCACGGCAGCAGCGGGAACAGCGCGAGGGCCGAGACCAGCGTGAGGGTGAAGCACAGGATGCCCCAGGGCAGCATCAGCACGTGGTAGAGCGCCGATCGCCAGCTCAGCAGGTCGGTGAGGTGAGCGGTGGTGAAGCCGGCCGCCCCCGGACGGCGCGGCCGCACCGGCTGCGGCTCCCCGATCGTGGAGCCGTACGCCGCCCGGGCCCGGTGGCGGCCGGTCCGGCCCAGGGCGCGGCAGCGGGAGAGGCCGAAGGCCAGCAGCGGCAGGCCGACCACGGTGACCGCCAGGCCGGTGCCGACCGACAGCGTGGTGATCGCGAGGACGAAGCCGGCGATGCCCAGCGGCAGGTTCAGCAGCAGCGTCCCGGCCTGCTTCCACATCCGCGCGCCGTACAGCGGGGGACGCTCCATCCGGGCGTCCTGCTCCCTGATCGCGTCCATGGCACGGCGGTGCGGAGGCTTCATCTGGGTCTACCGTCCCCTCACGGTCGGGCTGCTGGTCGGCCGCCGGTGCCGACCGCCGGACCCAAGCTTCCCGAACGACGGGTGCCGGACGCCATGGGGGTGATACATCTGTGCGAGCGGGGGTTATCCCTACCCCCTCCCGCCTCGCGCGTCACGCCCCGGTGTCCACCGGACGTCTTGCAGGGCGAGCAGGGTTCGGGCGGAGCTCAGGCGTCCCTCTAGACTCACGCATTGGTTGGGACCGTGTAAGCGATCGTCGCGGAACCGCCCCGAGGGGGCGGGCCGCGGCCGAGGTGGAGGGCGAAGGCATGGAGGGGCAGCACGCGGCTGCCGTCGCGGCCGACCCGGCGGTCGGCAGCGGCTACTTCGACGCGTACGCCGCGACGGGCCTGCTGGCCGTCGTCGGGGTGCTCTTCGTCGCCGTGGCGTTCACCGCCAACCGACTGCTGCGACCGGTCGTGTACTCGCCGGAGAAACTCCTCACCTACGAGTGCGGCGTGGACCCGGTGGGGGAGGACTGGGCGCACACCCAGATTCGTTACTACGTATATGCCTTCCTGTACGTGATCTTCGCGGTGGACGCGATCTACCTGTTCCCCTGGGCGACCGTGTTCGCGGCCGCCGGGTACGGCGCCGGAACGCTGATCGAGATGTTCCTCTTCATCGGCTTCCTCGCGGTCGGCCTGCTCTACGCCTGGAAGAAGGGCGTTCTGGAATGGACGTGACGCACAACCACTCGCACGGAGCCCAGGGCGGCCCCGTCCCGCTCGGCCTGCCGGACCCCTCGCACCCCGGCCCCGGCGCCGTCGAGCGGCGCCGGATCGGCCCGCTCGCCCGGCTCGCGCCCGACCCGGTCAAGGTCGTCCTGAACTGGGGCCGCCGCTACAGCCTCTGGTGCTTCAACTTCGGCCTGGCCTGCTGCGCGATCGAGTTCATCGCGTCGTCCATGGCCAAGCACGACTTCATCCGGATGGGTGTCATCCCGTTCGCGCCCGGCCCCCGGCAGGCCGACCTGATGATCGTCTCGGGGACCGTCACCGACAAGATGGCGCCCGCCGTCAAGCGCCTCTACGAGCAGATGCCCGAGCCGAAGTACGTCATCTCCTTCGGCGCCTGCTCCAACTCCGGCGGCCCGTACTGGGACTCGTACTCGGTCACCAAGGGCGTCGACCAGATCATCCCGGTCGACGTCTACGTGCCCGGCTGCCCGCCCCGGCCGGAGGCGCTGCTCCAGGGCATCCTCAAGCTGCAGGAGAAGATCGCCGCCGAGTCCCTGCCCGGCCGCTACACCGCTCCCGCGGCGGCGCTGCGCCGCCCGCCGGTGACCGGGCCCGCGTCGACCGAGGGAGTGGTCTCGTGACGTCCGCCGAGCAGTACGCGGCGTCGGTCGGGGAGTGGGCGACCGGCGCCGAGGCGTACGGGCTGATCACCGTCGACGTGCCGGCCGAGCGCTGGACCGAGGCGCTGACCAACGCCCGCGACGTGCTGGGCCTGGCCTTCTTCGACTGGCTGAGCGCCGTCGACGAGCTCGCCGAGGGCTTCGCCGTCGTCGCCCACCTGGCCGCCGCCGAGGCGCCCGGCGTGCGGCACCTCGCGCTGCGCACCCGGGTGCCGCGCGACGCGGCCGCGCTGCCGACCGCCGTCCCCGTCTACCCGGGCGCGGCCTGGCACGAGCGCGAGACGCACGAGATGTTCGGCATCGACTTCCCCGGGCACCCCTACCTGGCCACCCTGCTGCTGCCGGACGGCTTCGAGGGGCACCCGCTGCGCAAGGAGTTCGTGCTCGCGGCCCGGGTCGCCAAGGACTGGCCGGGCGCCAAGGAGCCCGGCGAGTCGGACCACGGCGGCGGGCCGGCCCGGCGCAAGATGCAGCCGGCCGGTGTGCCGGACCCGAACGAGTGGGGGCCCCTCAAGGGCACCCTGCCGCCGGTCGCCGAGCGGCCCGCGCGCGGTGCGCGGGCGGCGGGCGCGGCCGGGCGGACGCCCCGGGCGGGCGCGGCGGGTGCCGCTGCTGCTGCCGGGGCCGCCGGGGCCGCCGAGGGCGGGCCCGCGGTGCGGGCCGACCGGCCGCGGCGCACGCGGTCGGTGTCGGAGGGGTCGGCGAGCCAGACGGCCGAGACCCCGGCCGCCGCCGAGGCCCCGGTGGTCGCGGAGACGCCGGCCGTCGCCGAGGGGACGCCCGCCGAGGGTGCGCCCGCGGTGCGGGCGGACCGGCCGCGGCGTACGCGGTCGGTGTCGGAGGGGTCGGTCAGCCAGGCCTCCGCCGCGGCCGAGCGGCCCGAGCGGCCGGCGCCCGCGCGGACCCGGTCCTCCGACGCGCCCTGGCACAACCCGGTGCCGGCGCACGACGAGGAGTCGGCGGGCGGCGAGGCGGCGGAGCAGAAGCCGGCCGTGGAGGAGCAGTCGGGTGACACCCCGGCCGCCCCGGCCGACCAGGACGGAGACGGCGCGTGAACCTGCTCGACACGGTGCTGCGCTGCGTCGCCACCCTCGTCGTCTTCCTGGTCCTCCCGCTGGTCATCGGCCAGACCGAGCACAAGGTGATGGCGCACATGCAGGGCCGGCTCGGCCCGATGTACGCGGGCGGCTTCCACGGCTGGGCGCAGCTCGTCGCGGACGGCGTGAAGTTCGCCCAGAAGGAGGACATCGTCCCGGCCGGGGCGGACCGCCGGGTCTTCCAGCTGGCGCCCGCCGTCTCGCTGCTGCCGTACCTGTTCGTGCTGCTGGCGATCCCGGTCGGCCCGGACGGCTTCGTCGGGCAGGCGATCGACGCCGGGCTGTTCTTCGTGCTGGCCGTGATGGGCGTGGCCGTGATCGGCAAGCTGATGGCCGGCTGGGCCTCGGCGAACAAGTTCTCGCTGCTCGGCGGCCTGCGGACGGCCGCGCAGCTGATGTCGTACGAACTGCCGATGGTGCTCGCGGCGGCCTCGGTCGCGATGGCCGCCGGCACGCTCTCGCTGCCGGGGATCCTGGACGCCTGGCAGTGGTACTGGCTGCCCTGGCAGATCATCGGCGGGTTCGTGTTCTTCACGGCCGGCCTGGCCGAGCTGCAGCGCCCGCCGTTCGACATGCCGATCGCCGACTCGGAGATCATCTTCGGCGCGTACACCGAGTACACCGGGCTGCGCTTCGCGTTCTTCCTGCTGTCCGAGTACGCCGGCATCCTCGTGGTGTCGGCGCTGACCGCCGTGCTCTTCCTCGGCGGCTGGCACGGACCGATGGCGGACCAGCTCGGCTGGCTGTGGATGCTCCTCAAGACCTTCGCGCTGGCCTTCGTGGTGATCTGGCTGCGGGTGACCTACCCCCGGCTGCGCGAGGACCAGCTGATGCGCTTCGCGTGGGTCGCGCTCGTCCCGCTCGCCCTCGGCCAGCTGGCCCTGACCGGCATCATCAAGGTGGCGATCGCATGAGTTTTCCCGGTGTCGGCCTGGCGAAGGGCCTGGCCGTGACGCTGCGGACGATGACGAAGAAGAGCGTCACCGCGCAGTACCCCGACGCGCAGCCGGTGCTGCCGCCGCGCTCGCGCGGCGTCATCGCGCTGCTGGAGGAGAACTGCACGGTCTGCATGCTGTGCGCGCGCGAGTGCCCGGACTGGTGCATCTACATCGACTCCCACAAGGAGACGCTGCCCGCCGCCGAGCCGAACGCCCGGGCCCGCACCCGCAACGTGCTGGACCGCTTCGCCATCGACTTCTCGCTCTGCATGTACTGCGGGATCTGCATCGAGGTGTGCCCGTTCGACGCGCTGTTCTGGTCGCCCGAGTTCGAGTACGCGGAGACCGACATCCTCGAACTGACCCACGAGCGGGACAAGCTCCGCGAGTGGATGTGGACGGTGCCGGCGCCGCCGGCGCTGGACCCGGCGGCCGAGGAGCCCAAGGAGATCGCCACCGCGCGCAAGGCGGCGGACAAGCTGGCGGCCGCTGCCGCTGCCGCTGCCGCCGCGGAACCGCAGGAGAAGACCGTTTCGCATGAGGAGGGGGGCGACGCATGACCGCAGCTGCCACGCTTCTCGCGGCGACCGGCTCGCTGGAGCCGGCCGCCCGTTCGTTCCTCTCCCCGACCGGGCAGGAGATCGTCTTCCTGCTGGTCGGCGTCGCCGTGCTCGGCTCGGCCGTGGTCGCCGTCACCACCAGGCAGCTGGTGCACGCCGCGCTGTGGCTGGTCGTCGCGCTCGGCGGGCTGGCGGTGGAGTTCCTGCTGCTGACGGCCGAGTTCATCGCCTGGGTGCAGGTGTTGATCTACCTCGGCTCGGTGGTCGTGCTGGTGCTGTTCGGGCTGATGCTCACCAAGGCGCCGATCGGGCGCTCACCGGACGCCGACTCCAAGAACCGCTGGGTGGCCCTGGTGGTCGCGCTGGCCTCGGCCGGGACGCTGGTGACGCTGGTCGTCGACGCCTTCCGGACGGCCTGGATCGACCTCGGCGCCGGCGGCGGCTCGGCCTCCGTCACCGGGGCCAGCCTGTTCCGGCACTGGGTGCTGCCCTTCGAGGCGCTGTCCGTGCTGCTGCTGGCCGCGCTGGTCGGCGCGATCGTGCTGTCGCGCGGGGCCGCGCGGCGGGTGCCGCCGCCCCGGGCGGGCAAGCTGCGCGCCGGACGGCCGGTCGGCTCCAACGGGACCGTCGCCGCGACCACGCCGAAGCCGACCGCACCCGCTGCTCCCGGCTCGGAGGAGAGCTGATGCACCTCGCCTACCCCGCCGTCCTCGCCGCGCTGCTGTTCAGCGTCGGCGTGTACGGCGTGCTCGCCCGGCGCAACGCCGTCCTGGTGCTGATGTCCGTCGAGCTGATGCTCAACGCCGTCAACCTCAACCTGGTCGCCTTCGACGCCTGGCTGCGCGACTCGCTGCACGCCGGGCAGGCGCTCACCCTGTTCACCATCACCGTCGCCGCCGCCGAGATCGGGCTGGGCCTCGCCATCGTCCTGCTGCTGTTCCGGGCCCGGGGCACCGCGGACATCGACCGGGCCACCGCGCTCGGCGACCCGGCCGAGACGCTCGCGCCCGAGGAGGCGCCGGCCGGCGCCGAGGCGCTGAAGGGCGGGGCCGCCGCATGAACCTCGCCCTGCCCGCCCTCGTCCCCGCGCTGCCCGTGCTCGGCGCCGCCGCGACCCTGGCCGCCGGCAAGAAGGCGCCCGGGCTGGCCCGGCCGCTGGCCATCGTGCCGGTCGCCGCGTCGGCCGTGCTCGCCCTGGTCGTCGCCCTCCAGCTCGGCACCGGCCAGGCGCTCGACGCCGCCACCCGGCTCACCCCGACCGGCGGCCCGGACATCTCGCTCGCCGTCCACCTGGACGGCTTCAGCTCGCTGATCTCGGTGCTGGTCGGCGTGGTCGCCACCTGCGTCCAGGTCTACTCGACCGCGTACCTGGCGAAGGACCCGCGCTACCCCTCGTACGCGGCGCTGGTCTCGCTGTTCACCGCGGCGATGTTCCTGGTCGTCTACTCGGGCGACCTGATCGTGCTGCTGGTCGGCTGGGAGGTCATGGGCGTCTGCTCGTACTTCCTGATCGGCCACCACTGGGAGACCGAGGACGCCCGCTCCGCCTCGCTGAAGGCCTTCCTGGTCACCAAGCTCGGCGACGTGCCGTTCCTGTTCGGGATCTTCCTGCTCGGCGCGGACGCCGGCAGCTTCCGGATCACCGAGGTGCTGGCCGCCGCGAGCGAGGGGCGGCTCGGCCACCCGACGCTCACCGCGCTGCTGCTGCTCGCCGGCGTGGCCGGCAAGAGCGCGCAGTTCCCGCTGCACACCTGGCTCCCGGACGCGATGGCCGGCCCGACGCCGGTCTCCGCGCTGATCCACGCCGCCACCATGGTCGCGGCCGGCATCTACCTCGTCGCCCGGCTGCTGCCGGTGTTCCTGCAGTCGGGCGCGGCGCTGGTCGTGCTCGCCGTGATGGCCGCCGTGACGATGATCGGCTCGGCGCTGTGCGCGCTCGCCCAGGACGACCTCAAGCGGGTGCTCGCCTACTCGACCGTCGGCCAGCTCGGCTACATGGCCGGCGCGCTGGCCAGCGGCGACCGCGAGGCCTCCGTCTTCCACCTGGTCAGCCACGGCGCGTTCAAGGCGCTGCTGTTCCTGGCCGCCGGTGTGGTCATCCACGCCGCGCACACCAACTCGCTCTCCGCGATGTCCCGCATCCCCGGGCTGCGCAAGCGGGTGCCGCACGCCTACCTGGCGATGGGCATCGGCCTGGTCGCCCTGGCCGGGCTGCCGCTGCCGGCGCCGTTCTCCGGCTTCTTCAGCAAGGAGGCGGTGCTGACCGCCGCCGAGCACGCCGCCAAGGGCGAGGCGCTGACCAACGGGGTCGGCCCGGCCTCGGCGGTGCCGCAGGCCGCCGGGTGGATCGTGCTGATCGCGGCGGCGCTCACCGCGCTGCTCACCGCCGCGTACGCGACCAGGCTGTTCCTGGTCGCGTTCCACAGCCCGGCCGGTGCCGCGGCCGTGGCGCCGGCGGTGCTGCCCGCCACCGACCCGGCCACCGTGGCGGCCGACCACGAGGCCGACGCGCCGTACTCGCCGGAGCTGGACGAGGCCGACCCGGCCACCGCCGAGCCGCGCGCGATGCGCTGGCCGCTCTGGGTGCTGGCCGTGCCGACCATGGGCCTCGGCGTCGCCGGACTGTTCCAGAACGGGCTGCCCGCGCTGCTGGACGGCGGCTCGCTGCGCCCGACCGGGGTCACCGCGGTGACCGGCTCGGGCCTCGCCGTGGTCGGCGTGCTCGCGGCGTACGGCGCCTGGCGCTCGGCCACCGCGCGGCTGGCCACCGGCGCTGCGAGCCGGGCCGCCGGGCTGCCGGCCGCCGCGGGCCGGGTGCCCGAGCAGGCCGGGGCGCCGGCCGCCGAGGTCCTCGTCGCCGATCCCGGGCGCACCCTGCTGGGCCCGCTGTTCGGCCCGGCCCGGCACGGCTTCGGCGTCGACCGGCTGTACCACGCGGTGTTCGTCCGCCCGGTCGTCGCGGCCGCCCGACTCGTCCGCTTCCTCGACCGCGAGGTCGTCGAGGGCTACGTGCAGGGCAGCGGGATCGGCGCCAACCTGCTCGGCCGGGCCGTCCGGCTGGCGCAGACCGGCAACGCGCAGACCTACCTGAGCGCCCTGCTCGCCGGCGTCGTCCTGCTGGCCGTCCTGGTGGCGGTGTAGCCGATGCCGTACCCCCTTCCGCCGGGCCCGAGCCCGACCCCGATCGCCGTCGTACCTAGGAGCCCCCGATGAACGCGGTCCTCATCGCCCTCCTGGGGGTGCCGCTGCTCGGCGCCGCGCTCACCCTGGCGCCGGTGTTCGGGCCGGACCGGGCCGCCGCCGACCGGCGGGCGCTGCGGCTGAACACCGTCGTCACCGGCGCGGTGCTCCTGCTCGCCGTCGCCCTCGCGGCCGGCTTCGACCACGACGCGCCCGCCCGGATGCAGGCCACCACCGACGTGTCCTGGATCCCGGCCCTGCACGTGCGCCTCCACCTCGGCGTGGACGGCGTCTCGCTGCCGCTGATCGTGCTGACCGCACTGCTCACCTTCCTCTGCGCGCTGTACTCGGAGAAGCGGCTGCCGGCCGGGGACGACGTGCCCTCGGCCCAGGCCTTCGTCGGGTTGTTCCTCCTCCTAGAGGTCGGCATGCTGGCCACCTTCGCGGTGCTGGACCTCCTGCTCTTCTTCCTGTCCTTCGAGATCGTGCTGATCCCGATGTACTTCCTGATCGCCCGCTGGGGGAGCGGCGCGAAGGCGCCCGCCGCCAACCGCTTCATCCTGTACACGCTGCTCGGCTCGGCCGTGATGCTGCTCGGCTTCCTGCTGATCGGCAGCAAGGCCGGCACCTTCGACATGCAGGCCCTGGCCGCCGCGCACGGCAGCGGCCTGAGCCACACCACCCAGGTGATCGCCGCGCTGGCGATCCTGGTCGGGCTCGCCGTCAAGGCCCCCGCCTGGCCGCTGCACAGCTGGCTCCCCGACGCGCACACCGCCGCCCCGACCGTGGGCTCGGTGCTGCTCGCCGGCGTGCTGCTGAAGATGGGCACCTACGGACTGGTCCGCGTCCTCCTCCCGATCGTGCCGGACGGCACCGCCACCTTCGCTCCCTACCTGGGCGCCTTCGCGGCGGTCGGCATCGTCTACGGTTCGCTGGCCTGCCTGGCGCTCGCGCGCCCCGGGGCCAAGGGCGACCTCAAGCGCCTGATCGCCTACTCCTCGGTCGGCCACATGGGCTTCGTGCTGCTGGGCATCGCCTCCCTCACTCCGGTGGGCGTCAACGGCGCGCTGTTCGCCAACATCGCCCACGGTCTGATCACCGGTCTGCTGTTCTTCGTCGTCGGCGCGCTCAAGGACCGCTACGGCACGGCCGACCTCGACACGCTGTCCGGCGCCACCGGCGCCGCGCTGTACGGCCGCGCCCCGCGGATCGGCGTGCTGCTCGCCTTCGCCGCCGTGGCCAGCCTCGGCCTGCCCGGCCTGGCCGGCTTCTGGGGCGAGCTGCTCGCCATGCTCGGCGCGTTCGACCCCGCCGCGGGCCTGTCGCGCCCGGCCTTCGTCACCTACATGGCGCTGGCCGGTCTCGGCACCCTCCTCACCGCCGCCTACCTGCTGATCGTGGTCAAGCGCGTCTGCATGGGCGACCCCGAGCAGCCCGCACCGGTGCGCGAACTCGCCGACCTGCGCCCGTACGAGGCCGTCAGCTGGACGCCGCTGGCCGCCCTCACCCTGCTCGCCGGCCTCTGGCCCGCGCTCCTGCTCGGCCTCTCCGACCCCGCCGTCAAGCACCTCCTCGGGGGTGGCTGACCGTGCTCGGAGCCCAGACCGCCGCACTCGGACCTCACTCCACGGGGCAGCACACTGTGACCTCCCTCGCCGTAGCCAACCCGGGCAGCCTGATCCAGTCCGTGGACTGGGTGGCGATCGCGCCCCCGCTGATCGCCGCGGCGGCCGCCGTCGCCGTGCTGGTCACGGACCTGTTCCTGCCCGAGCGGCACAAGAAGTGGCTCGGCCGCCTCACCGCGGCCGGACTCGCCCTCGCCCTCATCGCACTCCTCCCCCTCACCGGAAAGTCACCCCGAGCGACCTTCTGCGTGCAGAACGTAGCAGGGGGCACTGGCAACGGCGGCTGCTCCTACGTCGCCGACCACTTCGCCCTGGTGTTCCAGCTGCTCGCCCTCGGCGGCGCGCTGATCGCGGCCCTGCTGTCGACGCACACCGTGGACAACGAGAAGCTGCCGCGCGGCGAGTACTGGTTCCTGCTGCTCTCCAGCGCCACCGGCGCCGCCCTGCTGCCCGCCTCCCGGGACCTCGCCACCATGGTGGTCGCCCTGGAGGTCGCCTCCCTGCCGGCCTTCGCGCTGGTCGCGCTGCGCCGGGACGGCCGGGGCGCGGAGGCCGCGCTGAAGTTCTTCGTCTCCTCCGTCACCGCCACCGCGGTGATGCTGCTCGGCATCGGCTTCGTCTACGCGGCGAGCGGCAGCCTGCACCTCGGTGCCGTCGCCCAGGGCCTGGAGCACGCCCCCGCCCAGCTCAAGCCGCTGGCCGAGGCGGGCGCCGTGCTGACCCTGGTCGGCTTCGCCTTCAAGGTGGCCGCCGTCCCGTTCCACTTCTGGGTGCCCGACACCTACACCGGCGCCCCGCTGCCGGTGGCCGGCTACCTGTCGGTGGTCGGAAAGGCGGCCGGCCTGTCCGGGCTGGCGCTGGCCACCACGATCGCCTTCCGCCCGTACGCGCACACCTGGGGCCTGGTGCTCGCCGTGCTGGCCGCCGTCACCATGACGGTCGGCAACGCGGGCGCGCTGCGCCAGCGCTTCGACACCCGGTACAGCGCGGTGCGGCTGCTCGCCTGGTCCTCGGTGGGCCAGGCCGGCTACCTGCTGGTGCCGCTGGCCGCGGCCGGCTACGCGCCCACCGGCGCGGACCCGCTCGGCGCGACCGCCGCCTACGCGCTGATCTACGGCGTGGTGAACCTCGGCGCCTTCGGGGTGGTCGCCGCGGTCTGCCGCCGGGCCGGGGCCAGCGTGGACGACTTCCGCGGCCTGTTCGCCCGCCGCCGCTGGACGGCGCTGGCGCTGGCCTTCTTCCTGCTCTGCCTGGCCGGCCTGCCGCCGGGCGTGATCGGCCTGTTCGGCAAGGTCGTGGTGTTCCGCGCGGCCGTGGACGCCGGGCTGGGCTGGCTGGCCGTGGTGATGGCCGCCAACGTGGTCGTCGCGCTGTACTACTACCTGCTCTGGACGGCCCGGCTGTTCGCTCCGGTGGCGGAGGGCGCCGCGAGCGGCGAGGCTGTCGGGGACGCGGGCGGCGAGCGCCGGCTGCCGGTCGGCCTGACCGCCACGCTGGGGCTCACCGCCTCGGCCGCCGTCGTCCTCTCGGTCGCGCCCCAGCTGGTCCTCCAGGTGACCTCCGGCTCGCTGTTCTGAGCCCCCGTCCGGGCCCGCCCCGGGCCGTGGCGCCGGGTGCGGGCCGGGTGTCGGCCCGGTGCCGCGGCGGCGCCGGGGAGCTGTCGCGTCGGTCACAAGGGAACAAGGCCACCGATCCCGCCCGTTGACCGGTCAAGAGGGACGAGGCGACAAGGGCTTCCCCACCGGCACCACTGGAGGGCCTGACGTGCACCGGCAGCACAACGGACTGAGGACCGCCGTCCTGCTCGGTGGTCTCTCGGCGCTGATCCTGGTGATCGGCGGCTTCTTCGGCCGCACCGGCTTCGTGATCGCCCTGCTGATCGCGCTCGGGACCAACGCCTACGCGTACTGGAACAGCGACAAGCTGGCGCTGCGCGCGATGCGGGCCCGGCCGGTCAGCGAGTTCGAGGCGCCGGGGCTGTACCGGATCGTGCGCGAGCTCTCCACCTCGGCCCGCCAGCCGATGCCCCGCCTCTACATCTCCCCGACCACCGCGCCGAACGCCTTCGCCACCGGCCGCAACCCGCGCAACGCGGCGGTCTGCTGCACCGAGGGGATCCTGCGGATCCTCGACGAGCGCGAGCTGCGGGGCGTCCTCGGGCACGAGCTCAGCCACGTCTACAACCGGGACATCCTGATCTCCTCGGTCGCCGGGGCGCTCGCCTCGGTGGTGATGTTCCTGGTCAACTTCGCGTGGCTGATCCCGTTCGGCCGGGACGAGGACGACGACGGGCCGGGGCTGTTCGGGATGCTCGCGATCATGATCCTCGGTCCGATCGCGGCCGGGCTGATCCAGATGGCGGTCAGCCGCTCCCGCGAGTACCAGGCCGACGCGGACGGCGCCCGGATCACCGGGGACCCGCTCGCCCTCGCCAGCGCGCTGCGCAAGCTCGACGCCGGCACCCGGCAGCTGCCGCTGCCGCCGGAGCCGCAGCTGCAGACGGCCAGCCACATGATGATCGCCAGCCCGTTCCGCCCGGGCGAGGCCGGGGCGCGGCTGTTCTCCACCCACCCGCCGATGGCGGAGCGGATCGCCCGGCTGGAGCGGATGGCCGGCTACCGGGGCTGACCGGCCCGCCGGCCGGTCGGCTCGTCGGCCGGCGGGCGCGAAGCCCGTCAGCTCGCCGACCGTCACCCCGTCACCCCGTCAGCTCGCCGACCGCCAGCCCCAGCCGGTGGACGCCCTCCGCCACCTGCGCCGCGCTCTCGGCGGCCGCGTAGCTGAGCCGCAGGTGCGGGCCCGGCGGCTCGGCGGCGTGGTACGGCCGCCCGGGGCTGACCTGGACGCCGGCCCGCAGCGCGGCGGCGGCCAGGGCGTCGTCGTCGGTGCCGTCCGGCAGCCGCAGCCACAGGTGGTAGCCGCCGGGGCGGTGCTCGCCGAGCGCGCCGGGCAGTTCGCGGTGCAGGGCCGCGACGGCGGCGGTGCGGCGGTCCCGCAGTTCGGCGCCGAGCGCGCGCAGGTGGCGGGCCCAGCCCGGGTCGGCGACCAGCTCCAGCGTCGCCTCCTGGAGCGGCCGGGGCACGAAGAAGCTGTCCACCACCTGGGTGGCCCGCAGCCGGGCGAGGGCCGGCCCGCGCGCGGTCAGGGCGCCGACCCGCAGGTTGGGCGAGGCGGCCTTGGTGAGCGAGCGCACGTGCACCACCACGCCGTCCGGGTCGTCGGCGGCGAGCGGCCGGGGCAGCGCCGGGGCGTCGGCGTGGACGAGCAGCCGGGCGAAGTCGTCCTCGACCACGAAGGCCCCGGCGGCCCGGGCGATCCGCAGCACCTCCGCCCGCCGGGCGGGCGGGAGCACCGCGCCGGTCGGGTTCTGGAACAGCGGCTGGCAGACGAAGACCCGCGCCCGGGTGGCCTCGAAGGCCTCGGCCAGCAGCTCGGTGCGCACCCCGTCCGCGTCGACCGGGACGGGCACCGGCCGCAGTCCGGCGGCCCGGACGACCGCCAGGATGCCCGCGTACGTCGGCGACTCGACCAGGACGGCGGCGCCGGGCGCGGCCAGCGAGCGCAGCGCGACGCTGAGGCCGGTCTGCCCGCCGGAGGTGATCAGGACGTCCCCGGTGCCGATCGGCCCGCCGGTGCCGCCGATGTCGCGGGCGAACCAGCCGCGCAGCTCGGTCAGGCCGTCGGTGGGCGGGCGGTCCCAGGCGCCGGGGCGGCGGCCGGCCCGGGCGAGGGCGCCGGCGAGCAGCCGCTCGGGCAGCAGCGAGGCGTGCGGGTAGCCGCTGTTGAGGTCGATGACGTCCGGCGGCGGGATCCGGAGGGTGGCGAACACCGGGGCGGCCAGCAGGTCGCGCGGGCCGGCGCCGGCGCTCAGCGCGACCTCCTGCCAGGAGAGGTCGCCGGGACGGGCGGCGGGCGCGGCGGTCCGGGCGGGGCCGGCCGCGAAGGCGGCCGCCCGGAACACCCCGGCGCCCGGGCGGGAGACCACCAGCCCCTCGGCGACGAGCACGGCGATCGCCCGGGAGACCGTCACCGGACTGACCTGGTGGCGTTCGACCAGGGCCCGGCTGGGGGGCAGCTTGCGCCCCTCCGGATAGCGCTCGACCTCCCGCCGCAGGCTTTCGGCGAGTTCGGCCACGCTGCTACGCTCGTTCATGACGGCACAAGATAGCGCTACCCTCCCCGCGGCGATAGCGCCGCACCACTCGGTTCACCGTTTCGGGCCCGCCGCCTCCGGCACCGCCCTCGCCGGCCTCGGGGTGGCCCTCTTCTCGCTCAGCTTCCCCGCGACGGCCTGGTCCCTGACCGGCTTCGGCCCGTGGACCTCGACCGGACTGCGCGGCGTGCTGGCCGCCCTGCTCGCCGGGCTCTACCTGGCGGCCGTCCGCGCCCCGCTGCCGCGGCGGCGCCACCGGGCCGGGCTGCTGGTGGTCTCCGGCGGCTGCGTGCTGGGCTTCCCGCTGCTGACCACGCTGGCCCTGCGGACCTCCTCGACCGCCCACTCGGCGGTGGTCATCGGCGTGCTGCCGCTGGCCACGGCGGTGGTCGCGGCGCTGCGCACCGGCCGCCGGCCGTCCCGGGCGTTCTGGGCGGCCGCGCTGGCCGGGGCGGCGGCCGTGCTCGCCTTCACGCTGCTGCAGAGCCACGGCCGGCCGACCGCCGCGGACCTCTGCCTGTTCGTCGGCCTGGTGGCGTGCGCGGCCGGGTACGCGGAGGGCGGGCGGCTCGCCCGGGACCTGCCGGGCGCGCAGGTGATCGCCTGGGCGGTGGTCGCCGCGCTGCCCGCGATGCTGCTGACCGCCGGGCTCGGGCTGGCCGCCGAGCCGGTGCACCTCGGGGCGAAGGCGCTGGCCGGGCTGGCGTACATCGCGGCGGTGTCGCAGTTCGGCGGGTTCGTGCTCTGGTACCGGGGGATGGCCCGGATCGGGGTGCCGAGGGCGAGCCAACTCCAGCTCGCCCAACCGCTGTTGACGCTGGTGTGGGCGGTGCTGCTGCTGGGCGAGGAGCTGCCGGCGGCCGCGCCGGTCACGGCGGCGGTGGTGCTGCTCTGCATCGCGGCCACCCAGCGGGCCCGGAGCTGACGCGCCGACATGCCCGGCCGTGGGCCTGCCGTCCGGGTGACGTGCCGCGCGCGCCCCGGGCGGCGGCCGCGGGCCACTGGTAGTGGTGGACGGTCATCGACCGGGCCGGTGCGGCCCCGAGGCCGGAAGGGGCACGCCGCGTGACTCTGCTGCCGAACGACGAGGTGGACCAGTCCCTGCGGCCACCGCGCGCCCCCCGGCTGTACGGCCTGCTGCGCGCCGCGAGGCGCCGCCGGGGCCGGGCGCTGGTCGGCTGGCTGACCACCACCGACCACAAGCGGATCGGCACCCTCTACCTGGTCACCTCCTTCCTGTTCTTCCTCGCCGGCGGCCTGATGGCGCTCCTGATGCGGGCCGAACTCGCCCGCCCGGGGCTTCAGTTGATGGACAACGAGCGGTTCAACCAGCTGTTCACCATGCACGGCACGATCATGCTGCTGATGTTCGCGACCCCGCTGTTCGCCGGCTTCGCGAACTGGATCATGCCGCTGCAGATCGGCGCCCCGGACGTCGCCTTCCCCCGGCTGAACGCGCTCGCCTACTGGCTCTACCTGTTCGGCTCGCTGATCGCGGTGTTCGGCTTCCTGACCCCGGAGGGCGCCGCCGACTTCGGCTGGTTCGCCTACGCGCCGCTGAACGGCGCCGTGCACAGCCCCGGCCTCGGCGCCGACCTGTGGATCATGGGCCTCGCGCTCTCCGGCTTCGGCACCATCCTGGGCTCGGTCAACTTCATCACCACGATCGTCTGCCTCCGGGCGCCCGGCATGACGCTGTTCCGGATGCCGATCTTCGTCTGGAACATCCTGCTGACGGCCGTCCTGGTGCTGTTCGCCTTCCCGGTGCTGGCCGCCGCGCTGCTCTGCCTGGAGTCGGACCGCAGGTTCGGCTCGCACGTCTTCGACGCCGCGAACGGCGGGGCGATGCTCTGGCAGCACCTGTTCTGGTTCTTCGGGCACCCGGAGGTGTACATCATCGCGCTGCCGTTCTTCGGCATCGTGACCGAGGTCATCCCGGTGTTCAGCCGCAAACCGGTCTTCGGCTACTCCGGCCTGATCGCCGCGACCATCGCCATCACCGGCCTGTCGGTCACGGTCTGGGCGCACCACATGTTCGTCACCGGGCAGGTGCTGCTGCCGTTCTTCTCGATCATGACGATGCTGATCGCGGTGCCCACCGGGGTGAAGTTCTTCAACTGGATCGGCACCATGTGGCGCGGCTCGCTCAGCTTCGAGACGCCGATGCTGTGGACGGTCGGCTTCCTGGTCACCTTCCTGTTCGGCGGCCTGACGGGCGTGCTGCTCGCCGCGCCGCCGGTGGACTTCCACGTCTCCGACTCGTACTTCGTCGTCGCGCACTTCCACTACGTGGTGTTCGGGACGGTGGTGTTCGCGATGTTCGCCGGGTTCCACTTCTGGTGGCCCAAGTTCACCGGCCGGATGCTGGACGAGCGGCTCGGGCGGATCCACTTCTGGACGCTGTTCACCGGCTTCCACAGCACCTTCCTGGTCCAGCACTGGCTCGGCGCCGAGGGCATGCCCCGCCGGTACGCCGACTACCTGGCCTCGGACGGCTTCACCGCGCTGAACACCGTCAGCAGCATCGGCGCGCTGCTGCTCGGCGCCTCGACGCTGCCGTTCCTCCACAACGTCTGGAGGACCGCCCGGTACGGCACGAAGGTCGCGACGGACGACCCGTGGGGCTACGGGCGCTCGCTGGAGTGGGCCACCTCCTGCCCGCCGCCCCGGCACAACTTCGCGGCGCTGCCCCGGATCCGCTCGGAGTCCCCGGCCTTCGACCTGCACCACCCGGACATCGCCGAGCTGGACCGGAGGCAGAACGCCCGGGAACCGCTGGGCTGACCGCGCGCGGGACGTGTCGTACGCCCGCGAACTCCCGCCCGGGGCCGGTCCCGGGCGGGAGTTCGCTCGTTAGGATGGGCGGGCGCCCGGTCGGTCCGGGCCGCCGCATCCGGAGGGAGTGGGCCGTCATGGCAGACGAGAGGCACGCCCCGGCGGCCGGGGACGCGCCCGCGCGCCGACGCGGCCAGGGCGAGCTGGAGGCGCAGGTGCTGGCGGTGCTCCAGCAGGCGCCCGGCCCGGCCACCGCCGGCTGGGTCCAGGAACGCCTGGAGGGCGACCTGGCGTACACCACGGTGATGACCATCCTCTCCCGCCTGCACGCCAAGGACGCCGTCTCCCGCAGCCGCTCCGGCCGCTCCTACCTCTGGCAGGCCTCCTCCGACGCCGCCGGGCTGGCCGCGCTGCGGATGCGCCGGATGCTCGACGGCGAGGCGGACCGGGACGCCGTCCTGGCCAGCTTCGTCACCGCGTTGCTCCCGCACGACGAGGAGCTGCTGCGCGCGCTGCTGGACGCCGCGTCCGCCGACCCGGCAGCGGCCGACCGCGAGAGCTGACCCGTGGGCTTCTTCGTCTTCCTCCCGCTCATCCTGCCGCTGACGGCGGTGCCGATCGCCCGGCTGACCGAGCAGCACCTGCACCCGCGAGGCGCGGCCAGGCTGCTGACGGTGATCAGCGCGGTGATGGCGGTCTGCAGCGTGCTCTGCCTCGGGCTGATCGGCGTGGTCGGCACCGCGCAGATCCCCGGCAACCCGCTGCCGGACAGCTGGTCCGACCCGGAGGTGCGGCACGCGCTGCCGTACCACGAGACGGTCGGCACGGCCGCGATGTGGCTGCTGGTGCTGGTCGGCTCCGCCTGCACCCGGACGGTCGTGCGGCACCTGAGGGTCCGCTCCCGGGCCCGGCGGGCACTGGCCGGCCTGCCGGTCGGACCGGAGGCGGCCGGGGACCTCGCGGTGCTGCCGGACCGCAGCCCGTACGCGTACGCGCTGCCCGGCTCGCCGGGCCGGGTGGTGGTGTCCACCGGGATGCTCGCCGGGCTGCCCGAGGACGAGCGCGAGGCGCTGCTCGCGCACGAGCGGGCCCACCTGCGCCACCGCCACCACCGGTACCTGCTGACCACCCAGCTGGCCGCCTGCGTCAACCCGTTCCTGCGGCCGCTGCAGTACGCGGTGGCGTACAGCGCCGAGCGGTGGGCGGACGAGGAGTCGGCCCAGGCGGTCGGCGACCGCCGGGTCACCGCGCGGGCGGTGGCCCGGGCGGCCCTGGTCTCGCACGCGGCCCCGGCGCCCGGCTTCGCGGCCTTCGCCGCGCCCACCGCGGCGCCCGGCCCGGTGCCGCGCCGGGTCGCCGCGCTGCTCGGCCCGGTGCCGACCTCCCGCAACTGGCCGCCGGCCAAGACCCCGGCGGGGCTGGCCGCGATGGTCGCGGCGGCCGGCACGGCGGCGTCGGCGCTGTGCGCGCTCAACGCCGCCGTGGCGCTGCTGGTGGTGCTGAAGGCGGTCACGCCGCTGTAGCGGGTGCAGCCGCTACAGCGTGGCGGCCAGCGCGTCCAGGGTGGCCTCGGCGTGGGCCAGGGACTCGACGGCGAGCGGCCGCAGGGCGTGCAGCGCCGGGACGTCCTCGGCCCGGGTGAGCTCGGCCGTCACCACGTGCAGGTGCTCCGGCGCGATGCCGAGCCCCTCGAAGTAGGCCCGCAGGTACGGGACCTGGAAGTCGCAGTGCTCGCGCGGGGTGCCCGGCCCGTAGCCGCCGCCGCGCACCGCGACCAGCACCACCCGGGTGCCCCGCAGCAGCGCCTCGCCGGTGGCCGCGTCCCGGTAGACGCCGGGGAAGGTGACCCGGTCGATCCACGCCTTGAGGCCGGTCGAGACGGTGAAGTTGTACATCGGGGCGCCGAGCAGCAGGACGTCGGCGGCCAGCAGCTGTTCGATCAGCGGACGGGCCAGCGCCCACTCGTGCTCCTCCTCGGGGGTCCGCGCCAGGAGGGCGATGTCGTCCAGCGGGAGCACCCCCTTGCGCTCGGTCCGGCGGCCGAGCGCGTCGAAGGCGGCGCGCACCGCGGGCACCGGGTCGCCGGCCAGGTCGAGGTGCCGGTGCCGGGCGGCGGTGCCGTGCCGGGCGCGCCAGACGGAGGCGAAGCGGGCGGTCAGGGCGCGGCTCACCGAGCCGTCCGGGCTGATGCTGGAGTCGAGGTGGAGCAGCGTGGTGGAGGTCATGGCGGTCTCCTGTCACCTGGGGAGCGGGCGGATCGTCATACCGGTGACGGGCCCGGCCGAGGAAAGGTGACCGATGAGCGGGGACGGATTTCCGGACGGCTCCGGGGTGGAGCCGGCGGCGCGCTTCGAGGCCGAGCGCGGGCGGCTGCGGGCGATCGCCCAGCGGATGCTCGGCTCGACCGGCGAGGCCGAGGACGCCGTCCAGGAGGCCTGGCTGCGGCTCGTCCGGACGGACGCGGCGGAGATCGACAACCTGCCCGGCTGGCTGACCACGGTGGTCTCCCGGATCTGCCTGGACCTGCTGCGGGCGCGCGCGGCGCGCCGGGAGGAGCCGGCCGGCGAGGCGCTGCCGGAGGCGGTCAGCGAGGGCACGGACCCCGAGCGGGAGGCGGTGCTGGTCGACTCGGTGGGGCGCGCGCTGCTGGTGGTGCTGGACCGGCTGGGCCCGGCCGAGCGGGTCGCCTTCGTGCTGCACGACGGCTTCGCGGTGCCCTTCGAGCAGATCGCGCCGATCGTCGGCCGGACGCCGGTGGCCGCCAAGAAGCTGGCCAGCCGTGCCCGGCAGCGGGTGCGGGGCACGGCCGCGCTGCCGCCGGAGCCGCTGGCCGGGCACCGGCGGGTGGTGGAGGCCTTCCTGGCCGCGGCCCGGGGCGGCGACCTGGCCGAGCTGCTGGCCGTCCTCGCACCGGACGTGGTGCGCCGGGCCGACCCGGCGGCGCTGCCGCCCGGCCGCGCCCTGGTGGCCCGGGGCGCCCGGACCGTCGCCGGGGAGACCACGGTCTTCGGCCGCCGGGCCCGCTACGGCGCGGTGGCGCTGGTGGACGGGCTGCCCGGCATCCTGATCGCCCCGGACGGGCGGCTGCGGCTGGTGCTGCGGATGGCCGTGGCGGACGGCCGGGTGGCCGGCTACGAGGTGGTCGCCGACCCGGGCCGGCTGGCCGCGCTCGAGTTGGCGGTGCTGGAGCCGGCGGTGCTGGAGCCGGCGGTGCTGGGGTCGGGGGTGCTGGGGTCGGCGGTGCTGCCGCGGTGATCGTCGAGGCTCTCGCGCAGGGTGCGGAACTCCGCGGCCAGCGCGTCCAGCGTGTAGTGCGCGTTGAGCCCGCTCGGGTTGGGCAGCACCCAGACCTCGGTGTCGCCGATGCCCTCCGGCTGGCGCCCGATGGCGGCCCGCCGCTTGCCGAAGGCCGTCCGGTAGGCGCCGATGCCGAGCACGGCGAGGACGCGCGGGCGCAGCCGCAGCACCCGTTCGGTGAGGGCGGCGCCGCCCGCGCGCAGCTCCTCGGCGGTGAGTTCGTCGGCCTTGGCGGTGGCGCGCGGGGCGACGTTGGTGATGCCGAGGCCGAGCGCGGGCAACTCGCCCTGCTCGTCCGGGCGGAACTGGCGCGGGGTGAAACCGGAGCGGTGCAGGGCGGGCCAGAAGCGGTTGCCGGGGCGGGCGAAGTGGTGGCCGGTGGCGCCGGACCACAGGCCCGGGTTGATGCCGCAGAACAGCACCTTCAGCCCGGGGCCGGTGACGTCGGGGATGGTGGTGTCCTTGGCGGCCTGCAACTGCTCGGGAGTCGGCTTCACCCGGTCAAGTCTGCCGACCGGGGCCGAAGCGCGGCGCGGTGGGTGGTGCGGTGGGTGCCGCGACGGGCGGCGCGGCGGGTGCGCAGCCACCGCAGGCCGAACACCACGACGGCCGCGTACGCCCAGCCGGCGAACACGTCCACGATGAAGTGCTCGGCGCCGTACACCAGGGTGAAGGCCATCGCGAGCGGATAGGCGACCAGCAGGGCCCGCAGGCGGGGGCCGGCGGTCGGCCAGAAGAAGAACAGCAGCATCGCCGGGTAGGCGGAGTGCAGCGAGGGCATCGCGGCGACGTCGTTGGCGAACTGGCTGCCGTTCTCCAGCAGCGAGTCGGCCTGCGGCAGCCCGCTCACCGAGATCGTCTCCCAGACCACCCGGGTCAGCTGCGGCAGGTGGCCCTGCTGGGCGACCAGCCACGGCGGGTCGGCCGGGAAGAGCAGGTAGGTGGCGAAGCCGGCGAAGGTCAACGTCAGGTAGCAGACGAGCAGTTGGCGGAAGCGGTGGTGGGCGCGCCGCCAGAGTACGGCGAGCAGGACGAAGACCACGAAGAAGTGCGACAGGTAGACGCCGACGGCGGCGTAGTCGTACCAGTGCGGCGAGCCGGGGGTGTAGAGCGCGTGCTGGAGCCGGACGGTCCAGGTGTCGCCGAGGCCGAGCACTTCGTCGGCCCGCAGCTGGGGCAGCCAGTGCGGGGCCCACGGGGTGTGCGCGCCGTAGCCGCGCAGCAGCGAGTAGGCCCACACCACGGCCATCACCGGCACCCAGTCGCGCAGGACGAGCAGGAAGCCGCGCGGGCCGTGTCCGCTGTGCACGGCGGCGGTGAGCAGCGCGCCGATCAGCCACAGGAACACCACGTCGTTGGCGAAGGCCAGGCCCTGGGTGCCGAGGAACCAGCCGAAGGCGGCCAGGTAGAGCGGCCAGGCCAGCCACCGCAGTCTCGACCAGCCGGTTGCTCGGCCACCTGCCCGGGGGCGCTGGCGGAGCTGGGGCACCGGACGCGGGAGCCCGGCCCGCACCGGGGGCGGGGTGGCCGGGCTGAGCAGCTTGGTCATGCCCACCGAAACTAGCGGCGCAAGCTTGGAGGACTCTGGGGGAACCATGACCGGATCGTAAGAAAAGGACGGTCGGGGGGGCAGGAC
>NZ_JZKH01000069.1 GCF_000961885.1 Streptomyces rubellomurinus
GCCCCCGGCCGTCCGCGCCCGAGGCCGGACGGACGGCGGGCGGACTGCCGCGCCGGGCCGCCCGGGGCCGGGGCGGGCCGGTGCTGGTGCCCGCGCCCGGGGCCGAGGGCGGCGCGTCCGGCGACGGCGAGTCGCCCACCGGACGGCACCGGCGGCCGGAGGCGGTGCCCGACCGGACCGCCGCGGCCGCGGCTCCGATCACGGACACCACCCGGCCGGTCGAGGTCACGCCGGTGGTGTCGGCGCCCGCCGGTGCCGCGTCGCGGACGGAGGGCGGCCTGCCCCGGCGGGTCCGGCAGGCGAACCTGGCCCCGCAGCTCAAGGAACAGGCGAAGGAACAGGCGAAGGAACGGTTCCGCACGGGCGGCGGCCGGGGCGGGCCGCAGGAGCGGGCCGCGGCGGACGCCCGGGACGCCCGGGAGGCCCGCGAGCGCTCGCCCGAAGAGGCGCGGGCCACCTTCGCCTCCTTCCAGCGCGGCTTCACCCGCGGCCGCGGCGCCACCGCGCCGTCCGCGCCGTCCACGGCTTCCGCACCGTCCGCTTCGAGTACCCCGTCCGCGGCGTCCGCCCCGACGGGTCCGGCGGACCCCGCCGACCGGGGGAGCGCCCGGCCCGGCTGGCTGCCGCCGGACCCGGCCCGCCGAGCGATCGGCCCGGCGCCCGCCCCGGCGGCGCTGCCCGGACCGGCGGACGGCAGCGGGGCCCGGCTGGCCCGCCGGGTCCCGCCGGGAGCGCCCGCCGTACCGCCGCGGTCCGCCTCGCGCGTGCCGCCCACGACCTCGGCAGGACCGGAAGCACCCGCACCACCGGCGCCATCGGCACCGAACGCACCATCAGCACCGAACGCACCATCGGCACCATCGGCACCACCCGCTCCACCCGCATCACCCGCTCCATCGGAAGGAACCGATTCATGACCATCTCGACGCAGCCGTCCGGGGACCTCAACTGGCTCCTGGACGACCTGGTGGGGCGCGTGGCGGCCCTTCGGCACGCGGTGATCCTCTCCAACGACGGCCTGGCCACCGGCGCCTCCCGCGACCTGGACCGGGAGGACGCCGAGCACCTGGCCGCCGTCGCGGCCGGCTTCCACAGCCTCGCCAAGGGCGCCGGCGGGCATTTCAAGGTCGGCGGGGTCCGCCAGACCATGATCGAGCTGGACGAGGCGTTCCTGTTCATCACGGCGGCCGGCGACGGCAGTTGCCTGGCCGTGCTGAGCGAGGCCGAGGCGGACATCGGCCAGATCGCCTACGAGATGGCCCTGCTGGTCAAGCGGGTCGGCGAGCACATGGCCGCCGAGCCGCGCACCGAAGTCGCCCCGCCCGGGAGGTAGACCGACCGATGGCGGAATCGAAGGTCGCGACGGACGGCCCCGGGGTGCCGGCCGGCCGCGAGGTGCCGGACGGCCCTGAACTGCCGCCCGGCGCACAGGAGTCGGCGCGGGCGGAGCAGGCCGACCCGGGCGAGGGGCCCGAGGTCGACCTGTTCCGTCCGCGCGCCCAGGCCGAGGAGCGCTGGTTCGACGACGAGGCCGGCCCGGTGGTGCGGCTCTACTCGATGACCGGGGGCCGCACCCGGCCGGTCGAGGAGGGCCTCTTCGACCTGATCTCGCTGATCACCGCCGCCCGGCCCGGCCCGGACTCCGGCGGCGTGCCCGCGCACGGCCTCACCCCGGAACACCAGGCCATCCTCACCTGGTGTCGCCACGAGCCGCTGTCCGTCGCCGAGTTGGGCTCCTTCACCGACCTTCCGGTCAGCGTGGTGCGGGTCCTGCTCGGCGACCTCTACGACGCCGACCTGATCAGCGTCACCCGACCCGTTCCGCTCGCCGAGCTGCCGGACGAGCGCCTGCTGCGAGACGTGATCAATGGACTCCGTGCGCTCTGACCACACCCCGGCCACGCGCGGCGGCGCCGCCGAACCGCGCTGGCGCGGCGGTCCGGCCGCGGCCGTGAAGATCCTGGTCGCCGGCGGCTTCGGCGCGGGCAAGACCACCCTGGTCGGCTCGGTCAGCGAGATCCGGCCGCTGCGCACCGAGGAGGAACTGAGCGAGCAGGGCCGCCCGGTGGACGACACCTCGGGCGTCGAGACGAAGCGCACCACCACCGTGGCCATGGACTTCGGCCGGATCGACCTGCAGCCGGGCCTCGCGCTCTACCTCTTCGGCACGCCCGGGCAGGACCGGTTCTGGTTCGTCTGGGACGAGTTGGCGCGGGGCGCGCTCGGCGCGGTGGTGATCGCGGACACCCGGCGGCTCGCCGACTGCTTCCCCTCGGTCGACTTCTTCGAGCGGCGCGGCATCCCGTTCGTGGTCGCGGTCAACTGCTTCGACGGCGCCGAGCGGTTCGAGGTCGAGGAGGTCCGGGACGCCCTCGACCTGGACCCGGGCATCCCCGTGCTGCTGTGCGACGCGCGGCTGCGCGAGGACGGCAAGGAGGTGCTGGTCGCGCTCGTCGAACACGCCGCCGCCGGCCGTCACCGCGCCGCCACCGCCCGGGCCTGACCGGCCAGTTCGCCGGATCCCGGCCCGCCGCGCCGGGACCGGCACGCCCCGGCCGTCTCATTCGGGTGTCCGTATGCCGGACGTTCGGTGCGCGAGAGGTTGCCTGGACCGCCCCGGCCGTGGAAGGCTCTGTGGACGAAGGCCGCCCCCGGCCGTGCCCGGGGGAGGGAACACGACCGCGGCGCGACCGCGCGGAGACCAGGGGGAGGGCAGCAGGATGACCGTCGACCGACGTCCCGGTCCCGCCGTGTCCCCCCGCGCCGTCCCGGCCCTCACCGTGCGCCGCTACATCGACCACGCGCTGATCTGCAGCGCCTGTTGTCGCTGACCGGACCTGCCCCCTCCGGTACGTCCCCGGCACCCCGGCGCACGCCCGGCCGCGCCGCCTGACGCACCCTCGATCCCGTCGACCAGGCCGCGGCGGACCCGTCCCACGCGGAACGTCCGCGGCCTCCCGAAACGCCCCCGCCGCGCGGAGAGAGCACCAGTGAACAACGCCTGCACGACCCCTGCCCCCGGCGCCGGCCCCGCCGGCCGGTGGAACGGGTGCGCGAGCCGCGCCGTCGACGGCCGCCGGGGTCGCCCCGACCTCGAACCGTTCTGGCCGTCCCGGCAGCCGCACCTGTTCGACCAGACGTGTCCGGGCTCGCCCGGCGCGTCCCGGCCCTGCGGCCGCTGAACCCCGTCCACCGGACGGCCCGGTTCGGCGACCGACAGGACACCCGGTCGACGCGCAGACGACTCCACCCCGTCCGTCACGCGCGAAATGAGCGGCACACCATGTCTTCGTCCTCCACGGCCACCCTGCCCCTGCCCGCCGCGACCCCGCACCTGCGCGCGGTCCGCTCCCTGCCCCCCGTCGTCACCACGCCCAACCACCTGCCGCCCCACGGCACTTCGGCCCCCGTGCCGTCGACCCGCCCGGTCGGCGCCGCGCTGCCGCCGGCCGCGCCGCAGGCGCTGCTCTCCGCACTGCCGGAGGGCGCGACGGTCGTCGCCGCCCTGCCGCAGGGCGCCCTGCCGCCGGGGCTGCTCGCCCAGTACGGCACGCAGTTCACCGGCGCGGCCGGGCAGCCGATGGTCGGCTACCTGGTGCTGGTGCCCGCCGAGACCCCGGCGGCAGGCGCCCCGGCGCCCGCCGAGGCGCCCGCACCGGCCGGCGTCCGACCGGTCCGCCCGGTCGGACGCGGCGTCACCGTCGACACCGAGCGGCGCAACGCCTACGTCGACGGGCGGCTGCTCGACCTCACCTACCTGGAGTTCGAGCTGCTGGCCCACCTCACCGAGCACCCGCAGCGGGTCCACACCCGGGACCACCTGGTCACCGCGGTGTGGGGGTACGGGCACGTGGGCGACGGCCGCACCGTCGACGTGCACGTTGCCCGGCTGCGCCGCAAGCTCGGACCGGCCTACCGCGACAGCATCGTGACGGTCCGTCGCGTCGGCTACAAGTACACCCCGGCCGGCTGACGGCCGGCTGACGGCCGGCGCTCCCCGGCCGGCGGCGACCCGCGAACAGCGAACAACAAACGGCGACCAGATAACAGATTTCAACATCTGTTATCTGTTCGCTGAAATCTGTTTGTTGTCAGCTGTTCGCCGTCAGTTGTCAGCCGGCCGGGCTTCGTGCCCTGTCAGCGGCTCAGTCGGTCGATCTCGGCCAGCTCCTCCGCCGTCAGCGGCCCGCCGGCCAGCGCGTCGAGGTTCTGGTCCAGCTGGGCGACGCTGCTCGCGCCGATGATCACCGAGGCCACGCGCGGATCCCGCAGCACCCAGCACAGCGCCAGCTGGGCCAGCGTCTGCCCGCGCCCCTCGGCGACCTTGTTCAGCGCCCGCAGCCGCTCCAGCTTCTCCCCGGTCAGTGCCTCCTCGGTCAGGAACTTCCCGATCGACATCCGCGAGCCCGCCGGCACCTCGCCGGAAAGGTAACGGTCCGTCAACAGCCCCTGGGCGAGCGGGGAGTAGGCGATCAGGCTGGTCTGGGTGTCGCCCACCGCGTCCAGCACGCCGCCGTCCTCCACCCGCCGGTCGAGGATCGAGTAGGCCGACTGGTTCAGCAGCGCCGGCGTCCCCAGTTCGCGCAGGATCGCCACCGCCTCGCGGTGCTGCTCCGCCGGGTAGTTGGAGATCGCGGCGTACAGCGCCTTGCCCGACCTGACCGCGTTGTCCAGCGCCCCCATGGTCTCCTCGACGGGGGTCTCCGGGTCGTAGCGGTGGGAGTAGAAGACGTCGACGTAGTCGAGCCCCATCCGGCCCAGCGACTGGTCGAGGCTGGCGAGCAGGTACTTGCGGCTGCCGCCGTCGCCGTACGGGCCGGGCCACATGTCCCAGCCGGCCTTGGTGGCGATGAACAGCTCGTCGCGGTACGGCCGGAAGTCCTGGGCGTACAGGTAGCCGAAGTTGCGCTCGGCGCTGCCGTACGGCGGGCCGTAGTTGTTCGCCAGGTCGAAGTGGGTGACGCCCCGGTCGAAGGCGCGGCGCAGCACCGCGCGCTGCACGTCCAGGGGTTGGGCGTCGCCGAAGTTGTGCCAGAGCCCGAGCGAGACGGCGGGCAGCCGCACGCCGCTGCGGCCGGCCTTGCGGTAGGTCATCGAGGCGTAGCGGTCATCCGAGGCGAGGTAGCTCATGTCGGACATCCTGCCAGCCGCCGCGGCGTGTCGGGCCCCCTCGTCCCCTTCGGGTGGTGCGGGCCGCCGGCTGTGTCCCGGCCCCGGGCGGGCCGGGGGAGGGGCGGCCCGGCCGTCAATGTCCGTGCGGTGTACGGCCGGTGCGGCGGCGGCCCGCTCCTCACGGTGCGTCATGTCGGCGACTTTCCGTGACGTGACGCGCGCCACCGGCTCGCGGCGGAATGCCGTCCGGTCGGGCGGGGGAGGACGAACGGTCGAGGGGCCGTGGCCGCCGGGGGGCGGCGCACGGCCCTCTGTCGTCCCCGACTCCCCAACTCCCCGCCTCCCGGCGTTCCGGCGTTCCGGAACGCGCGAAACCACTGGCGCTCTGTACCTACTGGTATGTACAGTGTTCCTCGTGACCACTCAGGACCGTCTCATCGAGAGCACCCAGGACCTCCTCTGGGAGCGCGGCTACGTCGGCACCAGCCCCAAGGCCATCCAGCAGCGCTCCGGCGTGGGCCAGGGCAGCATGTACCACCACTTCACCGGCAAGCCCGACCTCGCCGCCGCCGCCCTGCGCCGCAGCGCCGAGCAGATGCGGGGCATCGCCGAGGCCGACCTCGCCGCCCCCGGCACCGCCTACGACCGCATCGCCGCCTACCTGCGCCGCGACCGCGACGTGCTGCGCGGCTGCCGGATGGGCCGGATGGCGCAGGACCCGGACGTCGTCGCCGACCCGCAGCTGCGCGCCCCGGTCGAGGAGACCTTCGACTGGCTGCGCGGCCGGATCGCCGACCTGGTCGCCGAGGGCCAGGCCGCCGGCGAGTTCGCCCCCGGCCTCGACCCGGCGGACACCGCCGCCGCCGTGGTCGCCGTCGTCCAGGGCGGCTACGTCCTGGCCCGCGCGGCCGGCGACGCCGGGCCGTTCGAGCGGGCGACGCGCGGCGCCCTCGGCCTGCTGGCCGCGCACCGTTCGGCCTGACACCCGGGCGGCGCCCGGCCGTCACCGGAGGAACCCGGCAGAACCCGAGGAACCCGAGGACCCTGAGGAGAGCCCAGCCGTGCACGCCATGCAGTACGAGATCACCCTCCCCGCCGACTACGACATGGACGTCATCCGCAAGCGCGTCGCCGACAAGGGCCACCTGCTGGACGTCCACCCCGGCCTCGGCCTCAAGGCGTACCTGATCCGCGAGCGCGGCCGGGACGGCTCGCCGGTCAACCAGTACGCGCCGTTCTACCTCTGGCGCACCCCCGAGGGCATGAACGGCTTCCTCTGGGGCCCGGGCTTCCGCGGCCTGAGCGCCGACTTCGGGCGCCCCGCCGTCCGGCACTGGCTCGGCGCGGGCGTCGCCCACGGCACCCGGGCCGGGGCGCCGGCCGGCGCCACCCTCGAGACCGTACGGCTGCCGGAGTCGGCCGACCCCGCCGAGGCCGTCGAACGGGCGCTCGCCGAACTGCCCGCCCACCCCGCGCTGCACACCGCCGCCGTCGCCGTCGACCCGAGCCGCTGGGAACTGCTCCGGTTCGCCCTCTGGCACGGCCCGGCCCCGCAGGACGCCCCCGGCACCCGCTACCAGGTGCTGCACCTGTCCAGCCCCGAACTCGACCGGCTGCCCGCCGGCCGCCACTGGTGAAAGGTTTCGCCACCGCCATGCCCGACCAGCTGATCCCCACCGACCTCGCCGTCGCCCCGCTCGACCGCGAGGCCGGCTACGCCCTGCTCGCCGACCTGGCCGGCCCGGTCGCCGTCGACACCCTCGGCGGCCTCGACGCCATCGCCCCCGGCTTCCCCGACTGGATCGTCACCGCCCTCTTCGGTGGCACCTACCAGCGCCCCGGCCTCGGCCTGCGCGAACGCCAGGTGGCCAACCTGGCCGCCCTCACCGCCCTCGGCGGCGTGGAGCCGCAGCTCGCCGACCACGTCCGCAACAGCCTGCGGATCGGGCTGACGCCGGAGGAGATCACCGAGGTCGTCGTCCACCTCGCCCCGTACGTGGGCGTCCCCAAGGCGCTGGCCGGCCTCCGGGTCGTCGCCGCCACCCTCGCCGCGTCCGCGTCCGAGTCCGCGTCCGCGTCCGAGGTCACGCCCGAATCCGCCCCCGAGTCCGCCCTCCAGCCCGAGCAGGCCCGCGCATGAGCCGCACCGTCCGCACCGTCCTCGGCGACCTCGACCCCGCCGAGCTCGGCGTCACCGACTCCCACGACCACCTCTTCATCCGCAGTCCGCTGCTCCCCGGCCAGGAACTGGACGACCCGGCCGCCGCCGAGGACGTCCTGCGCGCCTTCGCCGCCGCCGGCGGCCGCACCCTCGTCCAATGGACCCCGTACGGGATGGGCCGCGGCGCGGACTTCCTGGCCGCGCTGTCCCGGGCGACGGGCGTGCAGCTGGTCGCCGCCACCGGCGCCCACCAGGCCGTCCACTACGGCGGGGACGCCGTCGCGGGCCACGCCGACCTCGCCGAACGCTTCGTCGCCGAGCTGACCACCGGACTGCCCGGCGCGCCCCGGGGCGTCCGCGCCGGCCTGATCAAGATCGCCTCCGACACCGGCCCGACCACCGCCTACACCCGCCGGGTGCACGCGGCCGCCGCCGAGGCGCACCACGCCACCGGCGCCCCGATCGCCGTCCACCTCGAAGCGGCCGGCGACCCGCACGAGATCCTGGACCGACTGCACGGCCGGCACGGCGTGCCGACCGACCGGATCGTCCTCGGCCACCTCACCCGCCTGCCCGACCCGGCCCTGCACCGCAGCCTCGCCGCCGAGGGCGTCCATCTCGCACTGGACAGCCCTTCCCGGGCCGGCCACCCCGCCGACCACCAGGCCTTCGACCTCATCGCCGACCTGGTCGACGCCGGCCACGCCGGCCAGCTGCTCCTCGGCGCCGACACCACCACCCGCACCGCCCGCCAGGCCGGCGGCCCGGCCCGACTGCTCACCGACCTCGCCCCCCGCCTGGCCCGAACCTTCGGCCCCGAGCTGCCCGAACTGCTGCTCACCGCCAACCCGGCCGCCGCCCTCGCGGCCGACTGGCGCACGCCGTAGCCGCTCAGCGCCGCGCCCGCCGCCCTGTTGGCGCCCGCTGCCCCCGCTGCCCCCGTTGCCCCCGCTGCCCCCGCTGGTGCCCGCGCCGCCGCCCCCGCTCCTGTGGCCGACTCCTCCCGCCCGGGTTTCAATCCGAGTAGCCCTGCCGGACCACGCCCCCAGAGCGGGGGCACCAGAGAGGGGGAGGAGACGATGCACGCGTGGCTCGCTCCCGCCCGGCTCGCCGTCGCCGTCTTCCTGGCCGTCGCGCTCGGCATCAACGGCTACCACGCGGCGACCGACCCCACCGGGGTGGTGAACTACTTCAGCTACTTCACCAACCTCAGCAACTTCGTCGGGCTGGCCGTCCTGGGCTACGGCGGCTGGGCCGGCCTCACCGGCCGTCCGCCCGTCCCGGACGCGGTGCGCGGGGCGGCGGTGCTCTACCTCGCGATCACCGGCCTGGTCTACGGCACCGTCCTGGCGAAGTACCCGGAGCTGCTGGTGATCCCGTGGGTGAACGACGTCGTCCACCGCGCGATGCCGCTCGTCGTGCTCGCCGACTGGCTGATCGACCCGCCCGCCCGGCGCCTGCGCCCGACGGTCGTGCTCGGCTGGCTGGCCGTCCCGCTGCTCTACCTGACGTACACGCTGCTGCGCGGCCACGCCGTCGACTGGTACCCGTACCCGTTCCTCGACCCCGCCCGGCACGGCGGGTACCGGCGGGTCGCCGGGGCCTGCTTCCTGATGGCGGTGGCGTTCCTGCTGGTCGGCGGGGCGATCGTGGCGGCGGGCAACGCCCTCGCCGCCCGCCGCGACCCCGCCCCGCGCCGCCGCCACGCCCGCGCCCGAACCGGCTGACGGTCCGGAGCCCTACGGTGGCGGCCATGGTGACCCTCCGCGCCCTCACTCCCGACGACTGGCCGCTCTGGCGGGACCTGCGCCTCGCCGCCCTCACCGACGCGCCGCACGCCTTCAAGGCGGGTCTCGCGGACTGGCACGACGGCGGCGCGCAGCGCTGGCGCGCCCGGCTCCACCTCCCCGGCGCGCACCGCGTCGCGGCGTTCCTCGCCGACACCCCGGTCGGCCTGGTCGGCGGCATGCCCGGGACGGGCGGCCCCGGCGTACGGGAGCTGCGCTCGTTGTGGGTCGGCCCGCGGGCGCGCGGCCGGGGTGTCGCGGACCGCCTGATCGAGGAGGTCGAGCGCTGGGCCCGCGCGGACGGCGGCACCGAGCTGCGCCTCGCCGTCCTCCCCGGCAACGCCCCCGCGATCGCCCTCTACCGGCGCCACGGCTTCGCCCCGTTGGACGAGCCGCCCGGTGCGGACGGGCCCGGCGAGCTCCGCTTCGCGAAGCGCCTGAGCAGCCCGGCCTGAGCAGCCCGGTCTCAGCAGTGCGGCCTGAGCAGCGCGGTTCTCAGCAGTGCGGCCCGAACAGCCAGGCCCGAACGGCCCGGCCTGCGTAGCCCGGCCCGAAACCGGTCGGAACGCGGCGCAGCGGGGCCCGCGCCCCATGGGGGAGGGCGCGGACCCCGCTGCCTGCCGGGGCGGGCGGCGGGTCACATGTGCGTGCCGCCGTCGATCCGCAGCTCGGTGCCGGTGACGAAGGCGCCGTCGTCGGACGCCAGCATGGCGATCACGCCGGCCACCGTCTCCGGGCCCGCGAAGCCCTGGCCGAGGGCGGGGGAGAGCTTGGCCAGCAGGCTGAAGTCGGCGTCGGCGGGCAGGCCGGGGTTGTTCGTCATGCCGCTGTCGATGCTGCCCGGCGCGACGCAGACCGCGCGCAGGCCCTGCTTCGAGTACTCCGAGGCGATGGCGTGGGTGAAGGACTGGATGCCGCCCTTGGTCGCGGCGTAGGCGGCCATGTAGGGGTGGGCGAAGCTCGCCGAGGTGGAGCTGAAGTTGACCACCACGCCCTTGCCGCCCGCGAGCAGGGCGGGGAGCGCCTCGCGGGTCATCAGGAAGGTGCCGGTCAGGTTCACCGCGAGGAGCTTGTTCCAGAACTCCAGGGTGGTCTCGTGGGTGTGCGAGGAGCGCAGGATGCCGGCCGCGTTGACCAGGACGTCCAGCCCGCCCAGGCCCGCGACCGCCTCGGCCACGCCCGCGACGACGGCGGCCTCGTCCGCGATGTCCAGGACCTGGAGGGTGAGCCGGTCCGCGGTGCCGTCCGTGGTCGCGCGCTCCAGGGTCCTCTTCAGGCCGTCCTCGTTGACGTCGACGGCGACGACCTTCCCGCCCTCGGCGAGGATCCGGTGCACGGTGGCCTGGCCGATGCCCGAGCCGCCGCCGGTGATCAGGACGTTCCGTCCGCTGAAGCGCTCCATGGTGGTACTCCGTTCCGTTCGTGGTCTCTCGACCTTGAGGGACACGGTACGTCGATCTGGCACGTTGTGCCAAGAAGTCTCGCCGTGCCATATCGGCATGCCGCGCCGAAGTGGCAGGGGGCCGCGTACGCTGAGCCCGTGACCGGACGCCCCACCCTGACCCAGCGCCGCCGCGAGGCCACCCGCCTCGACATCGCCCGCACCGCCGCCGCGCTCTTCGCCGAGCGGGGCGTCGAGGAGACCACCGCCGAGGAGATCGCCCTCGCCGCCGGCATCTCGCTGCGCACCTTCTACCGGTACTTCTCGGTCAAGGAGGGCGCCGTCGCCCCGCTGCTCGCGGCGGGCGGGCAGCGGTGGGTCGACCTGCTCGCCGAGAGCCCGGCGGACCTCCCGCTGCGCGAGGCGCTGGAACGCTCGGCCGTCGCGTCGCTGACCCCGGCCGACGACGCGGCCGTCGAGGCGATGCACTGGACCCGCAGCCTGCTGCGCGACCCCCGGCTGGACGGCACCTGGCAGCGCGTCCACGCCGGCTCGGAGGAGCGGCTGCGCACCGTCCTGGCCGTCCGCTGCCCGGACGGCGCCGACCCGCTGGAGATCCGGCTGGCCGCCGCCGCGGCGACGGCCGCGATCCGGGTCGCGCTGGAGCAGTGGGCCGCCTCCGACGCCCCGGTCACCGGCCCGGGCTCCCCGCAGGACCTCGGCGGCCGCTGCATGCGCGAGCTCACCGCGGGGCTGCGGCTGACGGCCGGCGGCTGACGGGTAACAGCTGACAGAAGTTGAAAGATGAAATCTGAAAGCTGAAAGTTGAAATCTGTCATCTGTTACCCCTCGGCGGCGGCGCCCTGCCCGCCCCCAGCCCGCGATCAGCTGTCTCCCAGCTCCCGCTAGGGTTGGTCCTCGCGCCCCGGCGGGGGAACCGGGTCGACGACCTCGGATGTCCTGTAGCTAGCGGAGGGGCGGGGAGTTCGAGGCGTGGGAGCAAGAAGGACATGGGTCTGACGAGCCACAAGGTGCTGGCGCTGGCCGTATTGATCGCCGTCGTGATGATGGTCGGCACGGTCTGGCTGTGGCCCAGACTCGCCGGGAAGGGCTGGCGGGCGGTGCTCGGCCGGATCGGCGCGCTGCTCGGCACCCAGCTGGCGGCGCTCGCCGCGCTCGGCCTGGTGGCGAACAACTACTTCGCCTTCTACAGCAGTTGGGACGACCTGCTGGGCACCGGCGACAACGGCCCGGTGGTGATCCAGAACAAGGCGGACGCCTCCGGCCGCCTGCTGGTGGACACGATCGGCACCGCCTCGGTCAAGGGCGGCGGCGCGGTGGGCCGCGAGCCCGCCCAGTCCGGCGAGATCCGCAAGGTCCGCATCGACGGCAAGGCCAGCCGGCTCTCCACCGAGGGCTACGTCTACCTGCCGCCCCAGTACTTCCAGCCCGAGTACGCGAACCGGCAGTTCCCGGCCGTGATCGTCAGCACCGGCTTCCCCGGGCAGGCCGAGAACCTGATCACCCGCTTCAACTACCCGGGTGCGGCCCTCAAGCTGCTACAGGAGGGCCGGATGCAGCCGACCGTCATGGTCCTGGTCAAGCCCTCGCCGGCCATGCCGCAGGACACCGAGTGCGAGGACATCCCGAACGGCCCGCAGTCCGACACGTACTTCACCAAGGACGTCCCCTCGGCGATCCAGGCCAGCTACCGGGTCTCCACCGACCCGCAGGCCTGGGCCTTCATGGGTAACTCCACCGGCGGCTACTGCGCCGTGAAGCTGGCCATGCGCCACCCGGACGTCTTCCCGACCGCCGTCGCCCTCTCCGGGTACTACGAGGCCGCCGACGACCCGACCACCGGCGACCTGTTCGGCGGCAGCAAGCAGCGCCGCGACGAGGCGGACCTGATGTGGCGGCTGAAGAACCTGCCGCAGCCGAAGGTGTCCGTGCTGCTCGCCGGCACCAAGAAGGGCGACGGCGAGTACAAGCAGCAGACCGACAGGTTCATCGACGCCGTGCAGGCCCCGATGAAGGTCTCGTACGCCATGCTGGAGAACGGCGGCCACAACTTCGAGACCTGGAGCGCGCTGCTGCCGTCCTCGCTGGAGTGGCTGTCCCAGCACCTCAAGGTGCCCGGCCGGCCCACCGTCTGAGACTCCCGGCCCGGGGCCGTCGTCGACGTCCCCGGGCTCGTGCGTCCCGCCGGGTCAGGCGACCGGCTCCAGCGTGCCGGTGTGCAGCTGGCCGACCCGGCCGCCCTCGCCCTCGAAGGTCCAGAACGCCCGGACCGTCAGCCGGTTGAGGTCCATGACGTGGCTGACGGTGATCCCGCTCTGCTCCGTCCAGCTGACGAAGTAGACCGCCGGCGCGACCTCGGCGACGTGCAGCCGCACGTCCTCCCACTGGCCCGCCGACTCGCCGAGGCCCTCCCAGCGCAGCCGCGTGCCGTCGGCCGAGTAGGTGTTGCGGAACGCAGCGCCGTTGTCGACCCGGAAGAGGTAGGTGCGGCCGGCGAAGGCGGGCAGGGACGCGGTCATGGCGGGGCGGCTCCTCGGTACGGCGCTCTCGTGCGGTGGTCGCGACGCAGCGCGCGGTGGTCTTGTGCGGTGGATCTCGTGCGGTGGGTCTTGTGCAGTGCGGAAAATGCCAGGACTCCAATTTATCCGACCGGGCCCACGGCGCGGCGGTGGACGGCGCCCGGTTCCGGCGCGGTCGAGGGCCGCCTGCCGCACCACCCCCGGCCTCCTCCCCGCCCGCTTCCTGCCCCGCTCCCCGCCCCGCTTTCCGGCCCGCGGCCGGGGCCGATCCGGCAGACCGACAGGATTGATCAACTCGACCGCCACGCAGCGTCGTTGATCGACACCAGTGTGAACTGCGCGACAAGCGGCCCGGGGGAGTTGTCCGTTCACGGACGGCCCGCCTAGCCTGCAACGGTCGTCCGCCGTCGCGGACCCCGCCGCCGGGACGCCGAGTCCCGTCCACCCGCCGGCGGGTCACTCGAGGATCACAGCGGACGGGAGCGGGGGAACCAAGGTCAGCGCCCGGCCGTACGCTCCCGCGTGCGCGCCGCGGCTTGGGGTGAAGCCGCCACATCCGGCGGCCGGGCATCCTCAGCCCGAACCCGACAGCTCACCTCGCAGGCGTCGCAGAGGACATCCCATGCAGCAGCCTGCCCGGCGCCGCGCGCCGCGCCATGCCCGCCCGTCGCACCGCGCCCGCAACACCGCCGTCGCCGCCACCGGTGCGCTCGCCCTCAGCGGCGCCGCCCTGCTCGGCCTGCCGGCCGCCACCGGCGCCCAGGCCGCGACCGCCCCGACCGTCACCCAGGACCGGCTCGCGCCCGCGACCATGGTCGCCGGCAAGGCCACCACCGCCTCGCTCACCCTGCACTCCTCGGCCTGCTTCACCGCGAAGACCGTGGGCGTGGGCGTGCGCGACGCGAAGGGCGCCAACCTCGACTTCCCCGGCAACGCCTCCAACGTGCAGATATGCCCGAGCGGCACGACCTTCACCAGCGCCGCCCGCAGCCTGCCGGCCGGCACGTACACCCAGTTCGGCTTCTGGCAGGACAGCGCCGGCACCTGGCACAACCTGACCTCGCAGAAGCTCGTGGTCTCGACCACCGCGACGCCGACGCCGACGCCGACGCCGACGCCGACGCCGACGCCGACGCCGACGCCGACGCCGACGCCGACGCCGACGCCCACCCCAGCCCCGACCACCCCGCCTGCCCAGGCCGCCCCGATCGCCGGCAAGTCGATGGCCTTCGACGAGGAGTTCAACGGCCCGATCGCGTACGGCTCCCGCTGGACGGGCGACCAGAGCAGCTCGTACCACTACAAGACGCACAACCCGAACGACAACAAGCTCGACTGGATCGACAAGAGCAAGGTCACGGTCGCGAACGGCGTCGCCACCTTCACCGCCGCGCCCAGCAGCCACACCCTGGAGAACGGCAAGCAGGCCTGGGACGCCGGCCTGCTCACCACCGAGTTCTCCAGCCAGGGCTTCCAGGTGAAGACCGGCGACTACGCCGAGACCCGGGTCAAGCTCCCGGCCGGCACCGGCGCCTGGCCGGCGCTGTGGACCTGGAACGGCACCAGCGGCACGCACGGGGAGATCGACTCCTTCGAGTACCACGCGGACAACTCGAGCACGCTGGAGCTGACCAACCACGTCAACCCGAACCACCTGTTCTACAAGGACACCAAGTCGATCGCGAACAACGGCTGGGTCACCATCGGCACCTACTACGGCGCCAACTCGGTGGACTGGTACGTCAACGGCGTCAAGGTGTTCTCGGACGGCACGGGCGTGGGCGCCAACTGGTCCGCGTACCTGATCCTCAACCTGTCGGTGTCCGCCGGGAAGTACCACCCGGCGCCGCAGGGGACCGCCCCGATCACCTTCGCCTCCGACTACGTGCGCGTGTACCGCTGAGCGCCGTAGCCGGTAGCCCGTAGCCCGCAGACCAGCCGCTCTCACGAACCGGCAGTCGTCCCGACCTCCACGAGGCCGGACGGCTGCCGGTTCCTGCGTTCGCGCCCCGTCGTTCGCGCCCCCGCCGTTCGTGCCCCGCCGAGGTCAGGGGGCGAGGACCTGCCCCAGCCTGGTCGCGATCCGGTGCATCACGGGCACCAGCGAGGAGGCGCCGGTCTGCTCCTCCAGGGCGCGGATGCGGGCCTCCGGGCCGGAGACGGACAGGGCGGTGGGCGTCGGCGCGCCGGGGACGGCGAGGGCGATGCAGCGGACGCCGATCTCCTGCTCCTGGTCGTCGACCACGTAGCCGCGCTCGCGCGCCTCGGCGAGCTGGCGGATCAGCTCCTGCGGGTCGGTGACGGTGAACTCGGTGTGCGCGGGAAGGGGGTTGGGGCCGACGACGGCGCGCACCTCGTCCTCGGGGAGCTGGGCGAGCAGCGCCTTGCCGACGCCCGTGCAGTGCGGCTGGACGCGCCGGCCGACCTCGGTGAACATCCGCATCGAGCGCCGCGACTGCACCTGCCCGACGTACACCACCTCGCCGCCCTCCAGCACCGCCAGGTTGGCGGTCTCGCCGGTGGCCTCCATGAGTTCGGCCAGGTAGGGGCGGGCCCAGCTGCCGAGCAGTCGGCCGGCGGTCTCGCCGAGGCGGATCAGCCGGGGGCCGAGGGTGTAGCGGCGCGCAGTGTCCTGGCGGACATAGCCCTGCTGGACGAGGGTACGAACCAGTCGGTGGATGGTGGGCATCGGGAGGCCGGAGCTGGTGGAGAGTTCGCTGAGCGTGGCCACGCCGCCGGAGTCGGCCAGCGCCTCCAGGAGGTGGAAGGCGCGCTCGACGGACTGCACCCCGCCGCTCGCGCGGTCGGTGCCTGTCGTCGATGCTGGGTCGGAGGTCCGGGCCACCGGTGTTCCCTTCGCTGTCGGGGCGGAGCAGAGTCCCGGCGATCTTTCAACAAACCGTTGAAATTCTGTATCGCGGAAACTAGTCTCCACTTTACAGAATCGAACCCGCCGACAGACGGGCCCGATCCAAGGAATCTCCCCGAGCGGGGCTCCCACCGGAACCCCTCTCGCCAGGCTCAACCGTCTTAGGAGTGTCCTGCCCATGGCTGCAGATCAGGGACCCGGCGCCTCCCCCGCCGCTCCGGTCGTCACTGTCGCCGGTCCGCGCGTCCACCGGGCGGAGGAGGTGCTCACCCCGGAGGCGATCGCCTTCGTGGTCGGCCTCCATCGCGCCTTCGAGGGCCGCCGGCAGGACCTGCTGGCCAGGCGCAGGGCCCGCCGCGCCGAGATCGCCGCCACCGGCACGCTGGACTTCCTCCCCGACACCGCCGACATCCGGGCCGGCGACTGGAAGGTCGCCGAGGCGCCGCGCGCCCTCCAGGACCGCCGGGTCGAGATCACCGGCCCCACCGACCGCAAGATGACGATCAACGCCCTCAACTCCGGTGCCCGGATCTGGCTCGCCGACTTCGAGGACGCCACCTCCCCCACCTGGGAGAACGTCGTCGGCGGACAGCTCAACCTGATCGACGCCTTCGAGGGCCGGATCGACTTCACCAGCCCCGCCGGCAAGGCCTACACCCTCCGGCCCGCCGCCGAACTCGCCACCGCCGTCGTCCGCCCGCGCGGCTGGCACCTCGACGAGAACCACCTCCTCGTCGACGGCACCCCGGTCGCCGGCGCCCTCGTCGACTTCGGCCTGTACTTCTTCCACAACGCCGCGCGGCTCCTCGCCAGGGGCGCCGACGACCCCAACTCCGGCCCCTACTTCTACCTGCCGAAGACCGAGAGCCACCTCGAAGCCCGGCTCTGGAACGACGTCTTCACCCGCGCCCAGGCCGAACTCGGCATCCCGCACGGCACCGTCCGCGCGACCGTGCTGATCGAGACCATCACCGCCGCCTTCGAGATGGACGAGATCCTCTACGAGCTGCGCGAGCACGCGGCCGGCCTCAACGCCGGACGCTGGGACTACCTGTTCTCGATCGTCAAGAACTTCCGCGACGCCGGCGAGCACTACATCCTCCCCGACCGCAACGGCGTCACCATGGCCTCGCCGTTCATGGCCGCCTACACCCGGCTGCTGGTGCGGACCTGCCACCGGCGCGGCGCCCACGCGATCGGCGGCATGGCCGCCTTCATCCCCAGCCGCAAGGACCCGGAGGTCAACGCCGCCGCCCTGGAGAAGGTCAGGGCCGACAAGGAGCGCGAGGCCGCCAACGGCTTCGACGGCTCCTGGGTCGCCCACCCCGACCTCGTCCCGGTCGCCCGTGCCTGCTTCGACGCCGTCCTCGGCGAGCGGCCCCACCAGAAGGACAACCCCGGGCCGGCCGAACCCGTCACCCCCGCCCAACTCCTCGACATCGCGGGCGCGGGCGGCAGCTGCACCCGCGCCGGGCTGCACAACGCCGTCCAGGTCGGCATCCGCTACATCGAGGCGTGGCTGCGCGGACTCGGCGCCGTCGCGATCTTCCACATGATGGAGGACGCCGCCACCGCCGAGATCTCCCGCTCCCAGACCTGGCAGTGGATCCACAACGGGGTCGTGCTCTCCGACACCGGTGAGAAGGCCACCGCGGAGCTCGTCCGCTCCCTGGTCGCCACCGAACTCGCGGAGCTGCGCGCCGAGTTCGGCGAGGAGGCGTACGCCGCCGGGCGCTGGGCGGAGGCCGCCCGGCTCTTCGAACAGGTCGCGCTGGCCGAGGAGTTCGTGGATTTCCTGACCCTCCCCGCGCTGCCCCTGCTGGGCTGAGCCCGCCCGGGCCCGGCCCGGTCCGGCTGCGCACCCACCTGCTCCGTTCCGCACGGCGACGCGTCCGGCTGTTTTCGCGTCGCCGAGCGGGACGGTGTTTTTCTTTGTTCTTCCTTACCCGGCATAGGAGTTGGAGCATGGCAAGGATCTTCTTCAACGGTCAGGCGATGGTCGGCGGCCCCTTCCACGCGAAGGTCTCGGACGCGCTGATCGGCCCGGCCCGTACGGCGCCCGGCTACCGCTTCTTCTCCATCGACGACGTGTGCCCGGGGCTGCTGCGCGACCCCGCGGTCGACACCGCCATCGAGGGGGAGCTGTACGACATCAGCCTGGAGCGCCTGCGCGACGTCATCCTGCCCGGCGAGCCGCGCGAGCTGGAGCTCGGCGTGATCGAGCTGGAGGACGGCTCGGCCTGCCTGTCGATGCTGCTGGCCCGCGGCGAGGCCGAGCGCGGCGTGCACCGCGAGATCACCCACCACGGCGGCTGGCGCTCCTACCTCGCCACCCTCGGCCGCACGGCGTGAGCGCACCCCCGGCGGGCCGGGGCGGTGGCGAGCGGAGTGCATAGCCGGCGGCGAACAGATGACAGCTGACAACTTTCAACATCTGTTATCTGCTATCTGAAAGTTGTCCGCTGAAAGTTGTTCGCTGAAAGTTGTCATCGGACGGGTGTCGGCCGAACCCTGTCCGCCGGACCCCGTCGCGCCCGACGCCGCGGCCCCGAACCCTCGCCGTGGGTTCGGGGCCGCGCTCCGCGCGCCCGGCCGGGCGCGCGGAGTCCGGGTCACGCACCGTCCCTGGGCGTCCCGGAGTCAGGGGGGTGTCACACCGGCCGGGCCGCCAGGTCCCTGGCGGCGCGGGCGCAGTCCTGGGCGATCCGGTCCTCGTCGACGGTGGTCAGCCGGCCCTTCTCCACCACCGCGTTCCCGTTCACGAACAGCACCGACAGCGGCGGCAGCGCGCCGAAGGTGAGCGCGGCGACCGGGTCGGCGATCGAGGAGTGCATGACCCCGTCGACCTTCCAGAGGGCCAGGTCGGCGAGCTTCCCGGCCTCGATCGAGCCGATCTCGTCCTGCCGTCCGAGCACCCGGGCGCCGCCCATGGTGCCCAGCCGCAGCGCCTGCCGCCCGGTGAGCGCGGCCGGGGAGCCGTGCAGCCGGTTGATCAGCAGCGCGTTGCGCAGCTCGGTGCCGAGCTCGCCGGACTCGTTGGACGCGGTGCCGTCCACCCCGAGCCCGACCGGGACGCCGGCCCGCAGCATGGCGGGCACCCGGGCGATCCCGGCGCCGAGCCGGGCGTTGGAGGACGGGCAGTGCGCGACGCCGGTGCCGGTCTCGGCGAACTTGGCGATGTCGGAGTCGTTCATGTGCACGCAGTGCGCCATCCAGACGTCCTCGCCGAGCCAGCCCACCGACTCGAAGTAGTCGGTCGGCCCCATCCCGAACAGCTCCTTGCAGAACTGCTCCTCCTCGGCCGTCTCGGAGCCGTGGGTGTGCAGTCGCACGCCCTTGCGGCGGGCGAGTTCGGCGGACTGCCGCAGCAGCTCGGTGGAGACGGAGAACGGCGAGCAGGGCGCGAGCGCGACGTGCAGCATCGAGCCGAACGAGGCGTCGTGGTAGCGGTCGACGGCGGCCTCGGAGGCGGCGAGGATCGCGTCCAGGTCCTCGACGGCGTGGTCCGGCGGCAGCCCGCCGTCCTTGCGGCTGCGGTCCATCGACCCGCGCAGCGCGGTGAAGCGCAGCCCGAGCTCCCGGACGGCCTCGATGGAGGCGCCGAGGACGTCGCCGCCGTCCGCGGGGAACACGTAGTGGTGGTCGGAGGCGGTGGTGCAGCCGGACTTGAGCAGGGCGGCGGCGGAGCCCTGGCTGGCGGCGTGCACGAGCCGTTCGTCGATCCGCGCCCAGGTCGGGTAGAGGGCGACGAGCCAGTCGAACAGGATGGCGTCCTGGGCGAGGCCGCGGGTGATCCACTGGTAGAAGTGGTGGTGGGTGTTGACCAGGCCGGGGGTGACGAGGTGGCCCTCGGCGTTGATCCGGCGCACGACGTTGTCCAGCCAGTTCGGCGCGGGGCCGTCGCCGACCGATTCGATCCGGTTGCCGAGCAGGACCACGTGGCCGCGGACGTACTCGGTGTCCTCGGCGTCGACGGTGGCGATCGCGGCGTTCTCGATGACGATCCGCTGGTCGGCGGGCGGGGGCTGGACTGCCATGGCGGAGCTCCTTGAGGGGGATGGTGGCCGGGAGGGGCGCGCGGTGGCGGGCTCGGGGCGCGCCGTGGCGGGGTGCGCCCCTCCCGGGCCGGTCAGGACGGTGTCACGGTCGGCACCGTCGCGCCGGAGGCCCGGCCGGTTCTGGACCGGCGGGCGGTTCCGGCGTGGTGGAAGAGCAGGTTGAGCAGGACGGCCAGCACGCAGCCGGCCGAGATCCCGGAGTGCATCAGGGTGCGGACGGCCTCCGGGAAGGAGTCGTAGAAAGTCGGCGCGGCGATCGGCACGATGCCGACGCCGAGCGAGACCGACACCAGGATGGTGTTGCCGCTGGACTCCATTCCGGCCTCCGCGAGGGTGCGGATGCCGCTGGCCGCGACCGTGCCGAAGAGCACGATCCCGGCGCCGCCCAGGACGGGCTGCGGCACCAGGGAGACGATCGACCCGAGCACGGGGAAGAGCCCGAGCAGGATCAGGATGCCTCCGCCGGCCGCGACGACGAAACGGCTGCGGATCCGGGTCAGCGCCACCAGCCCGATGTTCTGGGCGAAGGCGCTGGCCGCGAAGCCGTTGAAGACGGGGCTGAGCGCGGTGGCCAGCCCGTCCGCCCGCAGGCCGGCGGCGAGGACGGGTTCGTCGGCCGGGCGGTCGACGATCCTGCCGAGCGCCAGCATGTCGGCGGTGGACTCGGTCATCGAGACCACCATGACGATGCACAGCGAGGCGATCGCGGCCGCGTCGAAGCGCGGCGCGCCGAAGTGGAACGGGGAGGGGAGCGCGAAGACGTCCGCGTCCTGGACCGCGCCGAAGTCGGCGAGGCCCAGCGGGAAGGCGAGCAGGGTGCCGGCCGCCAGCCCGATGAGCAGGGACAGCTGCTGCCAGAAGCCGCGCAGCAGCCGGTTGCAGAGCACCACCGCGACGAGGGTGGACGCGGCGAGCCCGATGGCCCGCATGGAGCCGTAGCCGGGCGCGGACGGCGAGCCGCCGCGCGCCCAGTTGATCGCCACCGGCAGCAGGGACACCCCGATGAGGGTGATCACGGTGCCCTGCACGACCGGGGGGAAGAACCGGATGAGCTTGCAGAAGTACGGCGCCGCGAGGAAGCACAGGACCCCCGCGACGATCACCGCTCCGAAGATCACCGGGAGGGCGTTCCTCGGTCCCTGCTCGTGCGCGATGGCGACCATGGGGGCGACTCCGGCGAAGGAGACGCCGTTCACGAACGGCAGCCGCGCGCCGATCCTCCAGACGCCGATGGTCTGGAGCAGGGTGGCCAGTCCGGCGGTGAACAGGCTGGCCGAGATGAGCAGGGCGAGTTCGGCGGGCGAGAGCCCGACCGCGGCGCCGACGATGAGCGGGGGTGCGACGACTCCCGCGTACATCGCGGCGACGTGCTGCAGGCCGGTGGAGAACAGTTTCACCGGGGGCAGCAACTCGTCCACGGGGTGGGGTCCGGTCCCGGACGGCCGGTCGGTTACGGGAACTGACGGCTCGTCAGGTCCGGGGGTTCTTGCCGGGGTGGAACCGCCGTCGGTGCTGCTGGTGTTGCTGGGTGCCATGTCGAGCCCCTCTTGTGCCCGTGGCTCCCGGCGCGCCCGTGGCGCTGGAGACCGGCTGACGTTGCGGAGACCGAGGGCGGGACGGCGGTGCAAGGGTCCCTCGGCCGGTCTCTCCAGCACCCCGGGCCGGCCGCCGCGAGGCAGGCACGAACTCCGGTGGGTGGGGGTGGAGAAACTGGTGGAGCTTTCAGGTGGAGCGGTCAGGTGGAGAGCACGGCCGGCGGAGAAGGTGCCGGCGCGGCCGGTGGGTCGGCGGTGGGTCGCGGGTGGGTCGCGGGTGGGTCGGCGGTGGGGGAGCGGGGCGTCAGGCGACCGGGATGACCGGGGCGACGCCCTCGCGGTGCACGGTGCCCTCGATCAGGCCGTACATCCGGTCCGCGGCGTAGTAGACCTCGTTCTCGTTCTTGAGCCCGAACGGTTCGAGGTCGACCAGGAAGTGGTGCTTGTTGGGCAGTTCGAGGCGCACCTCGTCCACCTCGGCGCGGTTGTTGAGGACCCGGGTGCCCATCGCGTGCAGGGTCTGCTGCAGCGAGTAGGAGTAGGTCTCGGCGAAGGCCTCCAGCAGGTGGCGCCGCACGTGGGTGTAGGAGCGGTTCCAGTTGGGCTGGGCCTCGCCGTCGCGGCCGCTGTAGCCGTACTTCCAGCGGGCGGTGACCTGGGTGGCGAGGATGCGGTCGTAGGCCTCCTGCAGGGTGGTGTACTTGTCCTTGATGTAGCCCCAGAACTCCGAGTTGGTGGAGTTCAGCACGACGAGGTCCTTCAGGCCGGAGATCACCCGGACGCTCTCGCCGTCGTAGAAGACCTCGGTGGTGCGGACCTCCTGGCCGCTGCGGACGAAGGAGTGGCCTACCTCCTCCGAGCCGATGAAGCGGGCCGAGCTGTCCGGCGTCCTGATCCGGTCCCAGGCGTACTCCTCGATCCGGATGCGGGCGCCGTGGACGACGCCGCGCTCGGTGTCGTCCACGAAGTGGCGGGCCAGGACGATGCCGAAGGCCTCGGCCGACTCGATGCCGTACTCCTTGGCGAAGGCGTACACGGTGTTCTTGGTGGTGTCGGTGGGCAGGCAGTTGGCGTTCGACCCGGTGAGGTGGACGTCCTCGAACTCACCCTGGAGGGAGACCGAGACGTTCAGGTCCTTGATCTCGTGCCGGGTGGAGTCGCGGTAGACCCGGACGATGCGGTTCTCCGCCTTGCCGTACTGGTTCTGACCGAGCACGTGGGCCATGACGTGGCTCCTAAGCTTCCAGGCCGGTCTACTAGCTTCCGCGGTAGACCGAGTATCCGAACGGGTTGAGCAGCAGGGGCACGTGGTAGTGGTGCTGCGCGGGCGCGACCGTGAAGACGATCGGGACCTCGGGGAAGAACGGCGGCTCGGACGACCGGAGCGCGAAGTAGGCGGTCGTGTCGAAGAGCAGCCGGACGACCGAGCCCGCCTCCACGGCCGGCAGGTCCTTGACCCGGCCGTCGGAGTCCGTGGCGGAGGTGCCGAGCACCTGCCAGCCACCCTCGGTGCGCAGTGCGAGCTCGACCGGGACGCCTTCGGCCGGGCGGCCGAGGCTGGTGTCGAGCACGTGGGTGGAGATGTCGGTCATGAGTGGAGTGACCTTACTGATAGCAGATCTGATGATGCGTCAGACGAGAAGTGCCGCTTCGCCCACTCTAGGGACGTCCGTGCTCCGCGGGCCCCTCCGACCCGGCGCGGCCCGGCGGTCCGGTTCCATGACGGCCCGTCAGGAATCCTCGTCGATGAGCCGGTTGAGCCGGATGTCGTTGATCTTGCGCAGTTCGCCCCGGACGACCTCCGCCTCGGTGGCGGCGTCGTGCGGGAGGCGCTCGCGCAGGGCGGCGAGCATGGTGGCCGCGGTGCGGCCGGTCGCGCAGATCAGGAACACGTGGCCGAACCTGGCCTCGTAGGCGGCGTTGGCCTCGTGCAGTGCGCCGAGGAGCGCCCGGTCCGCGCCGCGGACGCCGGCCTGTTCGCGCTCGGAGACGGCGTCGCCCGCCTTGGGCTCGCCGATCCGGGCGTGGCCGGCCATCGCGTCGTGCAGGTCGGAGGCCGTCAGCGAGGCCGTCGCCGCCGCGTTGGCGGCGAGCAGGCTCTCACGGTCGGGCCACGGGCGGGTCTTCGCGACGGCGGCGGCCCAGCGGGGGCTGGAGCAGACCTCCAGCAGGACCGCCTCCAGCTCGGCGGCGTCCGCCGCGGCCAGGGCGTCGAGGGCGTGGGGGTGGTTGGTCACGGGGTGGACCTCCTGAAGAGTGGTGCCACCCGCACAAGCTAGATCGACCCCACCCCGAGGTCAACAGTTTGTTGAACGGTTGGTGGTTACGTTTTGAACCGGGGGCCGCCGCCGGGCCGAATCGTGTGCGATCCGCCAACTGCGCCCCGCCGCCCGCCGATCCAGGATCGTGGGAGCGGCGGGACGGTCCGCGCGGAGCCGGGGCGCCCGGGCGCCCCGGAGTCGGGGCGCTCCGGAGTCAGGGCACCCCGGGGCTCGGGGCACTCGGAGCGCTCAGGGGGCCTTCGAGCCGTCCTGGCGGTTCAGGTAGTTGTACACCGTGAACCGGCTGACGCCGAGCGCCGTGGCGACCGTCTCGACCCCGTGCCGGACGGTGAACGCGCCGCGCTCCTCCAGGAGCGCGACCACCCGCTGCTTCTCCAGCCGGTCGAGCTCGGCCAGCGGGCGGCCGTCGAACTGGCGGGCCATCTCGGCCAGCAGCCGGTCCAGCGCGCTGCTCAGGTGCGGCAGCCGGACGGCCAGGGCCGGCGCGCCCTCCCACTCCAGGACGACGTCCTCGGCCTTCGCCTCGTCCAGCGGGACGGGCGTCGCGCCGACCGCGTCCAGCAGCGGCTTGACCGCCGCGGCGAGCGGGTGTTCCACGTGCTCGGTCACGGCGTACCGCCCTCCTCGCCCAGCACGCTGACCTGCACGGAGATCCGGGTCGCCCCGGCGTCCAGGGTCTCCCGGAGCAGTCTGGTCACGGCGGCGAGCACCTGCTCGGCCTCGCCCTCGGCGCCCGTCCCGAAGGGGCCGACCGCCACGTCCAGGCCGGCCTCGTCGACGACCTTGCGGGCCGTCGCGGCGTGCTCGGGGAACGTGTCCAGTTCGAACGGTTCTGTCGTGAACTCCACCATCAATCGCACGTGCTCACTGTAGCGAGCGGTGGTGGGCGCGGGCAGGGCCGATGCGGGGCCGATGCGGGACCGGGGCGGGCGGCATCACCAGGGCATCGCCGGCGCCTCACCAGCGCCCCGGCCGCTTCAACAAAATGTTGCGACGGTCTTGACACCCGCTCGGCGCTCCGGAGATGCTTCCACCACACAGAATCCGTCTTCCGCATCGTGGAAGTTGCGGATGACGGAAGAGAGTGAGAGGTGAGGAACGTGACGGCCGCCGCCAAGCACAGCTTCACGGTCAACCTGTCGATCCTGTTCGGCGAACTCCCGCTGCTGGAGCGCCCCGCCGCGGCCGCCGCGGCCGGCTTCACCGCCGCCGAGCTGTGGTGGCCCTTCGGCCCCGAGCCCCGGCCGCGGCGAGCCGAACTCGACGCGCTGCGCAAGGCGTTCACCGACGCGGGCGTACGCCTCACCGGCCTCAACTTCCTCGACGACCTCGGCCGGGGCGCCCGCGGCACGGTCTCGCTGCCCGCCGAGCGGGAGCGCTTCCGGGCCAACGTGCAGGTCGCCGCCGACCTCGCCGCCTCCCTCGGCGCCACCGCGCTCAACGCGCTCTACGGCAACCGGATCCCCGGCGTCGACCCGGCCGAGCAGGACGCCCTCGCGCTGGAGAACCTGGCGGTGGCGGCCCGGGCCGCCCACGAGATCGGCGCGGTCCTGCTGGTCGAGGCCCTCAACCGGATCGAGTCCCCGGACTACCCGCTGGTGTCCGCGGCCGCCGCGGTCGAGGTGGTCGACAAGGTCAACGCCGCCACCGGCCTGGGGAACGCGAGGTTCCTCTGCGACCTGTACCACCTGGCCAGGAACGGCGAGGACCTGGCCGCCGTCATCGACACCCACGCCGACCGGATCGGCCACGTGCAGATCGCCGACACCCCGGGCCGGAACGAACCCGGCACCGGCGAACTCGACTTCGAGGACCTCTTCGCCCGGCTCGCCGCCGCCGGCTACACCGGCCCGATCGGCCTGGAGTACCGCCCCGCCGGCGGCGTCAGCGCCGACAGCTTCGCCTGGCTGCCGCGCGAGCTGCGCGCCGCCAAGTAGCGGTATCCGCCGAGTGGCGGCGCCCGTCGAGCGGCACGCCGTCCGGGTGAGCAGCACGCCGCCCTGGGCCGCACCCACCCCCCCCGAAACCTCCCACCCACGCACCTAAGGAACGACGCGATGAGCCGCAAGATCGCCTTCGTCGGCCTCGGCATCATGGGCAAGCCCATGGCCGTCAACCTGGTCAAGGCCGGCCACCACGTGACCGGGTTCGACCTCTCCCGGGCCTCGATCGACACCGTGGTCGCGGCCGGCGGCCACGGCGCCGCGAGCATCGCGGACGCGGTGCGGGACGCCGAGGTCGTGATCACCATGGTCCCCGCCGACCCGCACGTCGAGGCCGTCATGCTCGGCGAGGACGGCGTCCTGGCGCACGTGCGGCCGGGCACGCTGGTCGTCGACATGTCGTCGATCACCCCGCAGACCTCCGTCAAGGTCGCCAAGGCCGCCGCCGAGAAGGGCGTGCGCACCCTGGACGCCCCGGTGTCCGGCGGCGAGGCCGGCGCGATCGAGGCCGTCCTGTCCATCATGGTCGGCGGCGAGGCCGCCGACTTCGCCGAGGCGAAGCCGCTGTTCGACGCGCTGGGCACCACGGTCGTGCACGTCGGCCCGTCCGGCGCCGGCCAGACCGTCAAGGCCGCCAACCAGCTGATCGTCGCCGTCAACATCCAGGTGCTGGCCGAGGCCGTGGTGTTCCTGGAGAACGCCGGGGTCGACCTGAAGGCCGCGCTGGACGTGCTCGGCGGCGGCCTGGCCGGCTCGACCGTGCTGGAGCGCAAGAAGGCGAACATGCTGAACCGCGAGTTCGCCCCCGGCTTCCGGATCGACCTGCACCACAAGGACATGGGCATCGTCACCGACGCCGCCCGCGCCGTGGGCGCCGCGCTGCCGGTCGGCGCCGTGGTGGCCCAGCTGGTCGCCTCCGCCCGCGCCAACGGCGACGGCTCGCTCGACCACTCGGCGCTGCTGCGCGGCGTCGAGCGGCTCTCCGGGCGCGAGCTCGCGTAGCGCCCCGCCCGGGGCCGCCGCGGTGAGCTGCAGTGAGCTGCGGCGAGCTGCGGCGGCCCCCCACGGACTCCCCCTGGCGGCGTGTACCCATCCGGTCGTGCCCGCGTCGCCAGGGGGCTGTGCCCGACCGGCGTGCGGGCCGGGGCTCATCCGCCCGCCCGCCGGTCGACCCAGCCGGTGACGCGCCCACCCTGCCCGGGGGCACTTCGGTCGTGCCCGCGGCGCGTCGCCCGGCCCCTCCCCGCCGAGGGGAGCCCCTCGCACGTCGGAAGCGGGTCGAGGGGAAAAACGGCGGGGAGGGGCCCACCCGGAACGCCCCTCCCGGGGGCGGGCCCGGCACCCGCCCGGGACGGCCCATGCTTGAGACAGGGCACCTCCGGGGCAGACCCGGGGACATGCCGTCGAAAACCTCTTCGAAGCAGCCGGGGGCGCACCCCGCGGACACCCGGGCCACACCGACGAACCACCGCCAGACCCCGTACGGAAGTGAGGACCGCGCCATGCCCGCCACCCCCCACCAGGGCCATGTGGTCGTAGCTCCGGACAAGTTCAAGGGCACCCTGGAGGGCGCCGAGGCCGCCGCCCGGATCGCCGCCGGCATCCGCCGCGCCGCGCCCGGCACCGAGGTGCGCGAGCTGCCCGTCGCGGACGGCGGCGAGGGCACCCTGGCCGCCGCGCTCGCGGCCGGCTTCACCCGCGTCCCGGTCAAGGTGGCCGGCCCGACCGGCCTGCCGGTGGACGCGGCGCTCGCCGTCCGCGGCACCACCGCCGTGGTCGAGCTGGCCCAGGCCTGCGGTCTCGCCCGGCTTCCCGGCGGGCGCACCGCCCCGCTGACGGCCGGCTCGTACGGCGTCGGCCAGCTGGTCGCGCGCGCCGTCGCGCTGGGCGCCCGGCGGATCGTGCTGGGCCTCGGCGGCAGCGCCAGCACGGACGGCGGGGCCGGCCTGGTCCAGGCCCTCGGGGTCCGTCTGCTGGACGCCGAGGGCGCCGAACTCCCGCCCGGCGGCGCCGCGTTGCGCCGGCTGGCGGAGATCGACCCGGGCCCGCTCGCGGAGCGGCTGGCCGGCGCCGAGGTGGTCGTCGCCTGCGACGTGGACAACCCGCTGCTCGGCCCGCGCGGCGCCGCCGCCGTCTACGGCCCGCAGAAGGGCGCGGACGCGGCGGACCTGGCCGTCCTGGAGGAAGGTCTGACCCGGTTCGCCGACCTGGTCGCCGGGACGACCGGACGGGACGTGCGGCAGGCCCCCGGCGCCGGTGCCGCGGGCGGGGTGGGCTTCGCCGCGCTCGCCCTGCTGGGCGCCACCATGCGACCCGGGATCGAGCTGCTGCTCGAACTGCTGGGTTTCGACGGGGCCGTGCGTGGGGCACGCCTCGTCGTCACCGGCGAGGGCTGCCTGGACGCGCAGACGCTCCACGGCAAGGCCCCCGCCGGCGTCGCCGCGGCGGCCGCCCGGGCGGGGGTTCGGGTGGCCGCGGTGGCGGGGCGGCTGGAGCTGTCCGAGCCCGAGTGGCGGGCGGCCGGATTCGCCGCCGCGCTCGCCCTGACCGACCTGGCCGAGCAGCCGGGGGACAGCCTGACCAGGGCCGCCGAGCTGGCCGAGACGGCGGGGGAGCGGCTGGCCGCCGAACTGCTGCCGGGGTGACCCGGTGCCCGCGGGAGCCCATGCCGCCGGGCCTGCCGGACGCCGCGCCGCCGGGCCCGCCGGACACCGCGCCGCCGGGCCCGCCGGAACCCGTGCCGCCGGGCCCGCCGGAACCCGTGCCCCGGGGCCTGCGGCACCCCGTGCGCCGAACCGCTCCCGCGCCGGATCCCTCGTACGTTCCTCCATTGACGTTTTGTTGAAGGCGGGCCTAGGCTCCCCGCAATCCTTCGCTCCCGCCCCGCCCCGACCGGCCCGCGACAGCCCCACCGGCCTTGTCGCACGGCCCCGTTCGGCGTACCCGCTTCGCCCCCCCGTCCAGGTCCCGGAGGCCTCCCATGCCAGTCACCAGTCCCGTGGTCGTCCGGTCCCGCCGGGTGGTCCTGCCCGAGGGCGAGCGCCCCGCGGACGTGCTGGTCCGGGACGGGCGGATCGCGCTGATCGCCGCCCACGGCACCCTCCCGGTCGAGCACCCCGGCGAGCTCGCCGACCTCGGCGACACCGCCCTGCTGCCGGGCCTGGTCGACACCCACGTGCACGTCAACGAGCCCGGCCGCACCGAGTGGGAGGGCTTCGCCAGCGCCACCCGGGCGGCCGCGGCCGGCGGCGTCACCACGGTCGTCGACATGCCGCTCAACTCGATCCCGCCCACCACCACCGCGGCCGGCCTGGCGGTCAAGCGGAAGACCGCCGAGGGCCAGGCCTGGGTCGACCTCGGCTTCTGGGGCGGCGCCGTCCCCGGCAACACCCCCGACCTCGAACCCCTGCACCGCGCGGGCGTGTTCGGCTTCAAGAGCTTCCTCGCCCCCTCCGGCGTCGACGAGTTCCCGCACCTGGCGGACGACGCCGACCTGGAGGCCGCCCTGGCCGAACAGGCCCGGATCGGGGCGCTGGCGATCATCCACGCCGAGGACCCGGCCGTACTCGCGGCCGCGCCGCAGCGGCCCGGCGTCCACTACCGCGACTTCCTCGCCTCCCGCCCCGCCGACGCGGAGACCGCCGCCGTCGCCCGGCTGCTCGCGGCGGCCCACCGCACCGGCGCCCGGGTCCACATCCTGCACGTCTCCTCCGCCGCCGTCCTGCCGCTGCTGCGCCGGGCCCGCGCGGAGGGCGTCCGGGTCACCGCCGAGACCTGCCCGCACTACCTGACCCTCGCCGCCGAGCAGGTGCCGGACGGCGGCACCGCCTTCAAGTGCTGCCCGCCGATCCGCGACGAGGCCAACCGGGACGCCCTCTGGCAGGCCCTGGCCGAGGGCGAGTTCATCGCCGTCGTCTCCGACCACTCGCCCGCCACCGCCGACCTCAAGCAGGTGCCCGAGTACGGCGGCAGCGGTGACTTCGCCACCGCCTGGGGCGGCATCGCCTCCCTCCAGCTCGGCCTGCCGGCCGTCTGGACCGAGGCCCGCCGCCGCGGCCACACCCTCGCCGACGTCGTCCGCTGGATGTCCGCCGGCCCGGCCGAACTGGCCGGCCTGGACGCCGTGAAGGGCGCCATCGCGGTCGGCCGGGACGCCGACCTGGTCGCCTTCGACCCGGACGGCGAATTCCCGGTCCGCGTCGCCGAGTTGCACCACCGCAACCCGGTGACCCCGTACGCGGGGCGGCAGTTGACCGGAGCCGTCCGCACCACCTGGCTGCGCGGCCGCGCGGTGGACCCGGCCGCCGAACCCTTCGGCCGGCTGCTCACCCGGCCCGCCGGCGCCCCTTCCGGCTCGCGCTAGCCGACGGCCCGTCACGTCGCCGTGACAGCCAACGACCACCCACGACCGACGCCAACCGAGGAGAGTCCAGTGACCACCGCCGACACCCCGAGCACTCCCTTCACCGAGCTGGTCGACCTGGCCTCGCGGCGGCTCGGCGCGGGCGTCGTCGCCACCAACGAGGACACCTTCGCGGACGCCGAGAACCTGCTGGTCGCCAAGCCCGCCGAGTTCCGCCCGCACACCTTCGGCCACAAGGGCCAGATCATGGACGGCTGGGAGTCCAAGCGCCGCCGCGGCGCCTCCGCCGAGCAGCCGCACCCCACCGACCAGGACCACGACTGGGCGATCGTCCGGCTCGGCGCCGCCGGAGTGGTCCGCGGAGTGATCGTCGACACCGCCCACTTCACCGGCAACTACCCGGAGAGCGCCTCCGTCGAGGCCGCCTCCGTACCCGGCCACCCCTCGCCCGGCGAACTGGAGGCCGCCGCCTGGACGGTGATCGTGCCGCGCACCCCGCTCCGGGGCGACACCGCCCACGAGTTCGCCGTCACGGACGGCACCCGCTACACCCACGTGCGGCTCAACATCTTCCCGGACGGCGGCGTCGCCCGGCTGCGGGTGCACGGCGAGGTGCTGCCCGACCCGCGCGAACTCGACGGCCTCACCTTCGACCTGGCCGCCCAGGAGTACGGCGGCGTGGCCGAGGCCGCCTCCGACCGCTACTTCTCCTCCCCGCACAACCTGAACGCTCCCGGCCGCGCCACCGTCATGGGCGAGGGCTGGGAGACCCGGCGTCGGCGCGACAAGGCCAACGACTGGGTGCAGATCGCCCTGGCCGGGGGCGGTGAGGTCCTGGCCGCCGAGGTGGACACCAGCCACTTCGTCGCCAACGCCCCCGGCTGGGCCGACCTCGTCGGCTTCGACGCCTCCGCCGGAGCCGACCCGGCCCAGGGGCCGTGGTTCGAACTGCTGCCCCGCACCCGCCTCCAGCCCGACACCCGGCACCGCTTCCGGCTCGCCCCGGGCCGCCCGGTGACCCACGTACGGATCAACGTCTACCCGGACGGCGGGCTCGCCCGCCTCCGGCTCACCGGCCGCCTCACCGAGGCCGGCCGCGCGGCGCTCGCGCTGCGCTGGTTCAACGCCCTGCCCGCCGCCGAGGCCGAGGCCGCGCTCACCGCGGCCGGCCTGGCGGACGGGGAAGCCGCCGCGCTGGCCGCCGCCCGTCCGCTGGCCGACCGGGCCGCGGCCGCCGGGGCCCTCGCCCCGCTCCCGCCGGCCGCCGCCGAGGCCGCCGCCCGCCTGCTCGGCCTCTGAGCCGGGCCGGCCGCCTCCCGGGGCGGCCGCCGCCCGGCCGGTTCGTCCACCCGTGTCTCACGCCTGACGTGACGAACCGTCAATCCATGCTCCACGCACCGCCCTTACCGACCCCCGAAGGACCCGCCATGCCCAAGAACCTGACCACGGAGTCCGGCGCCCCGGTCGCCGACAACCAGAACTCGGCCTCGGCCGGCGAGTACGGCCCGCTGCTGATCCAGGACCAGCACCTGCTGGAGAAGCTGGCCCGGTTCAACCGCGAGCGCATTCCGGAGCGCGTCGTGCACGCCCGCGGCTCCGGCGCGTACGGCTACTTCGAGGTGACCGACGAGGTCTCGCGCTACACCCGGGCGGGCTTCCTCGCCGAGGTCGGCAAGCGCACCGAGGTGTTCCTGCGCTTCTCCACCGTGGCTGGCAACCTCGGTTCGACCGATGCGGTGCGCGACCCGCGCGGCTTCGCGGTGAAGTTCTACACCGAGGAGGGCAACTACGACCTCGTCGGCAACAACACCCCGGTGTTCTTCATCAAGGACCCGATCAAGTTCCCGGACTTCATCCACTCGCAGAAGCGCGACCCGTACACCGGCGTCCAGGAGGCGGACAACGTCTGGGACTTCTGGGCCCACTCGCCCGCCTCCACCCACCAGATCACCTGGCTGTTCGGCGACCGCGGCATCCCGGCCTCCTACCGGCACATGAACGGCTACGGCTCGCACACCTACCAGTGGGTCAACGCCGAGGGCGAGGCCTACTGGGTGAAGTACCACTTCAAGACCAACCAGGGCATCCGCTGCCTGGACGCCGGCCAGGCCGCCGAGGTCGCCGGCGGTGACGCCGACTCGCACCAGCGCGACCTGCACCAGGCCATCGAGCGTGGCGTCTTCCCGTCCTGGACGCTGTACGTCCAGCTGATGCCGGTCGCCGAGGCCGCCGACTACCGCTTCAACCCCTTCGACCTCACCAAGGTGTGGCCGCACGCTGACTACCCGCTCGTCAAGGTCGGCCGGCTGGTGCTCAACCGCAACCCGGAGAACGTCTTCGCCGACGTCGAGCAGGCCGCGTTCTCGCCGAACAACTTCGTGCCCGGCATCGGCCCGTCCCCCGACAAGATGCTCCAGGGCCGGCTGTTCGCCTACGCCGACGCCCAGCGCTACCGCCTCGGGGTCAACCACACCCAGCTGCCGGTCAACGCCCCGCACGCCACCGAGGCGCACAACTACGGCCGGGACGGCCTGATGGCCGCCAACAGCGCCGGGCGCGACCGGAACTACGAGCCCAACTCGTACGACGGCCCCGCCCAGACCGACACCCCGCTCGCCGCGCCGCAGCGCGTCGACGGCCACACCGGCAGCTACCCCACGCCGGCGCACACCAAGGACGACGACTTCTTCCAGGCCGGCGAGCTGTACCGGCTGATGTCCCCGGGGGAGCGGAGTCGACTGATCGACAACATCGCGGGCTTCCTGGCGCAGGTCAGCCGGGACGACGTCGTCGAGAAGAACCTCGCGCACTTCCACGCCGCCGACGAGGAGTACGGCGCCCGCCTGGAGGCCGCCGTCGCCGAGCTCCGCGCGGGCGACGAGGGCTGACCGTCTTCCCGCCGGCCGGGCCCCTCCTCCCCAGGGCAGTGGGAGGAGGGGCCCGGCCGCGTCGCGCGTTCCCGGGATCCCGCCACCGGTGCCCCACGGCCCACGTAGTCTGATGCGGCATCAGTCGAGGGGGGATGTCGATGAATCGGTCAAGCTGGTCCACAGCGGGCTTCCTCGCCCGCGTCCGTGCGGCCCTGGGCGGTGCCGACACCGACCCCGGGGCCCGGGCCGAAGGGGTCGACGGGGTCGACGGGGTCGAAGGGGTCGAAGAGGCCGAAGGAACCGGGGGAGGCGCGAGGACCGGGGGAGGCGACGGGGCCGGGTGGGCCGGCGGGATCGGGGAACAGGGCGGCGAGGAGACCACGGCCGGCGTGCTCGCCCGGCTGAACCGGCGCGGCTGGGCCGTGCTGTGCGACCTCGGCGTCCCCGGCAGCTCGGAGAACCTCGACTTCCTGGTGATCGGACCGCAGGGGCAGGTGGTCCTCGTCGACGCGGAGCACTGGTCGGCCGCGGACGGCGCGACGGTGGGCATGCCCGGCGGGCGCCTGTCCTGCGGCGCCGAGGACCGGCAGGAGCTCGTCGACAAGCTGCGTCGGGAGAGCCGGATGGTCGAGGACGAACTCGGGGCGGTGGCGGAGGCCGTGGCCGTGGTGGAGGGCGTGCCGGTCGACAACGGGGTGTTCAGGTCCGCCGGTGTGTGGGTGGTCGGGCCGCAGCACCTGTGGGGCGCGGTGCTCCAGGCGCCGACCGGCCACCGGGACCAGGCCGCCCTCGTCCGGCTGGCCAAGGGCCTCTTCCCGCCGCTCGGCTGAGCCCGGGGCCGCCGTACGGGCGTTCGCTGAACTGGGCGTTCACCGTGCCGACCTGATCGCCGCACGGAATGTGCACGGAAATTCACGGACAGCGGTTGCCGGAGCCCCGGGCTCGATAGGCTGGAGGATGCCCGCGGTCGCTCCGTGGGGGACATCGGAAGGGGACGACATGTCGACACCGGTCCCGGGTCGCCACGCCGCGCTGGACCAGGGCCTCGGCGGCCCGTTCACCTCCCTGCGGTACGCCCTCAGACTGCTGGAGGCGGTGGACCGCCACCCTGACGGCGTCACGCTCGTCGCCCTCGCCCGCGAGACCTCGCTCGGCCTGCCCACCGTGCGCCGGCTCGCGGAACTCCTGGAGATCGAGGGCTACCTCCAGTGCCAGGACGGCGGTTGGGTGCTCGGCGGCGCCTTCGCCGTGCTCGGGCAGCACAACCGGGAGCAGCTGGTCAAGGCCCGGCTCAACCGCAAACTCGCCGAGCTGCGCGACGAGTTGGGTGCGGCCGTGTACTTCAGCCGTTACCACGACGGGGAGTTGTCGGTGGAGGCGGTGTCGGCCACCGACTACGCGCCGGCCGTCCAGGAGTGGGTGGACTTCCGGGCCACCGCGCACGCCAGCGCGATCGGCAAGTGTCTGCTCAGCCAGCTCGACGCGGACGGCCGCCGCGACCACCTGTCGCGGCACCCGGTCGCCCGGCTCACCTCCCGCACCGTCACCGACGTCGACCAGCTGATGCACCGGCTGGAGCGGCAGCCGGCCACCGTGCCGGTGCTCGACATCCAGGAGTACGCGCTGGGCACGGTGTGCGCGGCCGTGCCGATCACGGCGGGCAGCACGGTCGGCTGCCTGGCGACCTCGATGCCGGTGGCCAACATCCACAAGCTGCGGGCCGCCGCCGAACTGCTGGCGGCCTCGGCGGCGCCGCTGCTGCTCGCGATGGCGGTCTGAGCCGCCCGCCTCGACGGCCCCGCCGGACGTGACGCGTCCGGCGGGGCCGCGTGCTGCCCGGCCATCCCTCCCCGGCGGCGCCCGGGTCTGCTCGGGTTATTAGACTCGATGTCGATAAGAGTGGTCGAAACCCTTGAACCCCGGGCTACCCGCGAGTACGTTTCCCTCAGCCGAGCCGCCACCCGAGCCGCAACCCGAGCCGCCGCCCCAGGTCAGGAGGGCCTAGCCATGCCCCGATCCACGCCCGTCCCCGCCCTCGCCGCCCCCGCCGCACGCGTCCACGAGAGCCTGGTCCTCGAACCGCGCGACGTCCGCTTCGACTGGGCGCAGCTGCCGCTGCACTGGATCCCCGACGAGCCGGTGGCCACCCATGTCATCAACGTGCTGCACCTGCTGCTGCCCGAGGGGGAGCGCTGGTTCGTCAAGGTGTTCAAGGAGGCGCTGCCGCTCATCCGGGACGAGCAACTGCGCGAGGAGGTCCTCGGGTTCATCGGCCAGGAGGCGATCCACGCCGAGGCGCACCAGGAGGTCCTGGACCACATGCTCGGCCAGGGGCTCGACCCGCGCCCGTACGTGCGGCAGGTCTCCTGGCTGTTCCGGCGCGTCCTCGGCGACAAGCCCGGGCTGTCGGCGCGCCGGCGGCGGGAGAATGTCATCGAGCGGGTCGCGTTCATCGCGGCAATCGAGCACTTCACCGCCTTCCTCGGCGACTGGGCGCTCAACTCGCCCGGCCTGGACCGCGCGAAGGCCGACCCGACGATGCTCGACCTGCTGCGCTGGCACGGCGCCGAGGAGGTCGAGCACCGCAGCGTCGCCTTCGACCTGCTGGTCCACCTCGACCCGGGCTACCTGCGCCGACTGCGCGGGATGCTGGTCTCCGGGCCGCTGCTGGTCCACCTCTGGGTGCGCGGGGCGCGCTACCTGCTCGCGGCCGACCCGACCCTGGCCGGGCGGCTCAAGCCCACCTGGGGCGAGGCCCTGCGGATCTCCCGGCGCGGGCTGCTGCCCTCCCCGGGGCGCTCCGTCCGCTCCGGCCTGAGGTACCTGCGGCCCGGCTACCACCCCACCCAGGAGGGCTCCTCCAGTCAGGCCCTCGGCTACCTCGCCACCTCCCCGGCCGCCCGCGCGGCGGCGGCGCACGGCTGACGGGTTTCAGCGAACAGAGAACAACATCTGTTATCTGAAAGTTGTTATCTGTTATCTGTTCGCTGAAATCTGAAAGTTGAAAGTTGACATCTGAACTCCGACATCTGTTCGTCGAGACCGAGGACCCTCCCGGATGGACCTGCTCAACCCGCCCCCCGACCTCTACGGCCGCCCCCGCGCCGATACGTTCATGCGCCGGCTCACCGCCTTCGGCGACCGTTACAGCCCGGCCCTCGGCGGCCCGCTGCTGCGCCGCAACCCGCGCCGCCCGTTCAGCCGCCCCACCCCGCCGCTCCGGCTGGTGATCACCGCCCGCCGTGAACTCGCCTCCGATGTCGTCGAGTTGACCCTCGCCGACCCCTCCGGCGGCCCGCTGCCGCGCTGGCAGCCCGGCGCCCACCTGCGCCTGGTGCTGCCCTCCGGCCGCGAGCGCCACTACTCCCTCTGCGGCGACCCGGCCGACCCCGCCGCCTACCGCGTCGCGGTGCGCCGCCTGCCCGAGGGCGGCGGCGGGTCCGTCGAGGTCCACGACACCCTGCACCCCGGCGCCCGCCTCACCGCCCGCCGCCCGCGCAACGGCTTCGCCTTCTGTGCCGAGCCCGTCGTCCTGCTGCTCGCCGGCGGCATCGGCATCACCCCGCTGCTCCCGATGGCCCGCGAGGCGCAGCGGCACGGCCTGGACTGGCGCCTGGTGCACGTCGGCCGCAGCGCGGACACCCTCCCGTACGGGGACGAGCTGCGCGCCCTGGACCCGCGCCGGGTGGTGCTGCGCACCGACGACGAGCACGGCGGCGTCCCGACCGGTGCCGAGCTGCTCGCCCACGCCCCGCGCGGCGCCGCCGTCTACTGCTGCGGCCCCGCCCCGATGCTGGCCGCGGTGCAGCGGGCGCTGGACGGTTCCCCGGCCGCGTCGCTGCACTTCGAGCGTTTCGGCGCCGCGCCGGTCACCGGAGGCCGCCCGTTCGCGGTCCGGCTCGGGGCGGCCGGCCCGACGCTGGACGTCCCCGCCGACCGGTCCGCCCTGGACGTGCTGCGCGAGGCCCGCCCGGACCTCCCGTACTCCTGCCACCAGGGCTTCTGCGGCACCTGCGAGCTCCGCGTCCTCGCGGGCGAGCCCGAGCACCGGGACCGGCGCCTGACCGCCGAGCAGCGCGCCGCCGGCGCCCTGCTGCCCTGCGTCTCGCGGGCCGCCGAGGGCGAGACCCTGGTCCTCGACCTCTGACCCGCACCGGCCCGAACCGGCACCGGCCCGAACCGGCACCGGCCAGGACCGCCCCCGGCACCCGCACCGGCCAGGACCGCCACCGGCCCGAACCCGCACCGGCCCGAACCACTAGGAGCCCCGATGGCAGCGATGCCCGCCTTCCCCTACACCGAGCGCGACCTCGCCCGCTTCCGGGAGGTCCAGCAGCTCGCCTACCACTGCGCCGAGCAGGTCGCGGCGTGGATCGAACCGGGCGTCACCGAGCGGCAGACGACGGCGGAGCTGCGCCGCCGCCTGGTCGCCGCCGGGGTGCAGGACTTCTTCCACGTCCCGTTCGCCTGGTTCGGCGACCGTACGGCGTTCCGGCACTTCCGCACCCCGCTGCAGTTCTTCGCCGGCAGCCGCCGCCTGGAGGAGGGCATGCCGTACGTGCTGGACTGCGCGCCGATCGTGGACGGCTACACGGCCGACATCGGCTACGGCGGCAAGGTCGGCGAGAACCGGGTCTGGGACCGCCTGGCCGCCGACCTCGCGGTGTACCGCGAGCTGATCCTGGCCGAGGTGCGCGCCCGCAAGCCGCTGAACGAGGTGTACGCGGCCGTGGACGCGCAGATCGCCGCGCACGGCTACGACAACCGCCACCGGGTGTACCCGGGCCGGGTGATCGGCCACCAGGTGACCCGGACCACCGTGCGCGGCCCGGCCGGGGTGAACGTGTTCGGCTTCGGCGTGCGCACCCTTCAGACCCTCGGCCGCGAGCTCGTCACCGAGCGCCTGCACGGCCGTTCGCCGCTGTGGGCGGACGGCCGCTCGTCCCGGCACGCGCCCACCCCGGGCCTGTGGGCGGTCGAGCCGCACATCGGCTTCCGGGGCGTGGGCATCAAGTTCGAGGAGCTGCTGGTGGTCACCGAGGACGACGCCCACTGGCTCGACGACGACCTGCCGCACGTCCGCCGCTGGACGGCCGCCGGGCAGGAAGCGACCAGCACCCGGACCGATGCCGTGGAGGCCGCCCGATGAGCACCCCGACCCGCCGCCGGACCGTCCGCTCCGGCGGCCTGTCGCTCGCCGTCTTCGAGCAGGGCGACCCGGCCGCCCCCACCGTCCTGCTGGTGCACGGCTACCCGGACACCCACGCCGTCTGGGACGACGTCGCCGCCGACCTCGCCCGCGACCACCACGTGGTCCGCTACGACGTGCGCGGCGCCGGCGAGTCCGGCGCGCCCGCCGGCCGGGACGGCTACCGGCTGGAGCACCTGGCCGAGGACCTGTTCGCCGTCGCCGAGGCCGTCAGCCCGGACGAGCCGGTCCACCTGGTCGCCCACGACTGGGGCTCGATCCAGTCCTGGGAGGCCGTCACCGCGCCCGGCGCCGAGCGGCGGATCGCCTCCTACACCACCATGTCCGGCCCCTGCCTGGACCACACCGGCCACTGGCTGCGCCACCGCCTGCGCCGGCCCACCCCGCGCCACCTGGGGCAGCTGCTCCACCAGGGCCTGCACTCCTGGTACATCACCGCCTTCCACCTGCCCTACCTCGCCCCGGCGGCGTGGCGCCTCGGCCTGGCCCGGGCCTGGCCGCGGGTGCTGCGCGACCTGGAGCACGTCACCCCGCGCGCCGGCCACCCGGGGCCGAGCCTGCGCCGCGACGCCGTCCGCGGCATCGAGCTGTACCGGGCCAACTTCCGCCCCACCATGGGCCGTCCGCGCGAGCGGCCGACCGAGGTGCCGGTCCAGCTGGTCACCCTGACCCGGGACCGCTACGTGGGCACCTACCTCTCCGAGGGGCTGGAGCGCTGGGTGCCGAACCTGACCCGAAGGACGCTGCACGCCGGCCACTGGTCGGCGCTGCTGGAGAAGGGAGCCACCGTGGCCGGACTGGTCCGCGAGTTCACCGCCCGCACCGCCGCCGAACGGGCCGGGAACGGCCGACCGGCCGAGGGCGACGGCCGGTTGGCCGTGGTGACCGGCGGCGGCAGCGGCATCGGGCGGGCCACCGCGCTCGCCCTCGCCGAGGACGGCGCCCGGGTGGTGGTCTGCGACCTCGACCTCGCGGCCGCCGAGCGCACCGCCGAACTCGCCTCGCTGGTCGGCCCGAAGGCGCACGCCTACCGGGTGGACGTCGCGGACGGCGCCGCGATGGACGCCTTCGCCCAGGCCGTCGCCGCCGAGCACGGTGTGCCCGACGTGCTGGTCAACAACGCGGGCATCGGCCACTCCGGGACGTTCCTGCAGACCACCGAGAAGGAGTGGCAGCGCGTCCTGGACGTCAACCTGTGGGGCGTCATCCACGGTTGCCGCGCCTTCGGCACGCTGATGGCCGACCGCGGCCGGGGCGGCCACCTGGTCAACGTCTCCTCGGCGGCCGCCTACCTGCCGTCCAAGGCGCTCACCGCCTACGCCACCAGCAAGGCCGCCGTCTTCATGCTCTCCGACTGCCTGCGCGCCGAGTTCACCGCCCACGGCATCGGCGTCTCCACCATCTGCCCCGGCATCGTCAACACCAACATCACCCGCACCTCCACCTTCTCCGCCACCACCGCCGCCGAGCAGGCCGCCAAGCAGGCCCGCGCGGCCCGGCTCTACGCCCGCCGTGGCTTCCCGCCGGAGAAGGTCGCCGACGCGATCGTGCGCGCCGTCCGCACCGGCCGGGCGGTCGTCCCGGTCACCCCGGAGGCGAAGGTCGCGCGGTTCCTGTCCCGGCTCAGCCCCGGACTGCTGCGCCTCGCCGCCCGCCTCAACGTGACCTGAGGCGGCCCGACATGACGCGGCATGGGCCGAGGCGGCGCCACCCGGCGTGACGGCTCCTGATAGTGACTGACGCAACTCACAAACGGAGTGTCAGCTTCCTGCCAAAACCCCCTGGTCAGTGTCGGTCCGCCCGTAGGCTTACCGGCAGGTAACCAGTGAGGGGAACACGAACTGTGAAGAAGCGTCTGGTTTCGGTAGCGCTCGGTGCGGCCGGTCTGCTCATGGCGATGGCCCCGGGAGCCGTCGCGGCACCGGCCGCCGACGCGCCGAGCGCCCAGAGCTGCGAGGGCGTGACGCTCACCGGCTCGCTGCCGGTCCCGCCCGCGGGCACGACCGTCCAGCAGACGGTGACGATCGGACCGGACTGCAAGCCGCAGGAGGGCCCGGTCTCCTACGTCCCGACCGCCCAGGGCACCCAGACCGCGCAGGCCCGCACGGCCCGGGCCGCCAAGGCCCTGGCGGCCGCGGGCGACACCACCGTCGCCGGCCACCGCAAGGTCACCAGCGCCAGCGAGATGTACGACTGCTGCAACATCCGCATGACCGGCCTCTACACCACCTCCGACTGGGACGTCGCGAACGGCCGGATCACCACCGCCGCCACCACCGCGACCCAGGGCTTCAACCGCGAGCCGTGGAACGCCGGCTGGTCGGTCGCCTCCGCCACCAACAGCGACGACTGCACCACGGACTGTGCCGTCACCAACTCCCAGGCCCGCGCGGACTTCTCCTACAAGGGCATCTTCGACCCGACCGGCCTGTGGTACGGCAACACCCACACCACCTCGGTGACCCTCAACCCCGACCTCACCTACAGCTGCACCTTCGACGTCCAGCTGCGCCACACCTTCATCGGCTGGAACTGGCAGCGCTCCTGCAAGACCGCCTGACCCACCCGGTGACGTGATCGCGAAGGCCTCCCGGCCCCGCCCCGAGCGGAGCCCGGAGGCCTTCGCCACAGCTGCCGGGCCTTCGCCGCGACCTTCAGCCCTTCGCCGCGGCGTTCAGCCCTTCAGCCGCCGCAGCCCTTCGAAGAGCTCGTCGGCGGTCATGCAGATGTGGAGGTCGACGGTGGCGTTCAGCTGCTGCCAGAACGGTTCGGCGATGGACGGCAGCGAGGCCTCGTCCGCGACGTTCACCACCATCACCATGGACCGGCGGCCTCGCCGGTTGAGGAAGTAGGCCGCCTCCGGCTTGAGTTGGGCCAGCATCTGCTGGACCCCCTCGGTGATCGATCCGTCGCTGACGAGCTTGTTCGAGGTCGCGGTGTCGAGTTCGACCTCCAGCAGGGCGCGCATGGTCCCCGCTCCTTCCCCGGGCTCGGGGCGAGTCCGCAACTCCAGCCTCCCGCCAACGCGGTGGCCACGCAACGTCACCCGCCCTCGTCACGCGGCGTGCGGCGAACGGCTCCCGGCCGGTTCCTCCGCCGGCGTCGCCAGGTCGTGGTGGATCGGCCCGTTCCCGGCGCTCAGCGGCAGGCAGCTGCCGCCGCGCCGGTGGGCGACGATCTCGGCGGCGACCGACACCGCCGTCTCCTCCGGGGTGCGCGAGCCCAGGTCGAGCCCGATCGGGGAGCGCAGCCGGGCCAGTTCGGCGTCGCTCAGCCCGGCCTCGCGCAGCTTGGCCTGCCGCTCCCGGTGGGTGCGGCGCGAGCCCATCGCGCCGACGTAGCCGACCGGCAGCCGCAGCGCCCGCTCCAGCAGCGGGATGTCGAACTTGGCGTCGTGGGTGAGCACGCACAGCACGGTGCGCCCGTCGATCCGGCCGAGCTGCGAGTCGAGGTAGCGGTGCGGCCAGTCGACGACGACCTCGTCGGCGTCCGGGAAGCGACGGGCGGTGGCGAAGACGGGCCGGGCGTCGCAGACGGTGACGCGGTAGCCGAGGAAGCGGCCGATCCGCACCACGGCGGCGGCGAAGTCGATCGCGCCGAAGACGATCATCCGCGGCGCGGGCACGGAGGACTCGACGAAGACGGTGACGGTGCCCCGCCCCTGCTCGTCGCAGGGCCGCCCGTCCAGGCCGAGCACGACCCTGCCGGTGCGCCCGGCGTCCAGCATCGCCCGGGCCTCGGCGACCACGGCGCGCTCCAGCGCGCCGACCGTGGAGGGCCCCGTCGACAGCGCCCCGAACGCCTCCCCGGCGGTGACGGCGACGCAGGCGCCGACGAGCGCGGCCGGCCCCTCGACGACCCGGGCGAGGGCGACCGGCGTGCCGGCGGCGATCCGGGCGAGGCCGGCGTCCAGCCCGGCGTCGGAGCCGGGCACGACCGGCTGGACGAACACGTCGAGGACCCCGCCGCAGGTCAGCCCGACCGCGAAGGCGTCCTCGTCGCTGTAGCCGAAGCGCTCCAGTACCGGTTCGCCGCTCTCGATCGCCGCCAGGCACAGCTCGTACACGGCGCCCTCGACGCAGCCGCCGGAGACGCTGCCGACCGCCTCGCCGGCCGCGTCCACGGCCAGCGCCGCCCCGGGGTCGCGCGGGGCGCTGCCGGAGACGCCGACGACGGTGGCCACGGCGAAGGAGCGCCCCGAGGCGTGCCAGGCCTGCAACTGCTCGGCGATGTCCTGCATGGCGGAGTGCTCCTTACCCATTCTCGACAGTAGCGGGGGTGCCGCCGTACGGGAAACGATCCCGTACGGCGGCGGTGGTGCGTGAATCCGGCCGGGGCCCCGACCCGGCCGGCCGCGGCAGGGGTCGGGTCAGTGCACGCCCAGCCAGGACTTGACCGGCGTGAGCGCGAAGTACACGACGAACACCGCCGTGAGCACCCACATCAGCGCCCCGGGCTCGCGCCACCGCCCCCGCCCGGCCTTGAGCACGGTGTACGAGATGACGCCGGCCGCGACGCCCGCGGTGATGCTGTAGGTGAACGGCATCAGCACGCAGGTCAGGAAGGCGGGGATGGCGACCTCGCGGTCGGACCAGTCGATGTGCCGGGCCTGGCTCATCATCATCGAGCCGATCACCACCAGCGCGGCCGAGGCGACCTCGACCGGGACGATCCCGGCCAGCGGCGAGAAGAACAGCATCAGGGCGAACAGGCCGCCGGTGACGGCGGAGGCGAGGCCGGTGCGGGCGCCGTCGCCGACGCCGGTGGCGGACTCGACGAAGACGGTCTGCCCGGAGGCGCCGGCCAGGCCGCCGACCGCGCCGCCGGCGCCGTCGATGAACAGCGCCTTGGACAGGCCGGGCATCCGGCCGCGCTCGTCCGCCAGCCCGGCCTCGGTGCCGACGCCGATGATGGTGGCCATCGCGTCGAAGAAGCCGGCCAGCACCAGGGTGAACACGGCGACGGAGGCGCTGATCGCGCCCATGCCACGGGCGCCGAAGGCGCCGAACAGGTCGACGTGGCCGAACAGGCCGAAGTCGGGCGCGGAGACGGGGCTGCCGGGCCACACCGGCACCGAGCTGCGCCAGGCGGCGGCGGGCACGTGGGCGAGCTTGTTGACGGCGACGGCGAGCACGGTGCCGCCGGCGATGCCGAACAGGATCGCGCCGCGCACGCCGCGCGCCATCAGCACGAAGATCGCGAGCAGGGTGGCGCAGAAGACGGCGACCGGCCAGCCGGTGAGTTCGCCGGACGGGCCGAGCGAGAGCGGGGTGGGCCCGCCGGTGTGCACGAAGCCGGCCTTGTAGAGGCCGATGACGGTGACGAACAGGCCGATGCCGATGGTGATCGCGTGCTTGAGCGGCAGCGGGATGCCGTTCATGATCTTCTCGCGCAGTCCGGAGACGACCAGCAACACGATCAGCAGGCCGTAGATCACGCACAGGCCCATGGCCTGCGGCCAGGTGGTGTGCGGTACGACGAGCGCGGAGACGGCGCCGGAGACGGAGAGGCCGGCGGCCAGGGCGAGCGGCACGTTGCCGACCAGGCCCATCAGGATCGTGGTGACGGCGGCCGCGAGGGCGGTGGCCGTGGTGAGCGCGGCGTGGTCGAGCTTGGCGCCGGTGACGTCGGCGCCGCCGAGGATCAGCGGGTTGAGCAGGACGATGTACGCCATCGCCATGAAGGTGGTGAGGCCGCCGCGCAGTTCTCCCGCGAGGGTCGACCCCCGGGCGGAGATCTTGAAGTACGCGTCCAGCGCGTTCGTCGCGCGAGGGGGCGCGGCGGGGGGCGAGGGGTGGGTCTCGCCCCCGGTGGCTCTGTCTGCTTCGGTGGTGCCGGGCTCCGTGGGGATCCTGGTCATGTCCACTCCCAAGTGTCAAAGGGGGTTGGGGTGGGCGAGCCGACCTGACGACCGATCACGGGGGCAGGGGGACGTTTCGACTCACGGTGCGGTGGGGGGGTGGTGCGGTGTGGGGGTGGTGCACCGTCGCGGCGCCCCGGCGTGGGC
>NZ_JZKH01000070.1 GCF_000961885.1 Streptomyces rubellomurinus
GCCGCGACCTGGCGCACCTCGGCGGCCGACCCGCAGGCCACGGCCAGCTGGCGGCTCGACGGCGGCACCGTCGTCCGCGAGGAACGCGTCGCCGCGACCGGCGCGATCGCCTCCACCCGCTACACCGTGCGGGCCGACGGCACCCTCGACGAATCCTGGCCCGGCGCCGGCGCCGCCTCCCCCACCAGCCCACCCCCAGCCGCCGCCCCCGCCCCACCCACCGCCCCCACGGGCTGACCCCCACCGGCGCTGGAAGTCGGCCGGGCCGACATCCGGTGCAGGCTGCGCCCCAGCCGCAGCGCCCGTGCGCGAGAAGTCGAAGGGGTCGACTTCTCGCGCAGCTGGGGCCCCCAGCCGACCGGCCGCATGGGGCCACGGGGTCAGCTAGAACACTGATGCGCAGGAAGTCGGACGGGCCGACATCCGGTGCGGGCCGCCGGCCTGGCCAAACCACGATCAGCCGCCGCCCACCGAGAAAACGATGGCGCGCGGGAAGTCGGGCCGGCCGACTTCCCGCGCAGGCGAGGCCGACGAAGCAGATGGCTCGCGCCCTGGGAGGCCGACTCCAGCACGAGAAGTCGGACGGGCCGACTTCCTGCGCAGGCACCCGGGTGGGCCGGCTTCCGACGCAGGCCGTCGTAGGCAAGGCATGGGATCAGCTGACGCCCTGGCCGGGCGGGGGTGGGAGGGGCCGACTTCGTGCGCAGATGGCAGGGTCCGGGCCCGGGAGGCCGAGCGCGGCGTGAGAAGTCGGAGGGGCCGACTTCCTGTGGGGGTGGGGAAGCCTGGGCTTGGCCGCGCAGGGGGTCGCGCGGGCCGACTTTCCTGTTGGGGGGCGGCGAGGCTCGGGCTTGGTTGCGCAGGAAGTCGGAGGGGCCGACTTCCTGCGCAAGGAGCGCAGCGGGGTCAGGCGGTGGTGACGGCGTAGAAGGCTACGGCGGCTGCGGCGCCGACGTTGAGGGAGTCGATGCCGTGGGCCATGGGGATGCGGACGGGGTGGTCGGCGGCGGCGAGGGCGGCGGGGGTGAGGCCGTCGCCTTCGGCGCCGAGCATGAGGGCGGCCTTGGGGAGGCGCTGGGGAGTGAGCTCGGCGAGGTCGACGGCGGTGTCGGCCGGGGTGAGGGCGAGCAGGCTGAAGCCCGCCTCGCGGACGGTGGTGAGGGCGGCCGGCCAGGGTTCGAGGCGGGCGTACGGGACGGCGAAGACGGCGCCCATCGAGACCTTGACGGCCCGCCGGTAGAGCGGGTCCGCGCAGTCGGGCGAGAGCAGGACGGCGTCCATGCCGAGGGCGGCCGCGCTGCGGAAGATCGCGCCGAGGTTGGTGTGGTCGACCAGGCCTTCGAGGACGGCGACCCGGCGGGCTCCGGCGAGGAGTTCGGCGGCGGCCGGGAGGGGCTTGCGCTCCATCGAGGCGAGCGCGCCGCGGTGGACGTGGTAGCCGGTGACGGCTTCGGCGAGGCCCGGCTCGACGACGTGGACGGGGGCGTCGGCCTCGGCGATGACGTCGGCCATCACCTCCAGCCACTTGGGGGTCAGCAGCATCGACCGCATCCGGTAGCCGGCGGCGAGGGCGCGGCGGATGACCTTCTCCCCCTCGGCGATGAACAGGCCCTCGGCCGGTTCGCGGCGGCGGCGCAGTTCGACGTCGGTGAGGCCGGTGTAGTCGGCGAGGCGCGGGTCGGCGGGGTCGGTGACGGTGCTGGGTTCGGACACCCTGCGATCTTGCCAAGCCGGGGCGGGGAAGGCCAAACGGTGGACCGGGCGGGGTGGTCCCGAGCCAGCAGGGGTGCAAATATGACCGTATGGCCCGTTCCCCGGGCCGATCCTGGGCTCCGTCGGCCTCTGGTGCTCCTGGCTCCGCCGACTCCTCCGGTGGTCGCCCACGCGGTCGGCACCAGCTGCACCGCGCGAAGCCGCCGCGGTCGACGCGGCACCGGTCGGTGGCCGGGCAGGTCTTCGCGCTGCAACTGCTCGTCGTCCTGCTGCTGGTGGCGGGGGCCGTCGTGGCACTGGTGGTGCAGTCGCACAACGACGCCGACAACGAGGCCCGGAACCGGTCGGTGGCGGTCGCGCAGGCCTTCGCCAACTCGCCGGGCATCGTGGACGCGCTGCGCTCCCCCGATCCGACCGCGGTCCTGCAGCCGAAGGCGCAGTCCGTCCGGGTCTCCTCGGGCGTGGACTTCGTCGTGGTGCTGAACAACCAGGGCATCCGGTACACCCACCCGAACCCGGCCCGGATCGGCCAGAAGTTCATCGGCACCTACGAGCCCGCGCTGCGCGGCGAGGTGGTGACCCAGCACCTGACCGGCACGCTGGGCCCGCTGGTGCAGGCGGTGGTCCCGGTGTACGCGCCGGACGGCTCGGTGGTCGGGCTGGTGTCGGCGGGCGTCACCCTGAGCAACGTCTCGACCGCGAGCGAGCGCCAGCTGCCGGTGGTCCTCGGCGCCGCGGCGGGCGCGATCGGGCTGGCCACGCTCGGCACGGCACTGATCAGCCGGCGGCTGCGGCGGCAGACGCACGGGCTGGGCCCGGTCGAGATGACCCGGATGTACGAGCACCACGCGGCGGTGCTGCACGCGGTGCGCGAGGGCGTCATGATCGTCACCGACGGGCGGCTGCTGCTCTGCAACGACGAGGCGCGCCGACTGCTCGACCTGCCGCCGGACGCGGAGGGCCGGCCGGTCGCCGAGCTGGGCCTGGAGCCCGTCCCGCTGGCGCTGCTGACCGCCGGGCGGCCGGTGAGCGACGAGGTGGTGATGGCCGGGGAGCGGCTGATCGCGGTGAACGTCCGGCTCACCGACCAGGCGGGCGGCCCGCCGGGCTGCGTGGCCACGCTGCGTGACTCCACCGAGCTGCTGGCGCTGACCGGGCGGGTCGAGACCGCGCAGCACCGGCTGAAGCTGCTGTACGACGCCGGGGTGACGGTGGGCAGCACGCTGGACGTGACCACGACGGCGGAGGAGCTGGCGCAGGTCGCGGTGCCGCGGTTCGCGGACTTCGTCACGGTCGACCTCGCCGAGCAGGTGCTGACCGGCGAGGAGCCCCCGCCGGGCGCCTCGCTGGGCCGGATGCGGCGCGCGGCCTTCGCCGGGGTGCGGACGGACGGGCCGTTCCACCCGGTGGGCACGGTGCTGGACGTCGTCCCCGAGACGCCGCTGGCCGGGGCGCTGGACAGCGGTGAGCCCGGTCTGGAGCCGCACCTGACCGAGGCGGACGACTGGCGGCTGCAGGACCCGGAGCGCTCGGCGCAGGTGCTGGAGTACGGCGTGCACTCGCTGCTCCGGGTGCCGATGCGGGCGCGCGGGGTGCTGCTGGGGGTGGCGCGGTTCTGGCGGGCGCAGCGGGCGGAGCCGTTCGAGCCGGACGACCTGGCGCTGGCCGAGGAGCTGGTGGCGCACGCGGCGGTGTGCGTGGACAACGCGCGGCGGTACACCCGGGAACACGCGATGGCGGTGACGCTGCAGCACAGCCTGCTGCCGCGCAGCCTGCCGCAGCAGAACGCGCTGGACGTCGCGTACCGCTACCTGCCGGCCCAGGCCGGGGTGGGCGGGGACTGGTTCGACGTGATCCCGCTGCCGGGGGCGCGGGTGGCGCTGGTGGTGGGGGACGTGGTGGGGCACGGGCTGCACGCGGCGGCGACCATGGGGCGGCTGCGCACGGCGATCCACAACTTCTCGACGCTCGACCTGCCGCCGGACGAACTGCTCGGGCACCTGGACGAGTTGGTGAACCGGATCGACCAGGAGGAGGCGGCCGGCGAGGGCACCGGGCTGGCCGGGGCGACCTGCCTGTACGCGATCTACGACCCGGTGTCGCGCCGCTGCACGCTGGCTAGCGCCGGGCACCCGGCGCCGGCCGTGGTGGATCCGCAGGGCCGGGTGGTCTTCGCCGAGCTGCCGACCGGGCCGCCGCTCGGGCTGGCGGCGCTGCCGTTCGAGGCCGTCGAGCTGGAGCTGGCGGAGGGCAGCCGGCTGGTGCTGTTCACCGACGGCCTGGTGGTTGACCGCACCCGGGATCTGGACACCGGGCTGGAGCTGCTGCGCTCCTCGCTGGCCGGGCCGGCGCGCACGCCCGAGCAGACCTGCGCCGACCTGCTCGGGGCGCTGCTGCCGGCGGATCCGCAGGACGACATCGCGCTGCTGGTGGCGCAGACCAGGGTGCTGCCGGCGGACCACGTGGCGGAGTGGGAGGTGTCGCCCGATCCGGCGGCGGTGGGCGGCGTCCGGGCGGCGGTGGCGCGGCGGCTGGCGGAGTGGGGGCTGGACGAGGCGGCGTTCGTCACCGAGCTGATCCTGAGCGAGCTGGTGACCAACGCGATCCGGTACGGCTCCGGGCCGATCCGGGTGCGGCTGCTGCGGGACCGGTCGCTGATCTGCGAGGTGGCGGACGGCAGCAGTACCTCGCCGCACCTGCGGTACGCGGCGACCGAGGACGAGGGCGGGCGCGGGCTGTTCCTGGTCGCGCAGTTCGCGGACCGCTGGGGGACGCGGTACACGGCGACCGGGAAGGTGATCTGGACGGAGCAGCCGCTGGAGTGACCGGCGCCCCAACACGCGGAGTGGGAAGTCGGACCGGCCGACTTCCCACTCCGTGAACCGTCCTGCCGACCGTCCTACGGGCGGAAGGCGGCGGCCAGGACGTTGACGACGTCGCCGATGACGATCACCGCGGGCGGCTTGACGCCCTCGGCCGCGACGACCTCGCCGACCGTGCCGAGGGTGGCGTCGACCCGGCGCTGGGCCGCGGTGGTGCCCTCCTGGACGACCGCGACCGGGGTGTCGGCCGGCCGGCCGTACTCGATCAGCCGGGCCGCGATGGCGCCGATCTTGTCCACCGCCATCAGCAGCACCAGGGTGCCGCTCATCTTCGCGGCGGCCTCCCAGTTGGTGAGCGAGCGCTCGTCGTCCGGGCCGACGTGGCCGGAGATCACGGTGAACTCGTGGGTCAGGCCGCGGTGGGTGACCGGGACGCCGGCCGCCGCCGGGACGCTGATCGAGCTGGAGATGCCCGGGACGACGGTGACCGGGATGCCCTCCTCGGCGCAGGCCAGCAGCTCCTCGCCGCCGCGCCCGAAGACGTACGGGTCGCCGCCCTTGAGCCGCACCACGAACCGGCCCGCCTTGGCGTGCTCGATCAGGGTGCGGTTGATCGCCTCCTGGGCCATGAACCGGCCGTAGGGGATCTTGGAGGCGTCGATGACCTCGACGTGCTCGGGCAGCTCGGCGAGCAGCTCGCGCGGGGCGAGGCGGTCGGTGACGACCACGTCGGCGTCGGCGAGCAGCCGGCGGCCGCGCACGGTGATCAGGTCCGGGTCGCCGGGGCCGCCGCCGACCAGGGCCACCCCGGCGCCGCGGGTGCGGTACTGGCGGGCGGCCAGCGAGCCGTCCCGCAGGCCGTCCACGATCGCGTCGCGCAGGGCGGCGGAGTGGCGCGGGTCCCCGGTGAGGACGGCGACGGTGGCGCCCGCGTCGCGGCCGCTGGCCGGGGTCCAGGCGGTGGCGGCGGCGGCGTCGTCGCTGCGGGAGCAGAACACCCGCGCGCGCTCGGCCTCGGCGCTGACCGCCTCGTTGACCGCCTGGTCGTCGGTGGCGACCAGGGCGTACCAGGCGCCGGCCAGGTCGCCGTCCTGGTAGGGGCGGGCGTGCCAGGTGACCTCGCCCGCGTCGGCCATGGCCTGGACGGCCGGGGTGGTGGCCGGGGATATCAGGTGCACCTCCGCGCCGGAGGCGATCAGGGCCGGCAGCCGCCGCTGCGCGACCTGGCCGCCGCCGACCACGACGACGCGGCGGCCGGCCAGCAGCAGGCCGACCGGGTAGGGCGTACGGCCCTCGGTGCTGGGGTGCGGGGTGGGCGCGGTCATCGGCGGTGCTCCTGGTCGGGGGTGAGGGGGTGTGCGGATGGGACGGCGATACGCCGCTCCGCGGGCCGGCGCGCCCTCGGGCCGGTCCGCGGAGCGGTGACGGGTGCGTCAGGCCTTCTCGGTGACCCCGGCGGAGTCGAAGGTGGCTACATCGTGCATCGCGCGGGCCGCACTCTGCACCAGCGGGAGGGCCAGCAGGGCGCCGGTGCCCTCGCCGAGGCGCAGGTCGAGGTCGATCAGCGGACGCAGGCCGAGCTTCGCCAGCGCGGCCTGGTGGCCGGGCTCGGCGGAGCGGTGGCCGGCGATGCAGGCCGCCAGCACCTCGGGGGCGATCGCCTTGGCCACCAGCGCGGCCGAGCCGGCGATCACGCCGTCCAGCACCACCGGGGTGCGCAGCGAGGCGGCGCCCAGCAGGAAGCCGGCGATGGCCGCGTGCTCCAGGCCGCCGACCGCGGCGAGGACGCCGATCGGGTCCTCCGGGTCGGGCTGGTGCAGGGCCAGCGCGGCGCGGATGACCTCGACCTTGCGGGCGTGGGTCTCGTCGTCGATGCCGGTGCCGCGGCCGGTGACCTCGGCCGGGTCGAGGCCGGTGAACACCGAGATCAGGGCGGCCGAGGCGGTGGTGTTGGCGATGCCCATGTCGCCGGTGACCAGCGCCTTGTTGCCCGCCGCGACCAGGTCGCGGGCGGTCTCGATGCCGACCTCGATCGCCTTCAGGGCCTCCTCGCGGCTCATCGCCGGGCCCTGCGTCATGTCGTCCGTGCCGGGCTTGACCTTGCGCGGCAGCAGGCCGGTGGCGCGGCCCTGCTGGACGGCGTCCGGCAGGTCGGCGGCGACGCCGACGTCCACCACGCAGACCTCGGTGCCGATCTGCTTGGCGAAGGAGTTGATCACCGCTCCCCCGGCCAGGAAGTTGCCGACCATCTGGGCGGTCACCTCCTGCGGCCAGGGGGTGACGCCCTGGGCGTGCACGCCGTGGTCGCCCGCGAAGATCGCCACGCAGGCGGGCTCCGGGATCGGCGGCGGGCACTTGCGGGACAGGCCGCACAGCTGGGCGGAGATGATCTCCAGCATGCCGAGCGAGCCGGCGGGCTTGGTCATCCGCTTCTGCCGGTCCCAGGCCTCGCCGAGCGCCTTGGCGTCCAGCGGGCGGATGCCGCGCAGGGTGTCGGCCAGCAGGCTCTGCGGCTCCTCGCCGGGCAGCGCGCGGTTGCCGTACTGCTCCTCGTGGACCACCCAGGACAGCGGGCGCTTCTTCGCCCAGCCCTGCTGCTCCAGCTCGGGCTCGTCCGGGAAGGAGTCCACGAAGCCGACGCAGAGGTAGGCGACGACCTCCAGGTGCTCGGGCAGGCCCAGCTCGCGGACCAGCTCCTCGTCGTCGAAGAAGCTCACCCAGCCGACGCCCAGGCCCTCGGCGCGGGCGGCCAGCCAGAGGTTCTCCACGGCCAGGGCGGCGGAGTACGGGGCCATCTGCGGCTGGGTGTGGCGGCCCAGGGTGTGGCGGCCGCCGCGGGTTCGGTCGGCCGTCACCACGATGTTGACCGGGGTGTCGAGGATGGCCTCGATCTTGATCTCGCGGAACTGCTTGGCGCGGCCCTTGGGCAGCGAGTCCGCGTACGCCTCGCGCTGGCGCTCGGCCAGGGCGTGCATCTTCTTGCGGGTCTTCGCGGAGCGGATCACCACGAAGTCCCACGGCTGCGAGTAGCCGACGCTGGGCGCGGTGTGGGCGGCCTCCAGGACGCGGATCAGCACCTCGTGCGGGATCGGGTCCGGGCGGAAGCCGTTGCGGATGTCGCGGCGCTCGCGGATCACCTGGTGGACGGCGTCGCGGCCAGCCTCGTCGTAGCCGGGGGCGGCCGGGCCGCGCGGCTCGGCGGGCTCCTGGGGCTCCTCGGCGGCGGCCGAGCCCTCGGGCTGGTCCGGCTGCTCGGCGGGGGCGGGCTGCTCGGCGGCCGGCTCCTGGGCGGCGGGCTGCTCGGCGCCCGGCTGCTCGGCGGGGGCCTCCTCCTGGGCGGCCTCCGGCTCGGCGGCGGCCGGGGCGGCGGCCTCGGGGGCGGGCTGCTCGGCCTGCTCCGCCGCGACGGCCTGCGGAGCGTCGGCGGCCTGCGGAGCGTCGGCGGCCGCTGCGGGCTGCTCGGGCTGTTCCGGCTGCGGGGCCTGCTCGGCGGCGGGCTCCTCGGCGGCCCGGGGCTCGGCCGGCTGCTCGGCCTGCGCGGCCTGCTCGGCGGCGACCGGCTGCTGCTCCGGCGCGACGGCCTCGGCCGGCTGCTCCGCCACGGGCTGCTCGGCGGCGGCCTGCTCGGTGGCGGGCTCGACCGGCTCGGCGGCCTGGGCCTGCGCGGGCGCCTCGGCCTGCGCCGGCGCCTCCGGCTGGGGCTGCTCGCCCTCGGCGGCCGACTCGCCGACGGCCTGACCGGACGGCATCTCGCCGGTGCCGGCGGCGGTCTCGGCGACCGGCTCGACGACGGCCTGCTCACCCGGCTGCGCCTCGACAACCTGCTCGACACCCGGCTCGGCAACCGGCTCGACAGCCTGCTCGGCGTGCTCCGCCACGACGGCCTGCGGCGCGTCGGCGGCCGCTATGGGCGCGTGCTGCGGCTGCGCCGCCTCCGGCTCGACGGCCGGGGCCTGCTCGGCGGCCTCGACCGTGGGCAGGCCGTGCGGGGTGGGCGCGGCGAGGAAGGCGGAGATCCGGCGCGGCTGGCCGCCCTGGGCGGGGGCGTCGGCCTGCTCGGCCCCGCCCTCGACGGCGACGGCCTCGACGGCGGCGACCGCCTCGGCGGCCTGTTCGACGGCCACGGCCTCCACGGCGACCGTCTCCACGGCCACGGTTTCGACGGCGACGCCCTCGGCGGCCGGAGCCTCGGCCACGACGGCCTGCGGCGCGACCGCCTCGACGACCCCCGCGACCTCCGCCACCGGAGCGGCCTGGGCCGCCTCCGGCGTCTCGACGACCTCGACGACCTCGATCGCGCCGACCGTCTCGACGGTCAGCACGCCGTCGACCTGCGGCACGCCCGCCGGAGCCTGCGGGAAGCCCTGCTCCTGCGGCACCTGCTGGACACCCTGGACGTCCTGAACGTGCTGGACGCCCTGGACGCCCTCGGCCACCGGAGCCGTGACCATCTGCGGCGCCACCCCGACGGCCTGCGGCGCGGGAGCGACGGGCTCGGCCACCGGCGGCCGTCCGACCACCGGGATGCCGTGCGCCGGCGTGCCGCCCTGCGAGGGACCGCGGTCGGCCAGCGAACGGACCGGCACCTGGCCGGTCATCAGCGACGGGTCCGGGATCGGCGGTCCGGCGTGCAGCGGCCGACGCGGCTGCTGGACCTGCGCGACCGGCTGCCCGGCCTGCGCCTGCGCGGGGACGCCGTGGACGGGCGGCTGCTGCGCGTGCTCGCCGCCGAGCACCGGCGGCTCGACCGGCGGCCAGGACGGCTCGACCGGCAGGCCGTCCGGCTGCGGGGCGAACGCGGTCTGGTCGACCGGGGCGGGCGCCAACGGCTCGCCCCAGGAGCCCTGCGGACCGGGCATCAGCAGCACGTCCTCCTCCTCGTCCAGCCCGTCCGGCTGGTCGAGGAAGTGGAAGGCCGGGCGCGGCGCGCCCTGGTCGACGGCCCAGCCGTCGCCGGGCATGCCGGGGGCCGGGACGGTGAAGCCGGGCTGGGCCTGCGGCGGGACGGCGCCGGCGCCCGGGGGCACCGCGCCGGGCAGACCGCCGAGCGGCGCCGCCGGGTTCGGGATCATTCCGCCGTCCGTCGCGACGCCCTGCAGGGGTGCAACGCCCGCGACGCCCTCCGGTCCGCCGAGCGGGTCCGGCCCGGCGTGCAGGTGCTCCGGCAGTCCCTCGCCCGGGACGTGGCCGCCATCGGTCATTGTCAAAGCTCCTTCCAGGCCGCTGCCGCGCCCCTTGGCGACGCGATCACCGACCGCAGCGCCGATCCGCACGGGCCGGGCCTGCACCGACCCGCCCCTCAACCACACGCGGCCGCCGCGCCGAGGCGCTGCGGCCAAGTCCTTCCGGCGCGCTGCGGCACCCCGGCCCGGGCACCGCCCGAGGGGGCGGCGCACCATCTGAAACAACGACGGCCCGGAGCAACCGGCACGACCGCACCGGACCCTACGGCATTCTCCAGGTCCGACGTGCGGCCCGTCGAATTGCCCACACTCCGAGCGGAATCGGGTTGCACCACGTCAAAAAGGTGACAAACCGACCGAATCGGTCGGGTCGCCGACGGCTGCAGCCGCCTGGGACGCCACACTACCGGCCCGGCGAGGTCACCTCTCGAATCGGTGTCCGGATGCGACCGGGATCACCGCCGGGGCCGCCGGGCGCACCCGGCGCGCACCCCGTGCCTTCACAGGATCTGCTCACCCCAGAGCAGCAGCACGGCACCCGCGCCGGCACCGACTTCCAGCCCGTCGCCCTCGTCGGCGCCGCGCAGCGGGGTCGCCTGCAGCAGCACGCCCTCGGCCCGGTAGCCGGCCTCGGTGATCGCCCGGCGGACCTGCTCCGCCTCGCCGAGCGTCCGGGGCACCGCGACGAACCGCTCGGGCTTGCGGGCCAGCACCGCGCGCACCACGTCCAGTCCGCCGGACTCGACCACGGCGGCGTCCGGCTCGGGCAGGCCGCCCAGCACCTCGGGGCCGTGGCCGTGCACGGTCTCCACCTCGACCCCGTACCGGCGGGCGTTGACGGTCAGTCGGGCGCAGGCCGAGCGGGAGGCCTCGACGGCCACGACGGCGGCGCCGAACCGGGCCGCCTCCACCGCGAGGGCGCCGTTGCCCGCGCCGACCGACCAGACCAGGTCCCCGGGGCGGGCACCCAGTCGGGCGAGCACCAGCGCACGGGCGTGCGCGGGGAGCGCTTCCGGTGCGCCGGTCCCGTCCTCCGCGCGCCCGGCGCCCGCGTAGGCGTCGGCGGGGAGCGCCCAGCCGCGCTCCGCGCCGGGGTAGCCGACCGGGCGGCCGGCCAGCCAGCCGGCCGTCTCGTCCACCGGGCCGGACTGGGCGCCGCCGCCGATCACCAGCACCACGTTGGGGTCGCGCCAGACGTGGTCGGCGATCCGGTCGGAGGTCAGGACGGTGACGTCCTCCTCCTCGGTGCCGAGCGCCTCGCAGACCACGAAGGTCCGGTGCACCCCGCGCAGCATCAGGGCGAGTTCGCCCGGGCCGGCGCCCGGCGCGGTGAGCACCGCGACCTTGGGGTGGGCCCGGCAGATGTTGGCCGCGCGGCGCAGCCGTCCGCCGTGGGCGCTGACCACCTGGGCGTCCTCCCAGGGCATGCCGGCCCGGGCGAAGGCGGCGGCGACGGAGGAGACGGCGGGCAGGACTTCGAGTTCGAGGCCGTACTCGGGGTTGCGCAGGGCGCGGACGACGCCGAAGAAGCCCGGGTCGCCCTCGGCGACGACGACGGCGGTGCCGCGGTGCTCGGCGATCCTGCGGGCGGCCTGCGGGATGGCGCCGAGGGTGATCCGCTCGGCGTCGGCCGGCACCGGCAGCGCGTTCAGTTGGTAGGGGGCGCCCGCGACCAGGGTCGCGCCGGCGAGGGCCGCGCCGGCGGCCTCGGTCAGCGGTGTGCCGTCCCATCCGATGACCGTGATCCGGTCAGCCATCTGCGGCTGTTCTCCCTCGACTCGATGCGTCCCGGCGCGGCCCGCGGTGACTCGATCCGGTGCGGTCCGGTGCGTCGACGGACCGCGCCGCGGTGCGGCGCCGGTGGAGAGGTTACCGGGTGTGATCCCCCGGAGGCCGACAACTCGCACACATGTCCGTGCCGGGAGGGTGAAGCGCGGGGGGCGGGGCGGGGGCGGTCAGTCGCGCAGCACGTAGCGGTGGTCGCCGTGCCAGCCGCCGTGCCGCGGGTCGGGCGACTCCAGGTCCTCCGGGAGCAGGCTCCACAGGATGAGGTCGCTGCGGCTCTCCTCGGTCACCTCGCCGGACTCGCCGCGCACTATCCACGCGCTGCGCAGCACGCCCTCGCTGATGCCGCCGATCTTCTGGGCGACCTGCTGGGCGGCGGTGTTCCCGGCGGCGGTGCGCATCTCCAGGCGCAGGAAGTCGCGGTCCTCGAAGAGCCACTGGGCGACGCCGAGCACGGCCTCCGGCGCGTAGCCCTCGCCGCGCGCCCAGGCGGCGGTGACGTAGGAGATCTCGGTGCCGCGCAGCCGCCAGTCGGTGTTGCGCAGCTCGACCAGGCCGACCAGGCGCTGGGTGAGGTGCTCGGTGACGGCGAACAGGATGCCGCGTCCGGCGGCCCGGTGGGCGGGGGCGAGGGTGCGGGCGAGCTCGGCGGCGTAGGCCTCGGTGAAGGGGTGCGGGAGGTCCGTCCAGGCCAGGACGAGGTCGTCGGCCATCATCGCGGCGAGGCCCGGGGCGTCGTCCTCCGCAAGGGGCCGCAGCAGCAGCCGCTCGGTGCTGATGGCGGTCTCGGGGAAGCTCGCTGGCATGCCGTCTCTCCTCGCCGGGTCGTGAACACAACACCGTACGCCTCCGCCGCGACCCGGGCGTCACGCGGTGCGCCCCGCGCACGACGGTACGTCAGAACGCCGTCCGCGGGCGCGTCCCTGGTGCATACTGCCCGACCGGGCCCCCGCCGAGGTGCGGCGGGGGCCCGGTCGGGCGCTGCGAGGTGGGGCCGTGGGACGGTCGGGCCGGTCAGAAGGCCGGGATGACCGAGCCCTGGAAGGTGTCGTCGATGTACTTCTTGACCTCGGCGGAGTGCAGCAGGTCGGCCAGCTTCTTCACCCGCGGGTCGTTCTCCTTGCCCTTCTTGACGGCGAGGATGTTGGCGTACGGGTTGCCCTCGGCCTTCTCCAGCAGGAGCGCGTCGGTGGCCGGCTTCAGGCCGGAGTCGAGCGCGTAGTTGCCGTTGATGACGGCGGCGTCGAGGTCGGCGATGGAGCGGGGCAGCTGGGCGGCCTCCAGTTCCTTCCACTTGAAGTTCTTCGGGTTGCCCGTCACGTCGGCCGGGGTGGCGGCGGTGGTGACGCCGTCCTTGAGGGTGATGAGCTTGTTGTCGGCGAGCAGCTTGAGCGCGCGGCCCTCGTTGGTGGCGTCGTTCGGCAGGCCGATGGTGGCGCCGGCCGGCAGGTCGGCGATGGCCTTGACCTTCTTGGAGTAGACGCCGAGCGGCTCCAGGTGGACGGTCTCGACCGAGACGATGTCCGTGCCGTTCTTCTTGTTGAAGTCCTCCAGGTACGGGACGTGCTGGAAGTAGTTGGCGTCGGCCGAACCGTCCTGCACCGCCGTGTTGGGGGTCACGTAGTCGGTGACCTCCTTGATGTCGAGCTTGAGGCCGGCCTTCTCCGCGAGGTTGTCCTTGACGTACTTGAGGATCTGCCCGTGCGGGGTGGGGCTGGCCACGACCTTCAGCGGCGCGTTCGGGTCCGAGGAGGACGAGCCCGAGCTGCTGCAGGCGGCCAGCGAGAGGGCGAGGCCGGCGGTGGCGAGGACACTGGTGAACTTCACAACGGTGCGCACGAAAAGTGCCTTTCTGCGTGATGCGGGGAGCCGCGTCCGGGGTCGGACGAGGGAGGTCTAGGAGGCGACGAGGTCCTCGTCGGGGGTGGGGGTGGCGGCGCGGGGGCGCAGGAGCCGGGTGCGTCCGCCACCGTGGCCGCGGTTGGCCAGCCGGCGCACGGCGTAGTCGCCGGCCAGCTGGATGAGGGTGACGATGATCGCGATCTCGGCCACGATGATCCACATGAAGGCGGTCTCGAAGCGCAGGTAGCCGTAGCGGTAGGCGAGGTCGCCGAGGCCGCCGCCGCCGACCGTGCCGGCCATGGCGGAGTAGCCGATCAGGGCGATGACCGTGGTGGTGACCGAGGCGACGATGCCGGCCAGCGCCTCGGGGACGAGCGTCTTGCGGACCAGCGTCCAGGTGCTGCCGCCCATCGCCTGGACGGCCTCGACCAGGCCGCGGTCGACCTCGCGGACGGAGGTCTCCACCAGCCGCGCGAAGAAGGGGATCGCGCCGACCGTGAGCGGCACGGTGGCGGCCTGCCAGCCGAGCGAACTGCCGCTGACCAGCCGGGTGAAGGAGATCAGCGCGATCATCAGGATGATGAACGGCAGCGAGCGCGCGAGGTTCACGACCGCGCCGAGCACCTTGTTCACCGGCAGGTTCTGCAGCGCCCCGCCCTTGGCGGTGAGCACCAGCAGGACGCCGATCGGCAGCCCGATCACGACGGTGCACACGGTCGAGACGCCGACCATCTGCAGGGTCTCCTGGGTGGCGGGCCACATCAGGTCCGACATCTGGTCCCAGCTCAGGCCACTCATGCCACCGCTCCGTTCGCCGCACCGATCACGTCCACCTGCAGGCCCTGCTCGCGCAGGTAGCCGATCGGCACCACGTTGTCCTGGTGGCCGCCGGACAGCTCGACCCGCATCCGGCCGACCATCCGGCCGGCGATGGTCTCCACGGCCGCGCCGAGGATGTTGATGTCGATCTGGTAGGTGCGGGCGAGCTGGGAGACGAACGGCTGGGCCGAGGTGTCGCCCTGGAAGGTGATCTCCAGCACGGTGGAGCCGGGGTGGCCGGTGCCGAACTCGCTGAGCGGGAACAGCTCGCGGGCCAGCTCGGAGCCGGGCTCGGCCAGCAGGTCGGTCAGCGCGCCGGACTCGACCACCTTGCCGCCGCGCATCAGGGCGGCGGAGTCGCAGACGGACTTGATGACGTCCATCTCGTGGGTGATCAGCAGGACGGTCAGGCCGAGCTGCTGGTTGAGGTCGCGCAGCAGCTTGAGGATCGAGCGGGTGGTCTCCGGGTCGAGCGCCGAGGTGGCCTCGTCGGAGAGCAGCACCTTGGGGTCGCCGGCCAGGGCGCGGGCGATGCCGACGCGCTGCTTCTGGCCGCCGGAGAGCTGGCCCGGGTAGCTGCGGGCCTTGTCGGCGAGGCCGACGAGCTCCAGCAGTTCGCCGGCCTTGCGGCGGCGCTGGGTGCGGTCCAGGCCGATGATCTCCAGCGGGAGTTCGACGTTCTGCTGCACCGTGCGGGAGGAGAGCAGGTTGAAGTGCTGGAAGACCATACCGATGCGGCGGCGCGCCTCGCGCAGCTCCCGGCCGGCCCGGTTCTCGCCGCCGGGCAGCGCGGTCAGCTCGACGCCGTCCACCGTGACGGTGCCGGAGGTCGGGCGCTCCAGCATGTTCACGCAGCGGATGAGGGTGGACTTGCCGGCACCGCTGGTGCCGACGACTCCGTAGACCTCGCCCGCGCGGACGTGCAGGTCGACGCCGGCGAGGGCGGTCACCTCGCGGCCTCGGGAGCGGTAGACCTTGGTCAGGTCCGTGGTGGTGATCACAGCAGCTTCCGTGGGTCGGGGGCGGGCGGCGTCGGTCGACCGCCCGACCGGGGTGCGGTCGGCGGTGTCGTTACGGCGCTTCGCCAAGGGGGGTCCGGACCTGCCACCTCTTGATCGTGGCCGGTGGACGGCGGGGCCGCGCGGCGGCATGGCCCTTACGTGTCACCGGTTCACCGATCGCGGGTCCGCGGCCGCCGCGGGTGGGCGGACGGCCGGGCCGGAGGGTGCGGCAGGTTGGGCGCGCTCACACGGACGGAGCGGCGCGGGAGTCTCGCTTCGGGGCGCGAGGGGTGGGCACCCGCAGGGGGGTGCCGGGGGCGATGGCCCTCAGCGGTGACACATTCGGCGACACATGGCGCGCTCACCTGCCGGCACGGTGCCGGTGGGGGGCCAGTTCGTCGTCGCAGTCATGTGAGCCAGTAAATCAGACGAGTCGATTCGTGCCCAATTGTTTGCCGGGGCTGTCCACCATGCGGACTCCTGACGCTGTGACCAGGGCAGACATGGCTCGGCGCCGCCACCGGAGTGTCCGGATGGTGGCGGCGCCGGGTGTGTTGCCGGGAGCGGGTCAGGCGGTCGCGGCGAGCGGAAGGGTGTCCGGCTTCTTCTCCAGGTGCACGACGCTCAGCCGGCTGTCGACCCGCTCGACGCCGGTCTGGCGGTAGCCCTGGCGGGCGTACAGCCGGAGGTTGCCGAGGCTGCGGTGGCCGGTGAACAGGCGGTAGGCCGCCACCGGGCCGTCCTCGGCCAGGCGCTGCTCCAGCGCCTCCAGCAGACGGCCGCCGAGGCCGTGACGCTGCATCCTCGGGTGGACCACCAGACGCTCTATCCGGCCGACGCCCTCGGTGTCGACGCGGCCGCGGACGGCGCCGACCACCTCGTCGCCCAGGCGGGCGACCAGGACGTGCCGACTGGTCAGTTCCGCGCGCAGGCTCTCCAGGCTCTGCGTCAGCGGCTCGATCGCCCAGTTGCCGTACAGCTCCGCCTCGGGCTGGTAGCCGAGGTACTGGAGCTTGAGGATCTGCTCCGCGTCCTCGGCGTCACCCGCCGAGATGATCACGCTCATGCCCATGTGCAGGGGCCTCCCCATCGTCGTGCCCGGCGCGCAGAGGGTGACGCGCTCACGCTCAGTATCCGAGCGGACGCGCCACCGTCAAGAGCTTCGTTCGCCAGCGCTCTACCCGGGTGTCAGCTTTCCTCAACCTTCGCGGGGGCGGACGTGAGGAGCATCACCCGCGTGCGGGGCCGCCGGCCGGGGCCGCCCGCCGTCACGGATAGCGCTCGGCGTTCAGCAGTCTGCGCAGGCAGGCCAGGCAGCGGGAGCGGGTCGGGCCGATCGAGCCGCGGGGCATGGCGAGCCGTTCGGAGAGCTCGCGGTAGCTGGGCGGCGGGTCCTCGGCGAGGGCGGCGACCAGCTGCGGGCAGCGGCCGGGCAGGGCGGCCACCGTCTCGCGGACCACGCGCAGGCGGCGTTCGGCGAGGTAGACGTCCTCGGCCGAGGGGACGGGCGGAAGGGCAGTGCACACACCGTGGAAGACGGGCCGGAGCGGGCCCGGTTACGGCCGGCCGGGGGCACGCACGCGCGAGGGGCGCGACGGTCGCACCGCCGCGCCCCTCGGGACCGCCGGGCCCGGTCAGGCCTTCGTCCACTCCTGCTGCCGCGCCAGGTCCGCCTTCACCTCGGCGAGCTGGACCGCGACGGCGGAGGGGGCGGTGCCGCCGCGCCCGTTGCGGGAGGCGATGGCGCCGTGCACGCTGAGCACCGAGCGCACCTCGGGCGTCAGGTGCCCGGAGATCGCGGCGAACTGCTCGTCCGTCAGGTCGGACAGCTCGATGCCCTCGGCCTCGCAGACCTTGACGCAGGCGCCGGCCACCTCGTGCGCGACCCGGAACGGGACGCCCTGCTTGACCAGCCACTCGGCGATGTCGGTGGCGAGCGAGAAGCCGGCCGGCGCCAGCTCCTCCAGCCGCTCGGTGTGCACGGTGAGGGTGGCCATCATCCCGGTGAACGCGGGCAGCAGCACCTCCAGCGTGTCGCAGGAGTCGAAGACCGGCTCCTTGTCCTCCTGGAGGTCCCGGTTGTAGGCGAGCGGCAGCGCCTTGAGGGTGGCCAGCAGGCCGGTCAGGTTGCCGATCAGCCGGCCGGACTTGCCGCGGGCCAGCTCGGCGATGTCCGGGTTCTTCTTCTGCGGCATGATCGAGGAGCCGGTGGAGAAGGCGTCGTGCAGCGTGATGAAGCCGAACTCCTTGGTGTTCCAGATGATCACCTCCTCCGCGATCCGGGAGAGGTTGACGCCGATCATCGCGGTGACGAAGGCGAACTCGGCGACGAAGTCGCGCGCCGCGGTGCCGTCGATCGAGTTGCCGACCGAGCCGCCCTCGAAGCCGAGGTCGGCGGCCACGGCCTGTGGGTCGAGGCCGAGCGAGGAGCCGGCCAGCGCGCCGGAGCCGTACGGGGAGACGGCGGTGCGGGCGTCCCACTGGCGCAGCCGCTCGGCGTCCCGGCCGAGGGCCTGCACGTGCGCGAGGACGTGGTGGGCGAAGAGCACGGGCTGGGCGTGCTGGAGGTGAGTGCGGCCCGGCATGGCGGTGTCCGGGTGCGCCTCGGCGAGGCCGACCAGGGCGTGCTGGAGGTCGAGCAGCAGGGCGCCGATGGTCCTGGCGTGGTCCCGCAGGTACATCCGGAACAGGGTGGCGATCTGGTCGTTGCGCGAGCGCCCGGCCCGCAGCTTGCCGCCGAGGTCGGCGCCGAGCCGCTCCAGCAGGCCGCGCTCCAGGGCGGTGTGCACGTCCTCGTCGGCGACGGTGCCGGTGAAGGTGCCCGCCTCGACGTCGGCGAGCAGCTGGTCGAGCCCGCCCAGCATGCCCGCCAGCTCCTCGTCGGAGAGCAGGCCGGCCTTGTGCAGGACGCGGGCGTGCGCCTTGGAACCGGCGATGTCGTACGGCGCGAGGCGCCAGTCGAAGTGGACCGAGGCGGAGAGCCTGGCCAGCGCCTCGGACGGGCCGTCGGCGAAGCGCGCGCCCCAGAGGCGGACGTCGGCGGACTGGTCGGCGGTCATCGCGCGGCTCCTTCACACATTTGCAGCAGGTGGCATAAGTATGCACGAGACCGTATGAAACACAAAACCCCGGCCGGACGGGATCCGTTCGGCCGGGGTTCCGGAGGGCGGGCGCTACTGCGCCTTGGCCTGCGCGAGCTGCATGAGGTGGTCGGCGAGCGCCTGGCCGCCGGACGGGTCGCGGCTGATCAGCAGCACGGTGTCGTCGCCCGCGATGGTGCCGATGATCTCGAACACCTCGGCCTGGTCGATCGCCGAGGCGAGGAACTGCGCGGCTCCGGGCGGGGTGCGCAGCACGACCAGGTTGCCGGAGGCCGTCGCGGAGACCATCAGCTCGCCGGCCAGGCGGGCCATCCGGCCCTCGGTGGCGGACTCCCCCATCGGCGCGCGCGGGGTGCGGTCGCCGCCCTCGGCCGGGACGGCGTAGATGAGCGCGCCGTCCCGGTTGCGGATCTTGACCGCGCCCAGCTCGTCCAGGTCCCGGGAGAGGGTGGCCTGGGTGACCACGAGTCCGTCGTCGGCGAGCAGCTTGGCGAGCTGGCTCTGCGAGCGCACGGGCTGGCGGGTGAGCAGGTCCACGATCCGCCGGTGGCGCGCGGTGCGGGTCTGCGGGACCTGCGGCGTCGGGCCGGCGGCGGAGGAGCCGGAGCTGGAAGCGGTCATGTGATTATTCTCCCGGACGACGGTCAGCTCGCATCGGCCGGGGCGCTCTCGCGCACCGTCCGGAGGATGCCCGGCAGGGCGGCGAGGAACGCGTCGGCCTCCTGCTCGGTCAGCACCAGCGGCGGCGCCAGCCGGACGGCGTCCGGGACGGCGGCGTTGACCAGGTAACCCGCCGCCTGCGCGGCGGCCTGGATCCGGGCCGAGACCGGCTCGGTGAGCACGATGCCGAGCAGCAGGCCGGCCCCGCGCACGTGCGAGACCAGCGGGTCGCCGAGCGCCTCGACACCGTGCCGCAGCCGCTCGCCGGTCTTGCGCACGTGCTCCAGCAAGCCCTCGGACTCGATGGTGTCGAGCACCGCGAGCCCGGCCGCGGCGGCCACCGGGTTGCCGCCGAAGGTGGTGCCGTGCTGGCCGGGGGTGAGCAGGTCGGCGGCTTCGCCGAAGGCCAGCACGGCGCCCATCGGCAGGCCGCCGCCGAGCGCCTTGGCGAGGGTGACCACGTCCGGCTCGACGCCCTCGACGGCCTGGTGGGCGAACCAGTGGCCGGTGCGGCCGATGCCGGTCTGGATCTCGTCCAGCACCAGCAGGGTGCCGGTGGCCCGGGTGATCTCGCGGGCGGCCCGCAGGTAGCCGTCCGGCAGCGGGACGGCGCCGTTCTCGCCCTGGATCGGCTCCAGGAAGACGGCGGCGGTCCCGGTGGTGACGGCCGCGCGCAGCGCCTCGACGTCACCGAACGGGACGTGGGTGACGTCGCCGGGCAGCGGGCGGAACGGGTCCTGCTTGGCGGGCTGGCCGGTGAGCGCGAGGGCGCCCATCGTCCGGCCGTGGAAGCCGCCCTGGAGGGCGACCAGGTGGGTGCGGCCGGTGCGCCGGCTGATCTTGAAGGCGGCCTCGTTGGCCTCGGCGCCGGAGTTGCAGAAGAACACCCGGCCGCCCGGGCGGCCGTCCAGCTCCAGCAGCCGCTCGCCGAGGGCGATGGTCGGCTCGGCCATGAACAGGTTGGACACGTGGCCGAGGGTGGCGATCTGCCGGCTGACCGCCTCGACCACGGCCGGGTGGGCGGTGCCGAGGGCGTTGACGGCGATGCCGCCGAGCAGGTCGGTGTACTCCTTGCCGTCCGCGTCCCAGAGCTTGGTGCCCGCGCCGCGCACCAGCGGGATGCGCGGGGTGCCGTAGTTGTCGGTGAAGGTGTGCTGCCACCGCTCGGTGAGCTGCTGGTTGTGCGTCACGCCAGTCCCCCGGTCACGATCGGTTCGTCGTCCGGCACGACCATCGTGCCGATGCCCTCGTCGGTGAAGATCTCCAGCAGCAGGCTGTGCTGCACCCGGCCGTCCAGGACGCGGGCGGTGCCGACGCCGGAGCGGACGGCGCGCAGGCAGCCCTCCATCTTGGGGAGCATGCCGGAGGCCAGGCCCGGCAGCAGCTCGTCGAGCTCGCTCGCGGTGAGCTGGCTGATCACGTCGTCGGAGTTCGGCCAGTCCTTGTAGAGGCCCTCGACGTCGGTGAGGACGACCAGCATCTCGGCGCCGAGCGCGACCGCCAGCGCGGCGGCGGCGGTGTCGGCGTTGATGTTGTAGACGTGGCCGTCCGCGCCGCGGGCGATCGAGGAGATCACCGGGATGCGGCCGTCCGCGATCAGCGCCTTCACCGCGCCGGCCTCGATGTTGACGATGTCGCCGACCAGGCCGATGTCGACCTGCTCGCCGTCGACCACCGCGTAGCGCTTGACGGCCGTCATGGTGTGGGCGTCCTCGCCGGTCATGCCGACCGCGAACGGGCCGTGCTCGTTGAGCAGGCCGACCAGCTCGCGCTGCACCTGGCCGGCCAGCACCATCCGGACCACGTCCATGGTCTCGGGGGTGGTGACGCGCAGGCCGTTGGTGAAGCTGGACTCCAGGCCCAGCTTGTCGAGCTGGGCGCTGATCTGCGGGCCGCCGCCGTGCACCACGACGGGGTGCAGGCCGGCGTAGCGGAGGAACACCACGTCCTGGGCGAAGGCCGCCTTGAGGCTGTCGTCGACCATGGCGTTGCCGCCGAACTTGATCACGACGGTCTTGCCGTGGAAGCGCTCCAGCCACGGCAGGGCCTCGATCAGCGTCATGGCCTTGGGCAACGCGGTGTTGTTGCGGGCCTGTTCGCCCTTGGGTGCGATCTGCACGGGATTCCCTCGTAGTGGGGGTCCCCCCGGCCGAAGGCTGGGGGAGGATGTCGCGGGATCAGGTGGAGTAGGCGCTGTTCTCGTGGACGTAGTCGGCGGTGAGGTCGTTGGTCCACAGCGAGGCGTTCGCCGTACCGGCGTTGAGGTTCGCGGTGATGACGACCTCGCGGCCCTTCATGTCCACCAGGTCGCGGTCCTCGCCCACGCCGCCGGACTTGCAGACCCAGACGCCGTTGATGGCGACGTCGAGCTCGTTCGGGTCGAAGGCGGCGGCGGTGGTGCCGATCGCGGCCAGCACCCGGCCCCAGTTGGGGTCCTCGCCGTGGATGGCGCACTTGAGCAGGTTGTTGCGGCTGATCGTCCGGGCGACCTCGACGGCCTCGTCCTCGGTGGCGGCGCCGGTGACGTCGATCCGGATCTCCTTGCCGGCGCCCTCGGCGTCGCCGATCAGCTGCCGGGCCAGGTCGGCGCTGACCGCGCGGACGGCCTCGGCGAACTCGGCCGCGTCCGGGGCGGTTCCGGAGGCGCCGGAGGCGAGCAGCAGCACGGTGTCGTTGGTCGACATGCAGCCGTCGGAGTCGATCCGGTCGAAGGTGGTGCGAGTGGCGCCGCGCAGCGCGGCGTCCAGGCCGGCGGCGTCGACGTCGGCGTCGGTGGTGAGGACCACCAGCATGGTGGCCAGGCTCGGGGCGAGCATGCCCGCGCCCTTGGCCATGCCGCCGACCGTCCAGCCGGCCGGGCTGGTGACCTGGGCGGTCTTGTGCACGGTGTCGGTGGTCTTGATGGCGATCGCGGCGGCCTCGCCGCCCGTCGCGCTGAGCGCCTGCGCGGCCGTGGTGACGCCGGGCAGCAGGATGTCCATCGGCAGCCGGACGCCGATCAGGCCGGTGGAGGCGACGGCGACCTCGCCCGCGTTGAGACCCAGGTCCTCGGCCACCTTCTCCGCGGTGGCGTGGGTGTCCTGGAAGCCGAGCGGGCCGGTGCAGGCGTTGGCGCCACCGGAGTTGAGGACGACGGCGGAGACCCGGCCGCCCTTGAGGACCTGCTCGGACCAGAGGACGGGCGCGGCCTTGACCCGGTTCGCGGTGAAGACGCCGGCCGCGGCGAGCGAGGGGCCGTCGTTCACCACCAGGGCGAGGTCCGGGGTGCCGGAGGCCTTGATGCCGGCGGTGATGCCGGCGGCCCGGAAGCCCTTGGCGGCGGTCACGCCGGTGTTCTGGGTGGTCACGGTGCGACTCCGTTCACGGGGAGGCCGAGCTCCTCGGGCAGGCCGAGGGCGATGTTCATGCTCTGCACCGCGCCGCCCGCGGTGCCCTTGACCAGGTTGTCGATCGCGCTGATCGCGACGATCCGCCCGGCGGTGGCGTCCAGCGCGACCTGCACCAGCGCGGTGTTGGCGCCGTACACGCTGCTGGTCTGCGGCCACTGGCCCTCGGGCAGCAGGTGCACGAAGGGCTCGCCGTCGAACGCCTCGGCGTAGGCGGCGCGCAGGCGCTCGGCGGTCACGCCCGGCTTCGCCTTGGCGGAGCAGGTGGCGAGGATGCCGCGCGGCATCGGGACGAGGGTGGGGGTGAAGGAGACGGTGACCGGCTCGCCCGCGACCGGGGTGAGGTTCTGGGCCATCTCCGGGGTGTGCCGGTGCACGCCGCCGACGCCGTACGGGCTGACGCTGCCCATCACCTCGCTGCCCAGCAGGTGGGTCTTGGCGGCCTTGCCGGCGCCGGAGGTGCCGGAGGCGGCGACCACGACGGCCTCCGGCTCGGCGAGGCCGGCGGCGTACGCCGGGAACAGCGCGAGGGAGACGGCGGTCGGGTAGCAGCCGGGCACGGCGATCCGGTTGCTGCCCTTCAACGCGGCGCGGTGGCCGGGGAGTTCGGGCAGCCCGTAGGGCCAGGTGCCGGCGTGCGCGGAGCCGTAGAACTGCTCCCAGTCGGCGGCGGCCCGGAGCCGGAAGTCGGCGCCGCAGTCGACGACCAGGACGTTCGGGCCGAGCGCCTCGGCGACGGCGGCGGACTGGCCGTGCGGCAGCGCCAGGAACACCACGTCGTGGTCGGCCAGCACCTCGGGGGTGGTGGGCTCGAGGACGCGGTCGGCGAGCGGCAGCAGGTGCGGCTGGAGCGCGCCCAGCCGGGTGCCCGCGTTCGAGCCGCCGGTCAGCGCCCCGATCTCCACCTCCGGGTGGCCGAGCAGCAGGCGCAGCACCTCACCGCCCGCGTACCCGCTCGCGCCGGCGACGGCGACTCGCAATGCCATGGCGTTCCTCCTTGGTCTCGGCATGAATATACGTGGGGCAGAAAATTCATGCAAGGAGTATGCGGCGGGGCCGCGCTGGCCACCCCGCGCCGGCCACCCCGCGCCGGCCACCTCCGCCGGCCGCCCGCGCCGGCCGCCGCCCGGCCGTCAGCGCTTGACCGCGCGCAGCACCACGAACTTCGGGTTCCCCGCGACGAGTCGGCAGTTGCCGAAGAGCCGGCGCAGCTTGACGTGGTAGCCGAGGTGCCGGTTGCCGACCACCCACAGTTCGCCGCCGGGGCGCAGCGCCCGGCGGGCGCCGGTGAACATCCGCCAGGCGGTCGCGTCGGTGGTGGCCTGGTGGGAGTGGAACGGCGGGTTGTTGAGCACCAGGTCCACCGAGCCGGGGGCGAACACCGCCGGGTCGAGCGCGTCGGCGGTCAGGAACTCGGCCGGGGCGTCCGGGCCCAGGCCGGCGCGGAAGGTCTCCTCGGCGGAGGCCACCGCCTGGTACGACTCGTCCACGAAGACCAGCTCCGCGCCCGGGCCGGCCAGCGCGGCGGCCGTACCGACCACGCCGTTGCCGCAGCCGAGGTCCACCACCCGGTCGCCGGGGGCGGGGGTCGGCAGGTGGGACAGGAAGAAGCGGGTGCCGATGTCGAGGCGCTCGGCGCAGAAGGTGCCGGCGTGGTTGACGACTGTCCGGCCGGCGGCGGGGCCGATGTCGGTCGGCAGCGCGTAGCGGTGCGGCCACGGGCTGGGGCCGGGGGCGAGCGCCGGGTCGGGCGTGCAGAGGATCAGCCGGGCCTTGCGGACGGCCAGCGAGGTGCGGGTCGGGCCGAGGATCTTCTCGAACAGCTCCAGGGTGGAGGTGTGGATCTCGGTGACCATGCCGGCGCCGATCACCACGGTGCCCGGGTGGACGGCGGGCGCCAGCCGGTGCAGCTGGTCCTCCAGCAGCGCCAGGCTCTTGGGCACGCGCACCAGCAGCACGTCGATCCGCTCCGGCGGGGTGTCCCGGGTGGTCAGCAGCCGGGCCTCGTCGACGGCGGCGCCGGCCCGGGCCAGGTTGGCGCGGGTGGCCAGCCGGCCGAGGTGCGAGTCGGTGATCTGGACCGGTTCGTACGGCGCCAGCGCGGTGGTGAGCGCGCCCCAGCGGTCGCCGAGCACGGCGATCCGGCGGCCGGCCAGCTCGGTCGCGGCGCCGGCGGCGCTGTCGGCCTCCCCGGCGAGGTGGCGCAGCAGGTAGTCGTCGGCGGCGTCCCAGGCGCGCAGCCGCTCGCGGGGGTCCTCCGGGTGCCGGGTGAGGTGGAAGGCGCCCCAGGGGGTGGTGAACGGGGTCGCGGCGGCGGTGCTCTCGGGATTCATCGTGTTCTCAGGCTATCGGACGGGTCGGCGGGGAACCCTTTCGGCGGATACTGGAAGAGCCCGACCGAGAGGGGTGAGGGCGATGGACTGGAAGCTCGAAGTCGTGGTGGTCCCGGTGTCCGACGTGGACCGGGCGAAGCGGTTCTACGAGGAGCAGGCCGGCTTCACGGTCGACCACGACACCCGGCTGCGCGACGGCGTCCGGGTCGTCCAGCTGACTCCCCCGGGCTCGCGCTGCTCGATCGTCGTCGGCAAGGGGGTCATCGACTCGCCGCCCGGCTCGGTGAAGGGCCTCCAGCTGGTGGTGACCGACATCGAGAAGGCGCACGCCGAACTCGCCGCGCGGGGCGTGGCGGTCAGCCCGGTGCAGCACTTCGAGGCGGGCTCCCGGGTCGACGGACACGGGGAGGCGTGGAACAGCTTCGTGTTCTTCAACGACCCGGACGGCAACGGCTGGGCCGTCCAGGAGGCGCCGTCCTTCGCATAGGCTCCGGGGATGGCTGAACACGAGGGGCCCGTACGGGTCGACGCCTGGATCTGGTCGGTCCGGCTGGCCAAGACGCGCGCGCTGGCGTCCGCCGCCTGCAAGGCGGGGCACGTGCGGGTGAACGGCGAACGCGCCAAGCCCGCGCAGACGCTGCGGCCCGGGGACGAGGTCCGGGTGCGCGAGGAGGGGTACGAGCGGGTCGTCGTGGTGCAGAAGCTCATCCGCAAGCGGGTCGGTGCGGCCGTGGCGGCGGAGTGCCTGGTCGACAACAGCCCGCCGCGGCCGCCGCGCGAGTTCGCCCCCAAGGTCGCCGAGCGCGACCGCGGCGCGGGCCGCCCGACCAAGCGGGAGCGGCGCGAGCTGGACGGGCTGCGCGGGCGGTGAGTGCGAGCGGTGAGCGCTGGAGCGGTTACGCGGCGGCGTCGGCGGCGCCGAGCACCCGAGCCAGGAAGCCGTCCAGGTTGTCGACCGTGCGGGCGACCTGCTCCTCCAGCGACAGCGACTCGGTGGGCCGGCTGACCAGGGCGGACTTCTTCAGGCCGCGGACGTACAGCGAGCAGGCGAGGTCGGCGCAGACGTAGGTGCCCACGGTGTTGCCCTCCCGCCCGGCGGCCCCGGCCCGGCGGGCGGCCAGCAGCGCGACGCCGGCGCCGGCGTGCGCGGTGATGCACAGCGAGCAGACGTTCGTCCTGGTCAGGCTGCGCCGGATGGTCGGCACCCGGAGCGTCACCCCGACCAGCTCGCCGCCGTAGGGCGCCACCAGGTAGCCGCGGTCCGGCGCGCCCTGGTCCCGCCAGCCGAGGAAGTCCAGGTGCTCCCAGGGCAGTTCGGCCAGCCCTCGGGGCAGGCTGAGCCGACGCGCCTCGCCCTTGGAGCAGTTGACGAAGGACGCGCGGATCTCGGTCTCGGTGACGGCTTCCATGCCGCGGAAGCTAGCACCGCCGGCCCCGGCCTGTCGCGGCATTTTCGGGCGCTACGACACGGTTCGGACCGGATGCGCCGCCTGGACGGCGAGCCGCCGCGGGGCGTCCTCGCCGATCCCGGTGAGCAGGTCGTCCAGCGCCAGGAAGGCCTCCCAGGGCTGCTGCCCGGTGGCGGCCGCCAGGCGCTCGACCACCCGGTCCTCCAGGTCGCGGACGCGCCGGTTCTTCCACGCCTTGTCGGCGAGGCTCACCAGCAGGTCCTCGACGGTGGTGTCGGGGCGGCTCCAGCTGCCGTGGCGGCCGGCGAAGCGGGCCAGCCGCTCGGGGACGCCGGCGGCGCGCAGCAGGGCGTGGCCGGCGCGCTCGTGCGCACTGCCGGGGACGGAGAGCTCCTCGGGGTGGACGGTCTTGCCGATGTCGTGGGTGGCGGCGCCGAACAGGACGGCCTCGCGGTCGAACGGCAGGCCCTGGCGCTCGCAGAACTCGGCGATCCGCTGGGCGACTTCGTGGACCAGGGCGAGGTGGGCGAGGAGCCGGGGCGGGGCGCCGGCCCGGGCCAGCAGTCCGGCGGCCGCGGGCGGCAGCGGGGGCAGGGTGGTGGTCACGCGGCAGGGTAGCCGGGCGTGCCCGGATCTGTCAGTGGCCGACCGTAGTGTGCGCAGTGCGGTCCCGGCGTGGAGGGGGCGCCGGGACCGCACCTGAGGAGACGTCAGCGTTTGAAGGCGACGCCCGCGTACGCCGAGACCTCCTGCCAGCCCTCGGGCAGGTCGGCGGTGCGGACGTGCCCGGCGGTGGGGCGCCAGAGCGGGAGTTGGACGAGGCCGGGGCCGGCGAACTCGAAGTCGCCGAAGAACGGCTCGACGTCGCCGCGCGGGCGCAGGACGAGCGGGGAGCTGGCCCCCCGGTAGATCCGCACGCCCGCGGCGGCGCTCTCGCGGGTGGCGAAGTCCGGGCTGCCGTGGGAGAGGATCAGGGCGCTGCCGGGGGCGAGCGCGTCGCGCAGGGTCCGTACGACGTGCTGCGCGCCCTCCTCGTCGCGGATGAAGTGCAGGACGGCGACCAGCATCAGGCCGACCGGCTGGGAGAGGTCGATGGTGGCCCCCAGGGCCGGGTCGCGCAGGATCGCCGCCGGGTCCCGCAGGTCGGCCTCGACCACCGAGGTGCGCCCGATCTGCTGGCCGGCCACCCGGGCCCGGGCGTGGGTGGCGACGATCGGGTCGTTGTCCACGTACACGACGTCCGCGTCCGGGGCGACCCGCCGGGCGACCTCGCTGGTGGAGCCGACCGCCGGGATGCCGGTGCCGATGTCGATGAACTGGCGCACGCCCTGCCCGGCCACGAACTCGACGGCGCGGCCGAGGAACTGGCGGTTGGTGCGGGCGAGCAGCGGCAGCGCCGGGTAGGCGGCGATGGCGGCCTGGGCGGCGCGGCGGTCGGCCTCGAAGTTGTCCTTGCCCCCGAGGTAGTAGTCGTACATCCGGGCGGTGTGCGGGGTGCCGGTGTCGAGTTCGCTGGGCGGCTGCCAGTCGTCGGCTCTCGCCCACTCCCAGTCGGTGCCGGTGTCCTGGTCGACGGCCGCGGTGTCCTCGTACATCTCGTTCCGCCCCCTGTGCTCAACGCCGGAAGTGTCGGCACCGCCGCTCTACGCGCGGTGCGCCGCGATCGTATCCAAGGACTTCCCTTGGAAACAGCGGGAGTTCAGGTTCCTGCAACCCGCACAGCACCGAATGTGTGCACGTCAAGGGTGGTGCGCGAACTCCGCCACGCCCACCCCGCCCCGGATCGCCCCACCCGCCCGCCGTCTCTATGCTGGCTGCCGATGACTGCCGACCGCCGCACCGTACTGCGCACCGCCGCCAAGCTGGCCGCCCTCTCCGCCGCCGGCGGCCTCCTCACCTCCTGCGGCAGCGGCGGCCACCGCCGCTCCGACACCGGGGCGCTCGCCGCGCACCCCGGCAGCGTCGACCCGACGCACACCACCGACCCGGCCTGGGGCGGCGGCGAGGGCCCGGCCTCCGCCGCGCCGAGCGCCTCGCCCGAGGCGCAGTCCACCGAGGCGGCCGCGGCCGCCCAGCCGTCCGCGCCGCCGACCCCGCCGGCGCTGCCGCCGCTGGCCGCCGGCACGCCGTTCGAGGTGGTGTCCGGCCCGCGCACCGGCAAGAACGTGGCGCTCACCTTCCACGGCAGCGGCGACCCGAAGCTGGCCACCGCCCTGCTGGAGGCCGCCGAGCAGCGCGGCGCCAAGGTGACCGTGATGGTCGTCGGCAGCTGGCTGGACCAGCAGCCGCAGATGGCCCGGCGGATCCTGGACGGCGGCCACGAGCTGGGCAACCACACCCAGAACCACCTCAACATCTCCGCGATGACCCCGGACCAGGCGCGGGCCGAGATCGCCCAGTGCGCGGACCGGCTGAAGCGGCTCACAGGCTCGATCGGCCGCTGGTTCCGGCCGTCCGCCGCCCAGTACGCCACCGCGACGGTGCGCGACCAGGCCAAGGCGGTCGGCTACGAGCACGTGCTGTCCTTCGACGTCGACCCGCGCGACTACAGCGACCCGACCGCCGCCGAACTGCAGCGCCGGGTGCTGGGCTCGGTGCGCGGCGGCTCGGTGGTGGCGCTGCACATGGGGCACCAGTGCACGATCGACGCGCTGCCGGGCATCCTGGACGGGCTCGGCAAGGCGGGGCTCAAGCCGGTGACCGCGAGCCAGCTCTGCGCCTAGGGCCGCCGCTCGCCGGTCTCCGCTCGCCGCTCGCCGCTCGCCGGTCAGGCCATCGGGTCGTCGGCCTTGTACGGCCGCAGCCGCAGCGTCCGGGCGTCGGCCTCGCGGATCTCGTCGGCCCGGGCGACCAGCTCCGTCAGGTCGTCCCGCCCGGCGTGGATGAACCGCCCGTGCAGGCCGTCGAAGCGGCCGCGGGCGGCGTCCACGGTGACGGCGACCATGTACGGGATGGAGCCCCAGGCCTTCATGCCGTCGAACATCGGCATCCCGGCGGTCATGTCGGTGGCCACCGCGCCCGGGCTGATGTCGAGGACGACGACGCCGTGCCCGGCGAGCGAGTCCGCCATGTTGTCCGACAGCTGCAGCAGCGCGCCCTTGGAGGTGGCGTACGCGGTGTAGTGGCCGTCCGGGCGCAGCGCGAAGCCGGAGTTGAGGTTGACCACCCGGCCGCGCCGCCGCTCCACCATGCCGGGCAGGACGCAGCGCAGCAGGTTGTAGGGGCCGCGCAGGTTGGTCTCGACGACCTGCCACCACTGGTTGGCGTCGGTCTCCCAGATCGGCACCTCGGCGCGGTCGACCTGGCCGGCGTTGTTGACCAGCAGGTCGATCGGGCCGAGGTCGCGCTCGACGACCCGGACGGCCTCGCGCACCGCGCCGGGGCGGGTGACGTCGGCGGTGACGGCGACGCCGCGGGCGCCGCGCCTGACGCACTCCTTGAGCGTCTCGGTCAGCGTGCCGTGGGTGCGGCCGACCAGGCCGACCGCCATGCCCTCGGCGGCCAGGCCGATGGCGATCTCCCGGCCGATGCCCCGGCCCGCGCCGGTGACCACGGCGACCTGTCCTGTCAGCGATCCCGTCGGCACCGTGTGCTCCCTTCCCGTCCCCGGCCCCCGTCTGCGGCATTCTGGCGGCCGCCGGGCGGCCGTGGCCCCGGGCACACCCGCAGGGGTGGCCGCCTCACTCCTTCGGGGGATCCCGGCGACCTGGCACTCCTCCGGGGAGGGGGTGACCTACTGGCCGGTACGGAGTAGTAACGTCGTCGGGGCGGTGACCGGTGCACCCATACCGGTACACCGGCCCGGAGACCAGCGAGCCTGCTGGGCCACGAGTCGCTGGGCGACCCCCAGCACCATCGAAGGGCAACTGAGTGAGTGACATCGCGCGCGTGGGAGTAGTGGGCTGCGGCCTGATGGGGTCGGGCATCGCCGAGGTGTTCGCCCGGGCGGGGCTGGACGTCCTGGTGTCGGAGGCCAGCGGCGAGGCCCTGGAGTTCGGCCGCACCCGGCTGACCAACTCGCTGGACACGGCCGTCAAGCGCGGCAAGCTGACCCCCGAGGCGCGGGACGAGGCGATGTCCCGGCTGTCCTTCACGGTCGACCTGTCCGACTTCGCGGACCGCGACCTGGTGGTCGAGGCCGTCGCCGAGCGCGAGGACATCAAGGTCCAGATCTTCCAGACCCTGGACCAGGTGATCGAGCGCCGCGACGCGATCCTGGCCTCCAACACCTCCTCGATCCCGATCGTGAAGCTGGCCGCCGCCACCTCCCGCCCGGAGCAGGTGATCGGCCTGCACTTCTTCAACCCGGCGCCGGTGCAGAAGCTGGTCGAGGTCATCCCGACCCTGACCACCTCGGCCGCCACCACCGAGCGGGTCGAGGCCTTCGCCTCGCAGGTGCTCGCCAAGGAGCCGATCCGCGCCCGCGACCGGGCCGGCTTCGTGGTCAACGCGCTGCTCGTGCCCTACCTGCTGTCCGCGGTGCGGATGTTCGAGTCGGGCGTGGCCACCGCCTCCGACATCGACAAGGGCATGGAGGCCGGCTGCGCCCACCCGATGGGCCCGCTGCGGCTGTGCGACCTGATCGGCCTGGACACCATCGTCTCGATCGCCGAGTCCATGTACGACGAGTACAAGGAGCCGCTGTACGCCGCTCCCCCGCTGCTGTCCCGGATGGTCGACGCCGGTCTGCTGGGCCGCAAGTCCGGCCGCGGCTTCTACGACTACACCGCGACCGTCTGACCGGTCCGGAGCGCGCGCCGGGGCCCGGGAGCCGTCCAGCTCCCGGGCCCCGGCGGTTCCGGGTCAGCTGTTGATGCTGTAACTGTCGCCGTAGACCTTCCACTTGAGCGGCGGGTTGAGGTCGAAGTTCCCGGCGTTCAGGAAGACCAGCTGCTCGGTGTCGACCCTGCTGGTGTCGGAGTGCGCCTCCTCCTTCTTCATGACCACCTTGCGGGCCTCCAGGAAGGCCTTGAGGTAGGTGGCCTCGTCGCCGCCCTGGGCCGGCGTCCTGGCCTTCTTCATGGCGGCGGCGCGGATGCCGCCGAAGCTGTCGGAGCTGTCGCCCGGGCCGTGCATGACGATGGCGTCGTAGTAGGCGAACTGGCCGAGCGCGCGCAGGCCGTCGGCCTTGGCCTGGCTGACGGCGGGGTTGAAGTAGACCCGGTCCCGCTCGTCGTTCTGGGCCTGCTGGAAGACCGGGTCCTTGGCGGCGGTGGCCCAGTCCTTGACGAACGGGGAGCCGAGGCCGGCGTGCGAGGCGCTGCCGTTGACCTTCTTCAGCGCCGGCAGGTACTTGGCGAGGACGTTGCCGGGCTTGAGGTCGGTGTAGTGCCGGACCAGGTCCAGCATGTCCCCGGTGCCGGAGCAGAAGCCGATGATGCCGGCGGTGTAGCCGCGGCCGTCGCCGATGTCCTCGATGTACTTGTACTGGGCCTTCCAGTCCAGGGAGGAGTTCTCCGCGCTGGACACCAGCTGCATCGCGATGTCCTTCTTGTGCGGGTCGTCGAGGCCGACTCCCTTGATCTGCACGGACGTTGCCGCGGGCGCGGGCTGGGCGGCGGCCGCGGTGGCCGCGGCCGTCAGGGGCGCGGCCACCAGGGCGGCGGCGAGGGCGATGCGGAGGGCGCGACGGGGCTGAGGGCGCATGGGTGCTCCGGTTCCTCGATGGGTTAGGAAACCTTCCTAACGAGAAGGAAAACGCCCTCCGGCCCGCCCCCGCAAGGGTTTTGACGGAACTGCTTCAAACCGGTCCGAACCGCGCAGGTCAGACCGCCCGGCGCCGCACCCACCAGACCGCCGCCGCGCACAGCGCCACCGCGAGCAGGGTGGTCCAGCCGAACTCGATCCACTGGAACGGCCAGAAACGGTCGGCCGGTTGGTACACCTCGTGCATCGTGTAGCCGCCGTCGTGCACCAGGGACTGGAGGTGGGCGTAGTCGCCGCCGAGGTCGTAGAAGGCGGACTCGGACATCCGGTTCCCGGCCGGGTCCGTGTACCAGACGCTCAGCACCCAGCGGTCGTCCACGGCCAGGGACGTCATCGCACGCACCGGCTCGTCCAGCGGAGTCATGTAGTGCGAGCGCACGGCCTCGGAGAGGAACGGCAGCGCGACCGAGGCTGCCAGGCCGAGGCCCACCGCGAGCACGGTGCGGCGCAGCACCGCGCCGGCCAGCGCCGCGACCCCGAAGGCCACCAGCACCCGGCCGACCAGCACCGGCGACGCCTGCACGAAGAGGTCCGGGTGGAACTGTCCGCCCATGAGCTCCAGCGGCGCGCTCCACCAGCGCAGCACCAGCCCGAACAGCGCTGCCACCACGGCCAGCACCGCACCGCCCAGAACCAGGCCGCCCGCCGTCCAGCGGGTCCGCCCGGCCCCCTGGGTCCAGGCGAAGCGCACCGTGCCGTGCTCGAACTCCCGCGCCAACAGCGGGCCGCCGAGGAACGCGCCGAACACGCCGCCGAGGACGTAGGACACGCTGCCGAGCATCGGCATGCTGTCGGCGTACTGGTGCAGGTACCGCTTGAACTTCTCCACGCAGGCGGCGCTGGCCGGATCGCAGGAGCCCGCGCCCGTGCGGTCCAGGCCGTTGTGCAGGTACCAGCCGTGCACCAGCAGGACGAGCGAGATCGCGCCCATCACCGCGAGCAGGGTCAGCAGCGCCGGCCGGTGGCGCAGCCCGGCGGCCCGCAGCACGGCGGAACGCGGCGGGGCGAGGGTGGTGGAGCTCACGGCAGCAGGACCTTCTCGTTCGTACGGACGGCCCCGCGCGGGCCGGGGAGGGCGGAGGCGGTCGGCTCGCGCAGGTACGCGAGCACCAACTCCTCCAGGCCGATGCGCTGTTGGCGCCAGTCGCCGGTGACCGGCGCGTCCACGCCGCCGGTGCGGACCAGCAGGTGGGACTGCGCGCCGGCCCGGCGGTCGCGGACCACCGGCAGGCGCTCGGCGACGGCCTGGGCCTGCGCGGTCGGGCCGGTGAGCATCCGGTGGCCGCCCAGCAGGTCGTCCACCTCCCCGGCGACCTGGACCCGGCCGCCGGTGAGCACCACCAGGTAGTCGCAGGTCTGCTCCAGCTCGTTGACGGCGTGCGAGGAGAACACCACCGACAGGCCGTCCTCGGCCACCGCGGTGAGCAGCACGGCCATGAAGTCGTGCCGGGCGAGCGGGTCGAGCGCGGCCAACGGCTCGTCCAGCAACAGGAGTTCGGGCCGCTTGGCGAGGGCCAGGGCGAGCGAGACCTGGGCCTGCTGGCCGCCGGAGAGCCGGCCGTACTTGCGGTCCAGCGGGATGCCGAGGCCGTCCAGGTGGGTGCGCGCCCGGTCGGCGTCCCAGCGCCGGTTGAGGTGGCGGCCCATCGCGAGCAGGTCGCGCACGCGCAGGCCCGGGTAGAGCGCGGCGTTCTGGGCGACGAAGCCGATCCGGTCCAACGCCCGGGGCGAGCCGGGGAGTTGGTCGCCGAGGACGGTCATCGCACCCTCGCTGGGCAGGGTCAGGCCGGCCGCCAGGCTGAGCAGCGTGGTCTTGCCGGCGCCGTTCGGGCCGACCAGGGCCACCACGTGCCCGGCCGGGACGGCGAGGTGGCAGTCCCGCAGCGCCCAGGAGCGGCGGTAGCGCTTGCCGATCCCGCCGCAGTCGATCACCGTGTCCGCCGACATCACGCCACCACCCCGTTGCGACCCTCGCGCAGGTCGCGCAGCGCGTCCTCGAACACCGCGACCATCCCCCCCTCGTCCAGCCCGGCGGCCCGCGCCGAGCGCATCCAGTCCAGCAGCCCCCGCCGCAGCGCGGCCCGTTCGCGCAGCGGCACCACCCCGGCGGGCAGCCCGCGCACGAAGGTGCCCTGGCCGCGACGGCCGGCCGCCAGGCCGCGGTGCTCCAGCTCCCGGTAGGCCTTGAGCACGGTGTTGGGGTTGATCGCCAGGCCGGCGACCACCTCGCGCACCCGGGGCAGCTGGTCCCCCTCGCTCAACCAGCCCATCCGCAACGCCTGTTCGACCTGCTGCACGAGCTGCAGGTAGGTCGGGACACCGGAGGCCGGGTCCAGGCGGAACTCGATCGGAGAGGGCTGGTCAGCGCCTTTATCTAGTTCCATAGGTAAAGAGATAAGCGAGGAGGTGAGGGGCCGTCAAGCCAAGAGAACGCAAAGGGCCCCGCCCGGACCGGGGAACGGTCCGAACGGGGCCCTTCGGGGCCTACCGGATCAGGCGCCGCGCAGCACCGCGCCGGTGCGGGCGACGGCCTCGGCGACGGCCGCCTCGCGGGCGGCGGTGGCCTCGTCGGCGGTCAGCGTGCGGTCCGCGGCGCGGAAGCGCAGCGCGTACGCCAGCGACTTCTTGCCCTCGCCGACCTGCTCGCCGGTGAACACGTCGAACAGCCGGATGGCCTCCAGCAGTTCGCCCGCGCCGGAGCGCAGCGCGGCCTCGACCTCGGCGGCCGGGACGGCGGTGTCGACGATCAGCGCGACGTCCTGGGTGGCGACCGGGAAGCCGGACACGGCCGGGCCGTTGACCTTCTGAGGGCCGTCCGCCGTCAGCAGGTCGACGTCGATCTCCATGGCCGCCGAACGGGCCGGCAGGCCGAGCGCCTTGACCACGCGCGGGTGCAGCTCGCCGGCGTGGCCGACCACCCGGTCGGTGCCGGTGACGACCAGCTCGGCGCAGCGGCCCGGGTGCCAGGGCGCGAGCTGCCCCTGGCGGACGGTCAGCTCCACGCCGGCCGCGCGGGCGACCGTGCGGGCCGCCTCGACGGCGTCCGCCCAGGAGGCCTGGTCGCCCTTGCCCCACCAGCCGGACGGCAGCCGCTCGCCCGCGAGGGCCACGGCGATCCGGCGCGGCTGGTCCGGCAGCGCGGCGTCCAGCTCGGCCAGCTCGGCGTCGCTGGGCCGGTGGTCGACGGACGGGCGCGGCGCCACCGACAGCTCGTCCTTGGGCAGGAAGACGGTGCCGGCCTCGAAGATCGCCAGGTCGGTGTTGCCCCGGCCGACGTTGCGGCGCAGCGCGCCGAGCAGGCCCGGCAGCAGCGTGGTGCGCAGCGCCGGCTCCTCGTCGTTCAGCGGGTTGACCAGCTTGACAGTGCGGCGGCGCCGGTCCTCCGGCTCCAGGCCGAGCGCCTCGAAGGCGGGCTCACCGAGGAACGGGTAGTTGTTGACCTCGACGTAGCCGGCCCCGGCCAGCGCCACGCCGATCCGGCGGTGGATGCGCTGGGCCTCGGTCAGGCCCTTGCCCGGCGGGACGTTCGGCATCCGGGCGGGGACGTTGTCGTAGCCCTCCAGCCGGATGACCTCCTCGGCGAGGTCGTACGGGTCGGTGAGGTCGGGCCGCCAGGTCGGCGGGGTGACCTCCAGGGTGTCGGCGCCCGCGACCGAGCAGCCGATCTCCTGCAGGCGCCGGGTGACCGTCTCGCGGCCGTACTCGGTGCCGGCGACCCGGTCGGGCAGGTCGGCGGAGATCAGGATGGTGCGCACCGGGTGCGGGGCGGCGATGTCGGTGACCCCGGCCTCCGCGGTGCCGCCGGCGATCAGCACCAGCAGGTCGACGGCGCGCTGCGCGGCGGCGCGGGCCGCCTCCGGGTCCACACCGCGCTCGAAGCGCTTGGAGGCCTCGGAGGGCAGCTTGTGCCGCTTGGCGGCACGGGCGATGACGACCGGGTCGAAGTGCGCGGCCTCGATGATCACCTCGGTGGTGCCCGGACCGGCGGCCGGGTCGAGGATCTCGGTGGAGGCGCCGCCCATGACGCCCGCGAGCCCGATCGGGCCGCTGTTGTCGCAGATCAGCAGGTCCTCGACGGACAGCTTGCGGTCGACCCCGTCCAGCGTGGTCAGGGTCTCGCCCGGCTCCGCCCGGCGGACCGAGATCGGGCCGTCCACGCGCTGCTTGTCGTAGGCGTGCAGCGGCTGGCCGACCTCCAGCATCACGTAGTTGGTGATGTCGACGGTCAGCGAGATCGGGCGGATGCCCGACTTCTGCAGGCGGCGCTGCAGCCAGATCGGGGACTTGGCGTTCGGGTCGACGCCGACGACGGTGCGGGCGACGAAGCGGTCGCAGCCGGCCGGGTCGTTGACCTTCACCAGGTAGCCGAAGGAGTTCGCCGGCGGCACGTCGAGCAGCGCCGGGTCGGCCAGCGGCAGCCCGTACGCGGCGGCGGCCTCGCGGGCCACGCCGCGCATGGACAGGCAGTAGCCGCGGTCCGGGGTGACGGCGATGTCCAGCACCTCGTCGACCAGCTGCAGCAGCTCGATGGCGTCGGTGCCGGGCTCGAACTCCGGCGGCAGCACGAGGATGCCGCCGTGGTCGTCGCCCATGCCGAGCTCGCGGGTGGAGCAGATCATGCCGGCCGAGGTGTGGCCGTAGGTCTGGCGGGCCGCGATCGGGAACGGGCCGGGCAGCACGGCTCCCGGGAGCACGACCACGACCTTGTCGCCGACCGCGAAGTTGGTCGCGCCGCAGACGATCTCCTGCGGCTCGCCGGTGCCGTTGGCGTCGCCGACGTTGACGAAGCAGTGCCGGATCGGCTTCTTGAAGCCGGACAGCTCCTCGATGGAGAGCACCTCGCCGACCACCAGCGGGCCCTTGAGGTCGGCGCCGAGCTGCTCGACGGTCTCGACCTCCAGCCCGGCCCGGACCAGGCGCTCCGCCACGTCACGGCCGGTCTCGCCGGCCGGCAGGTCGACGTACTCGCGCAGCCAGGAAAGCGGGACGCGCATCAGATCTCCATCCCGAACGGGAGGGTGAAGCGCACGTCACCCTCGACCATGTCGCGCATGTCGGCGACGTTGTGACGATTCATCAGGATCCGCTCCAGGCCCAGGCCGAAGGCGAACCCGCTGTAGCGGTTCGGGTCGACGCCGCAGGCGACCAGCACCCGCGGGTTGACGACGCCGCAGCCGCCCAGCTCGATCCAGCCCTCCGAGGAGCAGGTCCGGCACGGCCGGTCCGGGTTGCCGACGCTCTCGCCGCGGCACACGAAGCACTGCAGGTCGATCTCGGCGCTCGGCTCGGTGAACGGGAAGTACGAGGGGCGCCAGCGCAGCTCCAGGCCGCCGCCGATCAGCTTCTCGACCAGCACCTCGATGGTGCCCTTGAGGTCGGCGAAGGTGATGCCCTCGTCGACGGCGAGGCCCTCGACCTGGCGGAACACCGGGGTGTGGGTGGCGTCCAGCTCGTCCGTCCGGTAGACCCGGCCGGGGCAGACCACGTACACCGGGGGCTCGCGGTCGAGCAGGGTGCGGGCCTGGACCGGGGAGGTCTGGGTGCGCAGCACCACGCCGGAGTCGGCGGAGCCGTCCGGGGCCTGGACGAAGAAGGTGTCCTGCATCGAGCGGGCCGGGTGGTCCGGGCCCAGGTTGAGGGCGTCGAAGTTCAGCCACTCGGCCTCGACCTCGGGGCCCTCGGCGACCTGGTAGCCCATCGCGACGAAGGTGTCCTCGATGCGCTCGGCCAGCGTGGTCAGCGGGTGCCGGGCGCCGCGCGGGGCGCGGTCGTACGGCAGGGTGACGTCCACCGCCTCCTCGACCAGCACGCGGGCGTCCCGCTCCGCCTCCAGCTCGGCCTGGCGCTTGGCCAGGGCCTGGTTGACGGCGCCGCGGGCCTGGCCGATCAGCTTGCCGGCGGCGGCCTTGGCGTGCGGGGGCAGGGCGCCGATCTCGCGGTTGGCGAGGGAGAGGGCCGAGCGGTCGCCGGTGTGGGCGACCTTGGCCTGCTTCAGCTCGTCCAGGGTGCCGGCGGCGGCGAAGGCGGCGATCGCCTCGTCCCGCGCCTGCTCCACCACCTCGGGCTTGAGGGCCTCGACCTCGACCGGGTCGTACGACTTGTTGGGTGCCGACATCTCTATCTTCCCGTGCTCCTGCTCGTCCGTGCTCAGGTGTGTGGGGCTCGCCTTCGCGCCACGCCCGGCGGGGCCGGGGCACGGGCAGCCCGGGCTCCGTTCACCGGAGGCTCACGGGAGTGGGTGTCCGCGGCTCAGCCGCGCAGGGCGTTGCGCAACGCCAAAGGTCGAGTGTAGTCGCAGCGCGTAGCGCGGCTGCCGTGAAGCCCGTCCGGGCCCCGCTTCAGAGCATGAAGTCGGGCACGCCGGCGGGCAGGATAAATCGGAACCGGGCGCCGCCGCCGGGCGCGCGGTCGACCCGGATGGAACCGCCGTGGGCCTCCACGATGCCCTTGACGATGTAGAGGCCGAGGCCGGTGCCGCCGCGCTTGGAGCCGCGCCAGAAGCGGGTGAAGACGCGCGGCATCGAGTCCTCGGGGATGCCGCTGCCTTCGTCGCTCACGGTGACCGCTGTGCCTTCCACGATGCGGGGCGGGGTGCCGGAGCGCTCCCAGACGGGCGCCTCGACGACCTCCTTGGCCGGTGCCACCTCGATGGTGACAGTTCCCTCGCCGTGGCGCACCGCGTTTTCCAGCAGGTTGGCCAGCACCTGGTCGAGCTTGTCCGGGTCGGCCCAGAGCACCGTCAGCGGCTCGGTGATCCGGACGTCGAAGCGCTCCTCGGGGATGCCGGTGGCGACCGTCCGCTCGACGTGCCGGCGCACCGCCGCCGCCGGGTCGACCACCTGCTTGCGCAGCTCCAGCCGGCCGGCGTCGATCCGGGAGATGTCCAGCAGCTCGGCGATCAGCCGGGTGACCCGGTCGGCGTCCGCGTCGACGGTCTCCAGCATCAGCCGCTTCTGCCCGTCGGTGAACCGCTCCCACTTGGCCAGCAGCGTCTTGGTGAAGCCCTTGACGCTGGTCAGCGGGGAGCGCAGCTCGTGCGCGACGGTGGCGATCAGCTCGGCGTGGCTGCGCTCGGTGCGGCGCCGGGCCTCGGTGCCGCGCAGCGCGATCACCAGCCGCTCCAGCGGCCCGCGGGGCACCGCCCGGACGTAGCGGGCGGAGACCAGGACCTCGCGGCCGCCGGGCAGCAGCAGGTTGCGCTCCGGCTGCCCGGTGCGGATCGCCAGCCCGCCGTACGGGTCGGTCAGCTGCCACCAGCGGTGGCCGTCCAGGTCCTCCAGCGGGAGGACGTCCTCCAGCAGCTGCCCGAGCGCGGCCGCCGGCCGCACGCCGGTCAGCCGGGCCGCGGCCCGGTTGAAGCCGACCACCCGGCCCAGCGCGTCGGCGACCACCAGGCCGTCCGGCAGGTCGTCCGGGTCCAGCTCAGGCCCGCTGCCGACCATGGGTGTCCTCCCCGATTACCCACCGTGCAGTTCCCCCCACTCAGGCAGACCCTAGCGCCTCGCAGGCCCCGGCAGTAGGGCCTGCGGCGGGGTGATCCCGGCGCGTCGTGGGGCGTACGAGGCGCGCGCGCCTCCCCGGGCGTGGGCGCCGGGCCTCAGCCCGCGGCCCGGCAGCCGCCGGGCGAGCGCTGGGCCCGCGCCGAGGCGTACAGGCAGACGGCCGCGGCGGTGGCCAGGTTGAGGCTCTCGGCGTGGCCGTGGATGGGCACCCGCACGACCTCGTCGGTGAGCGCGCGGGTCTCCTCCGGGAGCCCCCACGCCTCGTTGCCGAACACCCATGCGCCGGGCGCGCCCAGGGTGCCCTCGTCGAGCTCCTGGTCGAGGTCGCGCTCCCCCGCGCCGTCCGCGGCCAGCACCCGCACGCCCGCCTCGCGCAGCTTCCCGACCGCCTCCTCGACCGGCACGCCGACCGCCACCGGCAGGTGGAACAGGCTGCCCACGGAGGCCCGGACGGCCTTCGGGTTGTAGAGGTCCACGGAGGCGTCGGTGAGCACCACGGCGTCCGCGCCGGCCGCGTCGGCGGTGCGCAGCACGGTGCCCGCGTTCCCGGGGTCGCGCACGTGGGCGAGGACCGCCACCAGCTTGGGCCGGGCCCTCAGGACCTCGGCGAACGGGGTGTCGATGAAGCGGCAGAGCGCCACGATGCCCTGCGGGGTCACCGTGTCGCAGATGTCGGCGATCACCTCGTCGGTGGCGGTCAGCACCGGCAGGCCCTCGGCGAGCGCGGCCTCGACGATGTCGGCGTGCCGCTCGGCGGCCTCCTGGCCCACGTACACCTCGACCACGGCGTGCTCTCCCGTCCCCGGCAGCCGGCCGAAGGCGACGGCCTCCCGGACGGCCTGCGGGCCCTCGGCCAGGAAGCGGCGCTCCTTGGTGCGCTGGTTCCGCTTGGCGAGCCGGCGGGCGGCGACGACGCGCGGCGAGCGCAGGGAGGTGAGCAGGGGGGTGTCGGTGCTCGGCATGGTCTCGTTCTCTGGAGGCGCTGACTCTGGGCGGGATGGGGGCGGAACGCAGAACCGGACCCGCAGGCGAGCCTGCGGGTCCGGTCGGAAGCTCAACCGATCTCGGAAGATCAGGCGGCGTCGGCGGCGGCCTTCGGGGCGTTCACGTCGGCCGGCAGCGCCTTCTGGGCGACCTCGACCAGGGAGGCGAACGCACCCGGGTCGTTGACGGCCAGGTCGGCCAGCATCTTGCGGTCGATCTCGACGCTGGCGGCCTTCAGGCCCTGCACGAAGCGGTTGTAGGTGATGCCGTTGGCACGGGCCGCAGCGTTGATGCGCTGGATCCACAGCTGACGGAAGTCGCCCTTGCGCTTCTTGCGGTCGTTGAAGTTGTAGACCAGCGAGTGGGTGACCTGCTCCTTGGCCTTGCGGTACAGGCGCGAGCGCTGGCCGCGGTAGCCGCTGGCGCGCTCCAGGATGACCCGGCGCTTCTTGTGGGCGTTGACTGCCCGCTTGACGCGTGCCACTTGATTACTCCTTGGGTTGGACCACGGACTACTTCACGTGGTCCGTCATTCGAATGGGTCGGGAAGGATCAGCTGCCCCGCACTCGGCTCGCGCCGGGCGGGAGGGCGATCACTTGCCGAGAAGCTTCTTGATCTTCTTGGCGTCAGCGGGGGCCAGCTCGATCGTCCCGGCCAGCTTGCGGGTCAGCGTCGAGGGCTTGTGCTCCAGGAGGTGGCGGCGGCCGGCGCGCTCGCGCAGCACCTTGCCAGAGCCACTGATCTTGAAGCGCTTGCTGGCGCCACTGTGCGTCTTCTGCTTCGGCATTTCGCCGTATCTCCTCGTCGGTCCCGTCCGCGCCCGCGCGGTTTGCGCCGCGCGGGCGTGAACTGGATGGATCTGCGGTGGCGGGCGGGACGCCCGTCACCAGGGGGCCGACCCCGGTCGTCCGAGCCTTGCGGCTCAGGCGCCCTGGGGGGCGGCCGGCTGCTCGACCGGAGCCTCGGCCGCGGGGGCCTCGACCTCGGCCGGGGCGTCCTGCACCTCGGCGTCGGCCTCGATCTCGTCGGCCTCGATCTCGGCGGCGTCGTCCGCGGCGGCGTCGGAGCCGACGGTGCGGCCCTGTCGCTCGGCCTTGCGGGCGTCCGCGAGGGCACGGGCCTCGGCCATCGCCTCGGTCTTCTTCTTGTGCGGGCCAAGAACCATGATCATGTTCCGGCCGTCCTGCTTCGGCGAGGACTCGACGAAGCCCAAGTCCTGGACGTCGTCGGCGAGCCGCTGCAGCAGACGGAAGCCCAGCTCGGGGCGGGACTGCTCACGACCACGGAACATGATCGTGATCTTGACCTTGTCACCCTGCTTGAGGAACCGGACGACGTGACCCTTCTTGGTGTCGTAGTCGTGCGGGTCGATCTTCGGCCGGAGCTTCATCTCCTTGATGACCGTGTGCGCCTGGTTCTTGCGCGCCTCACGGGCCTTCATGGCCGACTCGTACTTGAACTTGCCGTAGTCCATGAGCTTGCACACCGGCGGCCGGGCGGTCGCCGCGACCTCGACCAGGTCGAGGTCGTACTCCTGCGCGAGCTCCAGCGCCTTGGCAAGCGGCACGATGCCGACCTGCTCGCCGCTGGGACCGACGAGTCGCACCTCCGGGACGCGAATCCGGTCGTTGATGCGGGGCTCGGTGCTGATGGGGCCTCCTCGGTTGCACCTTCTGCGATGCGGCCGTCGGACGGCGGTCGCACGTAGTGGACTCGACCACTGGGCGGGGCTTCATTCGTGCTGCGCTGCCCGGTGCCCCTCGACACCGTGTGCACCGCGACACGAAAAAAGCCCCGCTCGGTACAAGCGGGGCTCCACACAACCGGGGGCGGCGCCCGGTGAGGGACGCTGCGGGCGACTCGGCGCCGTGGCGCCCGTCGCGGACCGGACCCGTCGACCGCGAGGCCGATCAGGTGGGAGACTTTCGCGGTTGCCCTCTCGGGCCTCCTCGCAGTGGAGCCTCCACTTGCTGGCCGGATTCCCACGAGGGATCCCGGCCGGTCAGTCTCGAAGCCTACAGCGTCGGGCGTCCGAACGCTATTCCGCCCCCGCGCCGGGGCCCTTGTACGCTCCTGGGGTACGACACCGGCACGACGGAACGAGCCCCCCTTGAGCAGCGAGCCCACCCAGAACCCCGGCGCGGACGACGAGGCGATCGGCTTCGACGACCTCACCCGGGACATCGCCGAGGTCCCGGCCGTCGAGGTGATCACCACCGTCGCCGTGCACCTGATGAGCGCCGCCGCCGTCAAGTGCGGCCTCGCCGAGGGCGGCGAGAAGGACAAGGACCTGGACGAGGCCCGCAAGCTGATCACCGCCCTCGCCGGGCTGATCACCGCCGGCGCCCCCGAGATCAGCAACTTCCACGCCGCGCCGCTGCGCGACGGGCTGCGCTCGCTGCAGCTCGCCTTCCGCGAGGCCTCGCTCGTCCCGGACGCGCCGGGCGCCGGGCCGGGCGAGAAGTTCACCGGGCCGGTCTACTCCTGACGCCCCCGCCGGGCCGCCGCCTCGGGTGAGGCGGCGGCCCGTCGCTTTCCTACCGCCGGTACAGCGGCTCCGCCGGCAGCTGCGCGCTCGCCGGGAGCACCGCCAGGTCCAGCCCGCGGTCCAGCCGCACCCGCAGCAGCGGGTCCGCCGCCACCGCCTGCCCGACCCGCTGCGCGGCCGCCTGCAGACCGGACTGGTCCAGCTCCGGGTCGAACACCACGGCGAGCACCCCGTCCGCGTCCTCGGACGGCGCCAGCAGCCCGCTGACCACCTGCGGCTCGGCCGCCAGCAGCGCCCGCACCGCCGCGCGCACCTCCGGGTCCGTCACCGGCGGCAGGTACGGCCGGTTCTCCGCGAGCGCCCGCAGCCGCGCGCCGCCCAGCAGGAAGGGCACCGGCCCGGCCGGGTCGACCACCAGGGTGTCGGCGCGCTCGGAGAAGGCCACCATCGCCGCCTGCGGGGCGACCACCGGCGCCGGGCGGGCGTCCGCGCGCCAGCGGGTCATCGTCTCCAGCGAGGTGAAGGCCGGCAGCGCGCGGCGCCCGTCCGGGGCCTCCAGCACCGGCACGGCCATGTCGCTGCTCTTGTCGTGCCGGTGCCCGTGCTCGTCCACCTCCACCTCGCCGAGGATGGCGACGATCGGCACCATCAGCCGGGTCGGGGCCAGCGCCGCCAGCACCTCGGGCTCGGCCGCACGGTCCTGCGCCCAGCGGGCGAGGGCGGCGGTCAGCGCCGGGTCCGCCGTGCCGTCGTCGTCGGAGAAACCGGGGTTCGGGATGCTCTTGCCGACGAACGCCGGGTTGGAGAAGTCTTTGCGGTCCACCCGGCCGACCCTATGCCACCGGGCTGCGCCACCCGCATTTCCCCGCACGCACCCTTGCAGGGCCTGGCCCTTGGACCCTTGCCGGGTCCGCGACGCTCCCCCAGCCTTCGGCCGGGAGGTACCCCCAGGGCACAAGCGCACCTCGCCGCGTTGTCGTCGGTCGCCAATGGCCCCCAG
>NZ_JZKH01000008.1 GCF_000961885.1 Streptomyces rubellomurinus
CGCAGACGCCAACAACAGGCCCGGACCAGCCATTACAAGAGACGAGGCCACAGCCCGAGAGCTGAAGCCTCGTCACGGTAAGCACCGTTGCAGTACTAGGGCCACAGACCCCGGTTCACAGCTTCTCGACGGGCGCGTAGCGCAGCAGCAGCTGCTTGCGCCCCTCGGTGCCGAAGTCGACGGTGGCCTGCGCCCGGTCGCCGACGCCGGTGACGGCCACCACCGTGCCCAGCCCGAAGCTGTCGTGGGTGACCCGGTCGCCGACCGCGAGCGAGACCGCGTCGCGCTCCACGACCTGGCCGCCGCGCCGCGCCGACTGCCCCCAACCCGCCTTCGGCGAAGCGGAAGCCGCCGAGGAGGACCGCGAACCGCCGCCCCCGGACGAGGACTTGCCCCACGAGGAGCCCGAGGAGCCCGAGGAGAAGCCCCGCTGGACGGGCGCCTGCGCGGCCCCCTTCCGCTTCCACTCGACCAGCGTCTCCGGGATCTCCTCCAGGAACCGCGAGGCCGGGTTGTAGGCCGGCTGCCCCCAGGCGCTGCGCAGCACCGAGCGGGTCAGGTACAGCCGCTCGCGCGCCCGGGTGAGCCCGACGTACGCGAGCCGGCGCTCCTCCTCCAGCTCCTTGACCTGGTTGAGCGCCCGCATGTGCGGGAAGATCCCGTCCTCCATGCCGGTCAGGAAGACGACCGGGAACTCCAGGCCCTTGGCGGTGTGCAGGGTCATCATCGTGATGACGCCCTGCCCCTCCTCGTCCTCGTCCGGGATCTGGTCGGAGTCGGCGACCAGCGCGACCCGCTCCAGGAAGTCGGCCAGCGAGCCGACCGGCGGCGTGCCCTCCTCGCCGGCGTCCGGCCGCTCGCCCGGGTCCTGCTCGTACTCCAACGCGACCGAGGCGAGCTCCTGCAGGTTCTCCACCCGGGTCTCGTCCTGCGGGTCGGTGGAGGACTGCAGCTCGGCCAGGTAGCCGGTCTCCTCCAGGACGGCCTCCAGCACCGCCGCCGGGCCCGCGCCCGACTCGACGACCTGGCGCAGCCCGGCCATCAGCACGTTGAACTTCTTCACCGCGTTGGCCGAGCGCGCGGCCATCCCGTACGCCTCGTCGACCCGCACCAGCGCCTGGGCGAAGGAGATCCGCTCCCGCGCGGCCAGCGCGTCGATCATCGCCTCGGCGCGCTCGCCGATGCCGCGCTTGGGCACGTTGAGGATCCGGCGCAGCGGCACGGTGTCCTCCGGGTTGGAGAGCACCCGCAGGTACGCCAGGACGTCCCGGACCTCCTTGCGCTCGTAGAAGCGCACCCCGCCGACCACCTTGTACGGCAGGCCGACCCGGATGAACACCTCCTCGAACACGCGGGACTGCGCGTTGGTCCGGTAGAAGATCGCGACGTCGCCGGGCTTGGCCTCGCCCTTGTCGGTGAGCCGGTCGATCTCGTCGGCGATGAACTGGGCCTCGCCGTGCTCGTCGTCCGCGACGTAGCCGATGACCTTCTCGCCGTGGTCGCCGGCCGTCCACAGCTTCTTCTCGCGCCGGTTGGCGTTGCGCTCGATGACGGCGTTGGCGGCGCTCAGGATGGTCTGCGTGGAGCGGTAGTTCTGCTCCAGCAGGATCGTGGTCGCGTTCGGGTAGTCCTCCTCGAACTGGAGGATGTTGCGGATGGTCGCGCCGCGGAAGGCGTAGATCGACTGGTCCGCGTCACCGACCACGCACAGCTCGGCGGGCGGCACCTCGGCCAGCTGCGCGGCGGCCGGGTTCACGAAGTCCCCGTCCGCGGTGCGCTTGGGCGCGGCGGCGACGGAGCCCCCGCTCAGCTCGCGGACCAGCATGTACTGGGCGTGGTTGGTGTCCTGGTACTCGTCGACCAGGATGTGCCGGAACCGGCGCCGGTAGTGCTCGGCGACGTCGGGGAAGGCCTGCAGCAGGTTCACCGTCGTCATGATGATGTCGTCGAAGTCCAGCGCGTTGGCCTCGCGCAGCCGCCGCTGGTACAGCGCGTACGCCTCGGCGAGCTTCTTCTCCATCGGGTTGGCGGCCTGGTCGGCGAAGGTCTCCTCGTCGATCAGCTCGTTCTTCAGGTTGCTGATCTTCGCCGTGAAGGACTTCGGCGGGAACTGCTTCGGGTCCAGGTCGAGGTCGCGGCAGACCAGCGCCATCAGCCGCTGCGAGTCGGCCGAGTCGTAGATCGAGAAGCTGGAGGTGAAGCCCAGCTGCTTCGACTCGCGGCGCAGGATCCGCACGCAGGCGCTGTGGAAGGTGGACACCCACATCGCCCGGGCGCGCGGGCCGACCAGCGCCTCCACGCGCTCGCGCATCTCGCCCGCGGCCTTGTTGGTGAAGGTGATCGCCAGGATCTCGCCCGGCTGCACGCCGCGCGCGCCCAGCAGGTGGGCGATCCGGTGGGTCAGCACCCGGGTCTTGCCGGATCCCGCGCCGGCCACGATCAGCAGCGGCGAGCCCGCGTGCAGCACGGCCTCGCGCTGCGGGTCGTTCATGCCCTCCAGCAGCTGCGCCGGGTCCACGACCGTCCGGGCGGCGCCGTTGCGGTACCAGGCGTCCCGCTCGGCCTCGGCCGCGTGGTCGGTGTGGAACAGCCCCTCCGGGATGGCCTCCTCGAAGGCGTCGTACGGGACGTCGTCCTCGTACGGCGGGGGCTCCTCGCCGATGGCGTCGATCGGCGCGGCGGGCTGCTTCGACCCGGCGGCAGGAGCCTCGAAACCGGGGAGCGGGAGGTCGTCAAAGAGGCTATTCATGGCACTGCCGAGTCTATGGCCACCCACCGACAAGCCCGCCCGTCCCGACGGATCCGGGCGGGCGGGCTCGACGGGCCGGAACTCAGACCAGGCGGCGGGCGGTGGCCCAGCGGGTCAGTTCGTGCCGGTTGCTGAGCTGGAGCTTGCGCAGGACGGCGGAGACGTGGCTCTCGACCGTCTTCACCGAGATGAACAGCTGCTTGGCGATCTCCTTGTAGGCGTATCCGCGGGCGATCAGCCGCAGCACCTCGCGCTCGCGCTGGGTGAGCCGGTCGAGGTCCTCGTCCACCGGTGGGGTGTCGGTGGCGGCGAAGGCGTCCAGCACGAAGCCCGCCAGCCGGGGCGAGAACACCGCGTCGCCGTCCGCGATCCGGAAGATCGCGTCGACCAGGTCGGTGCCGGTGATGGTCTTGGTGACGTAGCCGCGGGCGCCGCCGCGGATCACGCCGATGACGTCCTCGGCGGCGTCCGAGACGGACAGCGCCAGGAACTTGACTCCCCCCTGCTCCCCCATCAGGCCCGCCGAGCGGCGCAGCACCTCGACGCCGCCGCCGCCGGGCAGGTGGACGTCGAGCAGCACCACGTCCGGCCTGGTCTCGGCGACGACGCGGACCGCGGAGTCGACGTCGTCGGCCTCGCCGACCACGTCGATGCCGGTCACCTCGGTACGGCCGATCTCGGCCCTGACCCCCGTCCGGAACATCCGGTGGTCGTCCACCAGGACGACCCGTGCCGCACGCTCCGGAGCTGCCTCAGTCATTCGTTCTCTCCATCTCCAGCTCGACCTCGGTACCGCCGCCCGCCGCCGGCCGCACCCGGGCGGTGCCGCCGTGGCGCTTCATCCGGCCGATGATCGACTCCCGTACGCCCATCCGGTCCTCGGGCACCGTGTCGGGATCGAAGCCGGGGCCGTGGTCGCGCACGAACACCGACACCTTCCGCCCCTCCACCTCGGCGTAGACCTGGACCGGTCCCCCGCCACCGTACTTGGCCGCGTTGACGGTCGCCTCCCTCGCGGCCTGCATCTGTGCCGCGATCTTCTCGTCCATCGGGCAGTCGCCGACGATGACCAGCTCGACCGGGACGCCGTGCCGGTCCTCGACCTCGGCGACGGCCGCCCGCAGGCTCTCCGCCATGGTGTCCGGCGCGGCCTCGGCGGCGGCCTCCGGGCGGTACAGCCACAGCCGCAGCTCGCGCTCCTGCGAGCGGGCCAGCCGCTGCACCTCCTTGGGGTCCTCGGCGCGGCGCTGGATCAGGGTCAGGGTGTGCAGCACCGAGTCGTGGATGTGCGCGGCGATCTCCGCGCGCTCCTGGGCGCGGATGCGGGCGGTGCGCTCGGCGCCGAGGTCCTGCCACAGCCGCAGGCCGTACGGGCCGAGCAGCACCAGCACGCCGGCGAGCACCGCGAGCGAGGCCTGGACCACCGAGCCGAGGGTCGAGCCGCTGCTCTGCACGGCGAGCAGCGCGATGGTGCCGGCGACCACGAGCAGCACGCCGCCGCCGACCCGGGTGTAGGCGCCGCGCCGCTTCTCGCCCTCCTCCAGGCCGAACCAGCGCTGCCAGCGCGAGTCGTCGGCCTGCCGCCAGACCAGCGCCACGCCGACGCCGATCGCCAGCAGCGGCCAGGTGTACGGCTTGGCGGGCTGCCAACCGAGCACGTTGAGCAGCGCGATCAGGCCGATCACCAGCAGGACCAGGGCGGCGAGCTGGCCGAGGCCGCCCTGCCCGCCGCGGCCGGCGGGCGCGGCGGCCTCCTCCCCGGCCGGGGCGGCGCCCGGGGGCACCGGCGCGAGCGGCTCGCCCTGCAGCGTGTGCTGCAGCAGTTCGCGCAGCCGGCCGAGCCGGCCGCCGCTGCGGCCCTTGGTCAGCGGGCCGCCCTGCTGCCCGCCCCCGGCCGGGACGAAGCCGCCGTTGACGTACACCCACTGCGCGGCACCGCGCCGCGCGGGCTCGCCGATGCCGATCGGCACCACGAACCAGAACGCGGCGTACAGCAGCGCGCCGATCCCCTGCGCGAAGAACAGCAGCACGAACGCCAGCCGCACCCACCGCACCGGCAGCCCGAGGTGCACCGCCAGGCCGTGCGCGACGCCGCCCATCATCCGCCCGTGCGGGCTGCGGTAGAGCCGCCGGTACGGCGGGCGGTCGCCGGGCGCGCCGGGGTCGGCGCCGGCCGAGCTGCTGTCGGGGGCGAGGGGGCGGGGATCGGTACCGGGTGCTGCCACGGCACCGATGGTTCCACGCGGGCGGGCGCGGGCGCATCAGGGTGCTTCCCTACCCGTTATCAGGGACAAGTCAGGGTACGGGCAGGGCTGCTCCCGGTTGGGCGCGGCCGGGACCAGCCGGAAGGATGGTCCCCATGACCGAGGACCACCGCATCGAGGAGGCCGGGCCCGCCGCCCCGCCGGAGCCGGACCGCCCCCCGCTGACCCGGGCCGAACACCACCGCGTGGTGGCCGGCGTCTGCGGCGGCCTCGGACGGCACCTGGACATCGACCCGGTGGTCTTCCGGGTGGTCACCGTGGTGCTCTGCCTCTCCGGCGGCCTCGGGCTGTTCCTGTACGGCCTGGCCTGGCTGGTCGTCCCGACCGAGGGCAGCACCGACGCCACCGGCCGGGGCGGGCGCACCGAGCTCCAGCGGGTGCTCACCGGCCGGGTGGACGGCCAGTCGATCGGCGCGGTGCTGCTGACCGTGATCGGCACCGGCGTCTTCTTCTCCTCGATGGGCGACGGCGACCAGATGTTCCCGCTGCTGCTGCTCGCCGGGCTGGTGTTCCTCGCGGTGCGCTACGACCCGGAGCGGCGCCGCGGCCGCCGGCGCGGGCGCCGTCGCGGCGGCCCGTACGACCGGCTGTACCCCGAGGCCGGCGGGGACGCCTGGCCGCGGTCGGCCGAGGACGAGGCGGCCCGGGCCCGGCACGCCGCCGAGCAGGCCGCCGGGACCGTCCCGGCCGACACCCCGGCCCCGGGCCCGAGCGGCTACCTGTGGGACCCGCGCCACCCCGAGCGCAACCCGTACGGCGCCGGCGCGACGCCCGCCCCGCCGTACAGCCCGCCGACGCCGCCGGTCGGCGCGCCCCGGCCCTGGTGGCAGCGGCCCGACCTGCCGGCGGGCGACCCGCTGCGCAAGGACGACCCGCCGCGCCGCCGCGAGCCGGCCGCGGTCCGCCACCCCAAGGAGCGCTCGCCGCTCGGTTTCTTCGGCTTCGTGCTGGCGATCGGCGTGGGCGCCGCGATCTGGTCGGCGAACTACGGGCACACCGACGTCACCAAGCTCAGCCAGGTCGCGCTGGCCGGCGGGCTGCTGGTGGTGGGCCTGACCCTGCTGCTCGCCGCGAAGTTCGGCAAGGCCCGCAAGCTCGCCGTGATCGGCCTGCTGGCCACCCTGGCGCTGGCCGCCGTCGGCCGCTCGCCGCACTCGATGCAGAACGCCGTCGGCGACCGCCACTGGACCGTCGCCACCGCGAGCGACCTGCGGGACCGCTACAACCTCGGGGCCGGCGAGATCAGGCTCGACCTCTCCCGGCTCGACCCGGCCGGCGCCGCCCTCGCCACCAAGGTCGACCTGGGCGTCGGCGAGGTGACCGTCGTCCTGCCGCCGGACGTCGACGTGACCGTGGTGGCCCGGGTGGGCCTCGGCAACATCGCCCTCCCGGACGGCCACGAGGAGGGCACCGGGCGGCACACCTACCAGCTGTCCCCGGCGAACGGCCGGGCCGCGAAGGGCACTCTCAACCTCCAGCTCGGGATCGGGCTGGGCGACATCAAGGTGGTCCAGCAGTGAGGAAGCACCGGCTCGACGTGTTCTCGCTGATCGCGGGCGCGCTGTTCACCGTGATCGCCGTCGTCTACCTGGTCGCGGCGGTCAACGACCAGTCGGTCAACGGACGGGTCGTCATCCCGACCGCCTTCATCGTGCTCGGGACCGGCGGCCTGATCGGCGCGGTGGTGGCGGTGGCCCGGCGCGGCCGCGGCGAGCGCGAGTAGCCGTCCGGCTCAGCTCTGCAGCGGGCCGAGCTTCAGCTGGTCGCCGTTCTTCGTCACGGTGTACTTCGGCAGCGGCTTGGTCGCCGGCCCGTTGACCACCGCGCCGGTGGCGGCGTCGAAGCGCGAACCGTGGCACGGGCAGTACAGCTGGCCGTTCTTCGGGGCGTCCACCGCGCAGCCGGAGTGGGTGCACACCGCGGACAGGCCGCAGTACTGGCCCGCCTTCGGCTGCACGATGTAGACGGCGTCCCCGGTGGCCGGGTCCTTGACCTGGGCCGAGCCGCCGACCGGCACGCTCGCCGCGGCCACCGCGGGGGCCGGCCCCGGGGCGGTGGAGACCGGGGCGGTGGAGACCGGGGCCGCGGACTGCTTGGGCGCGGCCGCCTCGTCCCGGCCGAAGGTGCGGGTCAGCGAGCCGGTGAGCAGTCCGGCGCCGCCGAGCGCGACCGCCGCGATCCCGCCGTCCATCACCGCCCGGCGCCTGACGTGCTCCTCGGTCAGCCCGCGCGCGCGGTCCCGCCCGGCCCGCCGGGCCAGGTAGCCGTCCACCGACAGGTACGGCGTGCCGGCCAGCAGCAGCGGCGTCCAGGCCATCAGGTAGGCGAGGTCGTTGCCGAGGTAGTACGGCGAGACGTTCCAGCTGACGGTCAGCCAGAGGCTGAGGCTGATCAGCACGCCGCCGAGCGCCGCCATCCGGCCCCAGAGGCCGAGCAGGGTGCCGAGGCCGACCGCCAGCTCGCCGAAGGCGATGGCCAGCGCGAACAGGGTCGAGTGGTCGAGGGCCGGGCCGAGCAGGAAGGCGATCGGGCTGCCGCCCGCCTTGGCCGCCCGGGTCTGCGAGACGAACGAGGCCGGGTCGCCCGCGCCGGCCAGGAAGTGCGCGTCGGAGAGCTTGTCGAGCGCGGCGTAGACGAGGGTGACACCGAGGAAGAGCCGCAGGGGCAGCAGCGCGTACCTGGACGCGAACGCCCGTCGCTGCGCCGCCCGGTCGGCCCGGCCGGCCGCTCCCCCGTCGACCGGCACGGAGTTGCTGGCCTCCGACATCCCTCACACCTTCCCTCGCGGCCTGCCACTGCCTGACAGGTCCGCCCCGCATTCTGCCCGCTCCTGAACGCTTTCGGTGGGACGTCCCCCCGTGGGGTGCCCCTCCCCCGGGACGCGGAACGGCCGCGCCGCCGCTCCCTCGGGTACGGGAACGACGGCGCGGCCGTTCGGGCTCCGGTCGGGTCAGCGACCGGCGGGAGTGCTCACTCCCACTCGATGGTGCCCGGCGGCTTGCTGGTGACGTCGACGACGACGCGGTTCACGTCGCGGACCTCGTTGGTGATCCGGGTGGAGATCTTCGCCAGCACGTCGTACGGCAGGCGCGACCAGTCGGCCGTCATGGCGTCCTCGGACGAGACCGGACGCAGCACGATCGGGTGACCGTAGGTGCGGCCGTCGCCCTGCACGCCCACGCTGCGGACGTCGGCGAGCAGCACGACCGGGCACTGCCAGATCTCGCGGTCCAGACCGGCCGCGGTCAGCTCCTCGCGGGCGATCGCGTCGGCGTCGCGGAGCAGGTCCAGCCGCTCCTTGGTGACCTCGCCGACGATCCGGATGCCCAGGCCCGGGCCCGGGAACGGCTGGCGCTGGACGATCTCCTCCGGCAGGCCCAGCTCCTGGCCGACCATCCGGACCTCGTCCTTGAACAGCTTGCGCAGCGGCTCGACCAGCTGGAACTGCAGGTCCTCGGGCAGGCCGCCGACGTTGTGGTGGGACTTGATGTTGGCGGTGCCGGTACCGCCGCCGGACTCCACCACGTCCGGGTACAGGGTGCCCTGGACCAGGAAGTCCACCGACTCGCCGTGCTCGCCGGCCTCGGCCACGATCTCGGCCTGGGCCTGCTCGAAGACGCGGATGAACTCGCGGCCGATGATCTTGCGCTTCTCCTCGGGGTCGGTGACCCCCTTCAGCGCGTCCAGGAAGCGCTCGGAGGCGTCGACGACCTTCAGCTGCACGCCGGTGGCGGCCACGAAGTCCTTCTCGACCTGCTCGGTCTCGCCCTTGCGCATCAGGCCGTGGTCGACGTACACGCAGGTCAGCCGGTCGCCGATGGCCTTGTTGACCAGGGCGGCGGCGACCGCGGAGTCCACGCCGCCGGACAGGCCGCAGATCGCGCGCTTGTCGCCGACCTGCTCGCGGATCAGGGCGATCTGCTCCTCGACCACGCTGCCGGTGGTCCAGGTCGGGGCGATGCCGGCGCCGCGGTAGAGGAAGTGCTCCAGGATCTGCTGGCCGTGGTCGGAGTGCAGCACCTCGGGGTGGTACTGGACGCCGTACAGGCGGGCCTCGTCGTTCTCGAAGGCCGCGACCGGGACGAGGTCGGTGGAGGCCGTGACGGTGAAGCCCTCCGGGGCCGCCGAGCAGGCGTCGCCGTGCGACATCCACACCGAGTGCTGCGCCGGGACGCCCTCGAACAGGGTGGAGCCGGTGCGGGAGACGGTCAGCGGGGTGCGGCCGTACTCGCGGGCCCCGTTGTTGTCGACGGTGCCGCCGAGGGTCTTGGCCATCAGCTGGAAGCCGTAGCACATGCCGAAGACCGGGACACCGGCCTCGAAGATCGCGCGGTCGAGCTGCGGCGCGCCCTCTTCGTAGACCGACGACGGACCGCCGGAGAGGATGATCGCCTTCGGGTTCTTGGCGAGCATCTCGGCGACCGGCATGCTGCTCGGCACGATCTCGCTGTAGACCCGCGCCTCACGCACCCGACGGGCGATGAGCTGGGCGTACTGGGCACCGAAGTCGACGACCAGGACGGTGTCGTTGTCCGGTACGGGCTGGACGGGAATTGCAGAGGACACGGACGGCCTTCCGGCAGCGGTATCGAGGGTGTCTCGCCGGACCGCCTTCCCGGCGGGGGCGGCGGCGGCGGACGGGTGTGGGGTGTCTGGACACCGATTCTACCGGGCTGTCCGGTTTCACTCGTCTGCTCGTCCGAACGACCGTGACCGTACGGGCCTCCGGTTCGTTGCTTCCTACGACCGTACGGCCGCGCCGCGTCCGCCAGACGCGCCGCCTCCGCCCCCGGCCGGGGGCACGCCGCACGGGCAGCAGGACCACGCGTGGAGCTCCACCCCAGTCCACCGGCGCATGTGGCGCCGCCGCCCCGGCCCGCCGGGGAGCGCGGCACCGTGGGACCGTGCGCGGGTGTCGCGGCCGGCCAGCAGGGGACAGCGACCCCGGCCGCGACTGGGTCACCAGAGGTGGGGCGGCCGGCCTTCGGGGACGCCCGAACCGGCCGTCGCACCCCGGTACGACCCCGCACGATCCGGCACGACCCCGGGTGCGCCCGGGCGCACCCCGTTCCCGTCCCGTACCGCTACGCGCGTCCTCGTGCGCCCCGATCGACCGACCAGCTACTCACCGTGATCATCCGCGCCGCCGGTCGACACGGACCCGCGACCGGCCGGACCGGCTCGGGCCGCGCCTGAGATTACTCGTCAGTCGTGAAACAGACTCAAGCGAACTGTGCCGAATCGGTTGCATAGCAAGCCCTTCGTCCAGCACGATGCTGCGTGTAAGCGGTTCTCCCGACAGCCGGACAGCCCGGTGGGAGGCCGGACCGATGCCGCCGCACAGGGAAGCGGCAGCGGTGAACACCTCACGCTCCGTGAGCGAAGGCCAGGCGCGAACCCGCGCGCCGACCCCGTCGCGACACGGACGCGCCCGCCCCGCGCCCCGGCCGCCCGTGCCGGGACCGCGTCGGCGGCCCGATGCCAACCGACACGACGGCGCTCCTCCCCCGGCGCCGTCACCACAGCACCCGGCGCGGCCCTGACGCCGAGTGCTGAGCGACAAAGGGCCCCGTTCCCCCGCGGGGCCCTTTGCCCTGTCCGGACCTGTTCCGGGCCTCGCCCGGGTCGCCTCGGGTCGCCTCGGGTCGCCTCAGGCCGCCTCCGGGCCGCCTCCGGGCCGCCTCCGGGCGCGAAAATCCCCGCCGCCCACCCGAAGGACGGGCGGGACGGCGGGGATTCCCACCACGGACGACCTACGGGTGGTCGCGCCAGACACTCGGGTCGACCGGCGCCTCACCGGACGGCGGAGTCGCGGGCGCGGGCGCCGGCTCGTGCGAGCCCAGCACCTCGCCCACCCCGCCCGCGGGCGCGGCCGGCGCGGCGACCGGCGGCGCCGAGGGCGCGTGCGGGTCCGGCGCGGCGGCCGGGTGCGGCACCCCGTACGGCGCGGGCGCCTGCGCGGGCGGCGGCACCGGGGCGCCGTACGCCGGCGCGCCCGGGTACGGCGGCTGCGGCGGCACCGGCGCGCCCACGAAGCCCGGCGCGCCCAGGAGGTCCGGCCCGCCCGGGTACGGCGGCTGCGGCGGCACGGGGGCACCGGCGAAGCCCGGCCCGCCCGGGTAGCCGGGCGCGCCCGGGTAGCCAGGAGCGCCCGCGTAGTACGGCGGGGCCGGGTACGGCTGGGCACCGCCCCGGCGGAAGCCCGTCAGCAGCGCCGGGACGACCAGCGCGCCGACCGCCGCCCAGACGATGCTCGCCAGCAGCACGCTCGGGAAGCTCAGGCCGATCGACATCTCCTGGGACATGGTCGAGCGCGAAGCCGAGGACCAGCCGGCCATGGTGATCGACATGGTGACGATCGCGCCGCCCACCGTCGACAGCAGGACGAGCGCCGCCGCGTACACGGCCGCCAGCCGCAGCCGGTCGGCCGACCCCAGCCGCCGCCGGACCGCGACCCCGGCGAGCACCGCCGCCGAGACGAGCGCCAGCAGGCCGGCCAGGCGCCACTCGCCGCCGAGCTCGTGCAGGTCGAAGAAGGACACGTCCATGCTGTCGGGGCCCGAGCCCCGCATCGAGGAGTCGTAGCCGCCCCGGACGGAGTCGCCCTGGAGGCTCGCCCCCGAGCCGAAGCCGAGCAGGGCGAGGCCGAGGTTGGGCATGAAGGCGAACGCGGCGCCGACCTCCCAGCCGTTGTCGCTGTTCGCCGCGGCGATCACGAAGCCGGCCACCGAGGCGAGGCCCCAGGTCAGGGCGAGCGCCTGGCCCGCCGTCAGCGCGGACACCGCCCAGCCGCGCACCGCCGGGCTGCGCCAGGCGGCCCAGCGCAGCGCGTCCGTGCCGTAGACCGCGAAGGCCACCAGGAAGGCGAGCAGCACCGTCCAGCCGAGCGCCTCCGCCCAGCCGGTGTTCGCGAAGAAGGACATTCCGGCGTCCCGCTTGCCGCCGGAGCCCGGGCCGGAGCCGTAGTCCCCGTAGTCGCCGTAGTCGTATCCGGAGAAGCCGCCGCGACCGCGCTGGTCGGGCTTCCAGGTCGTCCCGGCGACCAGCCCGAGCAGCAGGGTCACCGCCCCCATCACGAGGGCGGAGCGCAGCGCCTCGCCAGCCGCCTGCCCCCGGGTCAGCTGGACGCCCTTGGCCTTGCTCCGCCGCAGGCCGGCCCGCAGGCCGAGCCAGAGCGCGAGGATCCAGAGGAGGGTGACGGTCAGCGGCAGGGCGCGGATCTCGTAGTCCATGCCGGTGCCGAAGCCCGTGTTGCCGTGGTAGCCGATCCGCAGCGGCGCGCCGAGCGCGCCCAGGGCCGCCCCGAGGGTCGCGCCGAAGACGTCGCCGAAGCCCGGCGTCGAGCCCGCGCCGTCCGGCCGGTAGTCGGCCGGGGCGGCCACGGCCAGCGCGGCCACCAGCAGCACCACGGTCGGCGCGATCGCCGAGACGAGCGCCGGGCGCCAGTCCGAGCCGGTCAGCCAGCGCAGCAGCGGCGGCTGTCCGACGCGCGGCTGGACCGGCCGTCCGGCGCCCCAGTTGCCCAGCGAGGGCGCGCCGGGGGCGGGGTACCCGGCGCCCGGTCCCGGCACGAAGCCGGGAGCCCCGGGCGGCGGCGGGAAGCCGGGCGCACCGGGCATACCGGGCGGCGGCGGGAAGCCGGGCGCACCGGGCGGCGGCCCGTACGGCGGCGGGGCCGAGGGCACGGCGTCGACCGGCGAGATCGCGGGCGCCGCGTCGACCGGCGACACCGCGGGTGTCCCGACGGCGGTCGGCGGCGGAGCGGCCGGCCGTCCGCACGACGCGCAGACCGACGCTCCTCCCGTCCAAGTCGCGCCGCACCATGCGCAGTTGGTCATGGACCGCTTACCCCCGCTCGACGAATTCCTGGTCCCCCCAGGGAGCCCGTTTATCCCACCGGACCCGAACTGGTGTCAACCGGGAACCGCACCGGCGGGTTCGCCCTCCGAACGGCGGCGTCAGGCCTGCTGGCCGGGCACTTCCGGGACGGGCAGCAGCACCGGCGGCCGCAGCGCGCCGAAGGCCCCGGCCGGCACCGCCGGCCGCACCGGCGCCACCGCGGTGACCGGCCGGTAGGCCTCGCCCGGGGCCGGGCGCGGGTCGGGCTCGCCCTTGTTCGGCCACATCGACAGGGCCCGCTCGGCCTGCGCGGTGATGGTGAGCGAGGGGTTGACCCCGAGGTTGGCGGAGACGGCCGCGCCGTCCACCACGCTGATCCCGGGGTGCCCGTACAGCCGGTGGTACGGGTCGACCACGCCGGTCTCGGGGGCGTCGCCGATCGGGCAGCCGCCGAGGAAGTGGGCGGTCAGCGGGATGTCGAAGATCTCGCCGACGGTGCTGCCCGCGAAGCCGTTGATCTCCTCGGCGAGCGCCTGGGCGCCCTGCTGGGCGGCCGGGATCCAGGTCGGGTTGGGTTCGCCGTGGCCCTGGGTGGAGGTGAGCCGGGGCTTGCCGAGCGGGCCCTTCTTCAGCGAGACGGTGATCGAGTTGTCCAGGGACTGCATCACCAGCCCGATGATCGTCTTCTCGGACCAGCGGTGCTGGTTCATCGAGCGCGCGAAGGTCACCGGGTGCAGCACCGAGTTGCCCAGGTAGCGCAGCCAGCGCGGGGTCCTCCCGCCGCCCTTGACCTGGGCGATCGACAGCGCGCCCATCGCGTTGGAGCCCTTGCCGTAGCGGACCGGCTCGATGTGGGTGTTCTCGTCGGGGTGGACCGAGGAGGTGATCGCGACGCCCTTGGTGAAGTCCGCCTTGGCGCCGTAGCGCCGGTCGGTGGTCTGCGCGCCGACGATCGCCTCGGAGTTGGTGCGGGTCAGCTCGCCGAGCCGCGCCGAGATCCGGGGCAGGTGCCCGCCGTCGCGCATCCGGTGCAGCAGCGACTGGGTGCCGTAGGTGCCGGCCGCCACCACCACCTGCGCGGCGGTGATGGTCCGCGCGCCGGCCTTGACCCGGTCGGTCCTCGACCGCGAGTCGGTGCGGCGCACGTCCACGGCGAATCCTTCACCGCGCTCCCGGATCCGGGCCACCGTGGTGAGCGGGTGGATCTCGGCGCCGCCGCGCTCCGCCAGGTACAGGTAGTTCTCGGTGAGCGTGTTCTTGGCGCCGTGCCGGCAGCCGGTCATGCACTCGCCGCACTCCACGCAGGCCTTGCGGGCCGGGCCGGCGCCGCCGAAGTACGGGTCGGCGACCTCCTCGCCGGGCGCCGCCTTGGCGGTGCCGTCGGTGTCCTTGCCGTCGCCGAAGAACACCCCGACCGGCGCCATGTGGAAGGTGTCGCCGACGCCCATCCGCTCGGCGGCCGCCTTGAGGTGGACGTCGGAGGGCGTGACGGTCGGGTTGAGCCGGACCCCAAGCATCCGCTGCGCCTGGTCGTAGAACGGCGCCAGCTCCTCCTGCCAGTCGGTGATGTGCCGCCACTGGCGGTCCTCGAAGAAGGCCTTCGGCGGCACGTAGAGGGTGTTGGCGTAGTTCAGCGAGCCGCCGCCGACCCCGGCGCCGGCCAGGATCAGCACGTTGGCCAGCAGGTGGATGCGCTGGATCCCGTACAGGCCGAGCTGCGGCGCCCACAGGTAGTTCGCCAGGTCCCAGGAGTTGCGGGGCAGTTCGTCCCGCTCGAAGCGGCGCCCGGCCTCCAGGACGGCGACCCGGTAGCCCTTCTCGGTCAGCCGCAGCGCGGCGACCGAACCGCCGAAGCCGGAGCCGACCACGACCACGTCGTAGTCGAACTCCGCCGCATCGCCGGACTCCACCATCTGCACCGCTCCTTCGGGGATCGAACCTGTTGTGGGGGAAAGCAGTTCGGGGCTACTTGAAGCGCAGGGCCTTCAGCACCCGCAGCCCGCCGGTCATCACGGCGGCGAACTTCCGGTCGTCCAGGCCGAAGGCGGGCGCGATCGGCATCAGCCGCTGGGTCGCGATGGTCTGCGCCTCGGTGAAGCGCAGGATGCCCTCGGAGCCGTGCCGGCGGCCCAGCCCGGAGTCGCCCATGCCGCCCATCGGGGAGGCGACCGAGCCGTAGGTGGCCGCGTAGGCCTCGTTGACGTTGACGGTGCCGGTGCGCAGCCGGGCCGCGACCGCCCGTCCGCGCCGGTGGTCCCTGGTCCAGACGCTGGAGTTCAGGCCGTACGGCGTGGAGTTGGCGGCGGCCACCGCCTCGTCCTCGGTGTCGAAGCGGTACACCGAGACGACCGGGCCGAAGGTCTCCTCGGCGCAGACCGCCATCTCCGGGGTCACCCCGTCGAGGATGGTCGGCTCGTAGAAGTACGGGCCGAGGTCGGGCCGGGCGCGGCCGCCGGCCACCACCGTGGCGCCCGCCTTGACGGCCTCCTCGACGTGCCGGGCGGTGGTCTCCAACTGCCGGACGGAGACCAGCGATCCCATGTCGGCGCCGTACGCGAGCCCGCCGCCGAGGCGCAGCGCCCGGGTGCGGGCGGCGAAGCGCTCCAGGAACTCGTCGGCCACCGAGCGGTGCACCAGCAGCCGCTCGATCGAGATGCACAGCTGCCCGGCGGAGGAGAAGCAGGCCCGGACGGCGCCCGCGGCGGCGGCGTCGAGGTCGGCGTCGGAGAGCACCAGCATGGCGTTCTTGCCGCCGAGTTCGAGCGAGGCGCCGACCAGCCGGGCGGCGGCGCGCTGGGCCACGTCGCGGCCGGTGCGGGTGGAGCCGGTGAAGGAGACGTAGTCGGCGTGCTCCACCACGGCGGGGCCGATCACCGGCCCGTCGCCGATCACGATCTGCCACAGGTCGGCCGGCAGCCCGGCCTCGATCAGCAGCTCGCGGGCCCACAGGGCGGTCAGCGCGGTCTGCGTGTCGGGCTTGTTGACCACCGCGTTCCCGGCCACGAAGGCGGGCAGGGCGTCCCCGACGGACAGCTCCAGCGGGTAGTTCCAGGGCGAGATGTGGCCGACCACGCCCTTGGGGCGGCGGGCCTCGACCGCGTGGGTGAGCGCCGGCAGCGCGCCGCCGCGCCGCTTGTCCCGCAGGTAGCCCTGGGCGGCGCGCCCGTAGTGCCGGGCGGCCATGGCGACGGCCAGCACCTCCTCGAAGGCGTGCAGCCGGGCCTTGCCGGTCTCGGCCTGGACGAGGTCGAGCACCTCGTCCTGCCGCTTCAGCAGCAGGTCGTGGAAGCGCAGCAGGACGGCGGCGCGGTGGCGCACCGGCAGCGCGGCCCAGGCGGGCTGGGCGCGGCGGGCCAGCTGGAACGCGACCTCGACGTCCGCGGGGGTGGACTGCGGCAGGGCGGCCAGCCGCTCGCCGGTCAGCGGGGCGACGGTCTCCACCAGGCTGGGCTCGCCGGTGGCGGTGACGCCCGCCGCGAGCCGGCCGACCAGGGACGGCGGGACGGCCGAGGAGACCGTCCGACCGCCGCCGGGGGCGGCCGGGTTGCCGCCGGCCGGGCCGGCGTCGGGGTGGTCGAGGGCCGCTGCGCCTGCTGTGAGGTCCGACATACGGCGCAGCCTAGGCGCTCGGCGGCCGGTCCGGTACCCATGGGTAACAAGAATCTGCCGGTGTCGGACGAACGCGGCGAACCCCGCCGTCAGCGGGTCGGGGTGAAGGCGTTGAGCACCGTTCGGAACCGCTGCTCGGCCTCGGTCCACTCGGTGCCCCGGTCCGGGCTGGAGGAGTAGATCGCGTACCCGGTGCCGTCCTCGTCGATGAACTCGGCCTCGATCGCGCGCCGCCGGCCGCCCTCCTTGGCGAGGTAGCTGAACTCCCAGACGGCCGCCTCGTGGCTGTTCACCGCGGCGCCGGTCAGCTGGTGCTGCTTGTAGTCCTTCAGCGACTTGGAGACGCTGCCCTCCATCTGCCGCATGTGGTCCAGCGGCTTGACCGACTGGCCCACGGTGACGGCGAACTGCAGGTAGTGCGTCTTGTTGTCGGGCGTGTAGAAGATCTGGTTGGCGTCCCCGGAGATCACCCGCTGCCAGGCCGGGGTGCCGTTGGGCAGGGGGAAGCGGAAACCGGCCGGGTCGTCCACCCAGTGGTAGCCGGCGGGCGCGGCCGGGCCGGGGCCGGGCGGGTTGGTCGGGTCCGGGTCGGCCGGGGTGCTGGTGGTCGTGGGGTCGGCGGTCGACGGGCCGACCATGTGCCGGGTGGCGAAGAAGGTCGCCCCGGCGGCCAGCACGCCCACGGCCAGCCCGATCGCGGCGAGCTTCAGCAGGTTGCGGCGCCGGGCCGGACCGCGCGCGGGCGTGACGGAGTGCGCGACCGGGCGCGCACCGGGATCCGCGACCGGCGCGTTGGCGTGCGCGACCGGCGCGACGGCCGTGGTGGGCGCGTGCGACTGGGCGAGTGCGCCCCCGGCGGTGTCCACCGCGACGGCCGACTGGCGCGGCTCGGTCGGGCCCTCCGACCCTTCCGGGGCGTCCCCGGCCGGCGGCGCCTCCTCCGGGTGGTCGCTGCGGTCCACCACCGGGACGGACTGGGTGGGCGTGCGCGTCGAGGGCACGGACTTCAGGCCCATCGTGTGCCCGGACCGCACCTCGGCCAGCATCCGGGCCGCCTCGTCCGCGGTCGGCCGGTCGGCCGGGTCCTTGGCCATCAGCGCGGCCAGCACCGGCCCGAGCGGCCCGGCCCGGCGGGACTCCGGCAGCGGCTCGTCGACCACCGCGGCCAGCGTGGTGATCGGCGAGTCCCGGCGGAACGGCGACCGGCCCTCGACGGCCGCCCACAGCGTCGCGCCGAGGCCCCACAGGTCGGAGGCCGGCCCGGGCCGCTCGCCCTGGGCGCGCTCCGGCGCCAGGTAGTCCGGCGAGCCGACCAGGTCCCCCGGCCGGGTCAGCTCGGTCGAGCCCTCGTACTTGGCGATGCCGAAGTCCAGCAGCACCACCCGCCCGGTGCCGCGCTCCAGCAGCACGTTGGCCGGCTTGACGTCCCGGTGCAGCACGCCCAGCTGGTGGCCGCGGTGCAGCGCCGCCAGCACCTGGCTGCCGACCTCGGCGGCGGCGCGCGGCTGCAGGGTGCCGTCCTGGCTGATCACGTCGGCGAGCGAGCGGCCGTCGACCAGCTCCATCACGATCCACGGCCGGCCGTCCTGCTCCAGCACGTCGTGCACGGTGATCACGCCGGGGTGCTTGATCCGCGCGGCCGCACTGGCCTCGCGCTTCATCCGGGCGTGCAGGATCTGCAGGTCCTCCTCGGGGAGGTGGTTGACGGTCAGCTCCTTGACCGCGACCTCGCGGTCCAGCATGCGGTCCCAGGCCCGCCAGACCGTACCCATCCCACCGCGGCCGAGCCGCTCGCCCAGCTCGTACCGCCCGGCCAGCAGCCGCTCCACCTCGGCCGCCTCCGGCCGGTCCTGCCCGCCCATCGGCGACCGCTCCCCCGCTCATCCGCCTGCCGTCACCGCGACGGAGGAGGGCCTGTCCAGACCACTGTTCGAACTGATTCCACGCACAGATTAGGCGCACCCCGCCGGGCCCGGTAATCACGTCCACGGGCCGGGTCGCCCGCACGGCGCGCAGCCGGGCCGTCAGCCTGCGAACAGCACCACGGCGGCCAGCGCCAGCGCCAGCAGCACGAACACGCCCCCCACCAGCAGCGGACCGAGCAGGGCCGGGGGTATCCGGGGCGGCCTCGCCCGGTCGTCCGCCGTCCGCTCCGTCCCCGCGGCCCGGGCCGGACGCCGGCGCGGCCGCTGCGGCACCAGCGGCGCCGCCGGCTTCAGGGCCACCTCCCGCGCCACCGCCTCGCGCGCCGCCCGCTCCTCGTCGACCGGCTCCGGCGCGCCCGCCAGCAGCGCCGCCAGCTCCCGCCGGACGTCCTCGGCGCTCGGCCGCAGCGACGGGTCGGGCTGCAGCAGCCGCTCGGCCAGCGGCGCCAACGGCCCGCACACCACGCTGGGTTCGCGCCGCCCGTCCCGGACGGCCGTCACCAGCTCCGGCACACCGCCCTCCGGGAACGGCGAGCGGCCGGTGACCATCCGCTGCAGCAGCGCGCCGAGCGCCCAGCAGTCCCCCGCCGGGCCGCCGTCCAGCGGCCAGCGCTCGGCGACCGGGCCGACCAGGGTGGCCCGGACGTCGTACCGTCTGCGCCCGCCCGGCCCGCCGAGGTCCTCGGCCAGCGCCTCCTCGGCGACCCCGGAAAGCAGCCCGCCGAGCATCGCCGCGCCGTCCTCGCAGACCAGCACCGACTCGGCCGTGACGTTCCCGTGCGCGAGCCCGGCGCCGTGCAGCGCGCGCAGCGCGCCGGCCAGGTCCGCCGCCAACTCGGCCGCCCGGTACGGCGGCACCGGCCCCGCGGCGAGCAGTTCGGCCAGCGAGCAGCCGGCCGGCCGCTCCTCGACCGTCCACAGCAACTCGCCCTCGGCGAAGGCCCCGACACCGCGCAGCAGCCGGGGGTGCCAGGTCGGCGCCGCGGCACCGGCCGCCGCCACCCGGCGCACCAGCCGGTCCGCCTGCGCGGGCAGCGGGTCGTCCAGGCCCTGACCGGCGGTCAGCAGCGCGGGCAGCTCCAGCGCGCGGAGCAGCACCGATTCGCCGTTCTGCTCGTCCACCGCCCGGGCGCGCAAGGGTTCGGGACGGTCCGTCAGCCGGTACCGCCCTGCCAGCAACTGCCCGGGGCCGCCTCGCATGCCAGTTCCTCTCGCTCACCGAGCAGCCTACTGAGCGGCTCCTTATACGCTCGATCCCATGGACTGGACCGAACTGATCGACACCGCCTTCAAGGTGGCGGGCAACAGCAACCAAGCCAACCAGGCCGCGGCCCTGCGCACGGTCGAGGCCACCGTGCTCGCGGGCGAGTCGCCCGTCGCCTCCACCGCCGGGCGCCACCCCGACCACTTCCGCCGGGGCGCACTGGTGCTGACCACCCATCGGCTGCTCTTCCTGAAGGACGGGAAGCCGCCGGTCCCGGTTCCGCTCGCCGCCGTCACCGACGCCTCCGTGGTCCGGACCAAGTTCAACGGCGAGGTGCTGACGGTCGTCGCGCTGACCGGTGCGCACCGCTTCGAGGACGTGATCAAGGGCGAGGTCTTCGCCGAGCAGATCCGGGAGGCCGCCCGGCGCGCCCGCACCGCCCCGCCCGCCGACGCCGCACCGGCCCACGACACCGCACCGGCCGTCGCCGCCGCGCCGCCCGTCGCCCTGCCGCCCGCCGACGCCGCCCCGGCCGAGCTCGACGCGGGCGAGCGGCTCCTCGGCCAGCTGGAGCGGTTGGCCGCCCTGCACGCCTCCGGGGCGCTCACCGACGAGGAGTTCGGCCGGGCCAAGCAGCGCCTGCTCGGCTGAGCCCCGCGCCCGGCCGGCGCTACGGCGCCGGCTGGAAGCTGCCGAACACGACGTCCCGGGCCTGGGCCTGCGCGGCCCACTGCGCGTCCGGGACGATCCAGTAGATCGAGTAGCCGTACTTGGCCGGGCTGCCGGTCACGAAGCCGCGGTTGAGCGAGTGGGTCTTGGGGGTGCCGTTGGTCCACTCCCAGTCCGCCGCGTTGCTCCACTGCCGGTAGCTGATCGCCGCCAGGTTCAGCCGCTGGTAGTTGGTCACCTGCCCGCGCACGTTGGGCTCGGAGTCCTGCCAGTCGGCGAGGGCGCTCGCGCCGGGCGAGGTGGTCCACTCGATCCGCAGCTGGCTGCCGTCCGCGGCGTTCTTGAAGATCCGCCGGTTGCCGTCCGAGCCGGCCGGCTGCAGCCAGTCCGGCAGGGTGACGGAGAAGCCGCTCGGGTCCTTGTACTCGTGGAACCCGGCGGGCACCGGAGCGCCCGGCGCGGCCTGCGTCGTGCTCGGGGCGGGCGCCGGGGGCTGCGCCGCGGGCGTGGTGGCGGCGGGCGGGGGCGGCGCGGCGGCCGAGCTCGCGCCGGTGGCCGGCGGCTCGGTGGGCGCCGGCGTGGCGGGGGCGGGCTCGGTGGGCGCGGACGCGCTCTGGCTCGGGGTCGCCTCGGTGCTCGCCACGACGGGCGCGGCGGAGCCGGCGCCGTGCGCGGTCCCGCCGGTCGCGCCGTCGTCCCCGCCGACCGCCCGGACCACCGCGACCACCCCGGCGATCAGCAGCAGCACCAGCACCACGGTGACCACGGCCAGCCGCCGCCGACCCTTGCGCGGGTCGGCGCCGGCCGCCTGCGTGGCGCCCCTGGTCCACTCGCTGGTCACCGGCCGGATCGGCTCGGGCTCCGGCGCGGAGGCGGCCCCGGCCGCGGCGGCAGCGGCCGGCTCGGCCGCCGGCTCCACGGCGGCCGCCGGCTCCACGGCGGCCGCCGGCTCCTCGTCCCGCGCCCGGCTGCCGACCCGGACGGTCCCGAGCAGCCCGCCGACGGTCCGTCGACGCGCCGGCTCGGCCCGCGCCGGCTCGGCCTGCACCGGATCGGCCTGCGCCTGCTCGGTCTCCGCCGGCTCGCCCTTCGCCTCCTCGGCGGCGGGCTTCAGCGGCACCGCGTGCTCGGTGGTCGACTCCGCCTTCGCGGTGGCCTCGGCGACCACCCGCTTCAGCATCGACCGGGTCTGCGAGGCGTCCAGCCGCTTCGCCGGGTCCTTCTCCAGCAGCCCCTCGATCACCGGCAGCAGCGGCCCGGCGTTCGCCGGCACGGTCAGGTCCTCGGTCATCACCGCGGTCAGCGTGGCCAGCGCCGAGCCCCGGTCGTACGGCGGCCGGCCCTCCACCATCGCGTACAGCGTGCCGCCGAGCGACCACAGGTCGGCGGGCGGGCCGGGCTTCTGCCCGCGCGCCCGCTCCGGGGATATGTACGAGGGCGCGCCGACCAGCATGCCGGTGGAGGTGACGGAGGCGTCGCCCTCCACGCTGGCGATGCCGAAGTCGGTCAGCACCACCCGGCCGTCCTCGCCGATCAGCACGTTGGACGGCTTCACGTCACGGTGCAGGATGCCCAGCGCGTGCGCGGACATCAGCACGCCCAGCACGTCCAGCGCGATCTCGGCCGCCCGGGCGGGCTCCAACGGCCCGTCCTCGCGGACGACGTCGGCCAGCGAGCGGGACTCGACCAGCTCCATGACGATCCACGGCCGGTCGTCCTCCTCGACCACGTCGAAGACGGTCACCGCCGAGTTGTGCCGGATCCGCGCGGTCGCCTTGGCCTCGCGCAGCGTCCGGACGATCAGCCGGTGCTTCTCCTCCTCCTCGACGCTGGCGTTCATCCGCAGTTCCTTGACCGCGACGGTCCGGTCCAGCATCTCGTCCTCGGCGCGCCAGACGGTGCCCATGCCGCCGCGCCCGAGCACCGCGGTCAGCCGGTAGCGGCCGGCCAGCAGGCGGCCGGTGGAGCCCTGCGCCTCGGTCATTCGGAACGTTCCCCCATGTGCTGCCGGCGGTCGTGGTGACGGCGCGTCGGCCCTGCCGGGCCCGGACGGCCAAGCCTCCATCATCCCCTGTCCCGCGGGCCCACGACCACCCACCCCCTGCCCCGAGCCCGGACGAACCGGAACGCTCGCGGCGCTCCGTGCCCGATCTGTGATCGAAAACTCGCCGAGATCCGTCCGAAACGCTGCTACCGTTCGGCAGCTTCATCGTCTTTCCGGGGGGGACTCGACGCCCATGACCGCACCCGCACCGGACGCTGACGGCCAGTCGGTCCGCCCGCCCACCGCGCAGCACTACACGGTCGCACCGCTCCCGGCCGCGCCCGAGGGGTACGTCGCCCCCGGCATGCCCGGCGCTCCGGTCACGGGGTACGAGCCCGTCGCCCCCGCCCACCGGGCGGCCCCGCGCCGCCGCACCGCCCCGGCGATCGCCCTCGCCCTGCTCGCCGCGCTGCTCGGCGCCCTGGCGTACGGCTGCGCGCCGCTGCGGGCGGCCGACAGCCTCGGCTGGCTGGCCATCGCCCAGGCCGGCCTGATCGCGCTCCCGCTCGGCCGGCTCGGCGGCCCGAGCCGCCTGCTCCCGCCCCTCGGCGCCCTGCTGGCGGCGGCCGCCCTGTTACTCGGCCAGCTCACCCAGCACCTGCGCCAGGTCCGCGCCGACGGCCCCGGGCCGGACGGCCTGCCGCACGACGCGCTGGCCGGCTGGCGCGCCGACCTCCGGCCGCTCGACCTCGCCTTCTACGCCATCGCGCTGATCGGCGGCTACCTGCTCACCCGCCGCGCCGCCACCCGCACCTAGGCCCTCGCCCGCCCCCGGTCTCCGGGGGCCGGCGAGGGCCTTCGTCAGCGGACTCAGCGGTGGTTGAGCGCCGGGTTGACCGTCACCTCGACCCGCTGGAACTCCTTGAGCTCCGTGTAGCCGGTGGTGGCCATCGCCCGCCGCAGCGCGCCGAACAGGTTCATCGTGCCGTCCGGGGTGTGCGAGGGACCGGTCAGGATCTCCTCGGTGGTGCCGACGGTGCCGAGGTTGACCCGCTTGCCGCGCGGCAGCTCCTCGTGGACGGCCTCCATGCCCCAGTGGAAGCCCTTGCCGGGCGCGTCGGTGGCCCGGGCCAGCGCGGCACCGATCATCACCGCGTCGGCGCCGCAGGCGACGGCCTTCGGGATGTCGCCGCTGTAGCCGACGCCGCCGTCCGCGATCACGTGCACGTAGCGGCCGCCGGACTCGTCCATGTAGTCGCGACGGGCGGCGGCCACGTCGGCGACGGCGGTGGCCATCGGCACCTGGATGCCCAGCACGTTCCGGGTGGTGTGGGCGGCGCCGCCGCCGAAGCCGACCAGCACACCGGCCGCGCCGGTCCGCATCAGGTGCAGCGCGGCGGTGTAGGTGGCGCAGCCGCCGACGATCACCGGGACGTCGAGCTCGTAGATGAACTGCTTGAGGTTCAGCGGCTCGGCGGCGCTGGAGACGTGCTCGGCCGAGACGGTGGTGCCGCGGATGACGAAGACGTCGACGCCCGCGTCCACGACGGCCTTGGAGAACTCGGCGGTGCGCTGCGGCGAGAGCGCGGCGGCGGTGACCACGCCGGAGTCGCGGACCTCCTGGATGCGCTGCTTGATCAGCTCGGCGCGGATCGGCGCGGCGTAGACCTCCTGCAGGCGGCGGGTCGCGGCGGCCTCGTCGGTGATCGAGGCGATCTCGTCGAGCAGCGGCTGCGGGTCCTCGTAGCGGGTCCAGAGGCCTTCGAGGTTCAGCACGCCGAGGCCGCCGAGCCGGCCGATGGCGATGGCCTGCTGCGGCGAGACCACGCTGTCCATCGGGGCCGCCAGGAAGGGCAGCTCGAAGCGGTAGGCGTCGATCTGCCAGGCGATCGAGACCTCCTTCGGGTCCCGGGTGCGACGGCTGGGGACGACGGCGATGTCGTCGAAGGAGTACGCCCGGCGGCCGCGCTTGCCTCGCCCGATCTCGATCTCAGTCACTTCGAGCCCTTCTGGTTTGTTGCTCATGCCCGCCGGGTCACCCCGGCCGCCCTCCAGTATCCCGTACCGCGGCTCGCGCGCTCGCCTCCGAGCCGAAGGCCGCGGGAGGGGCCGCCGCCCGGACGGCCCGGCCCCCGGACACGCGGAAGGGCCCGCCGGAGCGGGCCCTTCCCGGGTCAGCGCGTCAGCGGGCCGAGTAGTTCGGCGCCTCGACGGTCATCTGGATGTCGTGCGGGTGGCTCTCCTTGAGGCCCGCCGCAGTGATCCGGACGAAGCGGCCCTTGCTCTCCATCTCGGCGATGGTGGCGGCGCCCACGTAGCCCATGGTCTGGCGCAGGCCGCCGACCAGCTGGTGCAGCACGGCCGACAGCGGGCCGCGGTACTGCACCTGGCCCTCGATGCCCTCGGGGACGAGCTTGTCGTCCGAGGCCACCTCGGCCTGGAAGTAGCGGTCCTTGGAGTACGAGCGGCCCTGGCCGCGCGACTGCATGGCACCCAGCGAGCCCATGCCGCGGTAGGACTTGAACTGCTTGCCGTTGATGAACAGCAGCTCGCCCGGGGACTCCTCGCAGCCGGCCAGCAGCGAGCCGAGCATCACGGTGTCGGCACCGGCGGCCAGCGCCTTGCCGATGTCGCCCGAGTACTGCAGGCCGCCGTCGCCGATGACCGGCACGCCGGCCGCCTGGCAGGCCTGGGCGGCCTCGTAGATGGCGGTGATCTGCGGGACGCCGATGCCGGCGACCACGCGGGTGGTGCAGATGGAGCCGGGGCCGACACCGACCTTGACGCCGTCCACGCCGGCGTCGATCAGCGCCTGGGCGCCGTCCCGGGTGGCGACGTTGCCGCCGACCACGTCGACCTTGACGGCCGACTTGATCTTCTCGATCCAGGCCAGCGCGTTGTGGCTGTGGCCGTGCGAGGTGTCGACGACCAGGAAGTCCACGCCCGCCTCGACCAGGGCCTGGGCCCGGTCGAAGGCCTCGGCGCTGGCGCCCACCGCGGCACCGACCAGCAGCCGGCCCTCGGCGTCCTTGGCGGCGTTCGGGTACTGCTCGGCCTTGACGAAGTCCTTGACGGTGATGAGGCCCTTGATCCGGCCCTCGTCGTCGACCAGCGGCAGCTTCTCGATCTTGTGGCGGCGCAGCAGCGCCATCGCGTCCTCGCCGGAGATGCCGACCTTGCCGGTGATCAGCGGCATCGGGGTCATGATCTCGCGGACCTGGCGGCTGCGGTCCGACTCGAAGGCCATGTCGCGGTTGGTGACGATGCCGAGCAGCTTGCCGGCCGCGTCCGCGATCGGCACGCCGGAGATGCGGAACTTGGCGCACAGCGCGTCCGCCTCGGCCAGCGTGGTGTCCGGGCCGACCGTGATCGGGTCGGTGACCATGCCGGACTCGGAGCGCTTCACCAGGTCGACCTGGTTGGCCTGGTCCTCGACCGACAGGTTGCGGTGCAGGACGCCGACGCCGCCCTGGCGGGCCATCGCGATGGCCATCCGCGCCTCGGTGACCTTGTCCATCGCCGCGGACAGCAGCGGGATGTTGACGCGGACGTTGCGCGAGACCCGGGAGGAGGTGTCCACCTGGTTCGGCAGCACCGCGGAAGCCCCGGGCAGCAGCAGGACGTCGTCGAACGTGAGCCCGAGCATCGCGAACTTCTCGGGTACGCCTGCGGCGTTGTAAGACATTTCGGGGGTACCTTCCGTGGCCGGCTTGATCCGCTCGCGCCCTGAGGGTGGGGGCGCATACATCGCTCACTCGTCCGGACCGCCGAAAGCCGGGTGGCTATGGAGGAACCTCCAAAGGAACCCCGCGTTCACCCGCGAAACTTTGGCGACCCGCCCAGGCGCCGATACCCCATGGTACTGGCACCGCGAATGTGTCCTCGTGTGCCCTTGACAACAACCACCCCCCGTGGGCCATTCCGGCCCCGGGTTCAGGACGACTCCTCCGCGAGCGCCCGCAGCCGGCTGAGCGCCCGGTGCTGCGCGACGCGGACGGCGCCCGGCGACATCCCCAGCACCTCGCCGGTCTCCTCCGCCGACAGCCCGGCGGCCACCCGCAGCAGCACCAGCTCGCGCTGGCGGGCCGGCAGGTTGGAGAGCAGTTCCTTGGCCCAGGCCGCGTCGCTGCTCAGCAGCGCCTGCTCCTCCGGGCCGAGCGCCTCGTCCGGCACCTCCGGCAGGTCGTCCTGCGGCACCACGGTCGAGCCGGGCCCGCGCATCGCGGCCCGCTGCAGATCGGCGATCTTGTGCGCGGCGATCCCGTAGACGAAGGCCTCGAACGGCCGTCCCTGGTCCTTGTACCGGGGCAGCGCGCACAGCACCGCGACGCAGACCTCCTGCGCGACGTCGTCCACGTGGTGCCGGGCGCCGCCGGGCAGTCGGGCCAGCTTGGCCCGGCAGTACCGCAGCGCGAGCGGGTGGACGTAGGCGAGCAGCGCTTCGATGGCCGGCCCCTCGCCCCGGACGGCGTCCCCGACCAGCTCGCCGACCAGCGGCGAACCGCCCGTGCCGAGCACCGGCGGACGGCTGGGCCTCATCGGCCCGCCGGGTTCGCCGGCGGCGCCGGAGTCGGTGTACGACGGATCGAGACCCGGCGCGGAGGGCTCGGCCTCCACCGGGTCCGCCTGGCCGGCCGCACCGGCGACGTCGTCACGCATCGGTCCATGGTGCCTGGTCGACCGGGAAAACGCGGCACCGCGTCCGGAGTTGTGCACCGGAACGTTATGCGCTGCGACACCGTACGGCGTGCCGCCGGGCACCACCGGCCCCTCCTGCACCGTGCCGCCTCCCGCCCCGCCGTGGTCGGCGGTCCCGTCCGTCGCGCCGTCCGCCGAGTGTGCCGAGTGTCCTGCGGCTGCGTGGTTCGCCGCAGTGCCTGTCCGCTGGTCCCCGAGGTGCTCCACTCCTCCATGGTGCAACCTCGGGGCCGCGACGTCACACGCCCGTGCGGTGTCCGCCTCCGGATTCGACGGCGGCGCGCCGCAGCCGACGGCGCCGCCGGCGGTCAGCGGACCAGGCCCCAGCGGAAGCCCAGCGCCACCGCGTGCGCACGGTCGGAGGCCCCGAGCTTCTTGAACAGCCGTCGGGCGTGGGTCTTGACGGTGTCCTCGGAGAGGAACAGCTCACGGCCGATCTCGGCGTTGCTGCGGCCGTGGCTCATGCCTTCGAGCACCTGGATCTCACGCGCCGTCAGGGTCGGCGCCGCGCCCATGTCCGGGCTGCGCAGCCGGCGCGGGGCGAGCCGCCAGGTCGGGTCGGCGAGGGCCTGGGTGACGGTGGCCCGCAGCTCGGCGCGCGAGGCGTCCTTGTGCAGGTACCCGCGGGCGCCGGCGGCCACCGCGAGCGCGACACCGTCGAGGTCCTCGGCGACGGTGAGCATGATGATCCGCGCGCCCGGGTCGGCGGACAGCAGCCGCCGGACCGTCTCCACCCCGCCGAGGCCGGGCATCCGGACGTCCATCAGGACGAGATCGGAGCGGTCGGCCACCCAGCGGCGCAGGACCTCCTCCCCGTTCGTCGCGGTGGTGACCCGGTCCACACCGGGTACGGTCGCGACCGCGCGGCGAAGCGCCTCGCGGGCGAGCGGGGAATCGTCGCAAACGAGAACGGAAGTCATGACCGTCGTCCTCCGCAGCTGATCCGCGTCACGTTGAGCCTCCTGGCTGGTACGAACCTCTCCGACACGGCCGATCGGCGACAGACTCCGTGCTGATCGCCCCAACTCGTCCGCGATCGTTCCCGACGTCCGGCGCCCGCTAACCGCCTCCGCACTTCCAACGACCGTCACTCGAATGAGTTACGGCCTTCAGGGCCATCTCCACCACTGTACGTGGCCAACCCGTTACCGATCAGCCGCATCGCGGTGCACACGCCGCACTTTTCCGCAGCTCGCGCGCGGTGGGCGCGCGACCCGCACACCGGTGCGGAGCGTCGCGCGCCCGCCGGACACCCGATTGCCACGTCCGCGCCCGCCCAAATCCCTTGCCCCCTTTGCCCGTTTTTATAGCTTTCGTATGGTCATTGACTGTTGTGCCAGTCTGTGGGTGACTTGTCCATGGAGTTGCCTTAAGTCATATTTCCAGGTGTCCACACCGGTGCATCGACGCCCCGCCGCAACGCCCGGCAGCAGCCCGCCGAGCGTCCGGCCCACGGCAGACGAGCCTCTGAAGGGAATGAGCCATGGCAGATTTCTCCCGCCTCCCGGGCCCCAACGCGGACCTCTGGGACTGGCAGCTCTCCGCGGCCTGCCGTGGCGTGGACAGCTCGCTCTTCTTCCACCCCGAGGGCGAACGCGGCGCGGCACGCAGCTCGCGCGAGACCAGTGCCAAGGAGGTGTGCATGCGCTGCCCGGTGATCGCCGAGTGCGCGGCGCACGCGCTGGCGGTCCGGGAGCCGTACGGCGTCTGGGGCGGGATGACCGAGGACGAGCGCGAGGAGATGCTGGGCCGCTCGCGGCACCGGCTGGTGGAGGTCCCGCTGACCCCGCCGGCGATCGCGCAGCGTTAGCCCCGGCCACCACGACGCGCCGTGGAGAAACGTTTCTTCGCGGCGCCCCCGACCCGGCACCCCCGATCCGGCGGACCGGGCCTCGCGGACCGGGCCCACCGGCCGTCAGCGGTCGGCAGCCGCCCCCGCCAGCCGCTCCAGCATCAGCGCCACCGCCGGCACCTCGGCGAGGTCCGGCAGGGTGAGCGCCACCACCTGACGCACCGCCGGCGCCCCGGCGGCCGTCCGCACCGGCACCGTCGACACGCCGTCAGGGCGCACCGACTGCAGCGCCAGCCGGGGCAGCACCGCCACCCCCAGCCCGGCCGCCACCAGGCCGACCACCGCCGGGTAGTCGTCGGTCGCGAAGTCGATCCGGGGCTCGAAGCCCGCCGCCGCGCACAGCTCCACCAGGTGGCCCCGGCACTGGGGGCAGCCGGCGATCCACTGCTCCCCCGCCAGCTGAGCCAGCTCCACCGGCCCGCCGCGCCCGGCCAGCGGGTGCGCGGCGGGCAGCAGACCCACCAGCGGGTCGTCCAGCAGCGGGGTGGCCACCAGGTCGGACCAGTCGGCGCCGGCGCTCAGCTGCTGCGCCTCCAGGTTGGCCTCGGCGCGCGCCTCGCGCGCCGTCCCGTGCGCGGGCGCCGCCGGCGCACCGCCGTCCGACTGCGGGTAGCGGAAGGCCAGCGCGATCTCGCACTCGCCGCCGCGCAGCATCGCCAGCGACTCCGGCGGCTCCGCCTCGACCAGCGACACGCGCACCCCCGGATGGCCGTCCCGCAGCCGGGCGACGGCCGGCGGCACCAGGGTGGAGCTGGCGGTCGGGAAGGACACCAGCCGCACCCGCCCGGCCCGCAGCCCGGCGATCGCGGCCACCTCCTCCTCGGCGGCGGACAGCCCGGCCAGGATCCCGGTGGCGTGCTTGAGCAGGACCTTCCCGGCCTCGCTGAGCTGCATGCCCCGGCCCGAGCGGACCACCAGCGGGGTGTCCACGGACTTCTCCAGGGCCTTCATCTGCTGGCTGATGGCGGGCTGCGTACAGCCCAGCTCGCGGGCGGCCGCGGAGAAGGAGCCGGTGCGGGCGACGGCACGCAGGACGCGCAGATGGCGGGCCTCGATCATGCCTCAGTTATAAGGCAATCTTTGCCAGGAGCAAAATTCTTCTGATAGTTGAGTCTTCAAGCGGATCGTACCGGAGCCGCCGCTCGGAGGGCGGCTGCCGCCGCCGACGCCGGAGGCCCGGCCCGCCGCCCCGAGGGGCGCGGACCGGGCCTCCGGTCAGCCGTTCAGGCCGTCAGGCGCGGGCCTCAGTGGGAGTGGCCGTGACCGCCGTGCGAGTGACCGGCGTCGGCCTCCTCCTCCTTCTTCTCCACCACGAGGGTCTCGGTGGTGAGCAGCAGGGAGGCGATCGAGGCGGCGTTCTCCAGGGCGGAGCGGGTGACCTTGACCGGGTCGATGACGCCGGCCTTCACCAGGTCGCCGTACTCGCCGGTGGCCGCGTTGTAGCCCTGGCCGATCTCCAGGTCGGCGACCTTGGAGGTGATGACGTAGCCCTCCAGGCCGGCGTTCTGGGCGATCCAGCGCAGCGGCTCGTGCAGCGCCTTGCGGACCACGGCGACACCGGTGGCCTCGTCGCCCGACAGGCCCAGGCCGTCGTTCAGCACCTTGGCGGCGTGGACCAGGGAGGCGCCACCACCGGCGACGATGCCCTCCTCGACCGCGGCGCGGGTCGCCGAGATGGCGTCCTCCAGGCGGTGCTTGCGCTCCTTCAGCTCCACCTCGGTGGCGGCGCCGACCTTGATGACGCAGACGCCGCCGGCCAGCTTGGCCAGGCGCTCCTGCAGCTTCTCGCGGTCCCAGTCGGAGTCGGTGGCGGCGATCTCACCCTTGATCTGGGCGACGCGGCCGGCCACGGCCTCGGTGTCACCGGCGCCGTCGACGATGGTGGTCTCGTCCTTGGTGATGGTCACGCGGCGGGCGGTGCCCAGCACGTCCAGACCGGCCTGGTCGAGCTTGAGGCCGACCTCCTCGGAGATGACCGTGCCGCCGGTCAGGACGGCCAGGTCGCCGAGGATCGCCTTGCGGCGGTCGCCGAAGCCCGGGGCCTTGACGGCGACGGCGTTGAAGGTGCCGCGGATCTTGTTCACGACCAGGGTCGACAGCGCCTCGCCGTCGACGTCCTCGGCGATGATCAGCAGCGGCTTCGAGGCACCGCTCTGCAGGATCTTCTCCAGCAGCGGCAGCAGCTCCTGGATGGAGGAGATCTTGCCCTGGTTGATCAGGATGTACGGGTCCTCCAGGACCGCTTCCTGGCGCTCCGCGTCGGTGACGAAGTACGGCGACAGGTAGCCCTTGTCGAACTGCATGCCCTCGGTGAAGTCCAGCTCCACGCCGAAGGTGTTCGACTCCTCGACGGTGATGACACCGTCCTTGCCGACCTTGTCGATCGCCTCGGCGATCAGCTCGCCGACCTGGGCGTCCTGGGCGGAGAGGGACGCGACGGCGGCGACGTCGTCCTTGCCCTCGATCTCGCGGGCCACGGACAGCAGGTGCTCGGAGACGGCGGCGACGGCCTTGTCGATGCCCTTCTTCAGGGCGGCCGGGCCGGCGCCGGCGGCGACGTTGCGCAGACCCTCGTTGACCAGGGCCTGGGCCAGCACGGTGGCGGTGGTGGTGCCGTCGCCCGCGACGTCGTTGGTCTTGGTGGCGACCTCCTTGACGAGCTGCGCGCCAAGGTTCTCGTACGGGTCGTCCAGCTCGACCTCACGGGCGATGGTGACACCGTCGTTGGTGATGGTCGGGGCGCCGAACTTCTTGTCGATGACGACGTTGCGGCCCTTGGGGCCGATGGTCACCTTGACGGTGTCGGCCAGCTTGTTGACACCGCGCTCCAGCGAGCGGCGGGCGTCCTCGTCGAACTGCAGGATCTTCGCCATGTTCCCTATTCCCTCGGGGCTGCGGCCGGCCCACCGGCCGCCGAACTACGTGAACCAACAACCACGCCCCGGGCCCCTGTCACTTGGGACACGGATCCGGGGCGGGTCGGAACGACTTACTTCTCGATGATCGCGAGAACGTCGCGGGCCGAGAGGACCAGGTACTCCTCGCCCTGGTACTTCACCTCGGTGCCGCCGTACTTCGAGTACAGGACGATGTCACCCACGGCGACGTCGAGCGGCAGACGCTGGCCGTCCTCGAAGCGGCCCGGGCCGACAGCCAGGACGACGCCCTCCTGGGGCTTCTCCTTGGCGGTGTCCGGGATAACCAGGCCGGAGGCCGTGGTGGTCTCGGCGTCGAGCGGCTGGACCACGATGCGGTCCTCGAGCGGCTTGATGGCAACCTTGCTGCTGGTGGTCACGTCCGAGCTCCCCTTCGGAGATTACGGGGTTTTCTAACGGGTAGGGGCGAAACCTGCGGGCCTGCCGTCGCGGGGGTCAGACACGCGCCTTCGCGTTAGCACTCCCCCAGTGGGGAGTGCCAAGGACGACCATAGGCCGGTGTTAGCACTCAGTCAACCAGAGTGCCAACGACGCGCCCCCCGAGCCCGGCGCGACGGGTTGAGTAGCCGTACTCATGTGCGACAGCGGCCCGGCGGCCGACACTCGGGCCATGCCCCAGAAGCCCACGCGCGTCGACCCGGCGCTGTCGGACGACCTGGTTCCGGCCCTGCTGCTCCTGCCCCTGCTGGCGGTCCTCCCGCTCGTCGCCCTCTCGCTCACGATCGCGCTCGTCATGAACGTGCCCGGCCACGCCCAGGAACTGGTCCTGACGGTCGCCCTGTTCGTCGACACGGCGCTCGTCCTCGGGGTGCCCGGCGCGGTGGCCTTCCGCACCTGGCGCAAGGGCTACCGGGTCCTCCCGGTCGTCGCCGGGCTGGCGCCGTTCGTCCTGCCCCTCTGGTTCGTCCTGAGCCGTCACCACTGACCGGCGAGAATGGCCCCGTGGACACCGAGAACCTCCAGCCGCTGCTGACCCCCCAGGGCCAGGCCCTGCTCGCCGAGCTGCGCGAGTTCGCGCCCGAGGAGGAGCTGGCGCTGGCCACCCGGCTGCGGCGGGAGCACCCGGCGGAGCTGGTCTCGGCGGCGTTCGGGCAGGCCCGGCTGCGGCAGCGGGCGCGGGCGAAGTTCGGCGCGGACGCCGACCTGATGTACTTCACGCCCAACGGCGTCGAGCAGTCCACCCGGCGCAGCGTGGCCGAGTGGCGGGCCCGGCGGTTCGCCGAGCTGGGCGTCCGGCGCCTCGCGGACCTGTGCTGCGGCATCGGCGGGGACGTACTGGCGCTGGCCCGGGCCGGCATCGAGGTGCTGGCCGTCGACAAGGACCCGGCGGCCTGCGCCGCGACCGCCGCGAACGCCGCCGCGCTGGGCCTGGCCGAGCTGGTCGAAGTGCGCTGCGCGGACGTCGCCGACGTGGACGTCACCGGCTACGACGCGGTGTTCACCGACCCGGCCCGGCGCACCGCGCGCGGCCGGGTGTTCGATCCGGAGGCGTACGCCCCGCCGCTCTCCTGGGCGATCGAAGCCGGCCGGCGGACCCCGATCGGCGCGCTGAAGGTGGCCCCGGGCATCCCGCACGAGGCCGTACCGGCGGACGCCGAGGCCGAGTGGGTCTCCGACCACGGGGACGTCAAGGAGGCCGTGCTCTGGTTCGGCACCGGGGCCGCCCGCCCGCACCGCGCCACCCTGCTGCCGCAGGGCGCCAGCCTCGCCGGCGGCGACCTGCCCGACCCGCCGGCCGGCCCGGTCGGGCGGTACCTGTACGAGCCGGACGGCGCGGTGATCCGGGCCCACCTGGTGGCCGAGGTCGCCGAGCAGGTGCGCGGGCGCCTGATCGACCCGAAGATCGCCTACCTGACCTCGGACGACCTGGTCGCCACCCCGTACGCGCACGCCTTCGAGCTCACCGACGTCATGCCGTTCCACATCAAGAAGCTGAAGGCGCTGCTGCGCGAGCGCGGGGTCGGCACGGTGGTGATCAAGAAGCGCGGGATGGCGATCACCCCGGAGGAGCTGCGGCGCCAGCTCAAGCCCTCCGGGCCGAACACCGTCACGGTGGTCCTCAGCCGCACCGACCACGGGCCGCTGATGATGCTGGGTCAGCCGGTCCGGGCTTGAGGGGCCTAGCCGGCGGGCGCCTGGACGTAGTCCTCCAGCCGGGCCACCGAGAAGCCCTGCTCCTGGATCCGGGCCAGCAGGTCGCCGAACATCTCGGTCATGGTGGCGCCCTTGAGCTCCTTGGGGCCGCGGAAGTGCGCCAGGATGATGTCGCCGGGCTTCAGCTTCTTGTCCGCCGCCTGGTACTGCATGTCGTGGATCTGCATCGACTCGCGCCACAGCACGATCGCGCGCGGGCCGCACTCCTGCACCGAGGTGTTGAGCATCGCGGTGTTGGCGCCGTCGCCGAACGGCGGCCGGAACAGCAGCGGGGCGGTGCCGTACTGCTGGGTGAGCGCGGACTGGTCGTCGCAGATCTCGGACTTCTGCTTGTCGGCCGAGAGCTTGCTCATCACCGGGTGGGTGACGGTGTGGTTCTGGATGTGGTTGCCGAGCGCCTGGAGCGGCTTGAAGTAGCCGTAGTCGTTCTTGACGATGTCCTTGGTCAGGAACATCGAGATCGGCACCTTGAGGTCGGTCAGCATCTCGACGAACTTCGGGTCCTTCTCGGCGCCGTCGTCGATGGTGATGAAGACGACCTTGTCGCTCGTCTTCACGTCGCTGAACACCGGGACGGTGCCGGTCTTCGCCAGCTTGATCGGCTTGTCCGCGGGCGGCGCCGGGGCCGGGGCGAGCGGCGTCAGCTTCCACTTCGCCCAGGCCGCGGCATCGGCACCGGCCGGGGCCGCGCCGGGCGCGGTGGCCGCGGCGGCGGCGCCCGCGGGCTGGGGCGCGGCCGACGCGGCCGTGGTCGCGGCCGGCTTGGCGCCGCCGTCCCCGTTGTCGCCGCACGCGGTGGCGAAGGCCAGCAGGGCCAGCGCCCCCGCCGCGTACGTCCTGGTCCTGCTCAGCCCGTCCCTGTTCACCGCAGCGCGCTCCCGGCTTCCGTCCAGCTCTTTCCCAGCTAGCACGGTAGCGGCCGCGGCGGCGGTTCCCGGAACGCCGTTACTCGACGTGCTCGCTGGTGAAGGACCAGCGGTGCACCGGGCGGCCGAGCAGGTCGGCCGGCGGCTCGGCGACGGGCACCGGCTCGCCGGTCCACCAGGTGATCAGCAGGACCCGCTCACCGGTGGCGGAGAGCAGCTCCAGGCGCTCCAGCCCGGCCGCGCCGCGCACCGCGGGCAGCGCGAACTCCCGCACCCAGGCGGCGAGTTCGGGCCCGCGCCCGGCCGCCGCCCGGGCCTCCCACATCGCGGCGACGGTCACGCGGCGCCGCCGCCGAGGGCGTCGTAGGCCTGGTCGTGGAAGTGGGTGTGCGGCACGTGCACCTCGGTGACGGGCAGCGAGGAGTCCGCCGACAGGTCGAAGGCGGACGGCGCGCGGTCGCGCCACACCATCTCGGCGCCCAGCGCCGCCACCATCGCGCCGTTGTCGGTGCACAGGCCCGGCCGGGGCACCCGCAGCCGGATGCCGGCCCGGTCGCAGCGCTGCTGGGCCATCTCGCGCAGCCGGGAGTTGGCCGCCACGCCGCCGCCGATCATCAGGTGGTCGACGCCGTTGTCCTTGCACGCCTTGACGGCCTTGCGGGTGAGCACGTCGGTGACCGCCTCCTGGAAGGAGGCCGCGACGTCGGCGATCGGCACCTCCTCGCCGGCCCGGCGCTTGGCCTCCACCCAGCGGGCGACGGCGGTCTTCAGGCCGGAGAAGGAGAAGTCGTACTCGGGGTCGTTCTTGCCGGTCAGGCCGCGCGGGAAGTGGATCGCCTTGCGGTCGCCCTCGCGGGCCGTCCGGTCGACGACCGGGCCGCCGGGGAAGCCCAGGCCGAGCACCCGGGCGACCTTGTCGAAGGCCTCGCCGGCGGCGTCGTCGATGGTCGCGCCGAGCGGGCGGACGTCGCTGGTGATGTCCTCGCTGAGCAGCAGCGAGGAGTGCCCGCCGGAGACCAGCAGGGCCATCGTCGGCGAGGGCAGCCGGCCGTGCTCCAGCTGGTCGACGCAGATGTGCGAGGCGAGGTGGTTGACCCCGTACAGCGGCTTGTCCAGCGCCCAGGCGTACGCCTTCGCCGCGCTGACGCCGACCAGCAGCGCGCCGGCCAGGCCGGGCCCGGCGGTGACGGCGATGCCGTCCAGGTCGCTCGCCTTGATCCCGGCGGTGTCCAGGGCGCGCTGGATGGTCGGGACCATCGCCTCCAGGTGGGCGCGGCTGGCGATCTCCGGGACGACGCCGCCGAAGCGGGCGTGGTCGTTGACGCTGGAGGCGACCGCGTCGGCCAGCAGCGTGGTGCCGCGCACGATGCCGACGCCGGTCTCGTCGCAGGAGGTCTCGATGCCGAGGACGAGCGGTTCGTCAGCCATGGTGGGTGTCCTCAATGTCCTTCGGTTCGGTGCTCGGGTGGTCGAGGCGCATCACCAGCGCGTCGACGTTGGCGGGCTGGTAGTAGCCGCGCCGGATGCCCACCGGCTGGAAGCCGTAGCGCTCGTACAGCCGCTGGGCGCGCGGGTTGTCCACCCGGACCTCCAGCAGCAGCTCGGCGCAGCCGCGGTGGGCGGCCTCCCGGATCAGGTCGGTGAGCAGGGCCGCGCCGAGGCCGGCGCCCTGGTGGGCCCCGTCGACGGCGATGGTCTGGACGTCGCCCTCGCCGGAGATCGCCATCAGGCCCGCGTAGCCGACGATGGTGCCGTCCTCGGTGGTGGCGACGGTGTAGTGGCGGGAGCCGCCGGGGTGGGTCTCGGCGAGCTCGGACCAGTACATCCCGTGGGACCAGGCGTCCTCGGGGAAGAGCTTCAGCTCCAGCTCCATCACCGGCTCGATGTCCCACCAGCGCATCGGGCGCAGGGTGGTGCGGTGCCTCACGCCGGGAGCACCGCCTTGTAGCCGGCCGGCACCTGGGCGTCCGGACGGCGCAGGTACAGCGGGACGTTCGGCAGCAGCTCGCGCCCGGCGGCCAGTTCGGCGGCGGCGAAGCCGGCCAGCGCGCCGGCCGAGACGTGCTCGGGGCCGTGCGCGCCCGGGAAGGCGTCGGGGTAGAGCAGCGCGCCGGCGCCGACCGAGCGGGCCGCGGGCGTCAGCTCGGCCGGGCGGTCCACGCCGGGGCCCTCGGTGCGGCGGCCCTCGGCGTCGTAGGAGGCCCAGTAGACCTCCTTGCGGCGCGCGTCGGTCGCCACCGTGAACGGCTGCCCGGCCAGGCCCTCGGCGCGGGCCTGGAAGGCGATCGCGTCCAGGGTGCAGACGCCGTGCACCGGCAGGTCCAGCGCGTGGCCGAGCGCGGCGGCGGTCACCAGGCCGACCCGCAGGCCGGTGTACGGGCCGGGACCGACGCCCACCGCGATGCCGGTCAGTCCGTGTTTGTCCACGCCGGCGGCCCGCAGCACCTGGTCGATGGCGGGCAGCAGCAGTTCGCCGTGCCGTCTGGCGTCGACCTGGTGGGTCTCGGCGAGGACGGCCGTGCCGTCGTGGACGGCGGCGGTGACGGCGGGGGTGGCGGTGTCGAACGCGAGCAGCAGCACGGGGTCAAGGTTAGACCGACGTTGGTCCGACCGGCCGATCGAGCTGGTGTACCCATCCGGAACACACGTGCCGGGCGCTGCGAACCGGCCGGACGGACCTGGCACGATAAGGGGCGTTACGTACAGAGGACGGCGGCGGGAGCGGCACGTGGCGAAGATGGGTCCGGGAGTGGTGGTCACCGGGCTGACCCTGGGGGCCCTGGCGGCGGTCAGCCTGCTGGCCTTCCAGGCCAACGGCGCGCAGGACCGGGCCGGCGGCGCCAAGCCCGTCGCCAGCACCTCCTCCTCCACCGGCGGGCCGACCTCGGCGGCGCCGAGCGCGTCGGCCACCCCGACCGCCCCGGCGCTGCCGGCCTCCTCGGGCAGCGGCACCCGGGTCGTCTACTCGGTGAGCGGCCACTACGTCTGGCTGATCGACCCGAAGAAGAACCCGCAGGTCACGGCCGCCTTCCCGGTCACGCCCGGCTCCGTCGAGCCGAACCCGGGCAGCTACTCGGTGTACAGCCGGACCCCGAGCGGCACCGGGACGGACCAGAAGCAGATCGAGCACGTGGTGCGCTTCGCGCAGCAGAGCGGCGTGGTGTTCGGTTTCAGCGCGACCGTGGACGGCTCCACCGCGAGCGCCGATCCGAAGAGCAAGACCGGCGGCATCCGCAGCAGCCGTCCGAACGGCCAGCTGCTCTGGGACTTCGCGCCGAACGGCACCAAGGTGGTCGTGGTCGCCTGAGAGCGGCCTCAGGCAGCCCGGGGCGTCCTCGCCTCGGGCTCCTCGGCGTGCCGGGGCTCGGGCTCGGGCGGGGTGGACACCGCCTCGGCGGCCGCGCAGGCGGCCAACAGGGCCCGCATCGGCTCGCCCGGAGCGCGGCGGGCGGGCTCTCCGGCCCCGGCGGGGCGCACGGCCCGCTCGGGGGCGGGGGTGGGGCTCGACATGGCGCCTCCCTAGTTAGGCAGACCTAACCGCAGCACCCATCCCACCACGCCCGGCACCCCGCCCGCAACACCTTGCCGACAGCCTGTCGGCAAAACGGCGTACGCGCCGGCGCGAGCGCCCCCGGCGGGCGACGCACGGCGCACGGCTCAGGCGAGCGCCCCCAGCTGGACGTCGTCCCAGCGCCGGCCGATCCCGGTCAGCACCACCCGGCGCGGATCGTGGTCCTCCCCGGCGTCGTCACCGATCGCCCGCTCGATCCGCACCTCCAGCCGGTCCTCGGAGAGCCGCTCGACCTTGCCCTCGCCCCACTCGACCACGACCACCGACTCCGGCAGCGAGACGTCCAGGTCGAGGTCCTCCATCTCGTCCAGGTCCCCGCCGAGCCGGTACGCGTCCACGTGCACCAGCGCCGGGCCGCCGACCAGCGAGGGGTGCACCCGGGCGATCACGAAGGTCGGCGAGGTCACCGCGCCGCGCACCCCCAGCCCCTCCCCCAGGCCGCGGGTCAGCGTCGTCTTCCCGGCCCCCAGCTCGCCGGAGAGCAGCACCAGGTCCCCCGGGCGCAGCAGCGCGGCGAGCTCACGGCCGAGCCGGCCCATCCGCTCCGGGGTGGCGACGGTGAGAGTGGCGTGCGAGCCCATGCGCGTGTCTTGCCCTTCGGTCCGTACCGGCGCCCGCCCACCGAACGCCACCGCTACCGTGCCACATCCCCGCCCGAACGTGCTCCGGGCGTCGTTTCGCCCGGTTGTGATCGACTTTGCCGGATGCGCGACGCAGACGAACGGCCCCCCGCTCTCATCCGATTCTCATGAAGCGGCTACGGTCCTCCCAACCTGTCCTTCCGGACGTGTGTGCGAGCCCGGCTCCCGCCCGTCCGGTCCCGTTCGCCCCGGGGCCCCAGCGGTCCCGGCCGGCTTCCCAGAGGTCCGATCCATGAAGCTCCGCCGCGGTGTCGCGATTCCGACCGCCGCCGTCCTCGCCTCGGCCGCCGTGCTCGCCGCCGCGCCGCTCGCCGCCGCCACGCCGGTGCCGACGCCCACCGCGACGCCGACTGCCGCGCCCACCGGCACCGCGACGCCCACCGCGACCGCGACCGCCCCGGCCACCGCCGCGCCCACGGCCACGGCCACCGGCACGCCGACCGCGGCGCCCACCGCGACCGCGACTCCCACGCCCACCGCGACCAGCAGCCAGGACCCCACCGGCCTGATGGTCCTCCCCAAGATCACGACCAAGGGCTTCCCGACCAACGTCGTCGCGGGCGCCCCGGCCGTCGAGTTCAGCGCCGAGATCGCCAACACCTCCGGCCACGAGTCGCTGTTCTGGCCGTACCTGGTCATCGGGACGGCCCACAACAAGCTGACCGCCGCCCAGGTCAAGCTCCAGTACCAGGACCCCAACACCAAGGCCTGGAAGAACGGCACGCCGGACAACAACGGTCTGCTGGCCCAGATCCAGGACCTCGGCGACGAGCCGTTCTACCTGGCCAAGGACGAGAAGCTGACGATCCAGCTCAAGCTGGCCTTCACCGCCGACACCGAGGCGGACTACGCCGCCGTCGAGCTGGCCGGGCTCTACTTCGACCTGACGCGCGACCACAACGAGGGCCCGGGCTTCCCGGTGAGCCCGGTCTCCAGCTTCACCATCGCCGCCGCCAACGGCACCGGCGCGGGCGGCGGCAGCACCCCGGTCACCCTGCCGGACGCCAACGCCCGGAAGCAGGGCGAGGCGGGCAAGGCCAAGCCGTCCGCCGACACGGTCGCCAAGGCCAAGTCGAAGGCCGCCAGCCGCAGTGGCGCCAACCTGGCCGAGACCGGTGGCGGCAGCAACACCACCGCGATCGCCCTGACCGGTGGCGCCGTGCTCGCCGTCGGCGCCGGCACCCTGGTGTTCCTGCGTCGCCGCAAGGCCGGCGCGAGCGCCTGATCCGGACGCCCCGGCCCGGCACCCCTCACCCGGGGTGCCGGGCCCCGGCGTTCACGCGGGGTCGAGCGCGGGGCCCGGCGGCTCGGCCGCCCCGCGGAACTCCGCGGCGCGCCTGAGCAGCGCGGCCAGCTCGCGGTCGACCAGCTCCGGGCGCTCCAGCATCACCAGGTGCCCGGCGCCCTCCACCAGCACCAGCTCCGCGCCCGGCAGCCGCTCGGCCATCGTCTCGCTGTGCGCCGAGGGCGTCAGCAGGTCCTTCGTCCCGGCCAGCACCAGCGTCGGCAGGCCGCGCAGCCCGGCCAGCGCCTCGTACTTGTCGTGCGCGCCGAACACCGGGTAGAACTCCGCGACCACGTCGATCGGCGTCGCGTCCAGCAGCTGCTCGGCGAAGCGCACCACGCCCGGGTCGACGTCCTTGCCGCCGAACGAGAACCGCCGGTAGAAGACGCCCGTCACGTCCGAGCCCAGCCGCCTGGTCGCCTCCACCAGCTCGACCTGGCGGCCCAGCAGCTTCACCACGCCCGGCGCGACCTTCTTGAACAGCTTCGCGCCGGCCTTGGGCAGGCCCAGGCTCACCTCGTTCCAGTCCCCCGCCAGGGTGCCGATCAGCGCCACCCCGGCCACCCGCTCCCGGAACAGCTCCGGGTGCTGGTCGGCCAGCGCCATCACCGTCATGCCACCCATCGAGTGCCCCACCAGCACCAGCGGCCCGGTCGGCGCGACGGCGTCGAGCACCGCCTTGAGGTCCCCGCCCAGCTGGTCGATGCCGGCCGGCTCGCCCGTCAGGTACGAGCGGGAGCGCTCGGAGCGGCCGTGGCTGCGCTGGTCCCAGAAGACCATCCGCACGCCCTCGCGCAGCGCGGCCCGCTGGAAGTGCCAGCTGTCCTGGTTGAGGCAGTAGCCGTGGCAGAACACCACGGTCAGCGGCTCGGGGCCGTCGCCGCCGGCACCGTCGCCGTCCGGCTCGGCCCAGCCGGTGCCGTCCAGCTCCACGTAAAGCTCGGTGCCGTCCGGCGCCGGAACCGTCAGCGGGCGGCCGCGCAGCGAGCCGTACGGGGCGCTGGCGTCCAGCTCGTCCCGGACCCGGCGGCGCATCGCCCGGCCGACCGTCAGCCGTTCTATCGCCACCCCGGCGGCCGCACCGGCCGCCAGCACACCGACCGAGATCCCGATCACACCGGCCCGGGACACCCCGGGCGTCCCGGAGGCGCCGGAAGCCGCACCGGCCGCCGCCCTGACCGCGTCGACCGCCTCGGCGGCCTTCGCCACCGCCGCGGCCGCGCCGCCCTCGGCCGGTGCGTCCGTCATGCCGACAGGCCCTCGGCGCCGCTGCCGCCCACGTAGCGGCGCGGCACCCGGCCGCCGATCCGGGTGACGATCTCGTACGAGATGGTGCCGGCGGCCCGGGCCCAGTCCTCGGCGGTCGGCTCGCCGCGCTCGCCGTTGCCGAACAGCAGCACCTCCTCGCCGATCGCGGGGGTGTCGCCGCCCAGGTCCACCACGAACTGGTCCATCGCCACCCGGCCCGCCACCGCACGCCACTTGCCGGCGACCTGCACCGGGCCGGAGCCGCTCGCGTGCCGCGGGATGCCGTCGCCGTAGCCGACCGGGACGAGGCCGAGGGTGGTCGGCCCGGGCGTCGTGTAGTGGTGGCCGTAGCTCACGCCGTGACCGCCGGGAACGTGCTTGACCAGCGCCAGCCGGGCACTCAGCGCCATCACCGGGCGCAGCCCGAAGTCGGCCGGCGAGCCCACCTCGGGCACCGGCGAGAGCCCGTACGCGGCCAGGCCGGTGCGGACCAGGTCGAAGTGCGACTCGGGCAGCAGCAGCGTGGCCGGCGAGTTCGCCAGGTGCCGCACCTCCGGGCGCAGCCCGGCCGCCTCGGCCACGTCCAGCGCGGTGCGGTACGAGTCCAGCTGGGCCCGGATCGACGGGTGACCAGGCTCGTCGGCCGCCGCGAAGTGCGACCAGATGCCGACGACCCTCAGCAGCCCCTCCGCCTCGGCGCGGCGGGCCGCGGCCACCAGCTCCGGCCAGTCGTGCGGCTGGCAGCCGTTGCGGCCCAGGCCGGTGTCGGCCTTCAGGTGCACCCGGGCCGGGATGCCGGTCTCCCGGACGGCGGGCAGCAGCTCGTCCAGCGCCCACCGGCCGCTCACCGAGATGTCCAGGTCAGCGCGCAGCGCCTCCCGCCACGGGCCGCCCGGCGTCCACAGCCAGCACAGCACCCGGGCCTGCTCCGGGCGGATCCCCGCCGCCCGCAGCGCCAGCGCCTCCTCCGGCATCGCGCAACCGAGCCAGCCGACCCCGTTCGCCACCGCCTCCCGGGCACACGCGACCGCCCCGTGGCCATAGGCGTCCGCCTTGACCGCGAGCATCACCGCCGTGTTCCCGACGCGCTCCCGCAGGGCGGCGAGGTTGCCGCGCAGGGCGCCCAGGTCGATGGTCGCCTCGGCCCGTACGCCGTCGGTGAGGGGGACTGTGCCGGTCGTGTTCGCTGTTGTCATCAGGGTCAGTCTCCCAGACGTCCCGGAGTCCTCGCCGAACGGCCCATCGGCGCGGCGGCCGACGACGACCGGCCGGCACCGCGCCGACCTGCGGCGAACCGCCCGTCCGCCCAGCTGAGGACGCCACGCCCGGACGCTCCGGTTCCGCCCCGCCACTCCGGCGGTAGCCGGATACGACCCGACTGGCAGCCTCGGCCGACCTGCCGAGCCGAACCCTCACGCGGACCGCAGCCCACGCCATGGCGGCGGGCCACCGATCAGCGGAGCCGGGCGCGGCTGCCGGGCACCACCACCGGCTCCCGGCGGTCCCCGCAGCCGCATGCCCGGCCCCCGCCGGTCAGGCCTGCCGGACCGCGCGCCAGACCGCCGGGAGGGCCTCCGCCACGGCCAGGGCCGTCACCGGCGCGCCCGGGGCGCCCGCCGCCTCGCGGCCCGCCAGGCCGTGCAGGTAGGCCGCGACCGAGGCCGCGTCCAGTGGGGGCAGGCCCGCGGCCAGCAGGGAGCCGGCCAGGCCGGCCAGGACGTCGCCGCTGCCCGCGGTGGCGAGCCAGGAGGTGCCGGTGGGGTTGACCCGGACGGCGCCGCCCGGGTCGGCGATCACCGTGGTGGAGCCCTTGAGCAGCACGGTCGCCCGGTAGGCGGCGGCGAGCCGACGGGCGGTGGCGAGGCGGCGCGCGGCCAGGTCGTCGGCGGCCGCGGGCGCGCCGCCGTCCGCGCCGGCGAGCAGCCGGGCGGCCTCGCCGGTGTGCGGGGTGAGCAGGGTGGGTGCGGTCCGGCCGGCCAGGGCGGACGGGCCGATCCGGCCGAGCTCGGTGAGCCCGTCCGCGTCGACGAGCACCGGGACGTCGCTCGCGAGAGCCTCGGCCAGCGCCTGCCGGGCCCCCTCACCGCCGCCGGGCCCGACCACCCAGGCCTGCACCCGCCCGGCCCCGGCGGGCCCGCCCTCGGTCACCAGCGTCTCGGGAAAGCGCCGCACCACTTCCTCCGCCGCCGCTCCGACGTACCGGACGGCGCCCGCGCCGCCCCGCAGCGCCCCGGCCACGGCCAGCAGCGCCGCGCCCGGGTAGGTCGCCGAGCCGGCCGCCACCCCGACCACGCCGCGCCGGTACTTGTCGCTCTCCGCGCCGGGCAGCGGCAACAGCGCAGCCACGTCCGCGTGCTGCAGGGCCGTCAGCTCCGGCTGCGGCAGCGTCAGCCCGATGTCCACCAGCTGCACGGCACCCGCGTACGAGGCCCCGGGGTCGATCAGCAGCCCGGGCTTGTACGTGCCGAAGCAGACCGTGACGTCCGCCCGCAGCGCCACGCCCGGCACCTCGCCGGTGTCCGCGTCCACCCCGCTGGGCAGGTCCACCGCCACCACCACCCCGCGCCGCCGGGCCTCGGCGTACGGGACGGCCCCGGGGCGCAGCCCGCCCCGGCCGCCGATGCCGACGATGCCGTCCAGGACGAGGTCCGCGCACGAGAAGTCGGCCAGGCCGACTTCCTGCTCCGCCGTCACCCGCCCGCGCGCCGCCCGCAGCGCGGCCAGCCCGCCCGCATGCGCCTTCCCGGGCGCCAGCAGCACCGCCGTCACCCGCGCCCCGCGCCGGGCCAGCGCCGCCCCGGCGTACAGGGCGTCACCCCCGTTGTCCCCGCTGCCCACGAGCACCGTCACCCGGCTGCCGTACACCCGGCCCAGCAACCGGGCACACGTGGCGGCCAGCCCGGCGGCCGCCCGCTGCATCAGCGCGCCCTCCGGCAGCCGCGCCATCAGCTCGGCCTCGGCGGCCCGAACGGTTTCCACAGGGTGTGCATGACGCATGCGGGAGCTCCTTCAGCAGTCGGCCGACGCCGGATCGCGGCACCCCTTCGAGTGGCCTCTCCACCGATCCCCTGTCGGCACCGGACGGTACGCCTACGTTGGCACTCGTGGATCTCCTTCAGGCGTTCCTGAGGCTGCACGTGCCCCAGGGATTCACGATCGAACTCTTCCGACCCTGGGAGGAGATCATCGTGACCGCACCTTCCGGGGGCAGGAGCCGTGGTCACTGCCAGCCGGCATCGCGCTCGTTCTGGAAGTCAACGCTCGACACGGCGCCCCTGCGGTAGGGCACAGCCACCGCAGGGGCGCCGGCGCCGTCACTACTCGACCGTGACCGACTTCGCCAGGTTGCGCGGCTGGTCGACCTCGTGGCCCTTGGCCGTGGCCAGCTCGCAGGCGAAGACCTGGAGCGGGACGGTGGAGACCAGCGGCTGCAGCAGGGTCGGGGTGACCGGGATGCGGATCAGGTGGTCCGCGTACGGGACGACGGCCTCGTCGCCCTCCTCGGCGATCACGATCGTGCGGGCGCCGCGGGCCCGGATCTCCTGGATGTTGGAGACGATCTTGTCGTGCAGGATCGACCGCCCGCGCGGCGAGGGCACGACCACCACGACCGGCAGCCCCTCCTCGATCAGCGCGATCGGGCCGTGCTTGAGCTCGCCCGCCGCGAAGCCCTCGGCGTGCATGTACGCCAGCTCCTTGAGCTTGAGCGCGCCCTCCAGGGCCACCGGGAAGCCGACGTGGCGGCCGAGGAACAGCACCGAGCGGGCGTCGGCCAGGGAGCGGGCCAGCTCGCGCACCGGCTCCATGGTCTCCAGCACCTGCTCGACCTGCTTGGGCGCGTCGCCGAGCTCGCGGATGACGGCGAAGATCTCGTCGCCCCACTTGGTGCCGCGCACCTGGCCCAGGTACAGGGCGACCAGGTAGCAGGCCACCAGCTGGGTGAGGAACGCCTTGGTGGACGCGACCGCGACCTCCGGCCCGGCGTGGGTGTACAGCACCGCGTCCGACTCGCGCGGGATGGTCGAGCCGTTGGTGTTGCAGATCGCCAGCACCTTGGCGCCCTGCTCGCGCGCGTGCCGCAGCGCCATCAGGGTGTCCATGGTCTCGCCGGACTGCGAGATGGCGATGACCAGCGTGCCGGGGCCCATGATCGGGTCGCGGTAGCGGAACTCCGAGGCGACCTCGACCTCGCAGGGGATGCGGGTCCAGTGCTCGATCGCGTACTTGGCGATCATGCCGGCGTGGAACGCGGTGCCGCAGGCGACGATGACGACCTTGTCGACGGAGCGCAGCTCGGCGTCCGAGATCCGCAGCTCGTCGAGGGTGAGCCGGCCGTCGGTGCCGATCCGGCCGAGGAGGGTGTCGGCGACGGCCTTCGGCTGCTCGGCGATCTCCTTGAGCATGAAGTAGTCGTAGCCGCCCTTCTCGGCGGCGGAGGCGTCCCAGTCGACGTGGTACTCGCGCACGTCGGCCGGGGTGCCGTCGAAGTTGGTCACCGTGACGGCGTCGCGGCGCAGCTCGACGACCTGGTCCTGGCCCAGCTCGATCGCCTCGCGGGTGTGCGCGATGAACGCGGCGACGTCCGAGGCGAGGAAGTTCTCGCCCTCGCCGCGCCCGACGACCAGCGGCGAGTTGCGGCGGGCGCCGACCACCACGTCGGGCGCGTCGGCGTGGACGGCCACGAGGGTGAAGGCGCCGTCCAGCCGGCGGCAGACGACCCGCATGGCCTCGGCGAGGTCGCCCTGGTAGGCCTCGCCGAGCAGGTGGGCGACGACCTCGGTGTCGGTCTCGGAGCGCAGGGTGTGGCCGCGCTCGGCGATCTCGGCGCGCAGCTGCGCGAAGTTCTCGATGATGCCGTTGTGCACCACGGCGACCTTGAGGTGGTCGTCGAGGTGGGGGTGGGCGTTGGCGTCCGTCGGGCCGCCGTGGGTGGCCCAACGGGTGTGGCCGATGCCCGTGGTGCCGCCGGGAAGAGGGGTCTCGGCGAGCGACTTCTCCAGGTTGGCGAGCTTGCCCGCCCGCTTGTCGGTGACCAGGACCCACTGCCCATCGGGGTCCTGCGTCTGTACCGCTACTCCGGCCGAGTCGTAGCCCCGGTACTCCAGTCGCTGCAAGCCAGCGATGACGACGTCGAGGGCGGACTGAGCGCCCACATATCCAACAATTCCGCACATGCGTGCCAGCATAAGGGCGGTTTCGCGCCGCTTTTCCCGGCTCTCCGGAACGTTGGGTGACCGACACCACAACCACCGTGAACGGGGCGACGGCTCACAATGGAGCATGTGCTGACCGAACTCTGTACGCGGGGCGCCCCCGCGCCCGGCCCCTCGCCGTCCCCCTACGTGGACCTCAGCAGGGCCGAGTGGAGCGCGCTGCGCGAGCGAACGCCGCTGCCGTTGACCGCCGAGGAGGTCGAGCGACTGCGCGGCCTCGGCACCGCCCTCGACCTGGACGAGGTCCGCGACGTCTACCTGCCGCTGTCCCGGCTGCTGAACCTGTACATCCACGCCACGCACGAGCTGCGCGGCGCGCTGGGCACCTTCCTGGACACCCCGGACACCGAGCGCACCCGGACGCCGTTCATCATCGGCGTGGCCGGCTCGGTGGCGGTCGGCAAGTCGACCACCGCGCGCCTGCTGCAGGCCCTGCTCGCCCGCTGGCCCGAGCACCCCCGGGTCGAGTTGGTCACCACGGACGGCTTCCTGCTGCCCAACGCCGAGCTGCGCCGCCGCGGCCTGATGGCCCGCAAGGGCTTCCCCGAGTCGTACGACCGCCGGGCGCTGATGCGCTTCGTCGCGGACGTGAAGGCGGGCAGGGAGCGGGTCTCCGCGCCGGTGTACTCGCACCTGGTGTACGACATCGTGCCGGACGAGGTGCTGACGGTGGAGCGCCCCGACATCCTGATCGTCGAGGGCCTGAACGTGCTGCAGCCGGCGCTGCCCGGCAACGACGGCCGCACCCGGCTCGCGGTGGCCGACTACTTCGACTTCTCGATCTACGTCGACGCCCGCACCGACGACATCGAGCACTGGTACCTGGACCGCTTCCGCAAGCTGCGGCAGACCGCCTTCCAGGACCCGAACTCCTACTTCCGCCGCTTCACCGAGGTGCCGGAGGAGGAGGCGATGGAGTACGGCCGGCAGGTCTGGCGCACCATCAACAAGCCGAACCTGCTGGAGAACGTGCTGCCCACCCGCGGCCGGGCCACCCTGGTCCTGCAGAAGGGCCAGGACCACAAGGTCCGCCGTGCGCTGCTGCGCAAGCTCTGAGCGCAGCGCAGGAGAAGGGCCCCGCACCGAGCGGGGCCCTTCTCCTGCGTAGAGCGGCGGGGGTCAGCCCAGGTGGGTGCGGACGGCCTCGGCGAGCCGCTGCGCGACGGCCTCGGACTGCGCCGCGTCCGCGGCCTCGACCATGACCCGCACCAGCGGCTCGGTGCCGGACGGGCGCAGCAGCACCCGGCCGGTGTCGCCCAGTTCGGCCTCGGCGGCGGCGACGGCGGCGGCCAGCTCCTCGCTGGTCCGCACCCGCGCCTTGTCGACGCCCTTGACGTTGATCAGCACCTGCGGCAGCCGGGTCATCACGGCGGCCAGGTCGGCCAGCGGCTGCTTGGTGGCGGCCAGCCGGGCGCCCAGCATCAGGCCGGTCAGGGTGCCGTCGCCGGTGGTCGCGTGGTCGAGCAGGATGACGTGGCCGGACTGCTCGCCGCCCAGCGCGAAGCCGTGCTCCTTCATCGCCTCCAGCACGTACCGGTCGCCGACCGCCGTCTCCACCAGCTCGATGCCCTCGCGGCGCATCGCCAGCTTGAAGCCGAGGTTGGACATCACGGTGGCCACCGCGGTGTTGCGGCGCAGCGTGCCGGCCTCCTTCATGGCGACGGCGAGGATCGCGATGATCTGGTCGCCGTCGACCTCGTTGCCGTCCGCGTCGGCGGCCAGGCAGCGGTCGGCGTCGCCGTCCAGGGCGATGCCGAGGTCGGCCTTGTACTCCTTCATCGCGGCGCGCAGCCGGTCCAGGTGGGTGGAGCCGACGCCGTCGTTGATGTTGAGGCCGGTGGGCTCGGCCCCCAGGGTGTGGACGACCTCGGCGCCGGCCCGGGCGAAGGCCTCGGGGGCGACGTAGGCGGCCGCGCCGTGGGCGCCGTCGATGACGACCTTGATGCCGTCCAGGCGGTTGGGCAGCACACCGATCAGGTGGGCGACGTACTTGTCGAAGCCCTCGGTGTACTCGCGCACCCGGCCGACCGCCGCGCCGGTCGGGCGCTTCCAGTCCTCGTCGCCGAGCGTGTGGGTGCGGTAGTGGGCCTCGATCGCGTCCTCGATCCGGTCGTCCAGCTTGTGGCCGCCGCGGGCGAGGAACTTGATGCCGTTGTCCGGCATGGCGTTGTGGCTGGCGGACAGCATCACGCCGAAGTCGGCGCCGAGCGCGCCGGTGAGGTACGCGACGGCCGGGGTGGGCAGCACGCCGACCCGCAGGACGTCGACGCCGGCGCTGGCCAGGCCGGCGATGACCGCGGCCTCCAGGAACTCGCCCGAGGCGCGCGGGTCCCGGCCGACCACCGCGACCGGCCGGTGGCCGTCGAAGGCGCCGGCCTCGCCGAGCACGTGCGCGGCCGCGACCGACAGCCCGAGCGCCAGCTCGGCCGTCAGGCCCTCGTTGGCCACGCCGCGAACGCCGTCCGTACCGAAGAGTCGTCCCACTGTCCCGTCCTCCATCACCATGCTCGGAACCCCACCGATGACCCGGCCGCCGCACGATAGCCGGGGAACACGTCGCCCCGGAGTACACGGGGTACTCCGGGGCGACGGTTTCGCGCGACCAGGGGGGCGACGCCGCCAGGGCGGTCCGCACCCCCCGGGGACGCGATTAGCGCTTGCTGTACTGCGGCGCCTTGCGGGCCTTCTTCAGACCGGCCTTCTTGCGCTCGACGGCGCGGGCGTCACGGGTCAGGAAGCCGGCCTTCTTCAGCGCGCCGCGGTTGTTGTCCACGTCGGCCTCGTTCAGGGCACGGGCCACGCCGAGGCGCAGCGCGTAGGCCTGGCCGGACACGCCGCCGCCGCTGATGCGGGCGATGACGTCGTAACGGCCGTCCAGCTCCAGGAGCTTGAAGGGCTCGTTCACGGTCTGCTGGTGCACCTTGTTGGGGAAGTAGCCCTCGAGGGTGCGACCGTTGATCTTCCACTGGCCGGTGCCGGGGACGATGCGCACGCGGGCGATCGCCTCCTTGCGGCGGCCCAGGCCGGCGCCGGGGACGGCCTCGCCGAAGCGGCCGGCCAGGGACTCGGAGGTGTAGCTCTCCTCGGAGGTGTACTCGCCCTCGACGACGGTCTCGTCGAAGTCGACCTCAAGGGTTTCAGTGGTCTCGGCCACGGTGTTCCTCAGCTCTTTTCAGTGATGGGGGGCTTGGTGGCCGGAATTACTGGGCGACCTGGGTGATCTCGAACGGAACCGGCTGCTGGGCCGTGTGCGGGTGCACCGGGCCCGAGTAGACCTTCAGCTTCGAGAGCATCTGACGGCCCAGGCTGTTCTTGGGGATCATGCCCTTGATGGCCTTCTCGACGGCCTTCTCGGGGTTGTTCGCCAGCAGGTCGTCGTAGCGCACCGAGCGCAGACCGCCCGGGAAGCCCGAGTGGCGGTAGGCCAGCTTCTGGGTCTTCTTGTTACCGGACAGGTGCACCTTGTCGGCGTTGATGATGATGACGAAGTCACCAGTGTCAACGTGCGGCGCGTAGATCGCCTTGTGCTTGCCCCGGAGGAGGTTGGCGGCCTGGGAGGCCAGGCGGCCCAGCACGACGTCGGTCGCGTCGATGACGTGCCACTGACGCTGGACGTCGCCGGGCTTGGGGCTGTACGTACGCACGGTCGTAGCCTTCGCTTTTCAGTGAGTGAGTCCTGACAGGAGCACCCGGACGGAAGAGCAGCCTGGCCACCCTTGGACGCAATTCAAGGGGGACCGCTGGTCGTCGACCTGATGTCTCCGGCGTACCGACCTCTCACGTGAGATAGAGCGAGCCAATACGCACATCAAGCGTCCAGGTTACCGGGCGGGCCGGGAGGGGTCAAAATCCCCTCCCGGCCCGCCCCCCGTCACTCAGCGTTCGCGCTCGACCCGGGTGACGTCCCAGACCGGTTCGGGCGACTCGAAGACCCGACCGTCCGCGCCGAACACCAGGAAGCGGTCGAAGGTCCGGGCGAACCAGCGGTCGTGCGTGACGCACAGCACGGTGCCCTCGAAGGCCTCCAGCCCCGCCTGCAGCGCCTCGGCGCTCTCCAGGTCCAGGTTGTCGGTCGGCTCGTCCAGCAACAGGGCCGTCACGCCGTCGAGTTCGAGCTTGAGGATCATCAGCCGGGCCTGCTGTCCGCCGGACAGCGACTCGAACTTCTGCTCCTCCTGGCGGTCCAGCTCGTAGCGGCGCAGCGCGCCCATCGCGGCGCCGCGGCTGAGCGCGTGCTCCTCCTCGATGATCGAGCGGACGGTCCGGCCGAACAGCTCCGGGTGGGCGTGGGTCTGCCGGAAGTGGCCGGGGACGACCCGGGCGCCGAGCTTCCAGTCGCCGCTGTGGGCCACCGTCCCGTCGCCGGCCAGCAGCCGCAGCAGGTGCGACTTGCCGGCGCCGTTGGCGCCCAGCACGGCGACCCGCTCGCCGTAAAAGACCTCCAGGTCGAAGGGCTGCATCAGGCCGGTGAGCTCCAGCCGCTCCATGGTGAAGGCGCGCACGCCGGTGCGCCCGCCCTTGAGCCGCATGGTGATGTTCTGCTCGCGCGGCGGCTCCTCCGGCCGGCCGGCCTCCTCGAACTTCTTCAGCCGGGTCTGGGCGGCCGCGTAGCGGGTGGCCAGGGCGTGGCTGACGGCCGCGGCCTGGCGCAGGGTGACGACCAGCTTCTTGAGCTTGGCGTGCTCCTCGTCCCAGCGCCGGCCGAGCTCCTCGAAGCGCGCGAAGCGGTCCTTGCGGGCCTCGTGGAAGGAGTCGAAGCCGCCGCCGTGCACCCAGACGCTGCTGCCCGCCGCGCCGGACTCGACCGAGATGATCTTGTCGGCGGTCTTCGACAGCAGCTCGCGGTCGTGCGAGATGAACAGGACGGTCTTCGAGGTGGCCTTGATGGCCTCCTCCAGCCAGCGCTTGGCCGGGACGTCCAGGTAGTTGTCGGGCTCGTCGAGGAGGAGCACCTCCTCCGGGCCGCGCAGCAGCGCCTCCAGCACGAGCCGCTTCTGCTCGCCGCCGGAGAGGGTGCTCAGGCCGCGCCACTGGGCCTTGTCGAAGGGCATGCCGAGGGCCGCCGTGGTGCAGACGTCCCAGTCGGTCTCGTAGTCGTAGCCGCCGACGTCGGCCCAGTCGGAGAGCGCCTGGGCGTAGGCCATCTGGGTCTTCTCGTCGTCCTGGGCGATCATGGCCAGCTCGGCCGCGTCCACCGCGCGGGCGGCGACGGCGATCCGCTCGGGGGCGACCGACACCAGCAGGTCGCGCACCGAGGCGTCGGCGGGCAGCGCGCCCGGGGTGTTCTGCTGGTCCTCGCGGCCGGTGGTGCCGACGAACTGGCGCATCACGCCGAGCCCGCCGCTGATCGTCACCGAGCCGCCGTGCGGCTGGAGGTCGCCCGCGATCATGCGCAGCAGGGTGGTCTTGCCGGCCCCGTTGGCGCCGACCAGGGCGACCGCGGCGCCCTCGCCGACCCGGAAGGACGCGTCGTCGAACAGCACCCGCCCGTCCGGCAGGTAGTACTCAAGGTGCGAAATCTCGACGTGTCCCATGCGGACGATTGTCCCAAGCGGACACGCCGAGCCAAAACCGATTAACCAACCACCGCGGGCTGCCCCGGCAGGGTGCGCAGCCGCCGGGCCTGGCGGTTGCGCTCGGCCAGCTGGTCGTCCGGCGGGTAGCCGACCTCCTCCAGCGTGAGCCCGTACGGCCGGATCACGTTGACGGCCGAGTTGCGCACGCCGCCCGCCAGCACCTCGCCGGGGAACTCCACCGGCCGGTGTCCGTCGCCGACCAGCAGCATCGCGCCGACCAGCGCCCGGACCATGTTGTGGCAGAAGGCGTCGGCCCGGACGGTGGCGACCGCGAGGGTGCCCTCCTGCGCTGCGTAGGTGTCCACCGGGACGCGGTCCCAGTGCAGCTCCAGCAGGGTGCGGATGGTGGTGGCGCCCTCGCGCTTCTTGCAGTACGCGGCGAAGTCGTGCTCACCGAGCAGCAGCTTCGCGGCGGCGTTCATCTTCTCGACGTCCAGCGGCCGGTCGTGCCAGAGCACGTGCCCGCGCAGCAGCGGGTCGACGCCGCCGGGGTGGTCGGCGACCCGGTAGGCGTACCGGCGCCAGATCGCCGAGAAGCGGGCGTCGAACCCGGCGGGCGCCTCGCCGACCCGGTAGATCCGGACGTCCCCGGGCAGCCGCCCGGCCAGCCGGCGCAGCAGCTTCTCCCGGTGCGCCTCCCACAGCTCGGCCGGCAGGTCGACGTGCGCGACCTGGCCGCGCGCGTGCACCCCGGCGTCGGTGCGGCCGGCCACGGTCAGCGGGAACAGCTCCGCGCTGCGGGTGACCACCTGCAGCGCGCTCTCGATCTCCTCCTGCACGGTGCGGCGGCCGCCCTTCTGGCGGGCCCAGCCGGAGAACTCGGCGCCGTGGTAGGCGAGGTCGAGCCGGACCCGGACGTACCCCTGCGCGGGGCCGTCCTTCACCGGCGGCTGCTCGGCGCAATCGTTGAGCACTGCTTCCCAATCTCCATGGATGCGGAACGGGCCCGCTCCCCCATCACTGGGGAAGCGGGCCCGCGAACACCTAGCGGTGTCAGGCCTGCTCGGCAGCCTCGACCTCGGCGGTCTCGGTGGCCTCGACCTTGGCGTCGGCCTCCTTGACGGCACGCTTGGTGGCGGCCTCGGCCTCGCCGACGGCGGTCTGCGCGACGGTGAGCGCCTCGACCAGCTCGATCACGGCCATCGGGGCGTTGTCGCCACGACGGGGACCGATCTTGGTGATACGGGTGTAACCACCCGGGCGGTTCTCGTAGCGCGGCGCGATCTCGGTGAAGAGGGTGTGCAGGACCGACACGTCGGTGATGGTCTTGCGCACCAGGCGACGGTTGTGCAGGTCGCCCTTCTTGGCCTTGGTGATCAGCTTCTCCGCCAGCGGGCGCATCCGACGGGCCTTGGCCTCGGTCGTGGTGATGCGGCCGTGCTGGAACAGCTCCCGGCACAGACCGGCGAGCAGCAGCGGCTCGTGGTGCGGGCCGCCGCCGAGGCGGGCACCCTTGGTGGGACGCGGCATGGAATTACTCCTCGAATCTCCGACTGCGGCCGTACCAGGTACCGCAACGGGCGTACGGGCACTGTGCCCGCACGACTTTCACGACAGCGGAGGCGGTTCCTTCCAGAACCGCCCCCGCGGTCAAGTCTCTCAGTACTGCTCGGTCTCCGCGTAACCCGCGTCGTCCAGGTCGTCGGCGCCGAAGGCGTCGGCGGCGGCGGTCGGGTCGAACCCGGGCGGGCTGTCCTTGAGGGCCAGGCCCATGCCGGCCAGCTTCGCCTTGACCTCGTCGATCGACTTCGCACCGAAGTTGCGGATGTCGAGCAGGTCGGCCTCGGAGCGGGCGACGAGCTCACCCACGGTGTGGATGCCCTCGCGCTTGAGGCAGTTGTAGGAGCGGACGGTGAGCTCCAGCTCCTCGATCGGCAGCGCCAGGTCGGCGGCCAGGGCGGCGTCCGTCGGGGACGGGCCCATGTCGATGCCCTCGGCGTCGATGTTCAGCTCGCGGGCGAGGCCGAACAGCTCCACCAGGGTCTTGCCGGCCGAGGCCATGGCGTCGCGCGGACGCATGGCGGGCTTGGTCTCGACGTCGACGATCAGCTTGTCGAAGTCGGTCCGCTGCTCGACACGGGTGGCCTCGACCTTGTAGGTGACCTTCAGCACGGGGCTGTAGATCGAGTCGACCGGGATGCGGCCGATCTCCTGGCCGGAGGCCTTGTTCTGGACGGCGGAGACGTAGCCGCGACCGCGCTCGACGGTCAGCTCCATCTCCAGCTTGCCCTTGCCGTTCAGCGTGGCGAGGACCAGCTCCGGGTTGTGCACCTCGACACCCGCCGGCGGGGCGATGTCGGCGGCGGTCACGACGCCCGGGCCCTGCTTGCGCAGGTACATCACGACCGGCTCGTCGTGCTCCGAGGAGACGACCAGCTGCTTGATGTTGAGGATGAGGTCGGTCACGTCCTCCTTGACGCCCGGCACGGTGGTGAACTCGTGCAGGACGCCGTCGATGCGGATGCTGGTGACAGCGGCACCCGGGATCGACGACAGGAGCGTGCGGCGCAGGGAGTTGCCGAGGGTGTAGCCGAAGCCCGGCTCCAGCGGCTCGATCACGAACCGCGAGCGGAACTCGTCGACGACCTCTTCGGTCAGCGACGGACGCTGAGCGATAAGCATGGGGGTGAATCCTCCAGTTGTCTTCGGCACCCACTATTTGATGCCGACAGGACCAAGCGTACGGGCTCCCGCAAGAAACGGGAGCCCGTACGAGGTTTACAGCAGAACCCAGCGTGCCCGGGTCGTCCCCGAAGGGACGATCGGGTCAGACGCGGCGGCGCTTCGGCGGACGGCAGCCGTTGTGCGGGGTGGGGGTGACGTCCTGGATCGAGCCGACCTCCAGGCCGGTGGCCTGGAGCGAACGGATCGCGGTCTCGCGGCCGGAGCCCGGACCCTTCACGAAGACGTCAACCTTGCGCATGCCGTGCTCCTGCGCGCGACGGGCAGCGGCCTCGGCGGCCATCTGCGCGGCGAACGGGGTGGACTTGCGCGAGCCCTTGAAGCCGACGTGGCCGGCAGAGGCCCAGGAGATCACGTTGCCCGCGGGGTCGGTGATCGAAACGATGGTGTTGTTGAACGTGCTCTTGATGTGCGCGTGGCCGTGAGCGACGTTCTTCTTTTCCTTGCGGCGGATCTTCTTCGCGCCGGCAGCCTGACGACCCTTGGGGGGCATAAGTCTGTTCTCCTACTGAGGTGGTCGGTCCGCTGACCCGCGGGCCGGAGGGATGTCCGGTTACGGGACGGACTACTTCTTGCCCGGCTTCTTCTTGCCGGCGATCGCGCGACGCGGGCCCTTGCGGGTACGCGCGTTGGTGTGGGTGCGCTGGCCGCGGACCGGCAGGCCACGGCGGTGACGCAGACCCTCGTAGCAGCCGATCTCGACCTTGCGGCGGATGTCGGCGGCCACCTCACGGCGGAGGTCACCCTCGACCGTGTAGTTGGCGTCGATGTACTGGCTCAGCTTGACCAGGTCTTCCTCGGTGATGTCGCGAACGCGGACATCCGGGTTGACGCCGGTCTCGGCGAGGGTCTGCTGGGCGCGGGTACGGCCGATGCCGTACACGTAGGTGAGGGCGATCTCGATCCGCTTCTCACGGGGGAGATCAACGCCGGCGAGGCGTGCCATTCATGGCTCCTGTGGTTCTTCAGAGGTCTGGCGTGCCGCCTACTCCGTCATCTCTCGATGAGGGAGCCCCGGCCTCTGACCGGGGGTGGCAGTCCGGCCCCGTGGGGACGGATCGGGCAGCCCGCGTATGACGTTTTTCGCGTCGCGCGAAGTACTACGAGAAATGCTGGGGAGAGATCAGCCCTGGCGCTGCTTGTGGCGCAGGTTGTCGCAGATCACCATGACCCGGCCGTGGCGGCGGATCACCTTGCACTTGTCGCAGATCTTCTTGACGCTCGGCTTGACCTTCATGTTCAGGTTCTCCGGGTCTAGATCTGACGCCACCGCCGCGAGGCGATGATGTGACTTTACTTGTAGCGGTAGACGATCCGGCCGCGCGTGAGGTCGTAGGGGCTGAGCTCCACGACGACCCGGTCGTCCGGCAGGATGCGGATGTAGTGCATGCGCATCTTGCCGCTGATGTGCGCGAGGACCTTGTGACCGTTCTGCAGCTCGACCTTGAACATCGCGTTCGGAAGAGACTCGATCACGGTGCCCTCGATCTCAATGGCGCCTTGCTTCTTAGCCATGAACTGCGAGATCCACCTTCCGGGACCGGCTACCGTATGCGGAACGCTCGTGCGAACCTGGATTCACCCCAGCCCCGAAGGGAAGAGGGCGTGCCGAAGCACGCTACGAGTGAGCCGACGGTCCATCCTACGTCAGCGATTCGGGTGGACCAAAACCGGGGCCCCGGAAGGCGACCACCGTCACACCCGGACGGTCAGTACGCGGTGGGGGCGACCAGCGGCTCGACGTGGGCGGTGCAGGCCGAGCAGCGGCGGGCCGCCTCGGGGATCTCGGTCAGGCACTCGGGGCAGGGGCGCATCGGGGTCTTGGGCTTCTTCGGCAGGTAGCGCGCGGTGGCCTTGCCGATCGGCAGCACGATGCAGAAGTACAGCACCGCCGCGGTCATCACGAACGCGATCAGCACGTTCAGGAACTGGCCGTACGGGAACTTCACCCCGGCGATCGTCGCCGTGTACGAGCTGAAGTCGCCGGCCGCGCCGACCACCACACCGACCAGCGGGGTGAGGAAGGCGGACACGAAGCCGGTCACCACCGCGGTGAACGCGGCACCGATGACGACACCGACCGCCATGTCGACGACGTTGCCGCGCATCATGAAGTCGCGGAATCCCTTGAGCACGTGCTCTCTCCTGAACGCTCGGAAGCTCGAACTGCCTCTGCCAGCCGTTAAAAATAGGACAAAAGCCCTGGAGGTCCAAACCTCCAGGGCTCTGATCCCTTGTCAGGAGCGGCAGTTGGCCGCCTCCGCCACTACGCGAGCGGGTCCGGAGCGGCGGTGATCCCCAGCTTGGCCAGCTCGGCCTTGCCGCCGTCGAAGGCGGTCAGCACCAGCGGGCCCTGCTCGGTGACGGCCACCGAGTGCTCCCAGTGCGAGGCCCAGGTGCCGTCGTTGGTGACGACCGTCCAGTCGTCCTCCAGCACGGTGGTGTGCGGGGTGCCCAGCGAGACCATCGGCTCGATCGCCAGCACCGTGCCGGGGACGAGCTTCGGGCCCTTGCCGCGGCCGCGCTCGACGTAGTTCAGCACGTGCGGCTCCATGTGCATCGCGGTGCCGATGCCGTGGCCGCCGTAGCCCTCGGTGATGCCCCACTTGCCCTTGGGCGGCAGCGGCTGGCGGCGGATGAAGCCCTCGATCGCCTTCGAGACGTCGACCAGGCGGTTGTTCTTCTTCATCTGGGCGATGCCGGCCCACATCGAGCCCTCGGTGACCCGGCTCAGCATCTCGACCTCGGGACGGACCTCGCCGACCGCCACGGTGATCGCCGAGTCGCCGTGCCAGCCGTCCAGGATGGCGCCGCAGTCGATCGAGATCAGGTCGCCCTCCTGCAGCACCCGGTCGCCCGGGATGCCGTGCACGACCTCGTTGTTCACCGAGGCGCAGATCACGCCCGGGAACCACAGGCCGCCGTGGTGGGCGCGGAAGTTCGAGGTGGCGCCGTGGTCGGTGATCACCTTGTCCGCGATGTCGTTGAGCTCCTGGGTGGTCACCCCGGGAGCGACCGCCTCGCGGCAGGCCTTCAGCGCCTCGGCGACGACCAGGCCGGCCGCTCGCATCTTGGCGATCTGCTCGGGGGTCTTGATCTCCACCATCAGGTCACGCCTTCCAAGTCCGGATTACCACTGCCTACCACCGTACGACGCCGAAAACGGCCGGGCCGCCCGCTCCACGGGCGACCCGGCCGTACGTGCGTACTCGCTGAGGAACCTCAGCCGTTCTGCTTCAGCGCCTCGATCGCGCGCTGGGTGACCTCGTCCACCTTGCCGAGGGCGGAGATCGTCGCCACCAGGTCCTGCTGGACGTAGTAGTCGATGATCGGCTCGGTCTCCGTGTGGTAGACCTCCAGCCGGGTGCGCACCTTGTCCTCGGTGTCGTCCGAGCGCTGGTACAGCTCGCCGCCGCACTCGTCGCAGACGCCCTCGACCTTCGGCGGGTTGTAGTCCACGTGGAAGACGTGGCCGCCGTCGTTGCGGCACAGCCGGCGGCCGGCGATCCGGCGGACGACCTCGTCCTCGGGGACCTCCAGGTCCAGCACGCCGTCGAGCTTGATGCCCTGCTCGGCGAGGAACTCGTCCAGCGCCTTGGCCTGGCCCAGGTTGCGGGGGAAGCCGTCGAGCAGGAAGCCGTTGGCGGCGTCGGGCTGGAGCATGCGGTCCTTGGCCATCCCGATGGTGACCTCGTCCGGAACCAGGCGACCCGCGTCCATGTAGCTCTTGGCCTCGAGCCCCAGCGGGGTGCCCTGACCGATGTTGGCGCGGAACAGGTCTCCGGTCGAGATGTGGGGAATGGACAGGGTCTTGGCGAGCAGGTGCGCCTGAGTACCCTTCCCGGCCCCGGGAGGACCAACGAGGACGATACGCATCAGCGGAGGAACCCTTCGTAATTGCGCTGCTGGAGCTGGCTCTCGATCTGCTTCACAGTTTCGAGTCCGACGCCGACGATGATGAGCACGCTGGTACCGCCGAACGGGAAGCTGGACTGCTGTCCGAAGGCGACCAGGGCGATCATCGGAATCAACGCGATCAGGCCCAGGTAGAGGGAACCCGGCCACGTGATTCGGGTCAGCACGTAGTTCAGGTACTCGGCCGTCGGGCGGCCGGCCCGGATGCCCGGGATGAACCCACCATACTTCTTCATATTGTCGGCAACTTCTTCGGGGTTGAAGGAGATGGCGACGTAGAAGAAGGCGAAGAAGACGATCAGCAGGAAGTAGGTGGCCATGTAGATCGGGTGGTCACCCTTGACGAAGTGCCGGTTGATCCACACTGCCCAACCCGCCTGGCTGTTGGTCAGCTGGACCACCAGGGCCGGGATGTACAGCAGCGACGAGGCGAAGATGACCGGGATGACACCGGCCTGGTTCACCTTGAGCGGGATGTACGTCGAGGTCCCGCCGAAGGACCGGCGGCCGATCATGCGCTTCGCGTACTGCACCGGGATCCGGCGCTGGGCCTGCTCGACGAAGATGACCAGCATCACGACGATGATGCCGACCGCGATCACGGACAGGAACTCGACCCAGCCGCCGCCGATGGTGCCCGACTGCTTGATGTTCCACAGCTGCGACGGGAACTGCGCGGCGATCGAGGTGAAGATCAGCAGCGACATGCCGTTGCCGATGCCGCGGTCGGTGATCAGCTCACCGAGCCACATGATCACGGTGGTGCCGGCGGTCATGGTGATGACCATGACGGCGATCCGGAACACGCCGGTGTCCGGAACGATCTCGTTGGCCACCGGGCAGCCCGAGAACAGCGCGCCGCTGGAGGCCGTCGCGACGATGCCGGTGCCCTGGAGCACGGCGAGCGCGATGGTCAGGTAGCGGGTGTACTGGGTGATCTTCGCCTGGCCGGCCTGACCCTCCTTCTTCAGCATCTCCAGTCGCGGGATCACGACCGTGAGGAGCTGGAGGATGATGCTCGCCGTGATGTACGGCATGATGCCGAGCGCGAAGATCGTCAGCTGCAGCAGCGCGCCACCGCTGAAGAGGTTGACCAGCCCGAACAGGCCGTTCCTCTTGCTGTCGCTCACACAGACGTTGACCGCCTGGAAGTTGACTCCCGGGATCGGGATGTGCGAGCCCAGCCGGAACAGCACCATGATGCCCAGCGTGAACAGCAGCTTCTTGCGCAGGTCGGGCGTCTGGAACGCCCGCGCGAACGCACTGAGCACGGTGCCTCCTGCGCCTCCCGCGCGTCGTCGGCGGGAGGGTCGGTCCTGATTGGGGGAGTTTGCGGTTCGGGCTCCCGTACAGACGGCACAGGCGAGCCTACGCGCAGCCTACAAGGGAACTCCACGGACTCTAACAGTGCGCGGCCACTCCGAAGAAGCGTGAGCCGGGACTCCCCCACTCACGGGGTACGGGATGCCCGGGTTTGCCACACAAAAGAACGAGGGTCGGCACCGGCTGATTTCGGCCCCGCGGTGAAAGCCCGGGTAAAAGCACGAGCCCCGCACCTCCCGGAGGAGGTGCGGGGCTCGAAGCCGGTGGTCGGCGGGGTCAGGGAGCTCAGACGAGCTCGGTGACCGTACCGCCGGCGGCCTTGATCTTCTCGGCGGCGGAGCCGGAGACGGCGTCCACCGTCACCTGCAGCGCGACCGAGACCTCGCCGGTGCCGAGCACCTTGACGAGGGAGTTCTTGCGAACCGCGCCCTTGGCGACCAGGTCCTCGACCGTGACCTCGCCACCCTGCGGGTAGAGCTCGGCCAGCTTGTCCAGGTTCACGACCTGGAACGTGATCTTGAACGGGTTCTTGAAGCCCTTCAGCTTCGGCAGACGCATGTGGAGCGGCATCTGGCCACCCTCGAAGCGCTGCGGAACCTGGTAGCGGGCCTTGGTGCCCTTGGTACCACGACCAGCGGTCTTACCCTTGGAACCCTCACCACGACCCACGCGGATCTTGTCGGTCTTGGCACCCGGGGCGGGACGCAGGTTGTGGATCTTGATCGGGTTGTCGCCCATGATCAGTCCACCTCCTCAACCGTCACCAGGTGACGGACCGTGTGGGCCATCCCGCGGATCTCGGGACGGTCCTCCTTCACCACGACATCGTGCATGCGCTTGAGACCAAGCGAACGCAGGGTGTCACGGTGGTTCTGCTTGCTGCCGATGTACGACTTGGTCTGCGTGATCTTCAGGCGAGCCATCAGGCGCTCACCCCAGCAGCACGAGCCCGCAGCAGGGCGGCGGGAGCCACGTCCTCCAGCGGCAGGCCACGACGGGCGGCGATCTCCTCGGGGCGGACGAGGCCCTTCAGAGCCACCACGGTGGCGTGCACGATGTTGATCGCGTTGTCCGAGCCGAGCGACTTCGACAGGATGTCGTGGATGCCGGCGCACTCCAGGACGGCGCGCACCGGACCACCGGCGATAACACCGGTACCGGGGGCGGCGGGCTTCAGCAGCACGACGCCGGCGGCCTTCTCACCCTGGATGGGGTGCGGGATGGTGCCCTGGATACGGGGGACCTTGAAGAAGTTCTTCTTGGCCTCCTCGACACCCTTCGCGATGGCGGCCGGAACCTCCTTCGCCTTGCCGTAACCGACACCCACGGTGCCCTCGCCATCGCCCACCACGACGAGCGCGGTGAAGCTGAAGCGACGGCCACCCTTGACAACCTTGGCGACACGGTTGATCGCGACGACGCGCTCGACGTAAGCGGTCTTCTCGACGGCCTGGGCGTTGCCCTGACCGTCACGCTTACGGTCGCGCCGCTCGCCACCCGTGCCGCGACCGGCGCCGCCTTCGCGGCGCTGGGGTCCAGCCATTGGAATTACCTCTCTCGTTTACGTCCGTCGACAGAGTCGACGAGCGGCTTAGAAGTCGAGCCCGGCCTCGCGAGCCGCGTCCGCCAGGGCGGCGATGCGGCCGGCGTACCGGTTGCCCGCGCGGTCGAAGACGACCGACTCGATGCCGGCGGCCTTGGCGCGCTCGGCGACCAGGCTCCCGACCTTCTTGGCCAGCTCGGTCTTGTCGCCCTCGGCGCCCTTGATGGACACGTCGAGGGTGGACGCCGACGCCAGGGTGTGACCCTTCGCGTCGTCGATGACCTGGGCGACCATGTGACGGTTCGAGCGCGTCACGACGAGACGCGGACGCACCTCGGTGCCGACGACGCGCTTGCGAACGCGGATCGCGCGGCGCTTGCGAGCGGCGCTCTTGTAGGCGTTGCCCTTGCCGATCTTGACAGAGACACTCATCGCTTACTTACCACTCTTTCCGACCTTGCGGCGGATGACCTCGCCCGCGTACTTGACGCCCTTGGCCTTGTACGGGTCGGGCTTGCGCAGCTTGCGGATGTTCGCGGCGACCTCGCCGACCTTCTGCTTGTCGATGCCGTCCACGTGGAACTTGGTGGGGGACTCGACGACGAAGGAGATGCCCTCGGGCGCGGTGACCAGGATCGGGTGGCTGTAGCCAAGCGCGAACTCCATGTCGGAGCCCTTCGCGTTGACGCGGTAGCCGACACCGCTGATCTCCAGCGACTTGCGGTAGCCCGCGGTCACACCGGTGATCATGTTCGCCACCAGCGTGCGGGTCAGGCCGTGCAGGGCCTTCGAGCGACGCTCGTCGTTCGGGCGGGTGACGAGCACGGTGCCGTCCTCGCCCTTGCCGATCTCGATCGGCTCAGCGACGACGTGGGTGAGCGAGCCCTTGGGGCCCTTCACCGAGACCGTCTGGCCATCGATGGTGACGTCCACGCCAGCGGGGACCTGGATGGGCAGCCGTCCAATGCGCGACATTGCTGTACCTCCGTTTCCCGAATTACCAGACGTAGGCGAGAACTTCTCCGCCTACGCCCTTCTTGGCGGCCTGCTTGTCGGTCAGGAGGCCGGAGGACGTGGAGATGATCGCCACGCCCAGGCCGCCGAGAACCTTCGGCAGGTTGGTGGACTTTGCGTAAACACGCAGACCCGGCTTGCTGATGCGCTTGATGCCGGCGATGGAGCGCTCACGGTTGGGGCCGAACTTGAGCTCGATGGTCAGCGTCTTGCCGACCACCTCCTCCAGGTCCTCAACCTTGTAGGAGGAGATGTAACCCTCCTGCTGCAGGATCTCGGCGACGTGCGCCTTGATCTTGCTCGACGGCATCGCCACGGAGTCGTGGTACGCCGAGTTGGCGTTACGCAGACGCGTGAGCATGTCTGCGATGGGGTCGGTCATGGTCATGATGGCCTCAGGCCTCTCTCGCCGTGGTTTCTCCGCACCAGGTCCCCTCGCCGCACTCCGGAGAGTGCGGAAAGGGCACAAGCGCAGGGGACCTACGACGTAGTAAGACTGGGTGCGAGCCCTCCCCAAGAGGGCCACGGACATCCATGGGGAAGCCGTGGCAGGGGGCCCGACCCCACTACCTTACGGGAATCCGTACGGCAGGCCCAAAACGGGCCGATGTGGGATCGGGCACCTCTGCTTCGCTGGCTGTGCCTAGAGCGCTGGGTTGATTACCAGGAGCTCTTGGTCACGCCCGGCAGCTCGCCGCGGTGCGCCATCTCACGGAGGCAGACACGGCACAGGCCGAACTTGCGGTACACCGAGTGCGGACGGCCGCAGCGCTGGCACCGGGTGTAGGCCCGGACGCCGAACTTCGGCTTGCGCTCGGACTTCGCGATGAGGGACTTCTTCGCCATTGGCTCACGCCTCCTTGAACGGGAAGCCCAGAGCGCGCAGGAGCGCCCGGCCCTCGTCGTCGGTCTGAGCGGTGGTCACGACGGTGATGTCCATACCGCGCTGACGGTCGACCTTGTCCTGGTCGATCTCGTGGAACATAACCTGCTCGGTCAGACCGAAGGTGTAGTTGCCACGGCCGTCGAACTGCTTCGGGGAGAGGCCACGGAAGTCGCGGATACGCGGCAGAGCCAGCGACACCAGACGGTCCAGGAACTCCCACATGCGGTCACCACGGAGGGTGACGTGGGTGCCGATCGGCTGGCCCTCGCGCAGCTTGAACTGCGCGATGGACTTGCGAGCCTTGGTCACGGCCGGCTTCTGACCGGTGATCGCGGTCAGGTCGCGGATCGCGCCCTCGATCAGCTTGCTGTCACGGGCGGCCTCGCCGACACCCATGTTGACCACGACCTTGACCAGGCCGGGGATCAGCATGACGTTCTCGTACGAGAACTGCTCCTGCAGCTGGCCCTTGATCTCGGAGTTGTAACGCTCCTTGAGGCGGGGGGCCACCTTCTCAACAGTCGTCTCAGACATCAGATGTCCTCACCGGTCCGCTTGGCAACGCGGATCTTGTTGCCCTGGTCGTCGAAGCGGTAGCCGACGCGGGTGACGACCTTCTTGCCGTCCTTCTCCACGACCAGCTGGACGTTGGAGACGTGCACCGGGGCCTCGACGGTCACGATGCCACCCTGGGTACCCGGACCCGGCTTGGTGTGCTTCTTGACCCGGTTGACACCCTCGACCAGGACCTTGTTCTCAGCCGGCATGGCCTGGATGACCTTGCCCTGCTTGCCCTTGTCCTTGCCGGTGATGACCTGGACCAGGTCACCCTTCTTGATCTTCATGCTGTTCGCCATGGGTTAGAGCACCTCCGGCGCCAGCGAGATGATCTTCATGAACTTCTTGTCGCGCAGCTCGCGGCCCACCGGGCCGAAGATGCGGGTACCACGGGGGTCACCCTCGGTGTTCTTCAGCACGACAGCGGCGTTCTCGTCGAAGCGGATGTACGAGCCATCCGGACGACGACGCTCCTTGACGGTGCGGACGACGACGCACTTGACGACGTCACCCTTCTTGACCGAACCACCGGGGATCGCGTCCTTGACGGTCGCGACGATGACGTCCCCGATTCCGGCGTAGCGGCGACCGGAGCCACCGAGAACACGGATGCAAAGGATCTCCTTGGCACCAGTGTTGTCGGCAACACGCAGTCGCGACTCCTGCTGGATCACAGCTTTCTCCTGATCGTCAACGAGAGTCGACGGGCCGGCCGCTGCTCACACCGGCGTCCCGGGGGGACCCGCTGCACATACGGCCGTACCACATCGGCTTCGTTACTTGGCCTTCTCGAGGATCTCGACGACGCGCCAGCGCTTCGTCGCGGACAGCGGCCGGGTCTCCATCAGGAGGACACGGTCGCCGACACCGCACGCGTTCTGCTCGTCGTGCGCCTTCAGCTTGTTGGTACGGCGAATGACCTTGCCGTACAGCGCGTGCTTGACGCGGTCCTCGACGGCGACGACGACGGTCTTGTCCATCTTGTCGCTGACGACGAGACCCTCACGGGTCTTGCGGAAACCGCGCGTCTCGTTGGTGTTCTCAGTCATCAGGCGTTCTCCACCGTCTCGATGCCCAGCTCGCGCTCGCGCATCAGGGTGTAGATCCGCGCGATGTCCTTACGGACCAGCTTGAGCCGGCCGTGGTTGTCGAGCTGCCCGGTCGCCGCCTGGAAGCGGAGGTTGAACAGCTCCTCCTTGGCCTCGCGGAGCTTGGCAACGAGGGCCTCGTTGTCCAGCTGACGAAGCTCAGCAGCCTTGGTAGCGGCCGACATCAGCTTTCACCGTCCTCGCGCCGGACGATCCGGCACTTCATCGGAAGCTTGTGCGCGGCACGGGTGAGCGCCTCGCGCGCAGTCTTCTCGTTCGGGTACGACAGCTCGAACATGACCCGACCCGGGTGCACGTTCGCGATCCACCACTCCGGCGAACCCTTACCGGAACCCATGCGGGTCTCGGCCGGCTTCTTGGTGAGCGGGCGGTCCGGGTAGATGTTGATCCAGACCTTGCCGCCACGACGGATGTGACGGGTGATCGCGATACGAGCGGACTCGATCTGACGGTTCGTCACGTAGGCCGGGGTCACGGCCTGGATGCCGTACTGGCCGAACGCCAGCTCGGTGCCACCCTTCGAAGCGCCGCGGCGCTTCGGGTGGTGCTGCTTGCGGTGCTTGACCCTACGGGGGATCAGCATTGGGGTCAGGCCTCCGTTCCGGTGTTCTCGGCAGCCGGAGCCTCGACGGCAGCCGGGGCCTGAGCCTCGGCAGCGGCGGGACGACGGCCGCGGCCACCGCGCTCGCCACCACGGCGCTCGCCACCGCGGGCGGGACGACCACCCTCGGGACGGGCCGGGCGGTTGCCCGAGCGGGCAGCGGCGTTCTCAGCGCGGACCTCGGCGATGTTCTTGACGTCGCCCTTGTAGATCCAGACCTTCACGCCGATGCGGCCGAAGGTGGTCTTGGCCTCGAAGAAGCCGTAGTCGACGTTCGCGCGCAGGGTGTGCAGCGGCACACGGCCCTCGCGGTAGAACTCCGAACGGCTCATCTCGGCGCCGCCGAGACGACCGGAGCACTGGACCTTGATGCCCTTGGCGCCGGACTTCATGGTGCCCTGCATCGACTTGCGCATGGCACGACGGAAGGAGACGCGCGAGGACAGCTGCTCCGCGACGCCCTGAGCCACGAGCTGGGCGTCCAGCTCGGGGTTCTTGACCTCGAGGATGTTCAGCTGGACCTGCTTGCCGGTCAGCTTCTCCAGGTTGCCCCGGATCTTGTCGGCCTCCGCGCCGCGGCGGCCGATCACGATGCCCGGACGGGCGGTGTGGATGTCCACGCGGACGCGGTCACGGGTGCGCTCGATCTCAACCTTCGAGATGCCGGCGCGCTCCATGCCCTTCGTCATGAGACGACGGATCGCGACGTCTTCCTTGACGTAGTCCTTGTACAGCTTGTCGGCGTACCAGCGGGACTTGAAGTCCGTGCTGATGCCGAGGCGGAACCCGTGCGGGTTAACCTTCTGGCCCATTACCGGGTCCCTTCCTTGCTGCTGACGACCACGGTGATGTGGCTGGTCCGCTTGCGGATCCGGTAGGCGCGGCCCTGGGCACGCGGACGGAACCGCTTCAGGGTCGGGCCCTCGTCAACGTACGCCTCGGAGATGTAGAGGTCGTCCACGTTGGAGTGGTTGTAGTTGTGCGCGGCGTTGGCAATGGCGCTGTCGAGCACCTTGCCGACCGGCACGGTGGCGGCCTGCGGAGCGAAACGCAGGACGGCCTGGGCCTCCGTGGCATTCATGCCACGGATGAGGTCCACCACGCGGCGGGCCTTCATGGGCGTCACGCGGATGTACCGCGCCTGTGCCCTGGCTTCCATGGTTGTCCCCTTAATGGAGTAAGTCATTGAGTCGTTCTGGCGCTAAAGCTCAGTGCCTCTGCGGCGGAGCCGCAGAAGGGACACCTAGCGACGCTTCGACTTCCGGTCTTCCTTCACGTGGCCACGGAAGGTGCGGGTCGGAGCGAACTCGCCGAGCTTGTGGCCGACCATCGACTCGGTGACGAACACCGGGACGTGCTTGCGGCCATCGTGGACCGCGATCGTGTGACCGAGCATGCTCGGCGAGATCACGGAACGACGGGACCAGGTCTTGATGACGTTCTGAGTACCCGCCTCGTTCTGAGCGTCCACCTTCTTGATGAGGTGGCCGTCGATGAAGGGGCCCTTCTTGAGACTGCGCGGCATCTGACCTGCTCCTAGCGCTTCTTGTTGGTCTTGCGGCGGCGCACGATGAGCTTGTCCGACGCCTTGTTCGGGCGACGGGTACGGCCCTCGGGCTTACCCCACGGCGAGACCGGGTGGCGACCACCGGAGGTCTTACCCTCACCACCACCGTGCGGGTGGTCGATCGGGTTCATGGCGACACCACGCACGGTCGGGCGGACGCCCTTCCAGCGCATGCGGCCGGCCTTGCCCCAGTTGATGTTCGACTGCTCGGCGTTGCCGACCTCGCCGACGGTGGCGCGGCAGCGGGCGTCGACCAGGCGGATCTCACCGGAGGGCATGCGCAGGTGCGCCATCTTGCCCTCACGCGCCAGCAGCTGGATGCCGGAGCCGGCCGAGCGGGCCAGCTTGGCACCGCCGCCGGGACGCAGCTCCACCGCGTGGATGGTGGTACCGACCGGGATGTTGCGCAGCGGCAGGTTGTTGCCCGGCTTGATGTCGGCGCCAGCGCCGTTCTCGATCCGGTCACCCTGCGCGATGCCGCGCGGCGCGATGATGTAGCGCTTCTCGCCGTCCGCGTAGTGCAGGAGCGCGATGCGCGCGGTGCGGTTCGGGTCGTACTCGATGTGCGCGACCTTGGCCGGCACGCCGTCCTTGTCGTGACGACGGAAGTCGATCACGCGGTAGGCGCGCTTGTGACCGCCACCCTGGTGGCGAGCGGTGACACGACCGGCGTTGTTACGGCCGCCCTTGCTGTGCAGCGGGCGAACCAGCGACTTCTCCGGAGTGGACCGCGTGATTTCTACGAAGTCGGCCACGCTGGAGCCGCGACGGCCCGGCGTAGTCGGCTTGTACTTGCGGATGCCCATTTGGCTCTCTCGTCCTCGTCCTAATCGACGATCACGATCCCCTGATTCAGGAGACCGGACCACCGAAGATGTCGATGCGGTTGCCCTCGGCCAGCGTCACGATGGCGCGCTTGGTGTCCTTGCGCTTGCCAAAGCCCGTCTTGGAGCGCTTGCGCTTGCCCTGACGGTTGATCGTGTTGACAGCCTCGACCTTGACCGAGAAGACCGCCTCGACGGCCTGCTTGATCTGGGTCTTGTTGGCGCCCGGCGACACGATGAACGTGTACTTGTTCTCGTCGAGAAGGCTGTAGCTCTTCTCGGAGATGACCGGCTTCACCAGGACGTCACGGGGGTCCGTGAACGTCTTGCTCGTAACGTCGCTCATCAGGCGGCGCTCCCTTCGAGCTCGCCCTCAGCGGCAACGGCCTTGGCGGACGCGGCCGGACCGGCCACGAAACGCTCGAAGGCGGCCTGGGTGAAGACCACATCGTCGGAGACGAGCACGTCGTAGGTGTTCAGCTGACCGGCGTCCAGGATGTGCACGTTCGGCAGGTTGCGAGCGGACTTCAGGCCCAGCTCGTCCTCGCGCTCGACGACCAGGAGGACGTTCTTGCGCTCGGTGATCTTGCCGAACAGGCTCTTGGCGGCCTTGGTCGACGGCGCCTCGGTCGCGGTCACGTCGGTGATGACGTGAATGCGGTTGTGGCGGGCCCGGTCGGTGAGCGCACCGCGCAGGGCGGCGGCGATCATCTTCTTCGGGGTCCGCTGCGAGTAGTCACGCGGCACGGGACCGTGCACGACGCCACCGCCGGCGAACTGCGGCGCACGGGTCGAGCCCTGACGGGCGCGGCCGGTGCCCTTCTGGCGGTACGGCTTCTTGCCGCCACCGCGGACCTCGCCACGAGTCTTGGTCTTGTGGGTGCCCTGACGGGCCGCAGCGAGCTGCGCCACGACGACCTGGTGCATCAGCGGAACGCTGACCTTCGCGTCGAAGATCTCGGCCGGCAGCTCGATGCTGCCGGTCTTGTCGCCAGCCGGCGACAGGATGTCAATGGTGCTCATATCCTTCACAGCCCCTTCGCCGCGGTGCGGACGAGGACGAGGCCGCCGTTCGGGCCCGGGACGGCGCCCTTGATGAGCAGCAGACCCTTCTCCGCGTCGACCGCGTGCACGGTCAGGTTCTGGGTGGTCACACGCTCGTGGCCCATCCGACCGGCCATGCGCAGGCCCTTGAACACGCGGCCCGGGGTGGCGCAGCCACCGATGGAACCGGGCGAGCGGTGCTTGCGCTGGGTGCCGTGACCGGCGCCGAGACCCTTGAAGTTGTGACGCTTCATGACACCGGCGAAGCCCTTGCCCTTGGAGGTGCCGGTCACGTCGACCTTGACACCCGCCTCGAACAGCTCGGCGGTGATCTCCTGGCCCAGGGTGTACTCGGAGGCGTCCGAGGTACGGAGCTCGACCAGGTGGCGGCGCGGGGTGACACCGGCCTTGGCGAAGTGGCCCGCGAGGGGCTTGTTCACCTTGCGGGGGTCGATCTCGCCGAAGCCGATCTGGACGGCGTCGTAGCCGGCCGGGCTGTCGGCGGTGTGGACCTGGGTCACGACATTCGGCCCAGCCTTGACGACGGTCACCGGAACGACCCGGTTGTTCTCGTCCCAGACCTGGGTCATGCCGAGCTTCTCGCCCAGGATGCCCTTAATCTGCTTAGCCATCTTCGGTGCGCCTCTCAGAGCTTGATCTCGATGTCGACGCCCGCCGGCAGGTCGAGACGCATGAGCGAGTCAACCGTCTTCGGCGTGGGGTCGAGGATGTCGATCAGACGCTTGTGAGTACGCATCTCGAAGTGCTCGCGCGAGTCCTTGTACTTGTGCGGCGAGCGGATGACGCAGTACACGTTCTTCTCAGTGGGCAGCGGCACCGGGCCCGCGACCTGCGCACCAGTACGGATCACCGTCTCGACGATCTTCTTCGCCGAGGAGTCGATGACCTCGTGGTCGTAGGCCTTGAGCCGGATGCGGATCTTCTGTCCCGCCATGGCTACTCAGTAGTCCTTTGTCCTTAGTCACTTCACGACTCCCCCTCCGACCCCCGCGCTCGGGCGTGTCGCCTTCGCGCTTGCAAAAAACCGGCGAAGCACTTCGTCGGTTTCGAACTTTCGGGGAGGGGGGCGCCGGGCCGAGGCCCCGCACACGCTTCCCGGAAGATTCCCGTACGTCCGCCCCGCAGCTGCCGTGGCGTAGAACTCACGCTTGACGGCCATCACGGGAACGACGAGTACATGGGACTCGCTTCCGGTCCTCCCGGCGGGAGGCGCGCAGCATCGGCACTCAACCGAGCAACTTGGACATACTGCCACATGGAGCAGCCCGGATGCCAATCGGGGCCGGTGAGGTGCTCCTCACCGGCCCCGATCGGGTGGCCCTCGCGCCGTTCAGGCGGTCAGCGCTGGCGCCAGATGACCCAGCCGCCCTGCTTGTCCGTCCGGTCCACGTACCAGTTCGCCGGGTGGGTCGGCCAGTAGGACTCGGGCGCGGCCTTCGGGTCGGACGGCAGCGGCGTCAGGACGGCCGTCGCGCCCTCCGGGACGGGCTGCCAGCGCGGGTCCCGGTACCAGACCCGGCCCGGGTAGACCTCGTAGGTCTGGGTGGCCCGCAGGCCCCAGTCCACGTCCCAGGCGATCACCAGGTTGTCCTTGGGCTTGATCCCGGCGGTCTTGGTGAACCCGGTGGCGGCGGACTTGCGCCAATGCGAGAACGGCTTGGAGACGTGCTCGGTGATCGTCGAGATCGAGAAGCAGGCGAAGAACGCCAGCGTGATGCCGATCGCCCACATCACCTTGCGGCCGCCCGCGAGCAGCAGCAGCACGACGCCCGCCAGGACCACGAACGCGGCGGCCGTCGCCCGCATCATGTTGAGCTTCGTCCAGTCCGCGCTCAGGAACGCCACGTCCGGCATGCCCCACAGCACGAACACCTGGGTGCGCAGCTTCGAGCCGGCCGACCAGATGACGCCCTGCGCCAGCAGCAGCGTGAAGGCGGCGGTGGCGACCGCCGCGTACCCCAGGCGCCGGCGCGGGAGCCGGGCGAGGAGCGCGGTGCCCGCCACGAAGGCGGCCGGGATCAGGTACGAGGTGTACCGGGCGTACACCCAGTCGTCGATCCGGGCGTCGTCCGGCAGCGCCGCGGCGGAGGCCAGCGCGGTGCCGAAGAGCAGCGCCACCATGACGCCGCCGACGATCCGGTCCGGCCGCCGGAAGCGGCTGCTGAACACCGCGACGATGCAGACCACGATGGCCAGCCCGCCGATGCCCCAGGTGGAGACGATGAAGTACCAGACCTGGCCGACCGTACGGGTCAGGGTGCGCCGGAGGATGCTGAAGTCCTTCAGGCCGTCCATGAGGAAGGTGCCGACCTGGCTCGGCGGCACCGTGAACTGCCGCTCCAGCCACCAGGCGAGCGCCTTCGCGGCGCCCGCGCCGACGCCGAGCGCGCCGAGCCCGGCCAGCGTGGTGCGCCAGGGCGCCCAGCGCAGCACGAGCACGCCGACCAGGACCACGCCGGTCACCGCGACCACGACGCCGCCGCGGTCGTGGGTGGCCATCGAGTAGCCGGCCGCGAGGCCCATGCCGACCGCGCACCAGGCGCGCCGCTTGACCGTGCCCTCGGTCAGCCAGCCGTGCATGCACAGCAGCCAGGCCAGGATCAGCACCGGCAGGACGGTGTCCGCCATCGCGAACTGCGAGTAGAAGATCACCGGCGGCAGCAGCGCGGTGACGCCGCCGAACACGTAGGCGAGCAGCCGGCGCACGCCCAGGCGGCGCAGCGCCAGGTAGGCCAGCGGGAACACCAGCGCGTTGAGCAGCGCGTTGATGCCGAGGATCAGGTGGTAGACCGTGGTCGGGTCGGAGGAGAGCCGCATCGCCGGGGAGATCAGCAGCGGGTAGCCGCCCGGGATGACCACGCCGACCGGGACCTCGGTGGCCGAGCGGCCGGCCAGGACCCGGGACAGCACGAGGTAGGTGTCCTCGTCCGGGTGGACCGAGGGGAAGTCCAGGCCCCGCACGAGCACGAGGCGGAAGGCGACCTCCAACGCGTAGCCGACGACCAGCGCCACCGGCCAGAACCACCGGCGGGTCCGGATCTCGTCGAACCGCCGCACCAGGCGGTCCGTCCGCCCGTCCCCCGGCTCGGGTCGTCTGCTCTCCTGGGCGCCGCGGCGCTCGCCGACGGTGTCTGCTGTTGTCTGCACTGAAGTCCGACTCTTCCCCTGGATGGTCCGGTCTACGAGAAACCCGGCAGGCCGTTCGGCCCCGATCGCGGCCGCGCGGCCGCCCGGAGGCGCCGACGGAGACGGCCGTTCGTGGAGCTCACGCTAACAAGTCGCACAGAACCCGTGCACGAACGCGGGCTGTCCAACCTCCCCCATCCTCCTGACGCCCCGGGTACCCGGCCCGGTTCAGCTCCGCCCGGCGAACTGCCGAGCGGGAGCCGCCGCCTTCTTGGTGGCGGGCTGGATCGCCTTGATGTGCTTGGGCATCCTGCGGATCATCGCGAGCAGCAGGACCAGGCCGGCCCGGGCGAGGTAGATGGTCGCCTTGATCGGGGAGGCACTGGGCGTGCCGGTGGTCCGCTCGCGCATCGCGACCGGGACCTGGCGGATGACGAAGCCGCAGCGGGCCGCGCCGACCATGCTCTCGATCGTGTCGCCCAGGTACTCGACCGGGTACCACTGCGAGAAGAACTCGATCATCGGCTTGTTGCAGGCCTTGAAGCCCGAGGTGGTGTCGGTCAGCCGGGTGCGGGCGATCCGGGAGAGCACCACCGAGAGCAGCTTCATCGCCCAGGAGCGCGGGCCGCGCACCCGGTACTCGCCCTCGCCGGCGAAGCGGGCGCCGATGACCAGGTCGGCCTCGTCGAGCTTGGCGATCAGCGACGGCACGTACGAGGGGTCGTGCTGGCCGTCCGCGTCGCACTGCAGCGCGATGTCGTAGTCGTGCAGGTGCGCGTAGCGGTAGCCGAAGCGCATGGCGCCGCCGACGCCCAGGTTGTACGGCAGCTGCGCGACCTTGGAGCCGTGCGCCGCGGCGACGGCCGCGGTGTCGTCCACCGAGCCGTCGTCGACGACCAGGGTGTCCACGCCCGGCAGCTTCTGCTGGATCTCGCGGAGGATCTTGGGCAGTCCCTCGGCCTCGTTCCAGGCCGGGAGGATGATCAGTACCCGCTTGCCGTCGATCATGCCGTCACCCCGGGGTCGGTCGCCTTGGCGGCGTCGTTGTTGCTGCGCGCGATCGGGTAGTCGTGGTGCTCGGCCAGGTACGCGCGCATCATCGCGACGTCCTCGGCCAGCGTGCGGGTCTCGGCCTCCAGCCGGGAGGCCTCCCAGCTCAGGTGCAGCGAGACCAGCAGCAGCAGGACGAAGCCCGCGAACAGGACCAGGCTGACGCCGGAGGCGATGCCGAGCTTCCGGGCGGTCGAGTCCAGGATCGTCGGGAAGAAGCCGAGCGGCGCGACGACGACGCCGATCGCGAGCCAGATCGCCGCGTACTTCTCCCGGAGCTGCTGGCGACGCAGCAGTTCCAGGATGTAGACGAGCACCAGCACGCCGGTGATCGAGGTGATGACGGTGAGATGCACGACTGAGAGCGCCTTTCAGCGACAGTGGCGTGGCCAAGAGATCACAGTGTAAAAGGCGTGGCGTGACGTGCCTGCCGCCGCCGGTTGTGGTAACCCCGGGTCGACCGGGGTCTCAGACCTGGGACGACCGGGAGGCCGCCGCGGTTGCCCGCTGATCCGTCACGGACCCGGCCGGAGCGGCCAGGGAGCGGTTCAGCGCCCATAGCATGGCAGCCGCGCTGACGGCGGCACCAGCCAGGTAGGCGAGTTCGACCCGGGTGGCGATCGCACCGGGCACCAGCGTGACCGCGACCAGGACCACGGTGCCGGCGAGCCAGGAGGCCAACTGCCGCTGGTGGCGGCCGAGCGAGAGCAGCGCCTGGCCGAAGACCGTCGCGAGCATGTAGCAGAGCGTGCCGAGCGAGAGCCACAGGAAGTCGGCCGGGCCGAGCACGTCCTGCGCCTTGAAGAACACGCGGATGGCCCACGGGCCGAGCAGCACGGTCGGCAGCCCGGCGGCGGTGCACATCAGCACCACGATGCCGCCGGTGCGCAGCAGCACCTTGCGGAACTCCCCGTGGTTGCCGGCCGCCGCGGCGCCGGACAGCGAGGAGACCAGCGAGGCCTGGATGGCGGCGTACGCGAAGAGCGGCACGCGGGCCAGCACCACCGCGTTGAGCAGCGCCGCGATCAGCGCCTTGGAGGACGGCGAGAGCACGCCGACGCTCACCACCGCGGCGTTGACCATCAGCTGCGCCAGCAGCGTCGAGCCGGTCAGCAGGCCGAGGCCGGTGACGACGTCGCGCCAGGCCGGCGCCGGGCCGCCGCGCCGGTCGGCGAGCACCGAGCGCATCCCGATCGCCGAGGCGGCGAGCGGCGAGATCACCAGGATCAGGCTGAACGCGAACGCCGAGTGCACGCCGAACAGCGGGATCAGCGCGGCCAGACCGATCCGCAGACCGCCGTCGACGCCCAGCTGCAGGCCGTACGAGCCGAACCGGCCGAGGCCGGCCAGCGCGCCGCGGGCCACCGAGCTGACCGCCAGGCCGACCAGGGCGCCGCCCATGCCGACCACCAGGCCGAGGTCGCCGGAGAAGAACCGGTCGGCGATCGGACGGGCCGCGGCCGCGACGCCGGCCAGCACCACGGCGAGCACCACGACGGTGGCCAGCAGCACCCGCCGGATGGCCGGCCCGGGGCCCTGGCCGGCCACGTCACGGGCGGCCACCAGCCGGTTCAGCTCCAGCTCGACCGGCGAGAACAGGCCGTACCCGACCGACATGACCAGGGTCCACAGCATCGAGACCCCGGCCACCTGCGTGGTGTCCAAGCCGTGCCCGGCGAGCGCCAGGAAGATGTACGAGGAGGCACCGAGCACGACGGTGCCCCCCGCGACGAGCCGCACACCGGGGGGCAGCGCCCCCAGCAGCTTGGCCACCGGGTTCGTCATCGCAGGGCGGCCTTGGCCTTCAGCGGCTCCCACCAGGCGCGGTTCTCGCGGTACCAGGCGATGGTGGCCGCGAGGCCGTCCTCGAAGCGCACCTGCGGGGCGTAGCCCAGCTCCTCGCCGATCTTGGTGATGTCGAGCGAGTAGCGCAGGTCGTGGCCCTTGCGGTCGGCGACCGGCTCGACCATCGACCAGTCGGCGCCGGCGGCCTGCAGCAGCAGCTCGGTCAGCTCCTTGTTGGTCAGCTCGGTGCCGCCGCCGATGTTGTAGACCTCGCCGGCCCGGCCCTTGCGCATCGCGAGGTCGATGCCGCGGCAGTGGTCGGAGACGTGCAGCCAGTCGCGGATGTTGCCGCCGGTGCCGTACAGCGGCACCTTCTTGCCGTCCAGCAGGTTCGTGGTGAACAGCGGGATGACCTTCTCCGGGAACTGGTAGTGCCCGTAGTTGTTGGAGCAGCGGGTCACCACGACGTCCATGCCGTGGGTGCGGTGGTAGGCCAGCGCCAGCAGGTCGGAGCCGGCCTTGGAGGCGGAGTACGGGGAGTTCGGCACGAGCGGCCACTCCTCCGTCCAGGAGCCCTCGGAGATCGAGCCGTACACCTCGTCGGTGGAGACGTGGACGAAGCGGCCGACGCCGTGCTTGCGGGCCGCGTCCAGCAGCACCTGGGTGCCGAGGACGTTGGTCACCACGAACGGGCCGGCGCCCTCGATCGAGCGGTCGACGTGCGACTCGGCCGCGAAGTGCACGACCACGTCGTGCCCGGGCATCACCTGGTCGACGGCCTCGGCGTCGCAGATGTCGCCGCGGACGAAGGTGTAGCCGCTGTGGTCGGCGACCGGGGCCAGGTTGGCCTCGACACCGGAGTAGGTGAGCTTGTCGAAGACGGTGATCCGGTCCGTGGCGCCGGCGCCGAGCAGCTGGCGGACGAACTCTGAACCGATGAAGCCGGCGCCGCCGGTGACGAGGATGCGCATAGTGCGGGAAGTCTACCGGGGCGCGGAGAACCCTCCGCCCCGCCCCGGCAGGGGCCCGCGGACCTCACATAAGCTGCGGGGCATGCGTGGAATCCTCTTGGCCGGCGGCACCGGCTCCCGACTCTGGCCGCTGACCCGGGCTGTCTCGAAGCAGCTCCTCCCGGTCTTCGACAAGCCGATGATCTACTACCCGCTGTCGACCCTGGTGATGGCCGGGATCAGCGAGATCCTCATCATCACGACCCCCCAGGACCAGGACCAGTTCCAGCGCCTGCTCGGCGACGGCTCCCAGTTCGGGCTGAAGCTGGAGTACGCCGTCCAGGAGAAGCCCGAGGGCATCGCCCAGGCCTTCGTCCTCGGCGCCGACTTCATCGGCGACGAGCCCGTCGCACTGATCCTCGGCGACAACATCTTCCACGGCAGCGGCCTGGGCACCCGGCTCGCCGAGCGCACCTCCCCGCAGGGCGGCATGGTGTTCGCCTACCCCGTCGCCGACCCGACCGCCTACGGCGTCGTCGAGTTCGACGAGGCCGGCCAGGTCATCTCCATCGAGGAGAAGCCGACCGCGCCCAAGTCCCGCTACGCGGTGCCCGGCCTGTACTTCTACGACAACCGCGTGGTGGAGATCGCCCGCGACCTGACGCCGAGCGCCCGCGGCGAGCTGGAGATCACCGCCGTCAACGAGGAGTACCTCAAGCTCGGCGAGCTGCACGTCACCGTGCTCGACCGCGGCACCGCCTGGCTGGACACCGGCACCTTCGTCTCGATGGTCCAGGCCTCGGAGTTCGTCCGGGTCATCGAGGAGCGCCAGGGCTTCAAGATCGGCTGCATCGAGGAGGCCGCCTGGCGGGCCGGCCTGATCGACGACGCGCAGCTGCGCGAGCTGGCCGAGCCGCTGTGCAAGAGCGGCTACGGCCAGTACCTGATCGCGCTGCTCGACGAGGAGGCGGCCAAGTGAAGTTCCGCGAGCTGTCCATCGATGGCGCCGTCGAGGTCACCCCGCAGCTGCACGGCGACCCCCGCGGCCTGTTCATGGAGTGGTACCGCTTCGACCACCTCCAGGAGGTCGTCGGCCACCCGCTGCGGCTGGCCCAGGGCAACCTGTCGGTGTCCGCCAAGGACGTGGTGCGCGGCATCCACTTCGCCGACGTCCCGCCCGGCCAGGCCAAGTACGTCAGCTGCGTGCGCGGCGCCGTCCTGGACGTGATCGTCGACCTGCGGGTGGGCTCCCCCACCTTCGGGACGTGGGAGTTCGTCCGGCTCGACGACGTCGAGCGCAAGGCGGTCTACATCGCCGAGGGCCTCGGCCACGGGTTCTGCGCCCTGACCGACGACGCCACCCTGTCGTACGTCTGCTCCGAGACCTACAACCCGACCGGCGAGCACGCGGTGCACCCGCTCGACCCGGACCTCGGCATCGAGTGGCCCACCGACGCCCCGCAGCTGTCCGCCCGCGACGCCGCCGCGCCCTCGCTCGCCGAGGCGATCGCGAGCGGCCTGCTGCCGGACTACGAGAAGTGCCGCGCCTACACCGAGAGCCTGCGCACGGCCTGAGCCCGACCGATGCCCGGACCGCCGCCCGCAGGGCCGGTGGTCCGGGCATCACCGTCGGTGGGGGCCCGCTCGCGGCTCAGTATGATGGGCCCGCCGCGGGGCCCCGCCCCGCCCGCCGGCCCGAACCGACCTCCGGATGTGCCTCCACCATGACCACCCTGGAAATCCTGCTGCCGTACTACGGCGACGTCGCACTGATGCAGGAAGCCGTCCGCAGCGTGCTGGCCCAGACCGACCCGGACTGGCGGCTCACCGTCGTGGACGACGGGAAGGAGCCCGGGGTCCCCGAGTGGTTCGCCGAGCTGGGCGACTCCCGGGTGCGGTACTTCCGCAACGAGCAGAACCTCGGCGTCACCGGCAACTACCGCAAGTGCCTCGGCCTGGCCGAGTACGAGCACCTGGTGTTCATGGGCACCGACGACGTCATGCTGCCCGGCTACGTCGCCACCGTCCGCTCGATCCTCACCCAGTATCCCGGCGTCGCGATGATCCAGCCCGGCGTCCAGGTCATCGGCAGCGACGGCCGGCCCAGCACCTCGCTCGCCGACGAGTCCAAGCGCCGCATCTACGCGCCCAAGCAGCGCGGCCGCGTGCTGATGGGCGGCGAGGACCTCGCGGTCAGCCTGCTCAAGGGCAACTGGCTGTACTTCCCGTCGATCTGCTGGCGCACCGAGGCCGTGAAGACCACCGGCTTCCGCGACAACCTGGAGATCATCCAGGACCTCGCCCTGGTCATCGACCTGCTGCAGGCCGGCGAGCAGATGGTCGTCGACGACGAGCGGGTCTTCCAGTACCGCCGGCACGCCGTCAGCATCTCCTCCTCGTCCGCGTTCAGCGGCACCCGCTTCACCGAGGCCCGGCGCTACTTCCTGGACGCCGCCGACCGCCTCGACGCCCAGGGCTGGCCGCGGGCGGCACGCGCCTCCCGGCTCCACCTGTCCGCCCGCATCCACGCCCTCACCCTCGTCCCGGGCGCGATGCGCGCCGGCCAGTGGCAGGGCGCGAAGACCCTGCTGCGCAACGCCACCAGCACGGCCCGCCGGCCCCGCTGACCCTTCGTCCTCCCCTTGGAGTCCTCCGCAATGAGCGCACCGCACACGGCACCGGCCCGGGTGGCCGTCCTCGGCGGCACCGGCTTCATCGGCCGGGTGCTCGGCGCCCGCCTGCTGGAGCGCGGCGCCGAGGTGGTCAGCCTCGCCCGCAAGGCCCCGGCCGAGCCGGCCCCCGGCCGCTTCCTCGCCTTCGACCTCTCCACCGGTGACCCGGCCGAGCTCACCGCGCTGCTGGAGCGCGAGCGGATCGACACCGTCGTCAACGCGGCCGGCGGCATGTGGGGCCTGAACGACGAGCAGATGTACCAGGCCAACGTCGTCCTCACCGAGCGGCTGGTCGAGGCCGTCGCCGCGATGGCCGCCCCGGCCCGGCTCGTCCACCTCGGCACCGTGCACGAGTACGGCATGGCCCCGGTCGGCACCAGCCAGCGCGAGAGCGACCCGGCCGCCCCGGTGATGGAGTACGGCAAGCTCAAGCTGGCCGCCACCGAGGCCGTCGTGCGCGCCGTCGAGGCCGGCCGGATCAGCGGCGTCGTGCTGCGCCTCGGCAACGTCGTCGGCGCCGGCCAGCCCGGCCACAGCCTGCTCGGCGTGATGGCCGGCAAGCTCGACGCCGCCCGCCGGGCCGGCGAGACCGCCCAGCTGTCGCTCCAGCCGCTCACCGCCCTGCGCGACTTCGTCGACCTCACCGACACCCTCGACGCCGTCCTGCTGGCCGCCGCCGACCGCTCGGCCCCGGCCGTCGTCAACGTCGGCACCGGCTCCGCCTCCACCGCCCGGCAGCTGGTCGAGCTGCTGATCGAGGAGAGCGGCGTGCCGACCGAGATCACCGAGGTCCCGGCGCCGGACGGCACCGGCCCCGAGACCGAGTGGCAGCAGCTCGACGTCACCGTCGCCCGGGAGAGCCTCGGCTGGACCCCCCGCCGCACCCTGCGCGAGGCCGTCCGCGAGCTCTGGCTCGCCCAGACCGCCGACCCGGCCGCGTAGGGCCGCGCCCGACAGAGCAGCACCGGCGCCGGACGGACCCACCCGTCCGGCGCCTCCGCCATCGCGGCAGCACCCACCAGCCCCTGAGGAACCCCCATGAGACCGCGCAGTCTGCTCCGATCCCGGGGCACCCTGGCCGAGTTGTTCTCCGGCCGTGCCAACAGCTTCGGCCTGCTGCGCCTGCTGCTGGCCTCCTCCGTGGTGGTCTCGCACGTCTACCCGCTCGCCTGGGGCCACCTGGACCCGCTGTGGGAGAAGAGCGGCCAGCAGACCGACATCGGGAAGATGGCCGTGATCGGCTTCTTCGTGCTCTCCGGGTTCATGATCACGGGCAGCGGCCGGCGCAGCACCATCGGCCGCTACTCCTGGCACCGGGCGCTGCGCATCCTCCCCGGTCTCTGGGGCTCGCTGGTGATCTCCACCCTGGTGATCATGCCGCTGCTGTACCGCTGGCAGCACCACACCCTGAACGGCTTCTGGAACGACCCGAACGGCCCGAAGACCTACCTGCTCGGCACCTGGAACACCTCGCTGACCGGCGGCTGGGACGTCTCCGGCGTGATCCACGAGGGCATCCGGCGCGGCACCAACTTCGACGGCAGCGTCAACGGCGCGCTCTGGTCGCTCAAGTACGAGATCCTCTGCTACATCGTCGTCGGCCTGCTGGCCGCCGGCGGGGTGCTGCTGCGGGCCCGCCGCTTCGTCCCGCTGGCCGCGGTCGCGCTGTGGGTGCTGATCCTCAACGACTGGATCGAGGCGCCCGGCTGGCGCGGCATCCCCGGCGACATGGGCTCCGGCGTCAACCTCCCGGGCCTGGGCTCACTGAGCATCCACTTCATCGTCCACCTGGGCTTCGTCTTCCTGATCGGCGCGACCTTCCAGCTCTACCGCGAGCGCATCCCGATCAACGACGCCCTGGCACTGGCGTCCGCGGTGGCCTTCCTGGCCACGCTGCGCTGGGGCGGCGTCTTCGTGATCGGCTACCCGGCCTTCGCCTACCTGCTGCTGTGGCTGGCGATCCGGCTGCCCGGCCCGTTCCAGCGGATCGGGCGCAAGCGGGACTACTCGTACGGCATCTACATCTACGGCTTCACCGTCGAGCAGGCGCTGGCGATGCTCGGCTACGCCAAGTACGGCAAGCTCGGCTTCCTCGCCTGCGCGCTGGCCGGGACGGTCGTGCTGGCCGCGCTGTCGTGGCACCTGATCGAGTCGCCGGTGATGAAGCTGAAGGACTGGACGCCCGGGCCGATCCGCCGGCTCAAGGCCCGCAAGGCCGCCCCGGCGGCCGCCCAGGACACCGCGCAGGACACCGCTGGGGCACCGACCGAGCGCCGCGAGGCGGAGGCCGTCCGGCCGCCCACCGTCTCCGCGTAGCGACGACCGCACGACGAACGGCGGAGCGCCCGGTGCCCGAGGCACCGGGCGCTCCGCCGTTCCGGTGTTCTGCCGTGTCCTGCGGGGCTCAGTCCTTGAAGACCCACACCTTCATCAGCAGGAAGCGGACCACGGTGGCCAGGCCGTTGGCCACGATCAGGCCGCCGACCTCGACCACCTTGGAGGCGTGCGGCGCCGCGTAGTGCAGCAGCGCCAGCACGCCGGCGCTCAGGGCCAGCCCGATCACGAAGGCCACCGCGCCCTGCAGCTGGTGCTTGAGCGCCCCCTCCGAGCCGGTGATGCCGAAGGTGAAGCGGCGGTTGGCCGCGGTGTTGGCGACGGCACTGACCGCGAGCGCGATCAGGTTGGCGGCCTGCGGGTCGACCACCTGCCGCGCCGCCACGTAGAGGCCGAGGTAGAAGAGCGTGCTCAGCACCCCGATGATCGCGAAGGACGGGAGCTGTCGCTTGGCCGTGGAGCCGGACCGCTCCGCGGCCCCCGGCTCGTCGGTCGAGGCTCCTACGGCCCGCTTGTCGGTGGAGACCATGTCTGTGCCCATGCTTCGTCGTCGGGTCGGGTCGGTGGTCAGGACAGCTCGTACACGGCCACCCGGCCGTTGTCGAACACCTTCGGGGCGAGCCTCGCCAGCAGCGGCGACTCCTGGCCCGCCTTGCGCTGGACCACCAGGTAGCGGACGCGGTGGTCGTCGTGCAGCCGGCGCAGGATGTCGGCGGTCGGGTGGTAGAAGGCGTCCTCGTTGAGCTTGAGCAGCGCCGCGTCCCAGAACGGCGCGGTGGTCGCCGCGGCGCCGCCGGAGGTCGCCATCAGCCGCGGCGCGTACGCCCAGCCCTCGATCAGGACGGACCGCTCCGAGTACGCCCCCAGCCAGTGCGAACGGTAGTTGGTGCAGGTCGGGCCGTTCTTGTAGTCCTCGAACTCCCAGCAGTGGCCGTTGGTCGCCAGGACGTCCTTCGGGTCGCTGTGCGCGCGCACCCAGCGGGCACCGTCGATCTGCGTCTTCGGCAGGATCCAGGAGCCCTCCCAGACCACGTGCCGGGCCTGCAGGACGTCCAGCCCGAGGCCGGGCAGGCCGATCGCCAGGGTGGCCGTCAGCAGCACCACGCCGCCGCGCCGCCGCAGGGCCGGCACCGCCCGGGCCGCCGCCCACCACAGCAGCCCGCAGACGGCGGCGATCGCGGCCAGCACGCCGGCGGCGACCAGCGCGGGCAGCAGCGGGTCGTACGAGTGCCAGGCCTTCTCGTGGCCGAACAGCCCGACCGCCCACTTGGCCCAGTCCGCGGAGTACCGGTACATCAGGTACGTCAGGCCGCCCGCGAGCGCGAGCGCGCCGGCCAGGAGTGCCGCCACGGCCCGGCGCGGCAGCGCGGCCCGCTCGACGGCCTCGCAGTAGCCCCAGGCCGACAGCAGCGCGCCGAACGGCAGGCCGGCGATGGTGAAGTAGCTGGAGTTGAAGCCGTTCACGGCCAGGTAGGCGGCCGGCCCGGCGATCGCGCCGCCGAGCAGGAACCACTGCACCGGCTCCAGCCGGAACCGCCGGCGCCACATCAGCGGCAGCGCGCCGACCACCTTCAGCTGGTGGTTCAGCAGGAAGGCGCCCAGGGTCGCGGCGACCACCACGGCCTGCACCGCCGCCGTCCGGCTGTGCTGCGGATCGGCCCAGTACTGCTGGACGTTGCCGAACGGGATGACCTCCAGGCCGTAGCTCTCGAAGTCGAAGATGACGGCCGTCGCGAACAGCTGCGCGGCGCCGATCACCGCGCCGAGGCCGACGATCGGCCAGGGGATGCGCCGGGTGCCGATCAGCACCATCAGCCCGGCGAAGGCCAGGCCGGCCAGGGTCACCGGCAGCGAGCTCGCCTTGGCGGCGCTGGAGGCGAGCGCGAAGAGGGCGGTGAGCACGAAGGCGCCGCGGCCCAGCGCCGGCGCCCGCCCGTCGTCCGCCCGCCCGTCGTCGTCCAGGGGCCCGCCGTCCGCCCGGCCGCGCCGCAGCACGTCGCCGACCACGCCGATCAGCGCGATCAGCAGCGGCTGGCTGTAGGTGAGCGACAGGCTGACGAAGGACATCAGCCGGACCTCGGGCGCGCCGAAGGTCCAGCTGCTGACGTTGTTCGGGTAGGCCGCGGTGAACTCGCCCACCGCGAAGACCAGCACCGCCGCCACCGGGGCGGCCCAGGCCCGGCCGCTCAGCCGCTGGGCGACCACCGCCGTCACCAGGATGCCCAGCGCGGCCAGCGCCGGGACCATCAGCCGCATCTCGATCACGGTCAGGTCGATGTGCCCGACCAGGTCGCCCATCGCCATGTGGACGAAGGTGAACCAGTGGTAGTGCAGCGGCTCCCCCGCCGCCTGCGGCAGGGTGGGCGGGAAGTCGTGCTTGGCGTTGCCCGCGAGCGACAGCAGGTACGGCAGGTCGCCGTACTGCCGGGTGGTGTCGCTGTCCGGCAGGATCGGGAAGCGGGAGAGGAAGACCTCGTAGTAGTACACCGAGGTCAGCGCGACGACCCCGGCCACCGACCAGGACCAGCCCGCCGACTGCCGCCGGTAGCCGCGCGGCCGCCAGTGCCGGCGCAGCCCGGGCACCGCCAGGAACGGCACGACCACCAGCAGCGGCCAGGCGATCGCCGCCTTCTGCAGCCCGAGCGGCATCAGCACCGCCCAGGCCGCCAGCTCCAGCACCAGGCCGGTGGCGGCGCCGAGCGCCAGGTCCTCGACCAACGTGTACGGGCGGCGCCGCAGCGACCGGAACACCAGGGTGCCGGGCAACAGCACGGCCCAGGCCGCATAAAAGGTGTAGCGGGCGATGTCGCCGGGCCGGGTGTCCGCGGCCAGCAGCAGGGCGACCAGCAGCAGGTAGGCGGCAGCGGCGGGGGCGAAACGCAGCAGCCGGCGGAGCACCGTTTCCCGGGGCCCGCCGGCCGTCACCGCCGTGGCGCGGGACGGCGCGTCCCGCAGGCGCACGTCGCCCGGCCCCGACGAGGTCCCGGTGCTGTCGGTGCTCCCCATGCTGTCCATTCCGTTGGTCTGGCCCCTCGCGCCGGCGGCGCCGTGGGACGGCCGCCGTCCGCGGCCGGGGCGCTCGGCCCCGGCCGCGGACGGCGGCGTTGCTCAGCCGGCGTAGGTGACGGTCCGGCGGGTCGTGCGGTCGTTGTCCTCGGCCGAGTCGTAGCCGACGAAGTACGCCGGGCGGGCCTGGGACGCCGAGTAGATCCGGCCGACGTACTCGCCGAGCAGGCCGATGCAGATCAGCTGGACGGCACCGAGGAAGAGCATGCCGATGAACAGCGAGGACCAGCCGGGCACGGTCTTGCCGAGCGCGTACTCGACGGTGGTGTAGATCCCCAGCGCGAAGCAGAGCACGAAGCTCAGCACGCCCAGCCAGGTCGCCAGCCGCAGCGGGGCGGCGGAGAAGTTGGTGATGCTGTCGACGGCCAGCCGGAGCATCTTCGACAGCGGGTAGTGGGTGCTGCCGGCCACGCGCTCCTCGCGCACGTAGACGACCTCGCCGCTGGGGAAGCCCAGCCACGGCACCAGCAGGCGGTAGACCGGCTGGTGCTCGGGCAGCGCCTTCAGCGCCTCGACGGCGGCCCGGCTGAGCAGGCGGAAGTCACCGGCCTGGTTGGGCATCTTCTTGCCGACGAGCTTGCGCATCAGCCAGTAGTAGGCGCCGGCCGTGCGCCGCTTGAAGACGGTGTCGGTGCCGCGGTCGCCGCGCACGCCGTAGACGATGTCGAGGTTCTGCTCGCGGGCCAGCGCGAGCATCTCGGGGATCTTCTCCGGCGGGTCCTGCAGGTCGGCGTCGATCGACACGACGTAGTCGCCGAAGGCCCGGTGGATGCCGGCGGTCAGCGCGGCCTGGTGCCCGGAGTTGCGGGCGAAGCGGACGATCCGGAACTCCGGCCAGTCCTGGTGGATCTTCTGCATGAGCGCGGGGGTCGCGTCCGTGCTGCCGTCGTCGATGCCGACGACCTCGTAGCTGATGCCGAGGCCGTCGAGGATCGGACGCAGCCGCTGGACGGTCAGAGGCAGCGCCTCCTGCTCGTTGTAGATCGGCATGACGACCGACAACAGCGGCGCGGGCCCCCCGGCCGGGCCGTTCCCGGATGCTTCGTTGAACATCGTGCTTGCCCGTCCCCATGTATCGAGTGCGATCGAGAAGGTGCTCCGCCGGGAGACGACACCGACCGGAGCCTCTCCCAACGCCCTGGAAGCTGCGGACGACAACGCGGGAGAGCCCAATGAGCCGCCAGGATAGCAGTCGGTTCTGGACAAACCTTCAACAGGCCGTTACCAGAAGCAGACGGGAGCACCACAGTTGACACACCGAAGGGCCCCGCACACCCGGAGGTGTGCGGGGCCCTTCGGCTCAGCCTCTACGAGGCGGGCAGGTCAGAGCCTCGATTACTTGAGGATCTTGGTGACCTGGCCGGCGCCCACGGTGCGGCCACCCTCACGGATGGCGAACTTCAGGCCCTCCTCCATGGCGATCGGCTGGATCAGCGCGACCGTCATGGCGGTGTTGTCGCCCGGCATGACCATCTCGGTGCCCTCGGGGAGGGTCACGACGCCGGTCACGTCCGTGGTACGGAAGTAGAACTGCGGGCGGTAGTTGTTGAAGAACGGGGTGTGGCGGCCACCCTCGTCCTTCGACAGGATGTAGGCCTGGGCCTCGAAGTCGGTGTGCGGGGTGACCGAACCCGGCTTGATGATGACCTGGCCGCGCTCGACGTCCTCGCGCTTGATGCCACGGAGCAGCAGACCGACGTTCTCACCGGCCTGGCCCTCGTCGAGCAGCTTGCGGAACATCTCGATGCCGGTGACCGTGGTGGTGGTCTTGGCTTCCTTGATGCCGATGATGTCGACGGTCTCGTTGACCTTGAGGATGCCGCGCTCGATGCGGCCGGTGACGACGGTGCCACGACCGGTGATCGTGAAGACGTCCTCGATCGGCATCAGGAACGGCTGGTCCACGGCGCGGGCCGGGGTGGGGATGTTCTCGTCGACGGCGTGCATCAGGCCGACGAGCTTCTCGCCCCACTCCTTGTCGCCCTCGAGGGCCTTCAGCGCGGAGACGCGGACGACCGGCAGGTCGTCGCCCGGGAACTCGTACTCGGAGAGCAGCTCGCGGACCTCGAGCTCGACGAGCTCCAGGATCTCCTCGTCGTCCACCATGTCGGCCTTGTTCAGGGCGACGACGATGTACGGAACGCCGACCTGGCGGGCCAGGAGGACGTGCTCCTTGGTCTGCGGCATCGGGCCGTCGGTGGCGGCGACCACCAGGATGGCGCCGTCCATCTGGGCGGCACCGGTGATCATGTTCTTGATGTAGTCAGCGTGACCCGGGCAGTCGACGTGGGCGTAGTGACGCGCCTCGGTCTGGTACTCGACGTGCGCGATCGAGATGGTGATACCGCGCTGACGCTCCTCCGGGGCCTTGTCGATCTGGTCGAACGGCGTGAAGGGGTTCAGGTCCGGGTACGCGTCGTGCAGCACCTTGGTGATGGCCGCGGTCAGCGTGGTCTTGCCGTGGTCGATGTGACCGATGGTGCCGATGTTGACGTGGGGCTTCGTCCGCTCGAACTTCGCCTTGGCCACTGAGTCCTCCTGAGGACAGTTCCTGTACGCCGTGCTGACGTCAGTTGGTCTTTGATCGGGCTTGGTCCGGGTGCCGGAAGCACCTCGTACCGTCCCATGGGTGGGGGCCGGAGGCCCTGGGAGAATCCGTCCGGATCCTCCCAGGTCGCCTCCTAATAGCCTAAAGGGTCGGAATCATCCCGGAAGTCGGGACGTCACTCACCCTTGGACTTGGCGATGATCTCCTCAGCCACGGCCTTGGGGACCTCGGCGTACGAGTCGAACTGCATCGAGTAGCTCGCGCGACCAGAGGTCTTGCTGCGCAGGTCACCGACGTAGCCGAACATCTCGGAGAGGGGCACCAGCGCCGTGACGACGCGGGCACCGTGGCGCTCGTCCATGGACCGGATCTGGCCACGACGAGAGTTGATGTCACCGATCACGTCGCCCATGTAGTCCTCGGGCGTGGTGACCTCGACGGCCATCATCGGCTCAAGAAGGACCGGCTTGGCCTTCCTGGCGCCTTCCTTGAAGGCCATCGAACCGGCGATCTTGAACGCGAGCTCGGAGGAGTCGACGTCGTGCGACTGACCGTCGAGGAGCTTCACGCGGACGCCCTGGAGCGGGTAGCCGGCGAGGACGCCGAACTCCATGGCCTCCTGGCAACCGGCGTCGACCGACGGGATGTACTCGCGCGGAACGCGGCCACCGGTGACCAGGTTGACGAACTCGTAGCCCTCGGCCTGCTCGAGCGGCTCGATCGCGATCTGCACCTTGGCGAACTGACCGGAACCACCGGTCTGCTTCTTGTGGGTGTAGTCGATGCGCTCGACGGCCTGACGGATCGTCTCGCGGTACGCGACCTGCGGCTTGCCGACGTTGGCCTCGACCTTGAACTCACGCTTCATACGGTCGACCAGCACCTCGAGGTGCAGCTCGCCCATACCCGCGATGATGGTCTGGCCGGTCTCCTCGTCCGTGTTGACCTGGAAGGACGGGTCCTCCTCGGCGAGACGCTGGATGGCGACACCCAGCTTCTCCTGGTCACCCTTGGACTTGGGCTCGATGGCGACGCGGATGACCGGGGCCGGGAAGTCCATGGACTCCAGGATGACCGGGTTCTTCTCGTCGGCCAGCGTCTCACCGGTGGTGGTCTGCTTCAGGCCCATGACGGCGACGATGTCGCCGGCGCCCACCGACTCGATCTCCTCACGCTTGTTCGCGTGCATGCGGTAGATCTTGCCGATGCGCTCCTTCTTGCCCTTGACGGCGTTCAGCACCGAGGTGCCGGACTCCAGGCGGCCGGAGTAGATCCGGACGAAGGTGAGCTTGCCCAGGTGCGGGTCGGACATGATCTTGAACGCCAGCGCAGCCAGCGGCTCGTCGTCCGAAGCCTTACGGGAGATCTTGGTCTCCGGGTCGTTCGGCTTGGTGCCCTCGATGGACTCGATGTCCAGCGGCGACGGCAGGTACTTGACGACCGCGTCGAGCAGGGGCTGAACGCCCTTGTTCTTGAAGGCGGTACCGCAGAAGATCGGGGTGAAGTCCGAGTTCAGGGTGCCCTTGCGGATGACGTCCTGCAGCAGCTCGACCGGGATCTCCTCGCCCTCGAGGAAGAGCTCGGCGATTTCGTCGCTGATGGTCGAGACGGTGTCGATCAGCTGCTCGCGGTACTCGTCCGCCTGCTCCTGCAGCTCGGCCGGGATGTCGACGACGTCGTACATCTCGCCCTTGGCGGCCTCGGCCGACCACACGAGGGCCTTCATGCGGACAAGGTCGACAACGCCCTTGAAGTCCGCCTCGGCACCGATCGGGAGCTGCATCACCAGCGGGGTGGCGCCGAGGCGCTCCACGATGGTGTCGACGCAGAAGAAGAAGTTCGCGCCCGTGCGGTCCAGCTTGTTGATGAAGCAGATGCGCGGGACGCCGTAGCGGTCAGCCTGCCGCCACACGGTCTCGGACTGGGGCTCGACACCGGCGACACCGTCGAACACCGTCACGGCACCGTCGAGGACGCGCAGCGAACGCTCCACCTCGACGGTGAAGTCGACGTGACCCGGGGTGTCGATGATGTTGATGGTGTGGTCGGCATCGTCGACCGTCCAGTGACAGGTCGTCGCGGCCGACGTGATCGTGATGCCGCGCTCCTGCTCCTGCTCCATCCAGTCCATGGTGGCAGCGCCATCGTGGACCTCACCGATCTTGTACGACACACCGGTGTAGAACAGGATCCGCTCGGTGGTGGTCGTCTTGCCCGCGTCGATGTGCGCCATGATCCCGATGTTGCGGACCTTGGCGAGGTCAAGGGAGGTTGCAGCCATGGTGGCTCGTTCTCTCTCTGTCTAGTGACGGGGTACGGACTACCAGCGGTAGTGCGCGAAGGCCTTGTTGGACTCGGCCATCTTGTGGGTGTCCTCGCGACGCTTCACGGAAGCGCCCAGGCCGTTGCTGGCGTCGAGGATCTCGTTCATCAGGCGCTCGGTCATGGTCTTCTCGCGACGGGCGCGGGAGTAACCGACCATCCAGCGCAGCGCCAGGGTGCTGGCGCGGCCCGGACGGACCTCGACCGGAACCTGGTAGGTCGCGCCACCGACACGGCGGGACTTGACCTCGAGGGCCGGCTTGACGTTCTCCAGCGCACGCTTCAGCGTGACGACCGGGTCCGAGCCGGTCTTCTCACGGACGCCCTCGAGGGCGCCGTAGACGATCCGCTCGGCGGTGGAGCGCTTGCCGTGCAGCAGGATCTTGTTGACCAGCTGGGTGACGACCGGGGAGCCGTAGACCGGGTCGATGATGACCGGGCGCTTCGGGGCGGGGCCCTTACGAGGCATTCTTACTTCTCCTTCTTGGCGCCGTAGCGGCTGCGAGCCTGCTTGCGGTTCTTGACACCCTGGGTGTCGAGCGAACCGCGGATGATCTTGTAGCGGACACCAGGAAGGTCCTTCACACGACCACCGCGAACCAGCACGATGGAGTGCTCCTGCAGGTTGTGGCCCTCGCCCGGGATGTAAGCGGTGACCTCGATCCCGCTGGTGAGGCGCACACGGGCGACCTTGCGGAGAGCCGAGTTCGGCTTCTTCGGGGTGGTCGTGTACACACGCGTGCAGACCCCACGGCGCTGCGGGGAGCCCTTCAGCGCGGGAGTCTTGTTCTTCTCGACCTTGTCCTGCCGGCCCTTTCGGACCAGCTGCTGGATCGTAGGCACCGTTTCTCCGTTTTCTGTGTGCCAAGGCTTGGTGGAACTAACCTGTGGTGATCCCTCGCACTCGGCCCCGTGGTCGACCCACGCGGTCGGGTGTGTTGGGTTTTTTCCGGCACGGAATCCCGTGAGCTGATGTACAGCGACGGCGCTCAACGCGCGGGGCGCTGGAAGGCGCTCCGGCTCGGCGCGGCGACCGGTGTGCATGCACGCACAAGGACCCGGGGACACCCCAGGCACAAGGTCAGAGCGTACCTAGCGCATGGGGCGCGGTCAAAACAAATGCAACGCCGCAGGTCGTGACCCCCGGCCGGATGTCGCGGGGGTGTCCCGCGCACGACCTGCCGGTGTCGGGCCACCCTTCACCCGCTGTACCACAGCCGGGGGCCGTCTGCCACCCGGGCCGGCGTACGGCGCGCTGATCGCCGCGCTCGGCATCCGGCTGGCGGCCGACCGGCTGCTGGAGCGCCTGCCGGAGATCCTGGCCAGGGCCATCGAGCGCCGACCCACCCCGCTCCCCCGCTCCCCCGGCCGCAGGGGCGCCCTGCGCGCCTCCGGCATCATGGGCGGGAGGGCCGGAACCGTCGAGGAGAGCAGGGACACACCGTGGGCGAGCGCGCGCAGCAGGGCGGGGACGCCGGGGCGCTGCTGGAGCAGGCGGTGCGGTCGGTGCTCACGGCGCCGGACGACACGCTGGACCTGGCACTGGACACCGGCGCCTCGCTGCTGGCCGCCTCGGCCGGGCAGTGGCCGGCGGTCAGCCGCGCGCTGCTCGGGTACGCGGACACCGCCGTGGGCCGCTGCTGGTCCGCCGGGTGGCGCCCGGCGGACCTGGTGCGGGTGGTGCGGCGCGAACTGAAGCCCGTCCACCTGGCGCTCGCCGTGGACCTGATCGCCGCCGAGAACCGCCGGCACCCGGCGACGGGCCCGGACCGGCGCTGGCGGGAGCAGCTGCGCGAGCTGGACGCCGACGCGTGGTGGCCGGACGACGAGCAGTTCCTCGGCGCCTTCGCCCACCGGCACCGGCTGGACCGCTTCGCGCTCGCCACCGCCGCCCTGGAGCTGCTGCGCAGCTGGGGCCGGCTGCCCCCGATCGCCCCGGTCGGCCCGGCGCCGGGCCACAGCGGCCGGGCCGCCGGCCGGTCCGTACGGGCCGAGCACCCGGCCGGCCCGGCGACCGGCGAGCCGCGGATGCTGGCCCGGATCCGGGCGCTGCTGGCGAAGGCCGAGTCCACCGAGTACCCGGAGGAGGCCGAGGCGCTGACCGCCAAGGCGCAGCAGCTGATGGCCCAGCACAGCATCGACGAGGCGCTGCTGGCGGCGGCCGGCGCCGACCGGGACACCCCGGCGGCGGTGCGGATCGGCGTGGACAACCCGTACGAGGGCCCGAAGACGATGCTGCTGGACGCGGTGGCGGCGGCGAACCGCTGCCGGGTGGTGTGGGCGAAGGAGTTCGGCTTCTGCACCGTGATCGGCTTCGACGGCGACCTGGACGGCGTCGAGCTGCTCTACACCTCGCTGCTGGTGCAGGCCACCCACGCGCTCAACAAGGCGGGCTCCGGGAAGGACTCGCGCAGCAAGGCGTTCCGGCAGTCGTTCCTGGTCGCCTACGCGGCGCGGATCCGCGAGCGGCTGACCGCCGCCACCGAGCGGGCCACCAGCGACGCGGCGGCCGGGCGGCACCTGCGCGAGGACGGCACCGAGGAGCAGCTGCTGCCGGACGCACGGCTGCTGCCCGCGCTCGCGGCCCGCTCGGCGGCGGTGGACGACGAGGTCGGCCGGCTGTTCCCGAAGCTGGTCTCGCAGCGGGTGCGGGTCAGTGACGGCGAGGGCTGGGTGGCCGGGCGGGCGGCCGCGGACCGCGCCGCGCTGCACGGGCGCGCCGGGGAGATCCGGGATTAGGGCCCGTCTCCGAACCTGGTAGAACGTACACCGCCACGAACGAAGGGGGATTCGACGTGACGGAGCCGACGGCGGAGTCGGGGTACCGGGACCGGGTGCGCGGGGCGCTCCTCGGCGGGGCGATCGGCGACGCGCTGGGCTGGCCGGTGGAGTTCCTGCAACTGCACCAGATCCAGGACCGGTTCGGGCCGGACGGGGTGACGGCGCTGCCCGCCGGGCCCGGTCCGGTGGAGGTCACCGACGACACCCAGATGACGCTGTTCACCGCCGAGGGCCTGATCCGCGGCTTCGTCCGCGGCTGGACGGGCGGTGGCGGCTCGGTGCCGGAGGCCGTCCACGGCGCCTACCGGCGCTGGCTGCAGACGCAGTACCAGCCGCGGCCGGACGCCGAGCCGCAGCCGCGCCCGTACGACGGCTGGCTGCTGCGCCAGCCGTTCCTGTACGCGCGGCGGGCGCCGGGCAACGCGTGCCTGAGCGGGGTGTCGGAGCACCCGGAGTTCCAGGCGCCGTCCGCGATCGGGTGGCCGGGGCCGGTCAACCCCGGGTCCAAGGGCTGCGGCACGGTGATGCGCTCGGCACCGTTCGGGCTGGCCCGGCTCGGGGCCGAGCAGTCCTTCGGGCTGGCGGTGCAGTGCGCCCAGTTGACCCACGGTCACCCGACCGGCTACCTCGCGGCGGGCGCCTTCGCGGCGCTGGTCGAGCGGCTGGCCCAGGGCACCGAGCCGTGGGCGGCGGTCGGCGAGACGGTGGATCAGATCCGGGAGCTGCCGAGTTCGAAGGAGACCGTCCAGGCGCTGGCCCGGGCGGTGCGGATCGCCCAGGAGTCCGAGCCCGCGGCGGAGGCGGTGGAGCGGGTCGGGCTCGGCTGGATCGCCGAGGAGTGCCTGGCGATCGCGGTGTACTCGCTGCTGGCGGCCACCCTCGGCCCCGACCCGGTGCGCACCGCGCTGCTGCTGTCGGTGAACCACTCCGGGGACAGCGACTCCACCGGCGCGGTCTGCGGCAACCTGGTCGGGGCCGCGTACGGCGCCTCGGCGCTGCCCGCCGACTGGGCCGGGGCGGTCGAGGGCCGGGCCGAGCTGCTGACGGTCGCGGACGACCTGCTGGTGCTGTTCGGCAGCCGCGACCCGCGCCACCCGGCGCTCGGCGAGCGCTACCCGGCCTGGTAGCCCCCGCCCCCGCCCGGCGGCTACTTCGCCTGCGGGTCGGTGACCTGGCCGAGGAACAGCGGCCGCCCGTTCGAGGTGTCCCGGATCAGGAACAGGAACGGCCGGTCGATGTGCAGCTGGGCGGCCCGCTGCGGGGCGGGCGCGGCCGCGACGCCGACCCCGACGCCGCTGCCGGCCGCCGCGACGGTGCCCTCCTCGTCGACCTGGACGGTGGCCTTCTGCACCACCGTGCTGACGGCGAGCGGCGGCTGCTCGGCGATGCCGGTGAGGTCGGCGTCGTCGAAGGCCGAGTGGACGCCGAGCGAGCGCAGCGCGGGGGTGAGCTCGTTGGACGTGTCGAAGTGGAAGCGCGGCAGCTGCAGGTCGACGGGCTGCGCGCTGAGGGCGCCGAGGATCCGGTCCAGCTCGGGCTGGTCCAGCCCCTTGGTGAAGGCGGCGAAGCCGCCCTGCGCGGGGACGATCAGGTCCATCGCCAACGCGCCGTCCGCATAGGGGAGTTCGACGGCCTGCCAGGGCTCTCCGGCGATCCCGCCGGAGCCGTCCGCGTACTTGAGGTCGTCGGTCCGGCTCATCGTGGAGACGTTCGGGGTGGAGCCGTCGAGCTTGTGGAAGGGGCGGTCGGCGGTGTGTCCGGGCTTGAACTCGGAGGCCCACTTCGCCTTGAGGTAGAGCGCGTCGGTGAGGACCAGCCGGGTGTTCGGGTCGATCGTGTTCGGGGCGAAGAGGTCCTTGATCCGCCCTTCGGTGGCCTTCTCCACGGCCGCGTTGACGGCCTTGCGGCTGCCTTCCGGGTCCTTCTTGAAGTCGGTGGTGTGCACTCCGGCGTCGAAGGCCGCGGCGAGGGTGGCCAGGTAGTCGGGCTCCACCGGGAGGCCCTGCTGCGTCCAGACCTCGTCGCTCTGGCGCAGGGTGGCCTTGCCCCCGCCGTCCGCCCGCTGGTCGAGGGCGCCGACGGCGAGGGCGTACTGCTTCGGGTCGAGGTCGGTGTGCAGGGCCTTGGCCAGCTCCTGGGCGGTCGCACCGCGCGCCCCGGGCAGCAGCATCGCGAGCGCGGTGGCCAGCCCGGCGGGCGAGACCACGGTGTTGCGCCCGGCGCCGTCCGGCGTCGCGGTGAGGGCGTGCAGGAGGTCCAGCCCGAAGGCGTCGGTGGCCTTCGCGGTGGCGGCCAGCCGGGCCGGGTCGACGGCGGGGCGGGTGGCCGGCGCGGAGGCCTTCACCTCGGTGCCGGTCGCGGCCCCGGTGCTGCCGCAGCCGGCGACCAGGGGCGCGGCGAGCGCGGCGGCGAGGAGCACCGTCGCCGGGCGGCGGGCGGCGCGGACGGTGCGGCGACGGGTTCCGGTGCTGCTGTTCGTCATGGCCCTTCGACGCGGCACCCCGCCTCCGGGTTCCGGCTCAGTCCCAGAGCGCCCCGAACTCCAGCAGTTCGTCCCGGTGCTCGATCCGCTCGACCCAGTCGGCCGGCCAGGCCGACTCCCCGTGGTGGGCGCCCGCGAAGGCGCCGGTCAGGCAGGCCAGGGAGTCGGAGTCGCCGCTGGAGACGGCGGCCCGGCGGACGGCGGCCACCGGGTCGTCGGGCAGCAGCAGGAAGCAGAGCAGGCCGGTGCCGAAGGCCTCCTCGGCGACCCAGCCCCCGCCGGTGGCCAGGCAGGGGTCGGCCTCGACGTCCGGCGAGGCGAGCGCGGCGTCCAGCCGGTCGAGCACCTTGAGGCAGTCGTCCCAGCCGCGGGCGATGACGTCCTGCGGCGAGGGGCCGTACCACCGGTCGGCGAGGTCGCCGAGCCAGAACCCGTCGTACCGGTGGCGGCCGGCCAGCGCGTAGGAGCGCAGCGCGGCGGGCAGCGCGGCCGGCGCGATGCCCTCGGCGAGCCGGCGGACGGCGTACGCGGTGAGGTCGCTGGCGGCGAGCGCGGTCGGGTGGCCGTGGGTGAGCGCGGACTGCAGCTGGGCGGCGCCGGAGAGCCCGCGGGCGTCCAGCTCGCGGATCAGCCCGACCGGGGCGACCCGCATGTTGGCGCCGCAGCCCTTGGAGCCGACGTCGCTGGCCTGCTGCCAGCGGTACTCGGGGCGGCTGAGCCGCTGGCAGGAGCGCAGGCAGGTCATTCCGGGGGCGCGGTTGTTCTGCGGGGAGCGCCACCAGTCGACGAACTCCTCGCGGACCGGCCGCTCCAGCCGCAGCGGCGTCAGCGGCCCGCGCGCCAGGGCGGTGCGCAGGCCGCGGGCGAGGGCGAGCGTCATCTGGGTGTCGTCGGTGACCAGGGCCTTCTTCGGCAGCGGGAGCCGCCGCCAGTCCGGGTGGCGGGCGGTGATCTCCTCGACGGCCTGGAACTCGGTCTCCCGGCCGAGCGCGTCCCCGATCGCCAGCCCCAGCAGTGCCCCCGTCGCCTTGCCCACGGCCGCCCCCCCTCTTCCCGTCCTACGCCTCGACCAGCAGTTCCTTGAGCCCGCGGATCACGTAGCCGGGGTTCCACTCGGGCTCGCGGACCAGCCGCAGGCCCGGGGCCCGGCGCAGCAGCGTGCCGTAGGACTCGGTGAGCTCCAGTCTGGCAAGCGGGGCGCCCAGGCAGAAGTGGATTCCGGCGCCGAAGGTGACGTGCGGGTTGTCGGTGCGGCCGAGGTCGAGCCGGTCCGGGTCGGCGAAGCGGGCCGGGTCGCGGTTGGCGGAGCCGAAGAGCAGGGCGATCTCGGCGCCGCGCGGGACGGTGACGCCGCCGATCTCGACGTCCTCCAGGACCCACCGTTCGAACATCTGCAGCGGGGTGTCCCAGCGCATCAGTTCCTCGATCGCGGTGGGCAGCAGCTCGTCGACGGCGCCGCGCAGCCGGGCCAGCTCCTCGGGGTGGCGGAACAGCGCCCACCAGCCGTTGCCGGTGGTGTTGACGGTGGCCTCGTGCCCGGCGTTGAGCAGCAGCACGCAGGTGGAGACCATCTCCTGCTCGCTGAGCGCGTCGGAGCCCTCCTGGGCCTGGATCAGCGCGCTGACCAGGTCGGTGCCCGGGTTCGCCCGGCGGTCGCGGATCAGGGCGCGCAGGTAATCGGAGAACTCGGTGCTGGCGGTGACGGCCCGGCGGGCGGTCTCCTCGCTCGGGTTGAGCTCGAACATGCCGGTGATGTCGGCGGACCAGGGCCGCAGCAGGTGCCGGTCGCCCTCCGGGACGCCGAGCATCTCGGCGATCACGGCGACGGGCAGCGGCTCGGCGACGGCGGCGATGAGGTCGCCGCCGCCGTCCGCGAGCAGCCCGTCGACCAGTTCGCCGGCGAGGCGCCGGACGGTCGGGCGCAGGCCCTCGACCATGCGCGGGGTGAAGGCCTTGGAGACGAGCCGGCGGATCCGGGTGTGGTCGGGCGCCTCCAGGTCGAGCAGCCCGTGGTCGTTGAGGGTGTGGAAGGGCTCGTGCGCCGGGTCGGGCTCGGGGCGGCCGAACTCCTGGTGGGTGAACCGGTGGGTGTAGGTGCGGCCGAGCCGCCGGTCGCGCAGCAGCGCGCTGACGTCCTCGTGGCGCGGGACGAGCCACTGGTTCGTCGGCTCGAAGTACGTCACCGGCGCCTGCGCGCGCAGTTCGGCGTACGCGTCGTACGGGTGGGCCACGAACGCGGCCGACCAGGGGTCGAACTTCGCCGTCGTCGTCATCGCTCGATCACTCCAGGCCGTGGGGGGAAGCCGGGAAGATCATCGTATGCATGCGGTACGTCCGTAAAGGGTCCTCACGCCCGTTCCACGACCAGCCGCCGGACCAGCTTCGGCAGTGAGGTGGAGATCGGCTCCCGGATCACCTCGGACGCGGCCACGTCGTACGGCGTCTCCTCGGCGTTCACGATGATCAGCTTCGCGCCGCTCTTCACCGCGGTGTACGGCAGCCCGGCCACCGGGAACACCTGCAGGCTGGTGCCGATCGCGATGAACAGGTCGCAGGCGCGGGCGATCGCGTCGGCCTGCCCGAGCACCTCCGGGTCCAGGTTCTCGCCGAACATCACGATCCGCGGCTTCAGGATGCCGCCGCAGGCCCGGCAGTCCGGGTCCGGCTCGCCCGCCTCGACCCGCGCCAGCGCCTCGGCCATCGACCCGACCACCCGGCAGCGCAGGCACTGCGTCTCCCGCGTGTTGCCGTGCAGTTCGAGCACCTTGCGGGCGGGCAGCCCGGCCTCCTGGTGCAGCCCGTCGATGTTCTGGGTGAGCACCCGCACCGGCAGCCCGGAGCGCTCCAGGTCCACCAGCGCCCGGTGCCCGGCGTTCGGCCCGGCGGCCAGCGCGCCGGTCTCCAGCCGCATCCGCCAGGCCCGCGCGCGCACCCGGGGGTCGTCCCGGTACGGCCCGATGGTGACCAGTTCCTCGGCGCTCGGGTCCTTGCGCCAAAGCCCCTGCGGGCCGCGGTAGTCGGGGATGCCGGAGTCGGTCGAGACACCCGCGCCGGTCAGCACGGCGATCAGCGGACGCTTCGCGTTCATACCCGGGACGGTACGGCCCCGGACCCGGCCGGGGCCACCGAAAAACCGCGCCCCGGCGGCCCTCCCCCGCAGACGCGCCTCGGCCCTCCCCGAAGCCGCGCCTCAGCTCTCCCCCGCCACCACCGCGCCGGCCTCGTACGCGAACACCACCGCGTGCACCCGGTCGCGCAGCCCGAGCTTGCCGAGCACGTTGCTGACGTGCGTCTTCACGGTGTGCTCGCTGACCACCAGTTCGGCCGCGATCTCCGCGTTGGACAGCCCGCGGGCGATCAGCTTCAGCGTCTCGTGCTCGCGCAGCGTCAGCTGCTCCAGCAGCCGGGACGGCGGGCGCACCGCCCGGTCCGGCGCGCCCGGGCGGCGGGCGGCGAACTCGCCGATCAGCCGCCTGGTCACCGAGGGGGCGAGCAGCGCCTCGCCGGAGGCCACCATCCGCACCCCGTGCGCCAGGTCGTCCCGCCGGACGTCCTTGAGCAGGAAGCCGCTGGCGCCCGCGTACAGCGCGTCGAAGACGTAGTCGTCGACGTCGAAGGTGGTCAGCATGATCACCTTGGTGGAGGGGAACTCGGCGCACACCCGGCGGGCCGCCTCCAGTCCGTCCATCACCGGCATCCGGACGTCCAGCAGCAGCACGTCCGGGCCGTGCTCCCGCACCGCCTCGACGGCCTCGGCGCCGTCGCGGGCCTCGGCCACCACCTCGATGTCCGGCTGCGCGTCCAGGATCATCCCGAACCCGGCCCGCACCAGCTCCTGGTCGTCCGCGACGACCACCCGAATCGGCGTCATCCGCCCACTCCCTCCCTCACCCCCGCCGCCCCCAGCGGAAGCCGGGCGGTCACCAGGAAACCCTTGCCCTCCGGGCCGGGGCCGGCCTCGGCCCGCCCGCCGCAGGCCGCCGCCCGCTCCCGGATGCCGACCAGTCCGCGGCCGCCGGACCAGCCCGCCACCGCGCGGTCGGCCGCCGCCGCCACCCCGCGCCCGTTGTCGGCGACCACCACCTCCAGCACGTCGCCGGCGCGGACCACCCGCACCGAGGCGCGCGTGGCGCCGGAGTGCTTGACGGTGTTGGTCAGCGCCTCCTGCACGATCCGGTACGCCGAGGCCTGCACGTCCGCGGGCAACGAACCCGTCCCGTCCGGCAGTTCGAGGTCCATCGACAGCCCCGCGCCACGCACCCGCTCGGCCACCTCGGCGAGTTCGGCCAGCCGGGGCTGCGGCGCGAGCTCCGGGCCGGCGCCCTCCTCCTTCAACACTCCCAGGACACGCCGGAGTTGGACCATCGCGTCACGGCCGGAGTCGGCGATGGTGTCGAAGACCCGGACCGCCCGGTCCGGGTCGCCGTGCACCACCAGCGGCCCGGCCTCGGCCTGGATCACCATCAGGGAGACGGCGTGCGCCAGGATGTCGTGCATCTCCCGCGCGATCCTGGCCCGCTCCTGCGCCACCGCACGGGCCGCCTCGCTGGCCGCCCGTTCCCCGGCCTCGCGGGCCCGCTCGGCCTCCAGGTGGGCCAGCCGCCGCTGGGAGCGGACCAGCGAGCCGAAGACGAAGCCGCCGACCGAGGTGAGCACGCTGAACAGCGCGCCGTTCGGCGAGTGGGTACCCAGCACGTTGGCGGCCACCGCCACCACCAGCATCGGCCAGCGCTGCCGGTCCGGGAAGCGCTCCGCCACCGTGTACATCCCGATCACGGCGTACAACGGCACCTGCGGGTCGGCCGAGTGCGCGACCGCCGACAGCAGCAGCGAGACCGGCACGCTCAGGGCCAGCAGCACCGGCAGCGGGGCGACCCGCCGCCAGGGCAGGTACAGCGCGGTGGACGCCGCCAGCAGGTAGACCCACCACGGCCAGTCGACGTCGTCGTTGTAGACCGCCCAGAGCGACACCACCGCCGAGCAGACCGCAAGGAAGGTGTCCAGGACGTACGGGCTGAGCCCGCCCGTCCAGGTCCGCCAGCGCATCACGCGCTCCACCGCCGTACCTCCCCCGTAGCCGGGGACGCCGCCCCCGCGGAGGAGATCATGCCCTACCGGCAGTACCTCCGGAACGGCCCGGTCAGACACCGCTGACCGTCACCCCGCCGGTGTCCGTCCGCGCGGTGATCCGGCGCGCCGCCCCCGCCTGCGAGGGGATGCCGACGTCCACGCCGCCCGTCCCGGCGTTCGCGTCCACCGCGTACGCCTCGTCGGCCGGCACCTTCACCCGGACCCCGCCGGTTTCGGTCTTCGCCTCCACCTTCACCGGCGCGGCCGCGAACTCGGCCCGCACCCCGCCGGTCCGGGCGCTCAGCCGCACCTGCTGCGAGGTCAGCCCGGTGGCCTCGACCCCGCCGGTGTCCACCTCGGCCTCCACCTCGGCGGCCAGCCCGCTCAGCCGCACCCCGCCGGTCTCCTCCTTGATCCGCACCTTCGTCCCGGCCGGCACCCGCACGGTGTACCCGACGCCGCAGCCGCCGCAGTCGTACGTCAGCCGCAGCACGCCGTCCTTCACCTCGTGCGTGGTGTTCGGCGGCGCGTCCTCGTAGTCCTGCTTCTCCGTGACGTGCACCGTGTCGCCGCCACCGGTCACCACGACCCCGCCGGTGTGCCCCTCGACCACCAGCTCCTTCACCGGCTCCGACACCCCGTAGTCCACCGTCCGGTGCTCCTTGTCGTCCCCGAACGGCAGGCACCCCTGCATCCCCAGCACGATCCCCGCGGTGATCGCCACCACGCCCAGCACCCGCTTCATCCCCGGCCCCCTTCGCCAGCCCCGTCGTCCCGACACCGAGAAGCCTCCCGCACCGGCCCCCTCCCCCACCTCCCTCCGCCGAGCGGTTCCACCCCCTCCCCCGCACGACGGAGGAGGGCCCGGAAACGCCGCAGGGCGGCCACCCCGTGAGGGGTGACCGCCCTGCGAGCGATCAGTGACGCGCGACTCAGCCGGTGTACGGGCCGTAGTCGTAGTCGTCCAGCGGGACGGCCTGGCCGGAGCCGGCGCCGAAGGGCGACAGGTCGTAGTCGTCGTAGCCGACGGCCGAGTACATGGCGGCCTTGGCCTCCTCGGTCGGCTCGACCCGGATGTTGCGGTAGCGGGGCAGGCCCGTACCGGCCGGGATGAGCTTACCGAGGATGACGTTCTCCTTGAGGCCCAGCAGCGGGTCCGACTTGGCGTGGATCGCCGCGTCGGTGAGGACCCGGGTCGTCTCCTGGAAGGAGGCGGCCGACAGCCAGGACTCGGTGGCCAGCGAGGCCTTGGTGATACCCATCAGCTGCGGACGGCCGGAGGCGGGGTGACCGCCCTCGGACACCACGCGACGGTTCTCCTGCTCGAAGCGGCCGCGCTCGACGAGCTCGCCCGGGAGCAGCTCGGCGTCGCCCGACTCGATGATCGTCACGCGGCGGAGCATCTGCCGGATGATGATCTCGATGTGCTTGTCGTGGATCGACACACCCTGCGAGTTGTAGACCTTCTGGACCTCGGCGACCAGGTGGATCTGGACGGCACGCTGGCCCATGATGCGCAGGACGTCGTGCGGGTTGGTGGCACCCATGGTCAGCTTCTGGCCGACCTCGACCGCCTCGCCCTCGCTGACGAGCAGCTTCACGCGCTTCGAGACCGGGTAGGCGATCTCGTCGCTGCCGTCGTCCGGCGTGATGACGATCTTGCGGGTCTTCTCGGTGTCCTCGATCCGCGCGCGGCCGGTGGCCTCGGAGATCGGGGCCACACCCTTGGGGGTACGGGCCTCGAAGAGCTCGACGACACGCGGCAGACCCTGGGTGATGTCGTCACCGGCCACACCACCGGTGTGGAAGGTACGCATGGTCAGCTGGGTGCCGGGCTCACCGATGGACTGGGCGGCGATGATGCCGACCGCCTCACCGATGTCGACCAGCTTGCCGGTGGCCAGCGAACGGCCGTAGCACATGGCGCAGGTGCCGACCGCGGACTCACAGGTCAGGATCGAGCGGACCTTGACCTCGGACACGCCGTGGCGGATCAGCTCGTCCATCAGGACGTCGCCGAGGTCCGTGTTGGCGGTGGCCAGCAGCTTGCCGTCGACGGTGATGTCCTCGGCGAGCATGCGGGCGTACACGCTGGTCTCGACGTCGTCGGCCTTGCGCAGCACGCCGTCGGCGCCCACGGAGCCGATCGACAGCTTCAGGCCGCGCTCGGTGCCGCAGTCCTCCTCACGAATGATGACGTCCTGGGAGACGTCGACCAGACGACGGGTGAGGTAGCCGGAGTCGGCGGTACGGAGGGCGGTGTCGGCCAGACCCTTACGGGCACCGTGGGTGGAGATGAAGTACTCCAGCACGGTGAGACCCTCACGGAACGACGCCTTGATGGGTCGCGGGATGGTCTCGTTCTTGGCGTTCGACACCAGACCACGCATACCGGCGATCTGGCGCATCTGCATCATGTTCCCTCGGGCGCCCGAGTCGACCATCATGAAGATCGGGTTGGTCTTCGGGAAGTTCGCCGCCATGGCGTCCGCGACCTCGTTGGTCGCCTGGGTCCAGATGCCGACGAGCTCCTGCTTGCGCTCGTCGTTGGTGATCAGACCGCGCTCGTACTGCTTCTGGACCTTCTCCGCCTTCGCCTCGAAGCCCTCCAGGATCTGGGGCTTGCTCGGCGGGACGATGACGTCCGAGATCGAGACGGTGACACCGGAACGGGTCGACCAGTGGAAGCCGGCCGCCTTCAGGTTGTCCAGGGTCGCCGCGACGACGACCTTGGGGTAGCGCTCCGCCAGGTCGTTGACGATCGCGGAGAGCTGCTTCTTGCCCACCTCGTAGTCGACGAACGGGTAGTCCTCGGGCAGCAGCTCGTTGAAGAGCGCGCGGCCCAGGGTGGTGCTCAGGCGGAAGGGCTCGCCGTCGAACCAGGTCGGCTGGCCGTCCTCGTCCACCGGGGCGGTCCAGCCGCGCGGCGGGACGGTGCCGGCGCCGAGGCGCAGCTCGATCGGGGCCTGGACGTCCAGCTCGCGGGCGTCGAAGGCCATGATCGCCTCGGCGGTCGACGAGAAGGTGCGGCCGGCGCCCTTCACGTTCTCGCGGTCCGAGGTCAGGAAGAACAGACCGAGCACCATGTCCTGGGTCGGCATGGTGACGGGGCGACCGTCGGCCGGCTTCAGGATGTTGTTCGAGGACAGCATCAGGATGCGGGCCTCGGCCTGCGCCTCCGCGGAGAGCGGCAGGTGGACGGCCATCTGGTCACCGTCGAAGTCCGCGTTGAACGCGGTGCAGACGAGCGGGTGGATCTGGATGGCCTTGCCCTCGACCAGCTGCGGCTCGAAGGCCTGGATGCCGAGGCGGTGCAGGGTGGGCGCACGGTTCAGCAGGACCGGGTGCTCGGCGATGACCTCTTCGAGCACGTCCCACACGACCGGGCGGGCGCGCTCGACCATGCGCTTGGCCGACTTGATGTTCTGCGCGTGGTTCAGGTCGACCAGGCGCTTCATCACGAACGGCTTGAAGAGCTCCAGCGCCATGGCCTTCGGCAGACCGCACTGGTGCAGCTTGAGCTGCGGGCCGACGACGATGACCGAACGGGCCGAGTAGTCGACTCGCTTGCCGAGCAGGTTCTGGCGGAAACGACCCTGCTTGCCCTTCAGCATGTCGCTGAGGGACTTCAGCGGGCGGTTGCCCGGGCCGGTGACCGGACGGCCGCGGCGGCCGTTGTCGAACAGCGCGTCGACGGCCTCCTGGAGCATGCGCTTCTCGTTGTTCACGATGATCTCGGGGGCACCGAGGTCGAGCAGGCGCTTCAGGCGGTTGTTGCGGTTGATGACGCGGCGGTACAGGTCGTTCAGGTCGGAGGTCGCGAAGCGGCCACCGTCCAGCTGCACCATCGGACGCAGGTCCGGCGGGATGACCGGGACGCAGTCCAGCACCATGCCGTTGGGCTTGTTGCTGGTCTGCAGGAAGGCGGAGACGACCTTGAGGCGCTTGAGCGCACGGGTCTTCTTCTGGCCCTTGCCGGTGCGGATGATCTCGCGCAGGCGCTCGGCCTCGGCCGCCAGGTCGAAGGTCTCCAGGCGGTCCTTGAGGGCCGCGGCGCCCATCGAGCCGGAGAAGTAGGTGCCGAAGCGGTCGCGCAGCTCGCGGTAGAGCAGCTCGTCGCCCTCGAGGTCCTGGACCTTGAGGTTCTTGAAGCGGGCCCACACCTCGTCGAGGCGGTCCAGCTCGCGCTGCGCGCGGTCGCGCAGCTGCTTCATCTCGCGCTCGGCACCCTCGCGCACCTTGCGGCGCACGTCGGCCTTGGCGCCCTCGGCCTCCAGCTCGGCCAGGTCGGTCTCGGCCTTCTTGGCGCGGGCCTCGAGGTCGGAGTCGCGGCGGTTCTCGATCTGCTGGCGCTCGACCGAGACGTGCGCCTCCAGGGACGGCAGGTCGCGCTGGCGGCGCTCGTCGTCGACCCAGGTGATCATGTAGGCGGCGAAGTAGATGACCTTCTCGAGGTCCTTCGGCGCCAGGTCGAGCAGGTAGCCCAGGCGGGACGGCACGCCCTTGAAGTACCAGATGTGCGTGACCGGGGCGGCCAGCTCGATGTGGCCCATCCGCTCGCGACGCACCTTGGCGCGGGTCACCTCGACGCCGCAGCGCTCGCAGATGATGCCCTTGAAGCGGACGCGCTTGTACTTACCGCAGTAGCACTCCCAGTCCCGGGTGGGGCCGAAGATCTTCTCGCAGAAGAGTCCGTCCTTTTCGGGCTTCAGGGTGCGGTAGTTGATGGTCTCCGGCTTCTTGACCTCGCCGTGCGACCACTGGCGGATGTCGTCGGCGGTGGCCAGGCCGATGCGGAGCTCGTCGAAGAAGTTGACGTCAAGCACTGGTCGTCAAGCCCTCTTTCGTGATTCGAGAGTTTGTCTGTGGTCTGAGGGGGGCCTGGGGGACGGGCCGGCTGCGCGGGGCAGCCGGCCCGGCCTCCGTCAGACCTCTTCGACGCTGCTCGGCTCGCGCCGGGACAGGTCGATGCCGAGCTCCTCGGCGGCGCGGAACACGTCCTCGTCGGAGTCCCGCATCTCGATGGACTGGCCGTCCGAGGACAGCACCTCCACGTTGAGGCAGAGCGACTGCATTTCCTTGATGAGCACCTTGAAGGACTCGGGAATGCCGGGCTCGGGGATGTTCTCGCCCTTGACGATCGCCTCGTAGACCTTCACGCGGCCCAGGACGTCGTCGGACTTGATGGTGAGCAGCTCCTGCAGCGCGTACGCAGCGCCGTACGCCTCGAGGGCCCACACCTCCATCTCACCGAAGCGCTGACCACCGAACTGCGCCTTACCACCGAGCGGCTGCTGGGTGATCATCGAGTACGGACCGGTCGAACGGGCGTGCAGCTTGTCGTCGACCAGGTGGTGCAGCTTGAGGATGTACATGTAGCCGACCGAGACCGGCATCGGGAACGGCTCGCCGGAGCGGCCGTCGAACAGCCGGGCCTTGCCGGTGGAGTTCACCAGGCGCTCACCGTCACGGGTGAGGGTGGTGTTGTCCAGCAGGCCGGTGATCTCGTCCTCGCGGGCGCCGTCGAAGACCGGGGTGGCGAGGTTGGTGCCACCCTCGACCTGGTCGGCGCCGATCGCCTGCAGGCGCTGGGCCCACTCGTCGGCGAGGCCGGAGACGTCCCAACCCTGCTTGGCGAGCCACCCGAGGTGGATCTCCAGGACCTGTCCCGGGTTCATTCGGGACGGGACACCCAGCGGGTTGAGGATGATGTCGACCGGGGTGCCGTCCTCCAGGAAGGGCATGTCCTCGACCGGCAGGATCTTGGAGATGACACCCTTGTTGCCGTGGCGGCCGGCGAGCTTGTCACCGTTGGTGATCTTGCGCTTCTGGGCCACGTAGACGCGGACCAGCTGGTTGACGCCCGGGGGCAGCTCGTCGCCCTCTTCACGGTCGAAGACGCGGACGCCGATGACCTTGCCGGACTCACCGTGCGGGACCTTCAGCGAGGTGTCGCGGACCTCACGGGCCTTCTCGCCGAAGATCGCGCGGAGCAGGCGCTCCTCGGGGGTCAGCTCGGTCTCACCCTTCGGGGTGACCTTGCCGACGAGGATGTCACCGGTGACGACGTCGGCGCCGATCCGGATGATGCCGCGCTCGTCGAGGTCGGCCAGGACCTCCTCGGAGACGTTCGGGATGTCCCGGGTGATCTCCTCGGGGCCGAGCTTGGTGTCACGGGCGTCGACCTCGTGCTCCTCGATGTGGATCGAGGAGAGGACGTCGTCCTGCACGAGGCGCTGCGACAGGATGATCGCGTCCTCGTAGTTGTGACCCTCCCACGACATGAACGCCACGAGCAGGTTCTTGCCGAGGGCCATCTCGCCCTCGTCGGTGCAGGGGCCGTCGGCCAGCACCTGGTTGACCTCGACCCGGGCGCCCTCGTCCACGAGCACCTTCTGGTTGAAGGCGGTGCCCTGGTTGGAGCGGGTGAACTTGGCGGCGCGGTACGTGGTGTACGTGCCGTCGTCGTTGGCCACGGTGACGTAGTCGGCCGAGACCTCCTGGACGACACCGGACTTCTCGGCGGTGATGACGTCCGCGGCGTCGACGGCGCAGCGGTACTCCATGCCGGTGCCGACCAGCGGAGCCTCGCTCTTCAGCAGCGGCACCGCCTGGCGCATCATGTTCGAGCCCATGAGCGCGCGGTTGGCGTCGTCGTGCTCGAGGAACGGGATCATGGCGGTCGCGACCGACACCATCTGGCGCGGCGAGACGTCCATGTAGTCGATCTCGGAGCCCGGGATGTAGTCGATCTCGCCGCCACGGCGGCGGACCAGGACGCGCGGCTCGGCGAAGTGCAGGTCCGCGGTCAGCGGCGCGTTCGCCTGGGCGATGACGTAGCGGTCCTCCTCGTCGGCGGTGAGGTAGTCCACCTGCTCGGTGACGACACCGTCGACGACCTTGCGGTACGGGGTCTCGATGAAGCCGAAGGCGTTGACCCGGCCGTACGAGGCCAGCGACCCGATCAGACCGATGTTCGGGCCTTCCGGGGTCTCGATCGGACACATGCGGCCGTAGTGCGAGGGGTGCACGTCTCGGACCTCGAAGCCGGCCCGCTCACGGGACAGACCACCGGGGCCGAGGGCGGACAGACGGCGCTTGTGGGTCAGGCCCGACAGCGGGTTCGTCTGGTCCATGAACTGCGACAGCTGGCTGGTGCCGAAGAACTCCTTGATGGAGGCGACGACCGGCCGGATGTTGATCAGGGTCTGCGGCGTGATCGCCTCGACGTCCTGGGTGGTCATGCGCTCGCGCACGACGCGCTCCATGCGGGCGAGACCCGTACGGACCTGGTTCTGGATGAGCTCGCCGACGTTGCGCAGGCGGCGGTTGCCGAAGTGGTCGATGTCGTCGACCTCGACCACGATGTCGCGGCCGGTCTCGTCACGCCACTCGGTCTCACCGGCGTGCAGCTTCACCAGGTACTTGATCGCACCGATGATGTCGGGCTCGGTGAGCACGCCGGAGTCCAGCGACTCGGCGTTGCCCAGCTTGCGGTTGAGCTTGTAGCGGCCGACCTTCGCGAGGTCGTAGCGCTTCGGGTTGAAGTACAGGTTCTCCAACAGCGTCTGCGCGGCCTCACGCGTCGGCGGCTCGCCCGGACGCAGCTTGCGGTAGATGTCGAGCAGCGCGTCGTCCTGGCCCTGGGTGTGGTCCTTCTCCAGGGTGTTGCGCATCGACTCGTACTCGCCGAACTCCTCGAGAATCATCTCGTTGGTCCAGCCGAGAGCCTTCAGCAGCACGGTGACGGACTGCTTGCGCTTGCGGTCGATGCGGACGCCGACCATGTCGCGCTTGTCGATCTCCATCTCCAGCCAGGCACCACGCGAGGGGATGACCTTGCAGGAGTAGATGTCCTTGTCGGACACCTTGTCCAGGGTGGAGTCGAAGTACACACCCGGGGAGCGGACGAGCTGCGACACGACGACACGCTCGGTGCCGTTGATCACGAACGTGCCCTTGTGGGTCATGAGCGGGAAGTCGCCCATGAAGACCGTCTGAGACTTGATCTCACCGGTCTCGTTGTTGGTGAACTCGGCCGTGACGAAGAGCGGGGCCGCGTACGTGAAGTCGCGGTCCTTGCACTCGTCAATGGAGTTCTTCGGCGGCTCGAAACGGTGGTCGCGGAAGGTCAGCGACATCGACCCGCTGAAGTCCTCGATCGGGGAGATCTCCTCGAAGATCTCCTCCAGACCGGACTTGGTGGGGACGTCCTGACCGGACTCCAGCGCCTCCTCGACCCGGGCCTTCCAGGCCGCGTTGCCGAGCAGCCAGTCAAAGCTCTCGGTCTGCAGGGCCAGGAGGTTCGGGACCTCGAGGGGCTCCTTGATCTTCGCGAACGAGACGCGGAGCGGGGCGGTGGATGCGGCGGAATTGTTCGAGGCGTTGCGCGGCGCGGCCAAGAGGGGGGTCCTTCCGAGGGCTCGGAGCTCACTACGCGCGTACCAGCCGGGCCTGCTTGAGCCTTGGTCCCGCCTCCCTCGCCACTGGCCTCTGCCGGGGTCGAAACCCGAGGTCAGAGCCGCTTTGCGGAGGCGATGCCAGACCCCTTCAGGGCAACGCAAACTCCGGGCGACGAGTCACGGAGAAGCTAACAGGCAGCGCAAAGGGACAGTGTAGCCAAAGGCCACACTGCTGTCCAGCTCTGATTCGGAAACCGAATCGGAGACTCCTCCCGGTAGCCGGCGAGCGCGGACGCCCACCGGGTACTGCTCTAACTCACGTCGAGTCATTTCCCGCCGGAGCCACTGGTTATGCATCCAGCAGTGGACCAACCCGGCGGACTCGCGCCTTGAGAATCGCGCGCCGCGTCGGGTTCGTCAAGGGCCCGCCGGCGGGGCGGACCTCGCCCTCTCCATCGCCCGTGACCCCTCCGGCGTTACAGAAGCCGTGGTGGGGGCCACCGTCGATGACCGTGATCACCTTACTCCTCGCGACCGACAGTGCCGAGTGAGCGATCGGCCACACCGGTGGTCCGGACCGGCCGGGCGGCGGGCGTCCCCCGGCTCCGGCGCCCTGCCCCCGGAACGCGAAAAAGCCGGGCCGACCACCCGCAAGGGTGATCGGCCCGGCCTCAGGCCCCCTCAGAGGGGGCGAGAAGTCACTTGACGGTGACCTTGGCGCCGGCACCCTCGAGGGCGGCCTTGGCCTTCTCGGCAACGTCCTTGGCAACCTTCTCCAGGACCTTGGCACCAGCGGTGTCAACGAGGTCCTTGGCCTCCTTCAGGCCGAGGGAGGTCAGGGTGCGCACCTCCTTGATGACCTGGATCTTCTTGTCGCCGGCGGCGTCGAGGATGACGTCGAACTCGTCCTGCTCCTCAACGGCCTCGGCGCCACCGGCGGCACCGCCGGCAACGACGACGGCAGCGGCCGGGGCGGCAGCGGTGACGTCGAACTTCTCCTCGAAGGCCTTCACGAAGGCGGCGAGCTCGATGAGGGTGAGCTCCTCGAACTGCGCGAGCAGCTCGTCCTGGGTCAGCTTCGCCATGATGGCGTCCTTCCACTAAATCGGCAGGTGGTGCCGGATGTACGGGTTGGCGGGCGTACGGGCCCGCAGCGAGGCGTGAGCCTGCCGATTACTCGGCGGCGGCGTCCTCGGCGGCGGGAGCCGGCGTACCGGCACCGCCCTGCTCGACCTTGTCGCGCAGCGCGTCCACGGTGCGGACGAGCTTCGACGGCAGGGCCTGGAAGAGCGCGGCAGCCTGGGACTGCTTGGCCTTCAGGGCACCCGCCAGCTTGGCGAGCAGCACCTCGCGGGACTCGAGGTCCGCGAGCTTCTTGATCTCATCGGCGGACAGCGCCTTACCGTCAAGGACACCGCCCTTGATGATGAGAGCGGGGTTCTCCTTGGCGAAGTCACGCAGAGCCTTCGCCGACTCCACCGGGTCACCGGTGACGAAGGCGACAGCCGTCGGACCGTTGAACAGGTCGTCCAGCTCCGTGATCCCGACCTCGTTGGCCGCGATCTTGGTCAGCGTGTTCTTCACCACGGCGTACTCGGCGTTGTCGCCGAGCGAGCGACGCAGGGTCTTGACCTGCTTCACCGAGAGACCGCGGTACTCGGTCAGCAGCGCCGCGGAGGAACCACGGAACTTGTCCGTGATCTCAGCGACGGCAGCAGCCTTGTCGGGCCTGGCCATAGGCTTACGCCTCCTTCCGTGATGTCGAAGTCCGGCCGACCGCGAAAGTCGACCATTCACACCTCGGACCACCAGGGCGGAAGGAAAGCTCCTGCAAAAGCAATGAGCCCCGATGCGCAGGGCGCACGGGGCTCGCAGTGACCTCGACGGGCTCCGCGCGGACGCGGCACCCGGAAATCGAAAGCTCCAGACACACCTGCGCGGGCTGCCTGCGACGAATCACAGATCCTTCGGCCGCCTGCTCCCTGACGGGCGCGGCGACAACCAGCGGTCTTTGGCTTCCGCCAGATTAGACGGACGCACCCGTACGACGCAAATCGCCCTCGGACGGAGCAGCCCGGCGGGCCCGGCGCGGCTCAGCGGGCGAGCGGGGAGACCGTCCGGACGCCGGTGTCCACGGTGTCCGGCTCGGCCGGGGCCTGGGCCGAGAGCAGCGCCCCGGCGAAGTCCGAGTAGAGCACCAGGTCGTCCGCCCGGCCGCCGCCGTCGCCACTCCCGGTGCGCTGCAGCTTGACCAGCTGGTCCTTGTCGTTGAGCCAGAGGTCCAGGGTCAGCGAGTGCGAGCCGCCGGGGGCCAGGGCGGCCCGCAGGCCGTCCCGGCGGGCCTGGGTCAGCTGGGCCTGGGCGGCGGCGTACTTCTCCGCGGTGGTGGTGACCCGGTAGTGCTCGACGGTCGAGTCCTCCAGCTTCTCCTCGCCGAGGAAGGCGGGCACCACCCCGTCCGCGGTGGCGGCGGCCAGCGCCTCCACCGGGTTCAGCGAGTCGATCAGCCCGGCGTACGGGACCTCCTTGCGGCCGTCCGGGTCCGGCGGGACGGTGAAGCGCTCCCAGTGCCGGCCGCCCTGGCGGGCCGCGGTGGCCGCGTCGCCGCCCTGGTAGGCGACGGTGTCCACGACGATCAGCTGCTCCGGGCCGCCCGCGGTCGAGCGCTTGACCTGCAGCGCCGTCTTCGGCGCCCAGAACAGCGGGCCGGCGCCGGCGTCCGCGCCCAGCCGGTAGCTGACCTTGGCCCGGCGGGCGGTCTGCATGGCCAGCTCGGCGGAGAGCAGGACGCCGTGCGGAGAGCGGTCGGTGGGCTTGGCCGGCCCGGTCGGGGTGGCCACGGTGGCCGGGGCACTGGTCGCGCTCGGACTGCCGGACGGCACGGCCGCCCGGTCCTCGCCCCCGCCGCACCCGGTGAGCCCGACCGCCAGCAGCGCGACGGCGGCCACTCCCGCCCGCCGCTGCCGTCCCACCATCGTCCGTTCCTCTCTCACCCGGGCCACCTTGCCATCCACCCCGGCCTCAGGACGCGGTGGCCCCCTCGGAATGCTTCTGCAGTTCCCTCATGTCGACGTAGTCGTACGGCTCGGCCGCGAGGACCGGGGTGCCGTAGTCGGAGTAGCCCACGGTGACGTTGAGCGCCCCGGCCTTGGTGTCGGCCTGCTCGACCCGCTTGACCACCAGCATGTCGGCGTCGACCCAGACGTCGAGCGTCTCGTGGGTGACGCCGTTGGCCGTCAGGCCCTGCTTGATCTTCTCGATCTGCTCCTGGGTCACGCTGGAGCCGGTCACCTTGATCATGTCAGCCAGGTCGAGCTCACCGGTGTAGTGGGTGGCGGCCTTGCCGTTCACCGTGTCCTGGCCGACCTCGGTCACCTTGCCGCCGGCGATCAGCGCCCGCACGCCCTGGACCGGGTCCATGCTGGTGAACTGGGTGGTCTGCGCGCCGGTGGCCTTGGCCAGGTCCTCCTTCGTGTACCGCAGCCAGCGGTGTCCGCCGAGCTCGGCGGACGCGTCCGGGCCCAGCTTCATGTACATACCGATGTCGGTGTACAGGTAGTGCACGCTCGGGCCGCCGGTCACGGGTTCGAGCGTCTTGGCCAGCGGCGATCCCGACACGTCCATGGTGATGTCGGCCTGGAGGCCGTGGGCCCAGGAGGCCGCGCCCTTGCCCTTGATGGTGGTCGCGCCGATCGTGATCGACTCGTCGATCTTCGCGGACTTCGCCGCCCCGGTCTTCTCCGTGACCTTCTCCAGGAAGATCGCCGGAGTCACCTTGGCCGGCGGTGCGGACGGCGTGTCCTCGGCGGTCGCCGCGGCCGTCGCGGCCGGTGCCGCGGCCTTGCCGCCGTCCTTCTTCTCGTCGTCGCAGGCCGTCGTGGTCAGCGCCAGGGCGGCGAGCACGACGACGGCGGCGGACTTGCTACGAATTCCCATGGTTCCCCCCACTGAGGATTCCCGACTCCCCTCCCCCGGTGAGCCGGTGGTGCTCCTTGTGCGGACTCTATGCGATCAACCGCCGCCCGGGACACCGGAATTCGGCGCTCGTCACCCCGTCGCGGCAGCGGTGGGGTCCGAGGAAGCGGCGCCCGAGACCTCGGTCGTGGTGACGGTGGTCCCGGTGTCGCCGGTGACGGTCTCGCGCAGTCTCAGCAGCCGGGAGCCGGGCCCGACCCAGAGGTCCCAGTCGATCGTCTTCACCCCGTGCCGCTGGTACCAGTCGAGCACCGCGGCCAGCCGGTCCGGCCCCAACTCCCCTTCCGCGCCGAAGTATTCGGCCACCGGCGTGGAGCCCCGGTAGTGCGCCGCGGTCGTCCCGGCGACGTCCTCGCCACCGAGCGAGCCGAGCGTGCCGGCCTGGGCGACGGCGTACGCGCGGCTGCCCGGGTTGGTGATCAGCGCCGTCGTCCAGCCGCCCGCCCAGCCGCCGGCGGCCCCCGCGGCGGGGTCGAGCGACTCGGCCGTGGCGCGGTCCGCGTGCTTGGCCCGGCCGTCCTGGTACGCGAGGTCGACCGCGCCGTCCCGGACGGTCAGCCGCCCGGCTCCGAGTTCATCGGTGACGGTCAGCGCGGCCTCGTCCCGGGCTCCCCAGGTGAGCGTGCCGCTCGCGGTGCGCCGGCCGGCCGGGCCCTCCTGGACGACGTCGATCCGGGCGGTGCCGGAGTCGTCCAGCGCCTGGGCGGCGGTGAGCACCACCTGCTTCGGCGGCACCGGCGCGGGCTGCCCGGGGATGCCGGTGGCGGGGGCGGCCAGCAGGCTGCATCCGGTGGTGGCGCCGAGCAGCAGCAGGGCCGCCGCCCGGGCGGGGGCGGCGGGGCGAAGGGCGGGCGGCACGACTCACTCCGGCGGTCACGGGTTCTCCACATGATCTGACCGGCAGAGCGTACGACGACTCGACCGACCGTTCCCATCCCCGCAGGTCCCGGTTCCGCAACCATGTCCGCCGCACCCCCGGTCCCGACTGCCCGGCCCGACCGCCCGTCCCCGGGAACGACGGCGGGCCCGCACCCCCGAAGGGGTACGGGCCCGCCGTGCGGACTGCTTCAGAGCACTGGGGCTCAGACCGCGGCCGGGTCCTCCTCGACGAGGAGGTTGCGGGTGCGGTTCGGGTCCACCTGGATGCCGGGGCCCATGGTGGTCGAGAACGCGGTCTTCTTGATGTAGCGGCCCTTGGCGGCGGACGGCTTGGCGCGGAGCACCTCGTCCAGCGCGGCGGCGTAGTTCTCGACCAGCTGCTCGTCGGTGAAGGAGGCCTTACCGATGATGAAGTGCAGGTTCGAGTGCTTGTCGACGCGGAACTCGATCTTGCCGCCCTTGATGTCGTTGACAGCCTTGGCGACGTCCGGGGTCACGGTGCCGGTCTTCGGGTTCGGCATCAGACCACGGGGACCGAGCACGCGGCCCAGGCGGCCGACCTTGCCCATGAGGTCCGGGGTGGCGACGACGGCGTCGAAGTCCAGACGGCCCTTGGCGACCTCGTCGATGAGCTCGTCGGAGCCGACGATGTCGGCGCCGGCAGCACGCGCGGCCTCGGCACGGTCGCCGGTCGCGAAGACCAGGACCCGAGCGGTCTTACCGGTGCCGTGCGGGAGGATCACGGTGCTGCGGACCATCTGGTCGGCCTTGCGCGGGTCGACGCCCAGACGCATGGCGACCTCGACGGTGCCGTCGAACTTGGTGGTGCTGGTCGCCTTGGCGAGGCGGACGGCCTCGAGGGGGGCGTAAAGGCGCTCGCGGTCGACCTGAGCGTCCGCGGCCTTCAGAGCCTTGCTGCGCTTCACTGCTGCTCCTGAATGGTGATTGGAGTTGTGGTAGTCATCGGGCCTGCGCAGGCCCTACCACGGGGGACGAGAAGGGGATCTGCCCTCGGGGAGAGGAGATCAGCCCTCGACGGTGATGCCCATCGACCGGGCGGTGCCGGCGATGATCTTCTCCGCCGCGTCCAGGTCGTTGGCGTTCAGGTCGGGCATCTTGGTGGTGGCGATGTCGCGGACCTGGGCGCTGGTGAGCTTGGCGACCTTGGTCTTGTGCGGCTCGCTGGAGCCCTTCTCGATACCGGCGGCCTTCAGGATGAGGCGCGCGGCCGGCGGCGTCTTCGTGATGAAGGTGAAGGAACGGTCCTCGTAGACCGTGATCTCCACCGGCACGATCATGCCGCGCTGCGACTCGGTCGCAGCGTTGTAGGCCTTGCAGAACTCCATGATGTTGACGCCGTGCTGGCCCAGCGCGGGGCCGACCGGCGGCGCCGGGTTGGCCGCGCCGGCGTTGATCTGGAGCTTGATAAGCCCCGTGACCTTCTTCTTCTTGGGAGGCATGTCTCTCCGGGTCCTTCCGAGAGGTGATTGCTGGTGCGTGCGGAACCGGGGCGACACCCGGCCGCCAGCACACACATCGGACCAGGCTAACGCGGATGCGCCGCTGGACCAAAACGGATTCGGGGCGGGGCCGTCGGCCCCGCCCCGAATCCGAAGACCGTACGACTAGTTCTTCTGGATCTGGTCGAAGGACAGCTCGACCGGGGTCTCCCGGCCGAAGATCTCGACCAGGCCCTTGACCTTCTTCGAGTCGGGGTTGATCTCGTTGATGGTCGCCTGCAGGGTGGCGAACGGACCGTCCGTGACGGTGACCGAGTCGCCGACCTCGAAGTCCAGCACCTGGATCTCGCTCGGCTTGACCGGCGACGGCTTGCCGGCCTCCTTCGCGGCCTGGCGCTCGACGTCCGGGGCGAGCATCTTGACGACCTCGTCCAGGGTCAGCGGGTACGGGTCGTAGGCGTTGCCGACGAAGCCGGTGACACCGGGGGTGTTGCGCACGACGCCCCAGGACTCGGGGGTGAGGTCCATGCGCACCAGGACGTAGCCGGGGAGCTTGTTCTGGCGGATGGTCTTGCGGTCGCCGTTCTTGATCTGGACGACCTCCTCCTGCGGCACCTCGGCCTGGAAGATGTACTCCTCGACGTTCAGCGAGACGGCGCGCTGCTCCAGGTTCTGCTTCACCCGGTTCTCGTAGCCGGCGTAGGTGTGGATCACGTACCACTCGCCGGGCATGAAGCGCAGGTCCTCGCGGAACTTGGCGACCGGGTCGACCTCCTCGGCCTCCTCGACCTCCTCCTCGGCGACCTCGGCGGCGTCCTCCGCGTCGGCGGCCTCCACGGACAGAGCGGCCTCCTCGGCGGGCTCGCCGGCCTCGGCCTCGTCGTACGCCTCGACCTCGTCCTCGTCGCCGTCCACGGCGTCCACGATCTGCTCGGCGGACTCGGTGTCGTCAGCCAGCTCGGCCGCGTCCAGCTCGGCGGCGACATCCGCCTCGCGGACGGTCTCGTCGGCGTCGTACAGGGGGGACTCAGACACGGTGGCTGCTTCTTTCCTGGAGATGGTGAAGGTGGCGCGCTCCGAATCCGCACCGGCGCGCGACCGCTCGCGCGGGCGCCGGGTGAGGTCTCGGAGACTTCAACAGTACCGAGTCAACGGTAGCCGCGCGTACGTCCGCCGCAGACAGCTCGACCCGGACCGATGATCGGCCCGGGTCGGGAAGCGTTTCGAAGGCGGTGCGTTCGGGTCAGCCGAAGATCCAGAGGCTCAGCTTGGAGAAGCCGTAGTCCAGGCCGGCCACGAAGGCCATCACGACGACGACGAAGGTCACCACGACGGCGGTGTAGCTGGTGAGGTCGCCCTTGGTCGGCCAGACGACCTTGCGCAGCTCGGCGATGATCTGGCGGTAGAACAGGCCCATGCGCGCGAACAGGCCCTTCTTGGCCCGCTTGCCGGACTTCTTCTCGCCGGAGCGGTTGGCCCGCTTGCGGTCGCGGCGCGAGAGCGCCTTCTCCTCGCCGTCGACAGGCGTGGTCTCGGCAGCGCCGTCGGCCCCCTCGGGGTTGCCGCTCTCAGGCGTTGCGGTGGAGCCCGTGGTCTCCGTCACTCGTCCTCACCTGAATCCGGGTCCTGCCGGACGTCATCGCACCCGGTTGGGGCACGAGCGGCCGGCGTAAGCGGTGCTGATCCAAACGATGCTGATCGGTGCCCTCTCCGCATCAAGCCCGCTCACTCCAGTGGAGCGAACGGGCTGAGATGCAGGTCAAGCAGCAGGGCAAGAGGGACTCGAACCCCCAACCGCCGGTTTTGGAGACCGGTGCTCTACCAATTGAGCTATTGCCCTACGGCGCCTCGCGGCTCCGTGGCGACCAACCTACCGCATCCAACCCCGCTGTCTGTACAGGCGGTGAAGGCTCCGGTCTTTTTCGGTGGGCCGTCGAGCAGCGAGTGTACGTGGTCGAGGGGCGTTTGGTCGAACCCCTTTCTTCCGGGAGCACCGCTCCGGCGGCGATCGTCCGGCCGCCCCCGGCGATCACCGGTGGATCTCCGGACGCCGCGATCCGGACGGAGCCGTACGGATACTGGAACCGCGATGCCCGGTCCGTCCCGGTTCTGCGACGATGCAGGCATGAGCGCTTCCACCCCTCAGCCCGACCAGTCCCTCCGCCCCGCCGACCGCCGGGTCTCCGCCCGGATCGGCGCGATCGCCGAGTCCGCGACCCTCGCCGTGGACGCCAAGGCCAAGGCCCTCAAGGCGGCCGGCCGCCCGGTGATCGGCTTCGGCGCCGGCGAGCCCGACTTCCCGACCCCGGACTACATCGTCGAGGCGGCCGTCGACGCCTGCCGCGACCCGAAGAACCACCGCTACACCCCGGCGGGCGGGCTGCCCGAGCTGAAGGACGCGATCGCCGCCAAGACGCTGCGCGACTCCGGCTACCGGGTGGACGCCTCCCAGGTGCTGGTCACCAACGGCGGCAAGCAGGCCATCTACGAGGCCTTCGCCGCGATCCTCGACCCGGGCGACGAGGTCATCGTCCCGGCGCCGTACTGGACCACCTACCCGGAGTCGATCCAGCTGGCCGGCGGCGTCCCGGTGGAGGTCGTCGCCGACGAGACCACCGGCTACAAGGTCTCGGTCGAGCAGCTGGAGGCCGCCCGCACCGAGAACACCAAGGTGGTGCTGTTCGTCTCGCCGTCCAACCCGACCGGCGCGGTGTACACCGAGGCCGAGGCCGAGGCGATCGGCCGCTGGGCGCTGGAGCACGGCCTGTGGGTGCTCACCGACGAGATCTACGAGCACCTGGTCTACGGCGACGCGACGTTCACCTCGCTGCCGGCCCTGCTGCCCGAGCTGGCCGACAAGTGCATCGTGGTCAACGGTGTGGCCAAGACCTACGCGATGACCGGCTGGCGGGTGGGCTGGGTGATCGGCCCCAAGGACGTGATCAAGGCCGCGACCAACCTGCAGTCGCACGCCACCTCGAACGTCTCCAACGTCGCGCAGCGCGCCGCGATCGCCGCCGTCGCCGGCGACCTGTCCGCGGTGCACGAGATGCGCACCGCCTTCGACCGCCGCCGCCGGACCATCGTGCGGATGCTCAACGAGATCGACGGCGTCGTCTGCCCCGAGCCCGAGGGCGCCTTCTACGCGTACCCGTCGGTCAAGGGCCTGCTGGGCAAGGAGATCCGCGGGCAGCGTCCGCAGACCTCCGCGGAGCTGGCGAGCCTGATCCTGGACGAGGTCGAGGTCGCCGCCGTCCCGGGCGAGGCCTTCGGCACCCCCGGCTACCTGCGGTTCTCCTACGCGCTCGGCGACGAGGACCTGGTCGAGGGCATCAGCCGGATCCAGAAGCTGCTCGGCGAGGCCCGCGACTGACGTCCCCCGCCCGACGTCCCCGTCAACGCGGCGCACGGGACTCACTCGGCACACCGCCCTCTTTCACCCCTTCGGGGGATCGAAAGAGGGCGGTTCCCGTTCGGGGGCCCGATGCGGCAGTATTCGTCAATGGAACGCCTGTTGAATCCGCGAGACGTCAGGGGCCTCCCGAAGGCCCACCTGCACCTGCACTTCACCGGCTCGATGCGGCCCGCCACCCTGCTGGAGCTGGCCGACAAGCACGGCGTCCGGCTGCCGGAGGCGCTGAGCTCCGGCGAGCCGCCCAAGCTGCGGGCCACCGACGAGCGCGGCTGGTTCCGCTTCCAACGCCTGTACGACACCGCCCGCTCGGTGCTGCGGGACGAGGAGGACATCCGCCGGTTGGTCCTGGAGACCGCCGAGGACGAGCGGCTGGACGGCTCCCGCTGGCTGGAGATCCAGGTCGACCCGACCTCCTACGCGCCCCGGCTGGGCGGACTGATCCCCGCGCTGGAGCTGATCCTGGACGCGGTCGAGCACGCCGCCGCGGCCACCGGGGTGGGCATCCGGGTGCTGGTCGCCGCGAACCGGATGAAGTCCCCGATGGACGCCCGGACGCTGGCCCGGCTGGCCGTCCGCTACGCCGACCACGGCGTGGTCGGCTTCGGCCTCTCCAACGACGAGCGCCGCGGCCTCGCCCGGGACTTCGACCGGGCCTTCGAGATCGCCCGCAAGGGCGGGCTGCTCGCCGCCCCGCACGGCGGCGAGCTGGCCGGGCCCGAGTCCGTCCGGGACTGCCTGGACGACCTGGGCGCCGGCCGGATCGGCCACGGCGTGCGGGCCGCCGAGGACCGGCGGCTGATGGAACGGCTCGCGGACCGGCAGGTCACCTGCGAGGTCTGCCCGTCCTCCAACGTCTCGCTCGGGGTCTACGAGCGGCCGCAGGACGTCCCGCTGCGCAAGCTGTTCGACGCCGGGGTGCCGCTGGCGCTCGGCGCGGACGACCCGCTGCTGTTCGGCACCCGGCTGGCCGCCCAGTACGAGCTCGCGCGTGACGTACTGGGCTTCTCGGACACCGAACTCGCCGAGCTGGCACGGCAGTCGGTGCGCGGCTCGTGCGCGCCGGAGGCCGTCCGCAAGGAGCTGCTGGCGGAGATCGACGCCTGGCTGGTGGGGGTGCCGGTGGCGGTCTAGGGCCGGCTTCCGCTACAGCTCGACGCCGATCATCACCGGCTCGTTCACCAGTTCCACCCCGAAGGCCTCGCGGACGCCGTCCCGGATCTCCCGGGCCAGCGCCAGCAGGTCCTCGGCGGTGGCGGAGCCGCGGTTGGTGAGCGCCAGGGTGTGCTTGGTGGAGAGCGTCGCCGGGCCGCTGCCGTAGCCCTTGCCGAAGCCCGAGCGGTCGATCAGCCAGGCCGCCGAGGTCTTGGTGCAGCCCTCCGGGGCCGGGTAGGCGGGGGCGTTCTCGGCGCCCGGGCGGGTCCGGAAGGACTCGTACTGCGCGGCCGTGAGCACCGGGTTGGTGAAGAAGGAGCCGGCCGACCAGGTGTCGTGGTCCGCCGGGTCCAGCACCATGCCCTTGCCCGCGCGCAGCCCCAGCACCGCCTCGTACGCCCGGGCCAGCGGCACCCGCTCGCCCTGCTCGACACCGAAGTGCTTGGCGACCTCGGCGTACTTGACCGGGGTGGACAGCCCGGCCTCGTCGGCCAGGGCGAACCGCACCCGCAGCACCACGTAGCGGTCGGGCTCGGCCTTGAAGCGGCTGTGGCGGTAGGAGAACGCGCACTCGGCGTTCGTCAGCACGACCGTCTCCCCGGCCGTGCGGTCGTACGCGACCACCTCGGTGATCGTCTGGGCGACCTCCTGGCCGTACGCGCCGACGTTCTGCACCGGGGTGGCGCCGGCCGAGCCGGGGATGCCGGCCAGGAACTCGATGCCGGCCAGGCCGTGCTCGCGGACGGTGCGGGTGACCGCCTCCGACCAGACCTCGCCGGCCGCCAGCTCCAGCACGGTGCCGTCCAGCGCGAAGCCGGTGGTGGCGATCCGCAGCACGGTGCCCCGGAACCCGGCGTCGCCGATCACCAGGTTGGAGCCGCCGCCGAGGACGAGCAGCGGCTCGCCGGCCGCGTCGGCCTCGCGGACGGCGGCGATCACCTCGTCGTCGGTGTGGGCGGTCACCAGGCGGCGGGCCGGGCCGCCGAGCCGCAGCGTGGTCAGCGGAGCGAGGGGGGCGTCGTTTTCTACCAGCACGCCCACCAGCGTACGGGTGGCAGGGGTGCCCCCCGGCACCCCTGCCACCCGCCTCCGGTTCAGACGCGCGCGGGCCGGGCCGGTTCCGCGGACCGCTCCCCGACCGCCACGGCCGCGCGCCGCCGCGGGATGAGCGCGGCGGCGACCGCCCCCGCCGCGACCGCCGCCGCGCCGACGTACAGCGCCGGCACCAGCCCGTCCGTGAAGGCCTGCGCCGACCGGTAGCCGCCCTGCGCCGAGAACACCGCCGAGAGGACGGCGATCCCGAGCGCCCCGCCGACCTCGCGCAGGGAGTTGTTGGCGCCGGAGGCGATCCCCTGCTCCTGCGGCCGGACGCTCGCCATCACCAGCTGGGCGGTCGGGCCGAAGTACAGCGACATGCCGATCCCGCAGAGCACGATGGCGGGGATCTGCGCCCCGTAGTCGAACCCGGTGCCGCCGTCGGCGACGAGGCCGAACAGCGCCAGCCCGGCGGCCTGGAGCACCAACCCGGTGACCACGATCGGCCGGCCGCCGATCCGGTCGGAGACGATGCCCGCGACCGGCGAGACCAGCAGCGGCATCGCGGTCCACGGCAGCATCCGGATGCCGGCCTCCTGCGGGCTGAAGCCGCCGACGCCCTGGAGGTACTGGCTGATCAGGAAGATCGAGCCGAACATCCCCAGGTACATCAGCAGACTCGCCGCGTTGACGGCCGAGAAGGCCCGGCCGCGGAACAGCCGCATCGGGAGCATCGGGTGGGCGGCGAACCACTGCTCGTACCCGACGAACGCGGCCAGCAGCACACCGCCGGCGATCAGGGAGCCGAGGACCGGCGGGCTGCTCCAGCCGTCCGGGTTGCCGCGGATCAGGCCGAGGACGATCCCGAACATCCCCAGGCTGACCAGCGCCGTCCCGGTCACGTCCAGGGCCCGGTCGGCGCCCCGGCTCTCGCCGAGCCGGAGGAAGGCCAACGGCAGCAGGACCAGCCCGACCGGGACGTTCACCCAGAAGATCCACTGCCAGGAGAAGTGCTCGGTCAGGCTGCCGCCGATCAGCGGTCCGGCGGCGACGGCGAGGCCGCTGACGCCCGACCAGATGCCGAAGGCCAGTCCCCGCTTGGCCTCGGGCACGGCGACGGTGAGCAGGGTGAGGGTGAGCGGCATCATCACCGCGGCCCCGGCGCCCTGGACGGCGCGGGCGGCGATCAGCTCGCCGATGCCCGGGGAGAGCGCGGCGGCGGCGGAACCGGCCGTGAAGACCGCCAGGCCGACCAGGAAGACGCGGCGGCGGCCGAAGCGCTCGCCGAGCGCGGCGCCGAACATCAGCAGGACGGCGAAGCTCAGGGTGTAGGCGCTGACCGTCCATTCGAGGTCGGACAGGCCGCCGCCGAGTTCCTCGCGGATCGACGGCAGTGCGGTGGTGACGACCAGGTTGTCCAGCGCCGCCATGAAGCCGGCCACGCTGACGACCACCAGGGTCCAGGTCGCGGCCCTGCCGAGGGCCGGTCTCTCCGTCATGACTTCTCCCGGATTCCTCTAGGTAGTTATTGCTCAATAACTTTGCGGGGCCGAAAAACGGCCGCACGGATCACCGTGCGGCCGCGCTACTCGGCCTCGCCGCCCTGCCCGCACTCGTCGAAGCCGCCCCAGATCCGGTGCTCCTGGGGGAATCCGAGCGCCACCAGCGTGTTGATCAGCATCCCCTGGCCGAAGAACGCCGTGGCGCTCTTCAGGTCGCCGCCGAGCCGGACCCTGACCCGCTCGAACAGGCTCTCCCACAGCCGCCTGGCGGTCTCCCCGACCTCGTCCTCGCCGGCCGCCCTGGCCGCGAAGACCGAGACGTAGAGCTGCATCTGCATCATCAGCTGCTCGCGGTCCTCGACCAGCGCCAGGTAGGCGCCACCCATCGCCTCGGCGGCCTCCTCGCCGGACAGCCCGGCCGAGGCCTCGTCGAAGGCCCGCCAGGTCTCCTCGATGCAGCGTTCGGCGGCGGCCGAGAAGATCGCCTGCTTGCCCGGGAACAGCCGGAACAGGTACGGCTGCGAGACGCCGACCCGGCGGGCGATCGCCTCGGTCGAGGTGCCGTGGTACCCGCCCCGGGCGAACTCGATCATCGCGGCCCGGACGACGCTCTCGCGCCGCTCCTCCGCGGTCATCCGGATGCTCGACTTCGCCATGTCTCCCAAGTTAGTGGCCAATCACTACCTTGGCAAGGACGCGCGTCGCGGCGGGCACCCGCTTCCCGGAGCCCGCCGCGCACGCCCGTTCGGCCTCAGGCCAGGCGGACGACCGCCTTGGACATCCCGAGCACCTTCTGCCCGCCCGTGGTGGCCACCAGGTCGACCTGCACCGTGCGGTCGTCCAGCTTCTTGGCGACCTTGGCGGTGACCTCGATCACCGCGCCGACCCCGTCGTTCGGCACCGGCACCGGCCGGGTGAAGCGCACGCCGTACTCGATCACCGCGGCCGGGTCGCCGACCCAGTCGGTGACCACGCGGGCCGCCTCGGCCATGGTGAACATGCCGTGCGCGATGACGTCCGGCAGGCCGACCTCCAGCGCGAACTTCTCGTTCCAGTGGATCGGGTTGAAGTCGCCGGAGGCGCCCGCGTACTGCACCAGCGTGGCGCGGGTCACCGGGAAGGACTGCGCCGGCAGCTCGGTGCCGACCTCGACCTCGTCGTAGCTGATCGCCATGCCGCTCACTCCCCCGTCTCGTCGGCGGCCCGGGCCACCAGCGTCATGACCGACGTCACCACGTGCTCGCCGGTGGCGTCCGTCACCTCACCGCGCACGGTGAGCACGTCGTTGCCCGCCAGCGTCTTGATGGCGTCGATGGTCACCTCGACGGCCAGCCGGTCGCCGGCCACCACCGGGCGGGTGTAGCGGAACTGCTGGTCACGGTGCACCACCCGGCTGTAGTCCAGGCCCAGCTCCGGGTCCTCGACGACCTGGCCGGCCGCGCGGTAGGTGATCGCGAACGGGAAGGTCGGCGGGGCGATCACGTCCGGGTGGCCGAGCGCCTTCGCCGCCTCCGCGTCGGTGTACGCGGGGTTGGCGTCCCCGATCGCGACCGCGAACTCACGGATCTTCTCCCGGCCGACCTCGTACGGCTCGGTGGGCGGGTAACTACGCCCGATGAAGGAGGGGTCGAGCGCCATGGCAGCTCCTCGGAACACGGATGGACAAGGGTCGAACGGAATGCGCAAATGACTCCGGGCCGCATCCCTCGTGAGGGATGCGGCCCGGAGTCGAAGACCTGAATCACACAGGCCCGACAGCCCTGCGAAAGGGTCAGCGGGTCTCGCGGTGCGCGGTGTGCGAGTTGCAGCGGGGGCAGTGCTTCTTCATCTCAAGACGGTCCGGGTCGTTACGCCGGTTCTTCTTGGTGATGTAGTTCCGCTCCTTGCACTCCACGCAGGCCAGCGTGATCTTCGGGCGGACGTCGGTGGCAGCCACGGGAGTGCCTTCCTTGGACAACGAATAAGAACACAACAAGAGTAGCCGACCGGGAGTGCGATCTCCCGACCGACTACGCGGGGTAGCGGTGACCGGACTTGAACCGGTGACACAGCGATTATGAGCCGCTTGCTCTACCAACTGAGCTACACCGCCACAGTGATCCGCAGCACAGCCGAAACTGACTGCTTCTCACCAGAGCCCCCATGCGGAATCGAACCGCAGACCTTCTCCTTACCATGGAGACGCTCTACCGACTGAGCTATAGGGGCGAACGAGGAAGAGATTACACGTTCCGCGCCCAGAGGTGAAATCCGTATCCCGCGGCGAAGTCCGCAGGTCGACGCGGTGGACGGGCGGACGATCCAAGGCCGGGAGTTCGAGCGGCCCGCCAACCCGATGGCCCGGCCCCACCGACCGGCCCCGCCCGGCCGCGCTCACCACGGCCCGGCCGCGGCCCGACCCGATACGACTATTGCCCGCCTCCCGGCGGCCCGCCGCCCGGCCCCATAGGCTCGACGCTCATTGACCGGAACGGCCCTGGCACCCGACCGGGCGGCGCGACAAGGAGCCGAGGATGGACAGCGCAGCCGCGGACGGGCCGCACTCCGGGCCCGGCCCGGCGGCCAACCCCCTCGGGCACGGCCCGGTCCTGCTGCTCACCGGCGCCCGGCTGATGGACGGCCGGGTGGTGGACGTCCGGATCAGCGGCGACCGCATCCAGGCGGTCGGCACGGTCGGCAGCCTCGGCCCGCTGCAGGCCCTGCCCGGCGCCCCCACCGTCACCACCGGCGCCCGGATCGACCTGCGGGGCTACCTGCTGCTGCCCGCCCCCGCCGAGCCGCACGCCCACTACGACGCCGCCTTCTCCGCCGCCCTGGCCGCCCCGCCCCCGGAGACCGCGACCGACCTCACCCGCCGGGTCACCGAGGCCGCGCTCACCTCGCTCGGCTACGGCGCCACCGCCCAGCGCACCCACGTCCGGATCGGCGACGTGCACGGGCTGCGCCGGCTGGAGGCGGTGCTCACCGCCCGGCAGGCGCTGCGCGGGCTCGCCGAGCTGCAGGCCGTCGCGATGCCCCGGCTGCTCACCGGCCGGGCCGGCGCGGACGGGCGGGCGCAGCTGCGCGAGGCGCTCAAGCTGGGCGCCACCGCGGCCGGCGGCTGCCCGGAGCTGGACCCGGACCCGGCCGGCTACGTGCAGCTGCTGCTGGAGGCCGCCCGCGAGGCGGACTGCCCGGTGGACCTGCACACCACCGCCGCCGAGGCGCCCCAACTGGCCCGGATGGCGAGCGCGTTGGCGCCGCTGCGGCCGCGGGTGACGCTCGGCCCGTGCGGGGCGCTGCCGCCGGGTGCGTCCACCGCGCTGGCGAGCGGCGGGGTGCGGGTGGTCTGTCTGCCGCAGACCGGCGGCTGCACCGGGCTGGAGGGCCCGGCCACCGGCCTGCGGCCGGGCCTGCTGCGGGAGTTGGCGGAGGCCCGGGTGCCGCTCGCGGCGGGCAGCGGAGCGCTGCGGGACCCGTCGAACCCGGTCGGCCGGGCGGATCCGCTGGGGACGGCCTACCTGCTCGCGGCGAGCGGGGAGTTGGACCTGGAGACGGCGTACGACGCGGTGGCCAACCAGGCCCGGGCGGTGCTCGGGTTGCCGCCGGTACGGGTGGACGCCGGCTTCCCGGCGGAGCTGCTGGCGGTGCGCGGGGACAGCCTGGCCGGGGCGCTCACCGGCGGGCACAGCCGGCTGGTGGTGCACAGCGGGCGGGTGGTCAGCCGGACCAGCGCCGTCCGGGAGTTCGCCGACACCGTGGCGCTGGCGCTGCCCCGGCAGTCCGGGAGCACCGAAGGCTGAGGCCGAGGGCTTGGAAGCCCAAGGGGCGCGCGACGGATGTCGCGCGCCCCTCCCCCACCTGCTGGCCGTCTTGCGACGGCGAGCTGGAGCGGGCCCAGGCCTCCCCCACTGGAGCAGGTCCCGCTCGGCTTCGGGACCGACAGTACGCCCACGGAACACCGTCCCCGACCGACCTTGACGCTCTCCTGTCGCCCACCGGCCGGCTCTTGACGGCCCGTTGACGCCGGAGGCGGCCGGACGGCGGCCGGACGGCGCCTACGGCTCGTACCGGTAGCCGATCCCCGGCTCGGTGATCAGGTGCCGGGGCCGGGCCGGGTCGCGCTCCAGCTTCCGCCGCAGCCCGGCCAGGTAGACCCGCAGGTAGTTGCCGCGCGCCTCCTGGGCCGGGCCCCACACCTCGCGCAGGATCTGCCGGCCGGGCACCAGCCGGCCCGGGTTGGCCAGCAGCAGGGCGAGGATCCGCCACTCGGTCGGGGTCAGCCGCACCGCGCCGTTCGGGCCGGTGACGGTGGTGGCCGCGAGGTCCACGGTGTGGTCGCCCAGCACCGGCCGGACCGGCGGGGCCGCTCCGGTCGGGCGGCGCAGCACGGCCCGCAGCCGGGCCAGCAGCTCGTCCATCAGGAACGGCTTGGTGAGGTAGTCGTCGGCGCCGGCGTCCAGGGCGCCCACCTTGTCGGCGGCGTCGGCCCGACCGGAGAGCACGATGATCGGCATCGCGCTGCGCGTGCGCAGGCCGCGCAGCACGTCCATGCCGTCGAGGTCGGGCAGGCCGAGGTCGAGCAGGACGGCGTCCGGGAGGCTGTGCGCGGCGCGGTCCAGCGCCTCGCCGCCGGTGGCGGCGGTGCGGACGGCGTACTGGCGGGCGCTGAGGTTGATCCGCAGCGTGCGGAGCAGGGCGGGTTCGTCGTCGACGATCAGGATCTCGCGGTGTCCGGTGGTTCGCTCACTTCGCTCACTTCGCTCACGTTGCTCACTTCGCTCATGTCGTTCACTCATGGTGCGCCGGCTCCTCCCCGAAGTCGGTCGTGGTGGCGGCAGGCAGGGTGAGCAGCATGGTGGTGCCGCCGCCGGGGGTGTCCTCGACCTCCAGGCTGCCGCCCATCGCCTCGGCGAGGCCGCGGGAGAGGGCGAGGCCGAGGCCGACGCCGGTGGTGTTGTCGGTGTCGCCGAGGCGCTGGAAGGGCAGGAAAACCCGGTCGCGGTCCTCGGGGGCGATGCCGGGGCCGCGGTCGATCACCCGGATCTCGACCAGGTCGGCGTGGTGGCTGGCGGTGACCAGGACGGGCGCGCCGGGGGCGTTGTGGCGCAGCGCGTTGGTGATCACGTTGGCGAGGACGCGTTCCAGCAGCGGCGGGTCGGCGAGCACCGGCGGGGTGGTGTCGAGGTCGAGCGGCTGGACGGGTGCGTCCGGGTCGGGGAGGCTGTCGAGCGCCCGGGGCAGGATCTCGTCGAGGTGGGTCTCGGTCAGGTGCAGGGTGAGCGCGCCGGCCTGGAGGCGGCTCATGTCGAGCAGGTTGTCCACCAGACGGGTGAGTTTGACCAGCGATTCGTCGGCGGTGGCGAGGAGTTCGGCCTGGTCCTCGGGCGAGAACTCGACGTCGGGGCTGCGCAGCGAGCCGACCGAGGCGAGGGCCGCGGCCAGCGGGGTGCGCAGGTCGTGGCTGACGGCGGCGAGCAGGGCGGTGCGCATCCGGTCGGCGGCCTTGATCGGTTCGACCTCGGCGGCGACCACGGCCAGCCGGTCGCGTTCCAGCGCGGCGGCGACGTGGGCGGCGAAGGCGGTGAGCACCCGCTGGTCGGCGGCGGGCAGCCGGCGGCCGGTGAGGACGAGCAACGCGTCGGCGCCGACCGGGACTTCGGTGGTCTCGTGCTCCCCGCTACCGTCGTCCGGGTGGTCGGCCTCGGAGTGGGCGAGCACCTCGCCCGTACGGGAGAGCAGGGTGACGGTCCGCATGCCGAAGGCCGTCCGGGACTTCTCCAGCAGCGCGGGCAGCGCGTCGGCGCCGCGCAGCACGCTGCCGGCCAGGGTGGAGAGGGTCTCGGCCTCGGCGGTGGCCCGGGCGGCGCGGGTGGTGAGCTTGCCGGCGTGGTCGACGACGGTGGAGACGGCGAGCGCGATGGCGGCGAAGACCACCAGGGCGACGATGTTGTTGGTCTCGCCGATGGTCAGGCTGTGGACCGGCGGGATGAAGTAGTAGTTCAGCAGCACCGAGGCGATGAACGCGGCCAGCAGGGCGGAGGTCGCGCCGCCGAGCAGGGCGACGATGACCACGCCCAGCTGGAAGATCAGCGCGTCGGTGGTGAGGTTGATGGTGGCGTGCGCCTGGGAGAGCACGGCGGTGAGCAGCCAGGGCAGCGCGAGGCCGGCGAGGTAGCCGACGACGGTGCGGCGGCGGGAGTGGCGGCGGCCGAGCGAGGGCAGCCGGCCGCGGCCGGTGAACTCGTGGGTGACCATGTGGACGTCGATGTCCTCGGAGGCGTCCACGGTGGTCTCGCCGATGCCGGGGCCGGTGAGGAAGCGGGTGATCCGGCCGCGGCGGCTGGTGCCGAGCACCAGCTGGGTGGCGTCGTGGGCGCGGGCGAAGGCGAGCAGTGCGGTGGGGATGTCGTCCCCGACGACGACGTGGTAGCTGCCGCCGAGGGTCTCGACCAGCAGCCGCTGCTGGGCGAGCGCGCCGGAGGAGGCGCCGGCCAGGCCGTCGCTGCGGGAGACGTGGACGGCCAGCAGGTCGCCGCCGGCGGTCCGGTCGGCGATCCGGGCGGCGCGGCGGATCAGGGTCTCGCCCTCGGGCCCGCCGGTGAGGGCGACCACGACGCGCTCGCGGGTCTCCCAGACCCGGTCGATGTTGTGGCTGGCGCGGTAGTCGCGCAGGCCCTCGTCGACCCGGCCGGCGACCCAGAGCAGGGCGAGTTCGCGCAGCGCGGTGAGGTTGCCGACCCGGAAGTAGTTGGAGAGCGCGGCGTCCACCTTCTCCGCCTTGTAGACGTTGCCGTGGGCCATCCGGCGGCGCAGCGCCTGGGGGGCCATGTCGACGAGTTCGATCTGGTCGGCCCGGCGGACCACCTCGTCCGGGACGGTCTCGCGCTGCGGGATGCCAGTGATCTTCTGGACGACGTCGTTCAGCGATTCCAGGTGCTGGATGTTGACGGTGGTGATGACGTCGATCCCCGCGGCGAGGATCTCCTCGACGTCCTGCCAGCGCTTGGCGTGCCGGCCGCCGGGGATGTTGGTGTGCGCCAGCTCGTCCACGAGCACGACGGACGGCCGGCGGGCGAGCACGCCGTCCAGGTCCATCTCCTCGAACTCGGCGTCGCGATAGGAGCGGTGGACGCGCGGCTGGACCTCCAGGCCGTCGATCATGGCCTCGGTGTGGCGGCGGCCGTGGCACTCGATGTAGCCGACCAGCACGTCGGCGCCGCGCTCCTGTCTGCGCCGGGCCTCGTCCAGCATCCGGTAGGTCTTGCCGACCCCCGGGGCGGATCCGAGGTACACCCTCAGCCGGCCACGGCGGGTGCCGGTGCCGGGGGTGAGGTCGCGGGCCATGGGCGCTGCTCTTCCTTCGGGAGGTCGTGCACGGTGACGGACGCGGGTCGGCCGGCCCGGGGTCGGGAGACGTGCTCCCGCACCCGGGCCGGCCCGGTCATTCATTCCATCGACGTAACGTCACTTCGGCGCGTCCAGGGCCTTGTTGAGGAGGACGACGTTGACGCCCTCCTGGCCGAGGAAGCCGAGCGAGCGGCCCTCGGTGTACTTCTCGACGAGCTTGGCGACGGTGTCCTGCGACAGCTTGCGCGTCTCGGCGACCCGCTTGACCTGCTCCTTGGCGTAGGCCACGGAGATGTGCGGGTCGAGGCCGGAGCCGGAGGCGGTCAGCGCGTCGGCCGGGACGCTCGCCGGGTCGACGCCGTCGAAGGCGGCGACGGCCTTGCGGCGGTCGTCGACGTTCTTCCGCAGGTCCTCGCTGTTCGGGCCGAGGTTGCTGGCGCCGGAGTTGTCCCCGGCGTAGCCGTTCGCGGCGGGGCGGGGCTGGAACCACTTCGGGTCCGGCAGCGCCACCTCCTCCTTGTCGTCCGGGTTCTTCTTGGGCAGGTTGTAGTTCTGGCCCAACAGGCTCGAACCGACCTCCTTGCCATCGGACTTCACGATCGAGCCGTTGGCCTTGTCGCTGAACGCGACCTGGGAGATGCCGGTGACCAGCAGCGGATAGGCGACCCCGAGGATCACCGTGAGCACCAGGAGCACACGCAGCGCGGTGAAGTGGGTCCGCACGATGGCGGGCAGGGGCTTGGACATTGCGGTGGGACTCCTTTCTCAGCTGAGGCCGGGAATGAACTGGACGATCAGGTCGATCAGCTTGATGCCGACGAACGGCACCACCAGGCCGCCGAAGCCGTAGATCCCGATGTTGCGGCGCAGCAGCGAACTGGCGTCGGACGGACGGTACTTCACGCCGCGCAGGGCGAGCGGGATCAGGCCGATGATGACCAGGGCGTTGAAGATGATCGCCGAGGTGATCGCGGACTGGGGGCTGTGCAGGCCCATGATGTTGAGGTGGCTCAGGCCCGGGTAGACCCCGGCGAACATCGCGGGGATGATCGCGAAGTACTTGGCCACGTCGTTGGCGATCGAGAAGGTGGTCAGCGCGCCGCGGGTGATGAGCAGCTGCTTGCCGATCTCGACGATCTCGATCAGCTTGGTCGGGTTGGAGTCGAGGTCGACCATGTTGCCGGCCTCCTTGGCCGCCATGGTCCCGGTGTTCATCGCGACGCCGACGTCGGCCTGGGCGAGCGCGGGGGCGTCGTTGGTGCCGTCGCCGGTCATCGCGACCAGCTTGCCGCCCTCCTGCTCCTTCTTGATCAGGGCCATCTTGTCCTCGGGCGTGGCCTCGGCGAGGAAGTCGTCCACGCCGGCCTCCTCCGCGATCGCCTTGGCGGTCAGCGGGTTGTCGCCCGTGATCATGATGGTCTTGATGCCCATCCGGCGGAGCTCGTCGAAGCGCTCCCGCATGCCCTCCTTGACCACGTCCTTGAGGTGGATGACACCCAGGACCTTGGCCGGCGCGTCGCCGATCTTCGTGGCCACGACCAGGGGCGTGCCGCCGGCGGCCGAGATCCCGTCCACGAGCGTGGAGACCTCGTCGGTGACCCGGCCCCCGTTGGCGGTGACCCAGTTGGACACGGCGGCGGCCGCGCCCTTGCGGACCTGGTGCACCCCTCCCGGCTCGTCCAGGTCCACACCCGACATCCGGGTCTGGGCGGTGAACGGGACCCAGGTGGCGTGCGTCAACTCGCCCTGGGCGCGGGCCCGCAGGCCGTACTCGCTCTTGGCCAGGACCACGATCGAACGGCCCTCGGGCGTCTCGTCCGCCAGCGAGGACAGCTGCGCGGCACTCGCGAGCTCGTCCGTCGAGACACCGGTCACCGAGAGGAACTCGGCGGCCTGGCGGTTGCCCAGGGTGATGGTGCCGGTCTTGTCGAGCAGCAGGGTGTTGACGTCGCCGGCGGCCTCGACGGCGCGGCCGGACATCGCCAGCACGTTGCGCTGGACCAGGCGGTCCATGCCGGCGATGCCGATCGCGGAGAGCAGCGCGCCGATGGTGGTCGGGATGAGCGCCACGATCAGGGCGACCAGGACGATCATCGACTGCGGGGCGCCCGCGAAGGTGGCCATCGGCTGGAGCGTGACGACCGCGACCAGGAAGACGATGGTCAGCGAGGCCAGCAGGATGTTGAGCGCGATCTCGTTCGGCGTCTTCTGCCGGGCGGCGCCCTCGACCAGGGCGATCATCCGGTCGATGAAGGACTTGCCGGGCTCCGAGGCGATCTTCACCACGATCCGGTCGGACAGCACCTTGGTGCCGCCGGTGACGGCGGAGCGGTCACCGCCGGACTCGCGGATGACCGGCGCGGACTCGCCGGTGATCGCCGACTCGTCGACGCTCGCCACGCCCTCGACGACGTCGCCGTCGCCGGGGATGACCTGCCCGGCCTCGACCACCACGTGGTCGCCGAGCCGCAGCGCGGTGCCGGGCACCTCCTCCTCGGCGTCGCTGTCGGGCCAGTTGGTGAGCCGGCGGGCGACGGACTCGGTCTTGGTCTTGCGCAGGGTGTCGGCCTGGGCCTTGCCGCGGCCCTCGGCGACGGCCTCCGCCAGGTTGGCGAAGATCGTGGTGAGCCAGAGCCAGACGGTGATCGACCAGGCGAAGACGGACGGGCTGGCGATCGCGGAGACGGTGGTGACCACCGAGCCCACCTCGACCACGAACATCACCGGGTTCTTGACCATCACCCGGGGGTCGAGCTTCCTCACCGCGTCCGGCAGGGACGCGACGATCAGCTTCGGGTCGAGGAGACCGCTCCGCACTCTGTGCGGGACGGCGTGGCCGGCCGGGTCGGGCGTGTCGGCCGGTGCGGGGTTCAGGGTGGGGGTGGACATCAGGAAAGACCTTCCGCGAGCGGCCCGAGGGCCAGGGCCGGGAAGTAGGTGAGGCCGACGACGATCAGGATCACGCCCGACAGCAGGCCCACGAACAGCGGCTTGTGGGTGGGCAGGGTGCCCGGAGTGGCCGGGACCGGCTGCTGCTGCGCGAGCGAGCCGGCCAGCGCCAGGACGAAGACGATCGGCAGGAGACGGCCGAAGATCATCGCCAGGCCGAGCGCCGTGTCGTACCAGTCGGTGTTGACGGTGATGCCGCCGAAGGCCGAGCCGTTGTTGTTGGCGGCGGAGGTGAAGGCGTACAGCACCTCGGAGAAGCCGTGGGCGCCCGAGTTGAGCATCCCGGCCCGCTCGCCCGGCAGGGCCATCGCCACACCCGTACCGACCAGCACGAGGGTCGGCGTGGTCAGGATGTACAGCGAGGCGAACTTCATCTCCCGGCCGCCGAGCTTCTTGCCCAGGTACTCGGGGGTGCGGCCGACCATCAGGCCGGCGACGAACACCGCGACGATCGCCAGCACCAGCATGCCGTACAGGCCGGAGCCCACACCGCCGGGCGCGATCTCGCCGAGCATCATGTTGAAGACCGTCAGCCCGCCGCCGAACGGCGTGTACGAGTCGTGGAAGGAGTTCACCGCGCCGGTCGAGGTCAGCGTGGTCGAGGAGGCGAACAGCGTGCTGGCGGCGATGCCGAAACGCTGCTCCTTGCCCTCCATCGCGGCCCCCGCGGCCTGCAGGGCGCTGCCCTGGTGCGAGGCCTCGGCCCAGGTCAGCAGGGCCGTCGAGGCGACCCAGAACAGGCCCATCACGGCGAGGATCGCGTAGCCCTGGCGGTTGTCGCCGACCATCCGGCCGAAGGCCCGCGGCAGCGCGAACGGGATCACCAGGATCAGGAAGATCTCGACCAGGTTGGAGAAGCCGGTCGGGTTCTCGAACGGGTGCGCCGAGTTGGCGTTGAAGAAGCCGCCGCCGTTGGTGCCGAGCAGCTTGATGACCTCCTGCGAGGCCACCGGGCCGCCGGGGATCTTCTGCACCTCGCCCGAGAGGGTGGTCACCTCGGTGAAGCCGTGGAAGTTCTGGATCACGCCGGAGGCGGCCAGGACCAGGGCGAAGACGATCGAGAGCGGCAGCAGCAGCCGGATGTTGATCCGGACGAGGTCCACCCAGAAGTTGCCGACCCGGTCCGTCCTGTTCCGGGTGAAGCCCCGGATCAGCGCGGCCACGACGGCGATGCCGACGGCCGCGGAGACGAAGTTCTGCACCGCCAGGCCGGCCATCTGCGCCAGGTGGCCCATCGCGGACTCACCGGCGTAGGACTGCCAGTTGGTGTTCGCGACGAAGGAGATCGCGGTGTTCCAGGCCTGGTGGCCCTCCATCTGCGGAACGCCCAGGTTCAGCAGCAGGTAGCCCTGGAGGCGGATCAGGCCGTACAGGAAGAGCACGGAGACGGCCGAGAAGGCCAGCACCGAGCGCAGGTACACCGACCAGCGCTGATCGGCGTCACCGTCGACGCCGATCACCTTGTAGATGCCGCGCTCGACTCTGAGGTGCTTCGAGGTGGTGAGGAGCTTGGCGATGTAGTCGCCAAGGGGGCGGTAGCAGAGGGCCAGCGCCCCGACGAGGGCGAGGGCCTGCATCCAGCCCGCGAGAGTGGATCCCATGTCAGAACTTCTCCGGGAAGATCAGCGCGACGACGAGGTAGCCGACGAGCGCGACGGCCACGACCAGACCTGCGATGTTCTCCGCGCTCACAGCTTCTCCACCCCCCGCGCGATCAGGGCGATGACGGCGAACACGGCGACCGTGACACCGACGTAGATGAGATCGGACATGGGCTCCACCAGCGTGGTTCGGGAGACTGCCGCGGACCGGCCCGGAGGCCTCGCGCGGCGCCGGCGGACGACCGGCAGATGCGAGCAAACCAGCCACCGGGGGCGCGTTCCGGAGCCCTGACGCCCTCCATACGGGTGATAGCGCGGCGTTGACGCGACCTTGACGCGTGCGGGCGGTGGGCGAGTGGCGGGCGGGCGGTGGGCGGTTGGGGGGACGGTTGCGGAGGCGGTTGGGGGGACGGCGAACGGCCTCGGACGACAGGTGCCGTCCGAGGCCGTTCGCCGCTCACGCCGCGCCCGTCACATCCGCATCCGCAGCCGGCACACCACCGCGTCGGTGTGCCGCCGCAGCGCGCGGTCGATCACCGCGCCGCGCCGGTTCTGCAGCGCCCGCTGCCACCAGCGGGCCGGCTCCACCTCGGGGATCAGCACCGTGAGCCGGTCGTAGACGTGCTCCGTGCCGAGCCGGTTGACGAACTCGGCGATCGGCCGGCCCAGCCGGCGGTGGTCGTCCGCGAGCTCCACCAGGGGCACGCCGGGCTGCCACAACTCCCAGTCCCGGCGCAGCGCTTCGGCCCGGGCGGCCTCGTGCACCACGGTCACCGCCAGGACCTCGTCACCGAGCGAGAGCGCCGCCGACAGGCCGTCCCGGGTGAGCCGGGTGATCGCCGTCACCGGGACGACGACCAGGCTGCGCTGCCGGGTCACCGCGCCGGGCACCCGGCCCAGCTCCAGCCGCTCCCCGATCCGCTCGTAGCTGCGGTGGATCGCCTCGAACAGCAGGACCAGCAGCGGCAGGGCGACGACGATGCCCCAGGCGCCCTCGGTGAACTTGGTGCCGGTGACCACCAGGGCGGCGACACCGGTCAGGAGCGCGCCGAAGCCGTTCAGCGCCGCCTTCCACCGCCAGCCGTCCGGCCGGCCGCGCAACCAGTGCCGGACCATGCCGACCTGGCAGATGGTGAAGCCGACGAAGACGCCGATCGAGAACAGCGGCACCAGGCTGTTGACGTCCCCGCCGGAGCCGGCCAGCAGCACCGCCGAGACCACGGCGAGGAACAGCACGCCGTACCGGTACACCTGGCGGTCGGCGCGCAGCGCGAACACGTGCGGCAGGTGGTTGTCCCGGGCGAGCAGGTCGAGCAGCACCGGCAGGCCGCCGAAGGAGGTGTTGGCAGCCAGGCCGAGCAGGACCACGGTCGCGAACTGGACGACGTAGAAGCCGACGCCGTGGCCGAGCGAGGCGTCGGCGAGCTGGGCGAGCACGGTGACGCCGTCGACCGGCTGGAGGTGGAAGCGGCCGATCAGCACGGCCAGGCCGATCAGCATCACGCCGAGCAGCGCGCCCAGCGCGACCTCGGTGTGCTGGGCGCGCTTCACCCGCGGGGTGCGGAAGGACGGGACGGCGTTGGCCACCGCCTCCACGCCGGTCAGCGCGGAGCAGCCGGCCGCGAAGGCCTTGAGCAGCAGCAGCGCCCCGACCGCGGTGGCGTTCTCGGCCAGCACGGAGGCGTGGCCCGCGGCGGCCTCGGTGCTCACCGGGGCGTCCCGGAACAGGCCGACCACGATGATCGCCATGACGGCGAGGACGAAGACGGCCGTGGGCGCCATGAACCAGCGGGCGGACTCGGCTATCCCGCGCAGGTTCACCGCCGTCACCAGGGCGAGCACGCCCAGGCAGATCCAGACCCGGTCGCCGTACAGGCCGGGCACGGCCGAGGTCAGCGCGGCCACGCCGGCGGTCACCGAGACCGCGACGTTCAGGATGTAGTCGATCACCAGCGACGCGGCCGCGGTCAGCGCCGTCCGGCGGCCCAGGTGCGCCTTGGCCACCGCGTACGAGCCGCCGCCGTCCGGGAACGCCGCGATCACCTGCCGGTAGGAGGCCACCAGCACCGCGAGCAGGACGGCGATCGCCGCGGTGACCGGCAGCGTGAAGCCCAGCCCGTACCCGCCGGCCGCGGCCAGCACCAGCACGATCGACTCCGGTCCGTACGCCACCGAGGCCATCGCGTCCAGCGACAGCGCCGCCAGCCCGCCCGACGCCGTCAGGCGGTGCCGCTCGTCGCCGGCCCCGGTATCAGGCGGCTCGGGCTCGGCCGTCACGGCCGGGATGGTGGTGGCGCTGGACATCGGACGGAACCTCCGCAGTCGGTACGTGCTCCGATCCTGCGGCCCGCGCCCCCCGGCGCCCGCGGCCCCTACGCGTTCCTGACGCCGCCCCGAGCGCCTTTGACGCGCCCTTGACACCCCTCCCGGCCGGCCTCCGCCGTCTGGCGGGGGTGGGATGAGCCGCTGTCCCGGCGGGCGCCGGTTGGGAAGACGATCAGCTCGGTCGAAGGACTCCCACCCCCGGCCCCCACTCTGCTGCCCCCAGGACGCAATTGCAAGCCATACGCAATAACACCCACACCCCGCCCGAACGCACGAAAAAGCCCCCGATCCGCGTTTCCGCAGATCGGGGGCCGTTTCTCTATCCTGTGGCTGGTGCAGGGTTCGAACCTGCGTAGCTTGCGCGACAGATTTACAGTCTGCTCCCTTTGGCCGCTCGGGCAACCAGCCAGGATGTTCGCCGTTCGGGGGTGTTCGCCCCGTTCGACTTGGTAAACCATACCTGATCCGGGGGGGTGCTTCGCCACTCGATTGGGGACGCGACGATCAAGGGACGGCGCGTGGTCGTCGCAGGCGGCGGCGGGGTGGCGCTGGATAGGCTGTGGCGGCGGACGCCCGGTGGGGCGGGCCGTGCCAGTGACGCCACAGCATCGAGGAGATTGACACCCATGGCCGACTCCAGTTTCGACATCGTCTCGAAGGTCGAGTGGCAGGAGGTCGACAACGCGATCAACCAGACCTCCCGCGAGATCGCCACCCGCTTCGACTTCAAGGGCGTGGGCGGCGAGATCAGCCGGTCCGGCGAGAAGATCGAGATGAAGGCCAACGGCGAGGAGCGCGTCCGGGCCATCCTCGACGTGCTGCAGACCAAGTTCGTGAAGCGCGGTCTGTCGCTCAAGGCCCTGGACGCCGCCGAGCCGCAGCTGTCCGGCAAGGAGTACAAGATCTTCGCGAACATCAAGGAGGGCATCACCACGGAGGATGCCAAGAAGGTCGCGAAGATCATCCGTGACGAAGGCCCGAAGGGCGTCAAGGCCCAGGTCCAGGGCGACGAACTGCGCGTCAGCTCCAAGAGCCGCGACGACCTCCAGGCCGTGCAGGCCCTGCTCAAGGGCAAGGACCTGGACTTCGCCATCCAGTTCGTGAACTACCGCTAGTCCAGCGGGAACAGCGGCTCCCCGGGCCGGGAGGACCTGCCTCCCGGCCCGGGGAGCCGCTGTGTCGGGCGCGGGATCCGGGGAACCGGGTGCCGGGTCGGCCGTCCGGTGATTCGATGCCCTCGACGGCGATCGCGCGCTGGGGGGAGCTGCCCATGATCCGGTTCGACCTGGGGGCGCAGGGGCTGGGGCGGGTCAGGTTCGCCATGTCGCAGGTGGGCGTCGCCAACGACCTGCTCTTCGCGCTCGGCCGCTACCCGCACCTGCTCGGCGCGCGGTGGCGGGCGAAGGCCGTCCAGGCCCTGTCGGAACGGAACCTGGGACTGCTGGCCGTGGTCGGCGGCGGCGGGCCGCTCGGCTACTCCCCCGACTTCCTGCGGCCCGAACCCACCGGGTTCCAGGCGTCGTTGGACAGCACGCTGCACCAGATCGCCACCACGCCCGCCGAGCGGGTCCGGTACGAGCTGTCGTCGGCGCTCGACGGCCACGCCTGGGACCGGACCGGGGCCCACCGGCCGCCCCGGCTGCTGCTGGCGGCGATGGAGCGGGGCGAGGAGTACCTGGCGCAGCGGGTCGCGGCGGAGCTGGAGCAGTTCTGGCACGCCGCCCTCGCGCCCCGGTGGCCCGGCATCCGGGCCCACATGGAGGCCGAGATCGCCGCCCGCGCCTCCGCGATCGTTCTGCACGGGATCACGCACACCGTCAACCAGCTGGCCCCCAACCTGAGCCTGGACGAGGACGGCGTCGTCGGGATCCGCCTCCTCGCCTCGCACGCGGTCCAGCCGATCCTGGACGCCGACTCCGTGATCCTCGTCCCCAGCGTCTTCTCGGGCCGAGCGGTCGTCTGCGCCGCCGAGCCCCCGGACGTGCCCGCCCCCCGCACGCCGCTGATCGTCTACCCGGCCGCGCCGAACGACTGTCTCCCGGGCTCGGGCGGTGACGAACTGCTCGGCGCGACCCGGGCGAAGCTGCTGGCCGAGCTCTCCCAGCCGCACACGACCGGCGAGCTCGCCGCCCGGCTGAGCCTGAGCCCGGCGACGGTCTCCTACCACCTGCAGATCCTCCACCGCGCCGGGCTCGTGCGGCGCACCCGCCGGTCCCGCACCGTCCTCTACCAGCGGCTCGCGGCGAAGCCGGGGCTCGCTGCCGCCCTCGGCTGACCCGCCCCCGGCCGGGGCCGGGACCGGGAACGGCGGTGGCCCCGCTCCCCGGTCCGGGGGCGGGGCCGCCGTGCTGCCGTGCTGCCGTGCCGCCGCGCTGCCGGCGGGCGGGGTCAGCCGGTGGCGGGGTGGTGGCTGGTCGCGGCGGTGAGGGCCTCGGCCTGGGCCCGCAGGGCGGCGAGCCGGTCGGGCAGGGACGTCCGGCCGGCACCGGCATCGGCACCCGCGGCACCGGCGCCGGTGGGGAGCGTCGGCGGGGACGGGAGGGTCACCGGCGGGATCGGAAGTTGGCCGAGCAGTGCTTGCAGCGTGCTCTGCAGGGTGGCGAGGAGCTGCTGGACGGCGCTGAGGTCGGGGGTGGCGGCGGAGGTGACCGTCGAGAGCAGGCCGGTGACCAGGTTGACGAGGTCGCCGACCGCCCCGAGGGCGGCGCTCGGGTCCGGGACCGCCACCGGGAGCGACGCCGGGGGCGCCGGGGCGGTGGCCGGGAGGGCGCCCGGCAGGGTCGGGACGGTCGGGACTGCCGGGACGGCGCCCGGCAAGCCAGGCAAGGCCGGGACTACCGGGACGGCCCGGGCGGAGGTGTCGGAGACGGTGGTACGGGGAGCCGCGGCCTCGTTGCCTACGGCGGTGGCGGTCGCCGTGGTGACCGGGGTCAGCGCGAGCGCTGCGGTCACGGTCAGCACGGCGGCCATCCGGGTGGCACGCATGAGTACTGCTTCCTCTCACTGTGAACCAGGCGAGATCGCCTGCTTCACACCGTGGGGCAGCACTCCGGACACAGCCACCGCAGGTACGCCGAACGGTGCGGCCGGCTCAACCGACCGCCGCCGCCCAGCCGGTGGTGCTGCGGTGGGCCGACAGGCCGACCGCGTCGCACTCGTCGACGCGGCCCGCCGTGACCCGGACGCCGAGCAGCCGCAGGGCCCGGGAGATCGGATCGCCCCCTTCTCCCTCGACCGACTCCCCCGCGACCGGCTCCCCTTCGGTCGACTCCCCCTCGACCGACTCCCCCTCGGCCAGCGGGCCGAGGACGATCCGCCCGTCCGACCAGACGGCCGCGCGCCGGATGCCGCCGTCGCCGAAGCCCTCGGCCTCGACGCAGGCGATCGGGCCGGCCTTGGACCAGGCGGCGAGCCGCAGTTCGAAGCCGTCCGCGTGCCGGCCGAAGCCGGACCCGGCGGCGGACGTGTGGGCGGCGGGCGGATGAGCAACGGACGTACGGGCAACGGACGTACGGGCGGCGGCGCCGTCCCCCTGGAGCGCGGCGAGGACGGCGGAGGTGACCGGCAGCATCGCCAGCCCCTGTGCGAGCGGCACCACCCGGGCCACCGGGACCTCCGCCGCTGCCACCGTCAGCAGCTCCAATGTTCCTATCAGCGCCTGGAGTTCATAGGACATGCCGGACATCGTCGCCCACGGCACCGACATTCGGCCGGGGTTTCCCTATTCCGTGCCCGACCGGAGACCGTAGAGCAGGGTGAGGGCGGTCACATCCACCGCGTCTTCGGCCAATTCGCCGACGATATCGGCCAGTTGGCCGCACAGCAGGAGCGGCCGGTCCGGATCGCGCCGGATCCGGAGCCGGAGACCACCCGCTGGCGCCCGGCGGATCGAGGACGTCGCCACCGTCACGG
>NZ_JZKH01000071.1 GCF_000961885.1 Streptomyces rubellomurinus
ACCTGCGGGTGCCGCGCGCCCTGGCCCCGGCCTCTACCCGCATACCCGCGCACCCTGTGCGCCCCGTGCACCTGTGCACCCGCGCCCGTATCCCGCGCACCCGCGCCCACATCCCGCGCACCCATCCCCATCCGCATCCCGCGTGGGGCGCCGGCAGTCCCGAAGCGGGACCCGGCCGTCGAAGCGCTGCCCTCTACCGGGGCTACCGCCCGCACTGCGGGCGCCGCTTCCTTTCGAGCTCGGTGGAGGGCGGCCGGCGGCCGCCGGGGGCCGCCCTCCACTGCTCATCGCCTTACAGCGTCAACGCTTGACCGGACCTCCCGCCGCGCGCTGGGACTTGGTGATCGTCTTCCACTTCTTCAGCCGGGCCGAGGCCAGCCGGGCGTCCGAGCGCGAGGCGATCCACTCGTTCTCGCGCTGGAGCTTGAGGTAGCTGTCCATCCGGCGCTGCGGCAGGGTGCCGTCCGCCAGCGCCGCCTGGACGGCGCAGCCGGGCTCGGTGTGGTGGCCGCAGTCGTGGAAGCGGCATTCCTCGGCCAGCTCGGCGATGTCGGCGAACGCCAGGTCGACGCCCTCGCCACCGTAGAGGCCGACCTCGCGCAGCCCGGGGGTGTCGATCAGCACGCCCCCGCCGGGCAGCGGTATCAGCTCCCGGGTGGTCGTGGTGTGGCGCCCCTTCTGGTCGACGGCGCGGGCCTCCTGGACGGCCATCGCCGCGGTGCCGGCCAGCGCGTTGGTCAGCGTGGACTTGCCGACACCGGATTGGCCGATGAGGGCCGTGGTGCCCGGCAGGCAGGCCTGCAGGACGTCGATGCCCTCGCCGGTCTCGGCGCTGACCACGAGCACGGTGACCCCGGGGGCGACCGCTTCGACGTCGGCGCGGATGAAGTCGGCGTCGTCGACCAGGTCGGCCTTGGTGAGGACGACCAGCGGTTCGGCGCCGGACTCCCAGGCCAGGGCGAGGAAGCGCTCGATCCGGCCGAGGTCGGGGTCGGCCGCGAGGGAGGAGGCGATCAGGACGGTGTCGACGTTGGCCGCCAGCACCTGGCCGTCCGAGCGCTTGCCGGCCACCTTGCGGATGATCGCGGTGGAGCGCGGCAGCAGCGCGGAGACGGCGGCCATCGGCTGGGCGTACAGGTCGACGGCTGCCCAGTCGCCCGTGCACGGGCAGTTGATCATGTCGGCGTCGCCCACCGGCCGGGTGTCGAGCCGGACGGTGCGCACCTCGCCGGTCTCCGGGTCGGCGATCACGGCGTCGCACTGGCCGCGGTCGACCCGGACGATCCGGCCCGGGACCAGACCGGCCTCGGCGAGCGGCTCGAACGCCTCGGCGAGCTCGGACGTCCAGCCGTAGCCGGACAGCGGGGAGTCACCGGAGAGGTCGCCGGAGACGAAGGAGAAGGAGGAAGCGGAAGGAGAGGAGAACGACGGAACGGAGGCAGCGTTGAACAACGCAGTGTGCCCTTCGGGAGGAGTGACCCCGGCGGGCTACGGCTGGCGCGAACGCGAAGCGGTCAGCCGGCGGCCGGGAAAAGGAGGTGAACGCGAGTGCTGCCCTGGGCAGCTATCGGGGCGACGACGGCCATGGGGCCCACCTCCTGCTCTCTACTCCTCGGGCTGCCCAACGGCGCCCGAAACTCCTTGCGGGGCCGGCTGGCCCCGAAGCGAACGCGTCACACGCTAGCGGACGGCCCGCGCGCGGCCAACCTATTTTTGACCTGCGGAAACGCGCCGGTGAAGGCCGGGAGCGGCCGGCGGAGAGCCCGCAGGGGAGCACAATTGGCCCTGCTCCGCGCCGCCCGCCCGCCCCGCCCGCACCGCCCGCACCGCCCGCCCCGCACCCGGGGCAGAAGTGCCGCTACCCGCCGTACCGGTGCTTGAGGTTCGGGTCGTCCAGCCACCAGGGCCGCATCCCGGCCTCCTCCTCCACCGGCCGCCCCTCCTCCCGGGCCTGCGCCGCCGCCTCCTCGAAGCGGGCGTCCAGCTCGGCGTCCACCGCCTTGATCTCCTCCCGCCCCTGCACCACCATCCGCCGCACCAGCGCGGCCAGGAACGGCAGCCCGACCAGGTCCCCCAGCACCCAGAAGGCGTTGCCGCCCCAGGTCTGGTCCTGCGCCAGGCTCGGCCCCCAGGGCCGCCCGAGCGCCAGGTAGTAGTGCTCGGCGACGAGGTGCCCGCCGTAGATCAGCACGATCCCCAGCCCCGCGTCGAAGATCACCTCGGCGAAGGTGATGAACAGCCCGACGAGGTGCGGGTACTCGTGCCCGACCGGGTCGAGCTGCAGCCGCGGCCAGAAGTAGGCGAGGCCCAGCAGCACCAGCGCCAGGTGCAGCACCACGTTCCCCGGCCCGCTGGAGACCGACCACTCGTACCAGGGCGTGAAGTAGAGCAGCCACGGCGGCGCCATCAGCAGCGCCGTCGAGACGGCCGGGAACATCAGCACCTTCGAGGGCCGGCTGCGCAGCGCCCGCAGGATGCGCTCGCGCCGCCGCTGCGGCGAGGCGGCGACCAGCAGCGAGACGGGCGCGCCGAGCGCGAGCAGCAGCGGGACGACCATGAGCAGCAGCACGACCTGCACGGCCCGGTCGGTGAAGAGGATCCGCTCGTAGACGCCGAGGCCGGAGCAGGTGCACCAGATCCACAGCAGCAGTCCGCCGAGGAAGGCGGCGGTGCGGGTGGGCTGCCAGCGCTCGCCGCCGGCGCGCCGGACGGTGCGCACGGCGGCCAGGTACCAGGCGCCGGCCAGCACCGAGAGGGCGAGGACGAGCGGTTCGAAGGTCCAGGAGGTGGCCAGGTCGGACCACTGCCAGGCGGGCGGTCCACTGTAGGCGAGCATCCGGGCCGGGCCGTCCACCGCGCCGTTCATCCGTCCGCTCACCTCATCCGCGCCCGCGGCCCGCCGGGGCGAGGCGGGTCCGGCGCCGGGCGGGGCCGCGGCGCCCGGCCATCATCGCCCCCGGCAGCTGGCCGGCGGCGCGCGGGGCCCGCCTCTATACCGCGAGCTGACCAAGGCTTTACCCAACCCCAACAAAGCTTTACCAAGGCAAAGTTCGGCCCTCTCCGACCCCCGGGCCGCAACCGGCGGGCGGCCCGCTTCGTCTGGCAGGATGCACCGGTCGGCGATATCGGCCACGTGGGTGATGACAAGGGGACGACAAGAGGTGCGAAGCACTGAGCGCGGCGAGGGCCGCCGGCTGGCCGCGCGCCACCGCAACATCGAGCTGGGCCTGCTGGCGCTCGCGGTGGCCGTCTGCCTGGCGGGGAACATCACCGCCCACCTGGCACTGACCGACAAGATGCCGTCCGGGCTGCTGGTGAACGCTCTGGCGCTCGGGGGCCTGGCCGGGGTGGCGCACCTGACGGTGCGGCGGTTCGCGCCGTACGCGGACCCGCTGATCCTGCCGCTCGGCGTGTTCCTGACCGGCTTCGGCCTGATGCTGCTGGACCGGCTGGACGTCAGCTACGCGGCCGCCTTCCGGGACTACCAGAAGGTCCCGGCCGCGCCCTCGCAGCTGATGTGGACGTTCATCTCGGTGCTGGTGGCGCTCGCCCTGATCGTCTTCGTCAAGCACCACCGCTTCTTCCAGCGGTACGTCTACCTGCTGATGGCGGGCGCGCTGATCCTGCTGGCGGCCCCGGTGTTCTCCCCGAGCGACAGCTTCGGCGCGAAGCGCTGGATCCGGCTGGCCGGCCTGTCCTTCGAGCCGGACGAGTTCGTGAAGGTCGCGATCACGATCTTCTTCGCCGGCTACCTGATGGCCTCCCGGGACGCCCTGGCGCTGGCCGGCCGGAAGGTCTGGGGGATGACCCTGCCGCGCGGCCGGCACGCCGGGCCGGTGCTGGCGATCTGGGTGGTCAGCCTGCTGGTGCTGGTCTTCGAACGCGACCTGGGCACCTCGCTGATCTTCTTCGGCATCTTCGTCGTCATGCTGTACGTGGCGACCGAGCGCACCAGCTGGGTGGTCCTGGGCCTGCTGATGGCGGTCGGCGGCGCGGGCGTGGTCGGCACGGTGGAGCCGCACGTGCACGGGCGCGTCGAGGCCTGGCTGCACCCGCTCGACATCTACAACGAGCACCACGACAAGGCGATCATCTCCGACCAGCCCGCCGAGGCGCTGTTCAGCCTGGGCACCGGGCACCTGACCGGGACGGGCCTGGGCTCGGGCCGCCCGTGGTTGATCGGCTTCGCCGGGCGCAGCGACTTCGTGTTCACCACGATCGGCGAGGAGCTCGGCCTGGCCGGGGTGACGGCGGTGCTGCTGGTCTACGTGCTGCTGATCCAGCGCGGGCTGCGCACCGCGGTCGGCCTGACCGATCCGTTCGGCAAGCTGCTGGCGACGGGGCTGTCGGCGGCGCTGGCCCTGCAGGTGTTCGTGGTCGTGGGCGGGGTCAGCGGGCTGGTCCCGCTGACGGGCAAGGCGCTGCCGTTCCTGGCGGCGGGTGGTTCGTCGCTGTTGGCGAACTGGCTGATGATCGCCCTGCTGGTGAAGCTGAGCGACTCCTCCGGGCGCACCGCGCTGGATCCGGCCGAGGTGAGCCCGGAGCCGCTTCCGGCGCAGCCCCGCCCGGCGGCGGCGGCCGTGTCGCCGTCCGCGGGCTCGGCGCAGCCCGCCCCCACGGCCGGCGCGGCACCGGCGGACCCGGCAGGTGCGGGCCCGGCGCCGGCGGGCCCGGCACCGGCGGGCCCCGGGGCCGACCCGGGGGCGCCGACCGAGCTGCGCCCCGCGTACGGCGCCGCCGGCGGCGGCCACACCCCCACCGGCCAGCCCTCGTACGGCTACCCGCCCGCCCCCGAGCCCGGCGCCCAGCCGGCCGGCGGGCAGGAGTACGGCGCCCCGGGCCACGGCGCCCCCGGCGACGGCGGCCAGAGCTACGGCGGCCAAAGCCTCGGCGGCCAGAGCTACGGTGGCCAGAACCTCGGCGGCCAGAGCTACGGTGGCCAAAGCCTCGGCGGCCAGGGCTTCGGCGGCCCCGGCTACGGCAACGCCCACGACTCCGCGGGCCACCCCGCCCGGGGCTACGGCAACCCGGGCCACAACGGCCGGACCCCGCCCGGCCCGGCGACCGCCTGACGGGCGGACAGCCCGCCCGGCGGCCACCCGACGAACGCACCAGGGCCTCCCCCGCACCCGCGGGGGAGGCCCTGTCCGTACGGCTGTCCGCACCCTTCCAACGCCCCCGGCAGCGCCGCTACCGCTGCTCCCACGGCGGCCGGGGCGGCCGCGGCGGGTAGCCCGGCACCTGTTGCCCCGGCGGCGGCCCCGGTGGCGGCCCGGTGGGCCGGTCGCTGTCGGGCGGCGGCGGGGCGGGCCGGTGGTGCGGTCCGCCGCGGGCGGTGAGGCGGCCGCGGAGGTTGTCGGCGGCGAGGACGTCGGCCCAGCGCTCGGGGTATTCGGAGGGCGCGTCGACGTCGTCGTTCTCGTCCTCGCCCCACTCCTCCTCGTGGCCTTCGGCGAGGCCGAGTTCGCGGGCGCGGCGGGCGCGTTCGACGGCCCGGCGGGCGGCGACCTCGCGGACGACGGCGGCCGCGGCCTCCTCGTGGGCGCGTTCGTTCTCGGCGCGGGCGTCGGCGGTTTCGAGGGTCGGCCAGCGGCGGTCTATGGCGGCGTTCATGGCGGCGCCGATGAGGACGGCGAGGGCGACCACGAAGATCCACAGCAGGACGGCGACGGGCGCGGCGAGCGAGCCGTACGCCGAGGGGACCTCGACGGAGCTGACCAGGTAGAGGCGCAGGCCGACGCTGCAGAAGACGAGGACGACGAGGGCGACGAGCGCGCCGGGGATGTCCTCGCGCCAGGGCGTGGAGACGGGGACGGCCAGGTGGTAGAGGGTGGTGAGGGAGACGATCAGCAGCAGGATGGCGACGGGCCAGTAGGTGGCGCCGACGAGTCCGGCGATGCCGGGGACGGCGTTCTCGATGAGGCCGGGCCCGGCCATCAGCAGGGGCAGGACGAACGCGCCGATGACCAGGGCGCCGAGGTAGAGGCCGAGGGACATCAGCCGGGTCTTGACGATGCCGCGCTTGCCGTCGAGGCCGTACATGACGGTGATGGTGTCGATGAAGATGTAGAGCGCCCGGGAGCCGGACCACAGCGACAGCAGGAAGCCGATCGAGATGAGGTCGGGCCGGGTGTGGCCGAAGACCTGGTCGAGCAGCGGTTCGACGACGTCCTTGACGGAGGACTGCGACAGGACCGTCCCGGAGGCGGTGATGATGTCGTGCTTGAGCCGGTCGATGGTGCCCGCGCCGAGGAAGGAGTCGAGGTAGCCGAGGGTGGCGGCGACGCCGAGCAGCAGCGGTGGGATGGACAGCAGGGTGAAGAAGGCGGCCTCGGCGGCGAGGCCGGTGACCCGGTACTCGACGCAGGTGTTGGTGGTGTCCTTGACCAGGTCCCACGTGGTGCGGCGCCAGGTGACCGGCTTGGCCGCGCGCCGGGAGCCCTTGCCGCGGCGCCGGGTGGGGCGCTCGGGGGTCGGTCTGCTCGTTTCGCCTGCTGCTTGCACAGGGGTAACGGTATCGGGCCGGGGCGCCGCGGTTGATCTCCCCGGGGTCCCGGGGCGTGGCCGGGCGGCGGGGCGGGGAGCGGCGGGAACCGTCGAGCGTCCCGCATTTCGGAACCATGGAGTCCAGCATTCGGATGTTAGTGGACCGCGAGTCCCGCGCCGTGCGAATCTCTTGCCATGCCTAGCGCCGGAACCACCCTGGTCGGTCGACTCCACGTCGACCTGCTTCGCGTGTCCAGCGCCATCTGTCCGGTGACCTGAGCCCACCCCCGCCGCACCACCGCACCCGGCGCCACCCACCATCGCCATCCCCGCAGCAGCGGATGCGCAGGCGCCCGCCCGGCCCCGGTCACTGCTCTCCCTTTCCAGGGAACGTTCCTGAGGAATCCGCAGGTCACAGCAGCACCGTACGGCCGTGCACGCCCCGCGACCCATCCGGCACCAGCGCCACCTGCCCCCGAAGGACTTCATCATGGCCACGTCCCCCGAGACCGCCGAGCCCACGGCCGAAAGCCCGGCCCCGCGCCGCCCCGCCGCGGCTCGCAAGGTGACCCGTCACCGCGGCGAGGGCCAGTGGGGCATGGGGCACTTCACCCCGCTGAACGCCAACGAGCAGTTCAAGAAGGACGACGACGGTCTCAATGTGCGGACACGTATTGAGACGATCTACGCGCAGCGGGGCTTCGACTCGATCGACCCGGCCGACCTGCGCGGCCGGATGCGCTGGTGGGGGCTCTACACCCAGCGCAAGGAGGGCATCGACGGCGGCAAGACCGCGATCCTGGACCCGCACGAGCTGGACGCCGAGTACTTCATGCTCCGGGTGCGGATCGACGGCGGCCGGCTGACGGTCGCCCAGCTGAAGGCGATCGCCGAGGTCTCCGAGGAGTACGCGCGCGGCACCGCCGACCTGACCGACCGCCAGAACATCCAGTACCACTGGATCCGGATCGAGGACGTCCCGGCGATCTGGCGCAAGCTGGAGGCGGTGGGCCTGTCCACCACCGAGGCCTGCGGCGACACCCCGCGCGTCGTCCTCGGCTCCCCGGTGGCCGGCGTCGCCGAGGACGAGATCATCGACGGCACCCCGGCGATCGACGAGATCCAGCGCCGCTTCATCGGCAACAAGGACTTCTCCAACCTGCCGCGCAAGTTCAAGGCCGCGGTCTCCGGCTCCCCGCGGCTGGACGTCGCGCACGAGATCAACGACGTCGCCTTCGTCGGCGTCGTCCACCCGGAGCACGGGCCCGGCTTCGACCTGTGGGTCGGCGGCGGCCTGTCCACCAACCCCAAGCTGGGCGTGCGCCTGGGCGCCTGGGTGCCGCTGGAGCAGGTGCCGGACGTCTTCGGCGGGGTGATCGGCATCTTCCGCGACTACGGCTACCGCCGGCTGCGCAACCGCGCCCGGCTGAAGTTCCTGGTCGCCGACTGGGGCGCGGAGAAGTTCCGTCAGGTGCTGGAGGACGAGTACCTGAAGGACAAGCTCCTCGACGGGCCGGCACCGGTCGAGCCCGCCGCCCGCTGGCGCGACCACGTCGGCGTCCACCGGCAGAAGGACGGCCGGTACTTCATCGGCTTCGCGCCGCGGGTCGGCCGGGTCGACGGCAAGCTGCTCGGCGAGGTCGCCGACCTGGCCGCCGCGCACGGCAGCGACCGGGTCCGCACCACCACCGAGCAGAAGATGCTCATCCTCGACGTCGCCGAGGAGCACGTCGACGCGGTGGTGGCCGGACTGGAGGCGCTCGACCTGCGGGTCACCCCGTCGCCGTTCCGCCGCGGCACCATGGCCTGCACCGGCATCGAGTACTGCAAGCTCGCCATCGTCGAGACCAAGCAGCGCGGCCGCACGCTCATCGACGAGCTGGAGAAGCGCCTGCCGGACTTCGACGAGCCGCTGACCATCAACATCAACGGCTGCCCGAACGCCTGCGCCCGCATCCAGGTCGCCGACTTCGGCCTCAAGGGCCAGCTCGTCACCGACGAGAACGGCGAGCAGGTCGAGGGCTACCAGGTGCACCTGGGCGGCGCGCTCGGCCTGGAGGCCGGCTTCGGCCGCAAGGTCCGCGGCCTCAAGGTCACCAGCGCCGCCCTGCCGGACTACATCGAGCGCGTCCTGACCCGCTACCGGGCCGACCGCGCCGAGGGCGAGCGCTTCGCCCAGTGGGCGGCCCGGGCCAGTGAGGAGCAGCTGTCGTGAGCGAAAGAGCCGCACCGTTCTTCTGCCCCTACTGCGGCGAGGAGGACCTGCGCCCGTCCGAGGCCGGGCACGGCGCCTGGGAGTGCCACGGCTGCCGCCGGGCCTTCCAGCTGAAGTTCCTCGGCCTGCTGTCACCGACCAACGGGGGTACGTCACATGAGCAGCACCGCGACTGACCACGCGGCGCTCGCGGAGCGGGCCGGCCGCGAGCTGGAGGAGGCCACGCCGCAGGAGATCCTGCGCTGGGCCGCCGACACCTTCGGCGGGCGGTTCTGCGTCACCTCGTCGATGGAGGACGCGGTGGTCGCCCACCTGGCCTCCTCGGTGTTCCCGGGCGTGGACGTGGTGTTCCTGGACACCGGCTACCACTTCCCGGAGACCATCGGGACCCGCGACGCGGTGGCCGCGACGATGCCGGTCAACGTCATCACGCTGAAGCCGCTGAGGACCGTGGCCGAGCAGGACGCCGAGCACGGGCCGAACCTGCACGACCGCGACCCGGACCTGTGCTGCGCGCTGCGCAAGGTCGAGCCGCTGAACCGGGGCCTCGGCGGCTACGACGCCTGGGCGACGGGGCTGCGCCGCGACGAGTCGCCGACCCGGGCGAACACCCCGGTGGTGGCCTGGGACGCCAGGCGCCGCAAGGTCAAGATCGCCCCGATCGCCCGGTGGACGCAGCAGGACGTGGACGCCTACGTCGCCGCCCACGGGGTCCTGCTCAACCCGCTGCTGTGGGAGGGCTACACCTCGATCGGCTGCTCACCGCTGTCCTGCACCCGCAAGCCGGGTGAGGGTGAGGACGCCCGGGCCGGGCGCTGGTCGGGCTCCGGCAAGACCGAGTGCGGCATCCACCTCTGAAGCGAGCCCCGTGATCCCCCGTCTCCACTCGTGTAAGGAAAGACGTCGTGACAGCTGACACTTTGGCCGCCGCCGGAGCCGCAGAGGCGGCCCCCCAGGCCGCCCCCTGCGAGCGCGGCGCCACCGTGTGGCTGACCGGGCTGCCGAGCGCGGGCAAGACCACGCTGGCGTTCGCGCTGGCCGAGCGGCTGCGCGCCGGCGGCCACAAGGTCGAGGTCCTGGACGGCGACGAGATCCGCGAGTTCCTGTCCAAGGGCCTCGGCTTCTCCCGCGAGGACCGGCACACCAACGTGACCCGGATCGGCTTCGTCGCCGAGAAGCTGGCCGCCAACGGCGTGAAGGTGCTCGCCCCGGTGATCGCCCCGTTCGCGGACTCGCGGGCCGCCGTGCGCGAGCGGCACGCCGCGAACGGCACCGCGTTCCTGGAGGTCCACGTCGCCACCCCGGTCGAGCTGTGCGCCGAGCGGGACGTCAAGGGCCTGTACGCGAAGCAGGCCGCCGGCGAGATCTCCGGCCTGACCGGTGTGGACGACCCGTACGAGGCGCCCGAGGCGCCGGAGCTGCGCCTGCAGACGCAGGGCAGGGCGGTCGCCGAGTCCGCCGCCGAGCTGCACGCCTTCCTGACCGAGAGGGGCCTCGCATGACCACCGCGACCGACAGCCCGGTCCGCACCGACGACACCCCGTTCGCGCTGTCCCACCTGGACGCGCTGGAGGCCGAGTCGGTGCACATCTTCCGCGAGGTCGCGGGGGAGTTCGAGCGCCCGGTGATCCTGTTCTCCGGCGGCAAGGACTCCATCGTCATGCTGCACCTGGCGCTGAAGGCCTTCGCCCCGGCGCCCGTCCCGTTCGCGCTGCTGCACGTCGACACCGGCCACAACTTCCCCGAGGTGATCGCCTACCGGGACCGCGTGGCGGCCGAGCACAACCTGCGCCTGCACGTCGCCTCCGTCCAGGACTTCATCGACCGCGGCGTGCTGCGCGAGCGCCCGGACGGCACCCGCAACCCGCTGCAGACGGTGCCGCTGCTCGACGCGATCGAGAAGGGCCGCTTCGACGCCGTGTTCGGCGGCGGCCGCCGGGACGAGGAGAAGGCCCGCGCCAAGGAGCGCGTGTTCTCCCTGCGCGACGAGTTCGGCGCCTGGGACCCGCGCCGCCAGCGCCCCGAGCTGTGGTCGCTGTACAACGGCCGGCACGCGGTCGGCGAGCACGTGCGGGTCTTCCCGCTGTCCAACTGGACCGAGCTGGACGTCTGGCAGTACATCGAGCGCGAGGGCATCGAGCTGCCGGAGATCTACTACGCGCACGAGCGGGACGTCTTCGCCCGCAACGGCATGTGGCTGACCGCCGGCGAGTGGGGCGGCCCCAAGGACACCGAGCCCGTCGAGCGGCGGCTGATCCGCTACCGCACCGTGGGCGACATGTCCTGCACCGGCGCCGTCGACTCGGACGCCACCACCATCGAGGCCGTGATCGCCGAGATCGCCGCCAGCCGCCTCACCGAGCGCGGCGCCACCCGCGCCGACGACAAGCTGTCCGAGGCCGCGATGGAAGACCGCAAGCGCGAGGGGTACTTCTAGACATGAGCACTGCAACCGCCACGTCGCTGCTGCGCTTCGCCACCGCCGGGTCCGTCGACGACGGCAAGTCCACCCTGGTCGGCCGCCTCCTGCACGACTCCAAGTCCGTGCTCGCCGACCAGCTGGAGGCCGTCGAGCACGCCTCCCGCAGCCGCGGCCAGGACGCGCCCGACCTCGCGCTGCTCACCGACGGCCTGCGGGCCGAACGCGAGCAGGGCATCACCATCGACGTCGCCTACCGCTACTTCGCCACCCCCCGGCGCCGGTTCATCCTCGCCGACACCCCCGGGCACGTGCAGTACACCCGCAACATGGTGACCGGCGCCTCCACCGCCGAGCTCGCCGTCGTCCTGGTCGACGCCCGCAACGGCGTCGTCGAGCAGACCCGCCGGCACGCCGCCGTCGCCGCGCTGCTGCGGGTGCCGCACGTGGTGCTGGCCGTCAACAAGATGGACCTCGTCGGCTACGCCGAGCCCGTGTTCGCCGCCATCGCCGCCGAGTTCACCGCCTACGCCGCCTCGCTCGGCGTCACCGACGTGCTGGCCGTGCCGATCTCCGCCCTCGCCGGGGACAACGTCGTCGAACCGTCCGCGCACATGGACTGGTACGGCGGCCCGACCCTGCTGGAGCACCTGGAGACCGTCCCGGTCGGCAGCGACCCGAGCGCCGAGCCCGCCCGCTTCCCCGTCCAGTACGTGATCCGCCCGCAGACCGAGGAGCACCCCGACTACCGCGGCTACGCGGGCCAGTTGGCCTCCGGCGTGCTGCGGGTCGGCGACCCGGTCACCGTGCTGCCCTCCGGGCACACCACCACCGTCGCCGGGATCGACGCGCTCGGCCGCCGCACCGACATCGCCTGGGCCCCGCAGTCGGTCACCGTCCGCCTCGCCGACGACATCGACATCTCCCGCGGCGACCTCATCGCGGCCGGGGCGACTCCCGCGCCCACCAAGGACATCGAGGCCACCGTCAGCCACCTCAACGAGCGGCCGCTGCGCGCCGGGGACAAGGTGCTGCTCAAGCACACCACCCGCACCGTGCGGGCGCTGGTCAAGGAGATCTCCTACCGGATCGACATCGACAGCCTCGAACAGCGCTCCGGCGCCGAGGGGTTGAACGTCAACGACATCGGCCACGTGGTGCTGCGCACCGCCGAGCCGCTGGCCCTCGACGCCTACGCGGCCAACCGCCGCACCGGCTCGTTCCTGCTGATCGACCCGGCGGACGGCACCACCCTCACCGCCGGCATGGCGGGCGAGGCGTTCGACACCGTACGCGCCACGGACACCGCAGAGGAGGACTGGGTCTGATGCCCAGCGAGGCGTTCTCGGGCATGGACAAGGAAGGCGGCCGCATCGGCAGCGGCGTCCTCGGCAGCGGCCAGGGCGGCCTGACCCGATGTGCGGGCCGACAGGGCTGACCCGCCCTGTCACCGGGCTGTCTCCCCCACGGCCGCCCGGCCTGCCCCCGGCACACCGCTGCCGCGCGCACCACCTTCCCAACCGTCCGCCCGGGACCGCCTCCTGACGGTCCGTCCGTGAACAGGACCCACCATGGCACCGAACCAGGCACCTGCGCATACCCACGCCCGCCCGAACGCCGGCCGGATCAGACGCGGCGCCGCGGCCGCCGTCGCCGCCCTGTCCGCCGCCGCCCTGCTGTCCGCCTGCGGCTACGGCTCCAAGGCCGACGACAAGGCCGACGACAAGGCGAACACCGCCGCCACCGCGGCCGGTACGGGCTCCGCCTCCGGCGCGAAGCTGTCCGCGGACAGCGTGAAGATCGGCTACTTCGCCAACCTCACCCACGGCACCCCGCTGGTCGGCCTCCAGGAAGGCATATTCCAGAAGGAGTTGGGCGCCACCCAGATCAAGACCCAGGTGTTCAACGCCGGCCCCGCCGAGATCGAGGCGCTCAACGCCGGCTCCATCGACATCGGCTGGATCGGCCCCTCCCCCGCCATCAACGGCTACACCAAGTCGGACGGCAAGTCGCTGCGGATCATCGGCGGTTCGGCCTCCGGCGGCGTCAAGCTCGTCGTCAACCCCGACAAGGTCGCCTCGCTGGACGACCTCAAGGGCAAGAAGATCGCCACCCCGCAGCTCGGCAACACCCAGGACGTGGCACTGCTCAACTACCTCGCCGGCAAGGGCTTCAAGGTCGACGCTGCCTCCGGCGCCGGCGACGTGTCGGTGGTGCGCACCGACAACAAGGTCACCCCCGACGCCTACCGCCAGGGCTCCATCGACGGCGCCTGGGTGCCCGAGCCGACCGCCTCCAAGCTGGTCACCCTCGGCGCGAAGGTCCTGCTCGACGAGAAGGACGTGTGGCCGGACAAGAAGTTCGTGATCACCAACATCATCGTCTCGCAGAAGTTCCTCAAGGAGCACCCGGACGTGGTGGAGGCCGTGCTGCGCGGCTCGGTGAACGCCAACGCCTTCATCAAGGCCAACCCGGACAAGGCCAAGGCCGACGCCAACGAGGCCATCAAGAAGGACGCCGGCAACGCCCTGGAGCCGGCCGTCCTCGACCCGGCCTGGGCCGGCATCGAGTTCCTGGACGACCCGCTGGCGGGCACCCTGCAGTCCGAGGCCGACCACGCCGTCACCGCCGGGCTCCTCAAGAAGCCCAACCTGAACGGCATCTACGACCTCACCCTGCTGAACAAGGTCCTCGCGGCCAAGAGCCTGCCCGCCGTGGCGGACGCCGGACTCGGCACCAAGTGACTCCGCGGTCCGGCCCCGCCCGCCCGGTCGATCCCCGATCGATGCCCACCGGCGCGGGCGGGGCCCGGACCCCGGCTCCGACCCGCCAGCCCTCTCCCGTGCAGGAGGCCCCCATGCCCGCAGTGACCACCGAGGCCGACACCTCCGCCGTCGACGCCCCGGCCGGCGCGCCCGCCGTCCGCATCGCGCACGTCCACAAGTCCTTCGGCCGCCCCGGCGCCCGCACCCACGTCCTCGACGACATCACCCTCGACGTCGCCCCCGGCGAGTTCGTCACCCTGCTCGGCGCCTCCGGCTGCGGCAAGTCCACCCTGCTCAACCTCGTCGCCGGCCTCGACCGGCCCTCCGCCGGCACCATCGAGGTGGCCGGCGGCCGCCCGGCGCTGATGTTCCAGGAGCACGCGCTGTTCCCCTGGCTCACCGCCGGCAGGAACATCGAACTCGCCCTCAGGCTCGCCGGCGTGCCGCGCCCCGAACGCCGCGCCGAGGCCGAGCGCCTGCTCGAACTCGTGCGCCTCGGCGGCTCGTACGGCAAGCGGGTGCACGAGCTGTCCGGCGGCATGCGCCAGCGCGTCGCGATGGCCCGGGCGCTCGCCCAGGGCAGCAAGGTGCTGCTGATGGACGAGCCGTTCGCCGCGCTCGACGCCATCACCCGCGACGTCCTGCACGACGAGATCACCCGGATCTGGGCCGAACGGCAGCTCAGCGTCCTGTTCGTCACCCACAACGTGCGCGAGGCGGTGCGCCTGGCCCAGCGCGTCGTGCTGCTCTCCTCCCGCCCCGGCCGGGTCGCCCGGCAGTGGCTGATCGACCTGCCGCAGCCGCGCCGCATCGAGTCCTCCGGCGTCGCCGACCTGTCCATCGAGATCACCGAAGAACTGCGTGGGGAGATCCGCCGCCATGTCCAGCACTGACACCGCCCCCGCCCGGACCGGAGGCGACAGCGCCGACGTCGGCGCCGGACTGGACGCCCTCGACGCGGTCTCCGCGCAGCGCAGTTCGCTCGGCGAGGTGCTGCGCACCAAGGCCCTGCCGCCGCTGATCGGCGTCGTCGTGGTCCTCGCCCTGTGGCAGGGCGCCTACAGCCTGCACCTCACCTCCTCCTACAAGCTGCCCAGCCCGCTGGACGTGTGGCACTCCCTGCAGGACCTCTGGTACCAGGGCACGCTGTTCTCCATCATCTGGACCAGCGTGTGGCGCGGCCTGTCCGGCTTCCTGCTCGCCGTCGCCATCGGCACCCCGATCGGCCTGGTCGTCGCCCGCGTCCGGCCGGTGCGCACCGCGATCGGGCCGGTCCTCCAGGGCCTGCAGTCGCTGCCCTCGGTCGCCTGGGTGCCCGCCGCGGTGATCTGGCTCGGCATCAACGACTCGATGATGTACGCGGTCATCCTGCTCGGCGCCGTCCCGTCCATCGCCAACGGCCTGGTCGCCGGCATCGACCAGGTGCCGCCGCTGTTCCTGCGTGCCGGACGCACCATCGGCGCCACCGGCCTGGCCGGCGCCCGGCACGTCCTCATCCCGGCCGCGCTGCCCGGCTACCTCGCCGGGCTCAAGCAGGGCTGGGCGTTCTCCTGGCGCTCGCTGATGGCCGCCGAGCTCGTCGCCTCCTCCCCCGACCTCGGGCGCGGCCTCGGCCGCTTCCTGGAGGACCAGCGCGAGTTCTCCGACATGTCCGGGGTGCTGCTCGGCATCATCCTCATCCTGTTCGTCGGCATCGCCATCGAGCTGCTGGTGTTCACCCCCATCGAGCGCCGGGTGCTGCGCAACCGCGGCCTGCTGGCCGCCACCAGGTGAGGCCCCGGCCGTGACGTCCACCCTGCTGCTCGTCGCCCACGGCAGCCGCGACCCGCGGCACGCCGCGACCGTGGCCGCCCTGGTCGCGCGGGTCCGGGCGGCCCGGCCCGGCCTGGAGGTCGCCACCGCCTACCTGGACCACTGCGCGCCGCGGATCCCCCAGGTGGTCGGCCGGCTGGACGACGCGGTCGCCGTGCCGCTGCTGCTGGGCCGGGCCTACCACGCCAAGCACGACATCCCCGCCGCGCTGCGCTCGGCCGGCTGTGCGCTGCCCGTCGCGGACGTCCTCGGGCCGTCCCCGCTGCTGCTCGCCGCCCTGGACCGCCGCCTCGCCGAGACCGACCCGGCCCTGCGCGGCGCCGCCGAGCGGGCCCGCACCGGCGTGGTCCTGGCGGCGGCCGGCTCCTCCGATCCGACCGCCGACGCCGCCACCCGGGCGGTCGCCGCCCAGTGGCGGCGCACCCGCGGCTGGGCGGCCGTCGAGGTCGCCTACGCCTCCGCGGCCGGGCCGCGGGTCCCCGAGGCCCTCGCCGCCCTGCGCGCCGCCGGCGCGGAGCGCACCGCCGTCTCCCCCTACCTGCTGGCCCCCGGCCGGCTGCCCGACCGCATCGCCGGGGCCGCCGCCGGAGCCGACCTGCTGGCCCCCGTCCTCGGCGCCGCCCCGGAACTCGCCGCCCTGCTCCTGCGCCGCTACGACGAGGCCCGCGCCACGGCCGGGGCGCTGGCGGCCTGAGGTTCGCTCATGCGCAGTCGAGGACGCTGTGCTCGCTGAGGTCGGGGGCGTGCCGTGCCACGGTGCGGTAGTCCGCGTCGTCGTGGAGGACCGTCAGCCCGTGGTGCGCGGCGGTCGCCGCGATCACGAGGTCGACCGCGGAGGCGCTGCGGTGCTGCCCGGCGAGCGCCATCCGCCGCTGCACGGTGTCGATCCAGCGCCCCGCTCCCTTCGGCACCGAGACGTCCGGGTAGAGGTCGGCGAACATCTCGGCGATCTCGTCGTACTCCCGGCCGTCGCGCGCGCTGTAGAGGAACTCGGCGCGCTGCGGATAGCACGACGCGATCGACCCCGCGTCGATCGCGTCGTACCAGGCCTCCTGGAGCTTCGGGTCGCGCAGCAGCCGGAAGAGCGCGGAGGTGTCGAGGAGGTAGATCACCGACCGTCCTTCTCCGCCCGGTGCAGCCGCTCGGCCTGCTCGACCGCTCCCCAGTGCGCGGCCCGCTCGAAGTGCCTGCTGATGCGGGCCGCGCGTTCCTGCCGCTCCGCGTAGTAGCGCAGTGCGAGGTTGACGGCTTCCTTCTTCGTCCGCACGCCGGCGAGCGCCATCGCGCGCTCCAGCGCGTCCTCATCGATGTCGATCTGTGTCACGGACATCCGGCACCTCCTCGATCGATGGTGGTGATGTACATAAAACTGTACCTCGCCAACATCGCCGGGGGGCGGCGCGTGTCGAACCGTGGGGCGCGAAACGCCGCGGCCGCGCCGGGGCTGGGCCCCGGCGCGGCCGGTGGGGGTGCGGGTGCGGGTTCCGCTAGTCGAGGGTGCGGCGCTGGCGGCCGGTGCCGTAGTTGGAGCCGGACTTGGAGCCGCTGCCGGGCTTGGCGCGGCCGGCGGAGCGGCCGATGAAGCCGGCGGCCTGCGGGCGTCCGGTGCCGCCGCCCTGGGCGGTCTTGGGGCGGGGGCGGCGCGGGTTGCCGTTCATGTCGACGTCGGCGGGCAGCGCGGAGCGCTTGCCGGGCCGGCGGCGCGGGGTGGCGGGCTTGTCGGACTTGGCCGCGGCGGCGGGCTCGACGACGGGCACGGGCACCACGATGCTGACCGGGACGCCGCTGGGGGTGCGGGCGCCGGTGATCCGGGTGAGGTCGGCGTCGCCGGGGCGGACCTTGGTGACGGTGGGGCGGATGCCGGCGACGGTCATCAGCCGGTTGACCTCGCGGCGCTGCTCGGGCAGCACCAGGGTGACGACGGTGCCGGACTCGCCGGCCCGGGCGGTGCGGCCGCCGCGGTGCAGGTAGTCCTTGTGGTCGATGGGCGGGTCGACGTTGACGACGAGGTCGAGGCCGTCGATGTGGATGCCGCGGGCGGCGACGTTGGTGGCGATCAGCGCGGTGACGAGGCCGTCGCGGAACTGGTCGAGGACGCGGTTGCGCTGCGGCTGGGACTTGCCGCCGTGCAGGGCCGCGGCCTTGACGCCGTTGGCGAGCAGCTGCTTGGCGAGCCGGTCGGCGCCGTGCTTGGTGTGCACGAACATGATCACCCGGCCGTCGCGGGAGGCGATGTGCGCGGTGGTGGAGGCCTTGTCGGCCGGGTCGAGCTGCAGGACGTGGTGGTCCATGGTGGTGACGGCGCCGGCCGAGGGGTCGACCGAGTGGGTCACCGGGTCGGTGAGGAAGCGCTTGACCAGGCGGTCGACGTTGCGGTCCAGGGTGGCGGAGAACAGCATCCGCTGCCCGCCCTCGGCGACCTGCTCCAGCAGCTTGCTGACCTGCGGCAGGAAGCCCATGTCGGCCATCTGGTCGGCCTCGTCGAGGACGGTGATCGCGACGTCGGAGAGGATGACGTCGCCGCGCCCGATCAGGTCGTCGAGGCGGCCCGGGGTGGCGACCAGCACCTCGGTGCCGCGGCGCACCGCGTTGGACTGCCGGTTGATCGACATGCCGCCGACGACGGTGGTGATCCGCAGGTTGACGGCGGTGGCGTAGGGGGTGAGCGCCTCGGTGACCTGCTGGGCGAGCTCGCGGGTGGGCACCAGGACGAGGGCCAGCGGGTAGCGGCCGGTGGCGCGGCGCCCGGCGGTGCGGGCGAGCAGCGGCAGGCCGAAGGCGAGGGTCTTGCCGGAGCCGGTGCGGCCGCGGCCGAGCACGTCGCGGCCGGCGATGGAGTCCGGCAGGGTGGCGCCCTGGATCGGGAACGGCTCGGTGACGCCCTCGCGGGTGAGCGCGCTGAGGATCGCCTTGGGCAGGTCGAGCTCGGCGAAGGTGGCCGCCGGCGGGCGGGCCGGGGTGCCCTCGACGACGGTGAAGTCGGCGGCCTCGGGCGCGGCGGCGCGGCGGGCGCCCTTGGGGGCGCCGGTCTGCTGGGGGGCGCCGGTGCGGCCGCGCGGCTTGCGCGGGCGCTCGGCGGCGCGGTCCGTACGGGCGGTGCGCTCGGTGTTCGCGCCGCGGCGGCCCTGGTCGCCGCGGGCCTCGCCGCGGGCGTTGGTACGGGCGGTGGCGGCGCGGTCGCGCGGCGGGCGGGCAGGGGTGGTCACGGGGTCTCCGTTCGTCGGTCGTCAGCCCGTGTGCGGGGCTGGTTCGGCCGTCGTCAGGGAGTGCGCCGCCCCGGCCGTTCGGCGGCATGAACGGGGGCCCGCACCGGTGTCCGGTGCGGGCCCCCGCTTCACGGGATCACGAGATCGCGCGTCAGCGTGGAGGCTGACGTCAGCCGATGACGGTGATCTTCTCGGCCTGCGGGCCCTTCTGGCCCTGGGTCACGTCGAACTCGACGCGCTGGCCCTCGAGCAGCTCGCGGAAGCCCTGGGCGGCGATGTTCGAGTAGTGGGCGAAGACGTCCGGGCCGCCGCCGTCCTGCTCGATGAAGCCGAAGCCCTTTTCGCTGTTGAACCACTTCACGGTGCCGGTAGCCATAACCGTCTCCTCATACTGGGGCATCAGGGATTCACACCTCGTGAATCCCGAAGTAGCCGCGATCCCCATCCGGAGACTGAAACACCGGACAAAACAAATGCGCCTGTTGGTTGGGACCAGCAGGCGCACACAAGCGTTCATGGGAACCAAAACTGCAACTGCTTCGACTGTAGCACGGTGGCACCCCGATTGACCGGGGATTTCGGGGCCCGGGAGATCACGTTTGCGGGCCCGGGAAACGGGGCAGGCGGCGCCCCGCCGGAGCGGGGCGCCGCCTGTCGCGGCTGGGTCCGGTCAGCGCCGGCCGGCCGGCTCCGGCACGCCGTGGCTGCCGGCGAGCGGGGCCTGGCCCGCGCCGTGGCCGCCGGTGTCGGCGTGGCCGGGCCACCAGGCGCGCTGCCCGAGCAGGGCGGTGAGCGCCGGGGTGAAGAACATCGCCATCACGAAGGCCGCGATGAGGATGCCCATGGCGATCGAGAAGCCCATCTCGCTGGACAGGGTGTTGCCGGCCAGCAGCATCGTCGCGAAGGTGCCCGCGAGGATGAAGCCGGCGGCGGCGACGGTCGGGCCGCCGTGGCGGATGGCCATGCTGGCCGCCTCGCGCGGGTCGCGGCCCTCGCGGGCCTCCTCCCGCAGTCGGGCGATCATCAGGATGTTGTAGTCGGTGCCGAGCGCGACCACGAACAGGTAGATCAGGATCGGCAGCATGAACATCAGGCCGGGCTCGCCCTTGAAGTCCTGGAAGACCAGGGTGGTGGCGCCGAGGGTGGCGCCGAAGCCGAGGCCGACCGAGGCCATCAGGTACCAGGGCGCGACGACGCTGCGCAGCAGCAGGCCCAGGATGATCATGATCAGTACGGCGGCGATCGGGAAGACCAGGCTGTAGTCGTGCGCCATCGCCGTGTTGATGTCCTTGTACACGGAGGCGGTGCCGGCCACCAGCGCCTTGGTGCCCTCGGGCGCCTTGTCGTGCGCGGCCTTGCGGACGTCGCCGATGGTGTCGATGGCCTTGTTGCTGGCCGAGTCGTCCGCGAGGACCAGGGTGATGTCGACGGTCTGGCCGTCCGGGCTGACGCTGTGCTCGGAGTCCATGGCGGCCTGGGAGACGCCCGGGACCTTGCCCAGGTCCGAGACGTAGCCCTGGAGGGAGGCCGGGTCGAGCTTGCTGCCGTTCTGGCTGGTCAGGTAGACGTGCGCGGGGTCGCCGGCGCCGGCCGAGAAGGCCTTGGCCATGGTGTCCTGGACGACCATCGACTCCTTGCTCTTCGGCATGGAGCTGCCGGCCATGTCGAAGGTGCCCTTGTAGCCGAGCGCGGCGACCGCGAGGCCGACCATCACCAGGCCGGAGAGCACGGCGGTGGCGGCGGGGCGGCGGCCGACGGTGCGGCCGATCGCGGCGAAGCGGGCGTTGGACGGCTCGCGCTGCCAGGCCTTGGAGGGCCAGAACAGGACCTTCTCCGGAATGCGGGAGATGATCGCGGGCACCAGGGTGACCGAGGCGACCGCGGTGACCGCGACGGCGATGGCCAGCGCGGGGCCGAGCGCCTTGAACATGCCGAGGCTGGACAGGACGAGCACGGCGAAGGCGACCACGACGGCGCCGGCGGCGGAGGTGATGGCCTCGCCGACCCGGCCGACCGCGTTGGCCACGGCCGTCCTGCGGTCGTCCCCGGCCCGCAGCCGTTCGCGGTAGCGGAACATCAGGAACAGGAAGTAGTCGGTGCCGACGCCGTAGAGGACGACCGTGAGGATCATCTCCATGGAGTTGTCGGCCTTGAGCCCGAACCAGTCGGCGGCGAAGCCGATCAGGCCGGTGGCGACCATCGAGTAGACGATGACGGTGACGACGGGCAGCAGCGCGATGATCGGGCTGCGGAAGATGATGCCGAGCGTGAGCAGGATGATCACGATCGTGCCGAGGCCGATCAGCATCTGCGCGGTGGAGCCGGCGTCCTTCTGGTCGAGGTTGGACGCGGCCGCGCCGCCGACCTGGACCTTGACGCTGGTGCCGGAGGTGAGGGCGGTGCCCTCCTCGCGGAGCTTCTTGGCGGCCTCGGGGAACTTGTCGTCCGCGAACTTGGACTTGTCGATGGAGACCATCGACATCGCGAACTTCTTGTCCGCGGAGTAGCCCTGCTCGTTGACCGGCAGGACCTGGTCGACCAGCTCGATGTGCTTGTCCGCCAGGCCCTGGATGACCTTGGCCATGGTGGCCTTGTCACCCTCGTCCAGCGCGCCGCCGTCGTTGCGCTGGAAGAGCAGCAGCGCCCCGGGGGAGATGTTGGACGGGAAGGCCTTCTGCTGCAGGTCCGACGCCTGGATGGACTCGTAGTGCTTGGGCAGGAACGCCGATTCGTCGGAGTTGGACTTCAGCTGCGGTGCGCCCGCGATGATCGCGAAGGCCGCGACGACCCATGCGGCGATCACCCACCACGCACGGCGTACGACGAATTGTCCTAGTCGGTGGAACATGCTCGTGATGCCTCCTGGGCATGGTTCACCGCAGCCCCGTGGAACGGGCCGCCGGGCAGCGGCAGGACCGGCCGGAGGCGCGCGGAGGCAGCCCCTTACCGGTCGGCAGGTAAGTAGGTTCGGGCGCCATCCTACGAGTACTTGCTTGCCGCCCGGCAAGGAGCCCCCGTGTTCCAACCCCCGTAAGGGACCGACCCTCAAAGGCCCCTGACCCAGTGTCACCCGCCCGCACCCCCGTTGACCTCGTGCTCGGGGTGGAGACTTCTCCCCCTCAGGGTGGAGCCGCAGCCCACCCCGGGGGAGGAGAACTCCGGGTCCGAGGGTGGGGAAAACCCCACCCCGACCCCGATGCTGCCCCCAGGAGCCACTCACCCGCCAGCCGGTTTACCGCCCAAGTCCCCACTCCCTACTGTTGGTTGCGACGCCGGAAGCGCAGCCGGCGACCACCGCGACGGCGTCCGGGCCGACACCGGCCCGCCCGGCGACGACCGCCGCTCTACCTGGGGGAACCCCGTGAAAACCAGACTCGGCCCGGCCGCCGCGATGGGCGCCTGGAGCGCCCGCCACCGCAAGACGGCCGTCTTCGGCTGGCTGCTCTTCGTCGTCCTGGCCGCCGTGCTCGGCGGCATGCACGGCAGCACCACCGTGACCGAGGCCGAGTCCATGCCCGGACAGGTCTCCCGCGCCGCACGGATCCTCGACCGGGCCGGCCTGCAGAGCCCGGCCGGCGAGACCGTGCTGGTCCAGAGCGCCACCCGCGGCGCCGACGACCCGGCCTTCCGCGCCGCCGTCGCCCAGGTCGTCGACGCCGCGACCGGCACCGGCCGCACCACCGCGGTCCGCTCCCCCTACGACACCAAGGCCGTCTCCGCGGACGGCCACTCCGCCCTCGTCCTGCTCACCCTCCGGGGCGACCACGACGAGGCCGTCAAGAACGTCCAGGACGTGGTGGCCGCGGTGGCCGGCGTGCAGCGGGCCCACCCCGACCTCACCGTCGTCGAACTCGGCGACGCCAGCTCCGGCAAGTGGATCCAGGACCAGTTCAACCACGACTTCGCCCGCGCCGAGTGGACCGCCGTGCCGCTCGCCCTCGGCATCCTGCTGATCGCCTTCGGCGCCCTCGTCGCCGCCGTCCTGCCGGTCGTGCTCGCCCTCACCGCCTTCGTCGCCGCCAGCGGGCTGGTCACGCTCGGCAGCGGCCTGCTGCACACCAGCAACGACGCCAGCTCGGTGATGCTGCTCGTCGGCCTCGCCGTGGGCGTCGACTACTGCCTCTTCTACCTGCGCCGCGAACGCGAGGAGCGCGCCGCCGGGCGCGACGCCGCCACCGCGCTGAGCATCGCCGCCGCCACCAGCGGCCGCGCCGTCCTGGTCTCCGGCGTCACCGTCGTCGTCGCCATGGCCGGCATGTTCCTCACCGGGATCGCCGACTTCCGCGCCATGGCCTTCGCCACCATCGTGGTCGTCGTCACCGCCGTCCTCGGCTCCCTCACCGTGCTGCCCGCCCTGCTGTCCCTGCTCGGCGACCGCGTCGAGAAGGGCCGGGTCCCGCTCCTCGGCAGGCTGCGCCGCCCGGACGCCCTGCAGAACGGCGGACGGTTCTGGAACGCCGTGCTCACCCCCGTGCTGCGCCGCCCGCTCGCCGCCACCGTCCTCGCCGGCGGCCTGCTGCTCGGCCTGGCCGCGCCGCTGCTCACCATGCACACCGCCAACCTGACCTTCCAGCAGCAACTGCCCGAGGGCAACGCCCTGGTGGCCGCCTCGCAGAAGATCGAGGCCGCCTTCCCCGGCAGCCCCGCGCCGGCCACCGTGGTGATCAGGTCCACCGACATCTCCTCCCCCGCCATGACCTCCGCGATCGCCGACCTCAAGGCCCGGGCCCTGGCCAGCGGCCGGATGCACGGACCGATCGACGTCACCGTGCACGCCGAACAGAACGTCGCCACCGTCGACATCCCGCTCGACGGCACCGGCAACGACTCCGTCAGCAACGCCGCCCTGAAGGCCCTGCGCGAGGACCTGGTGCCCGCGACCGTCCTCACCGTGCCCGGCACCGAGGCCCCGGTCACCGGACGCACCGCCGGCTCGTACGACTTCAACGCCAAGATGACCGGCTCGATGCCGCTGGTCTTCGGCTTCGTCGTCGCCTTCGCCTTCCTGCTGATGCTCACCTCGTTCCGCTCGCTGACCATCGCCGCGACCGCCGTGGTGCTCAACCTGCTGTCGGTGGGCGCCGCGTACGGGGTGCTGACGCTCGTCTTCCAGCACGGCGTGGGCGCCTCGCTGCTCGGCACCGCCGGGGTCGGCGCCGTCGAGTCCTGGGTGCCGCTGTTCCTCTTCGTGATCCTCTTCGGGCTCTCGATGGACTACCACGTCTTCGTGGTCTCCCGGATCAAGGAGAGCCGCGACCGCGGGCTGGCCACCCGGGCCGCGATCGCCCACGGCATCCGCTCCACGGCCGGGGTGGTCACCAGCGCCGCGGTGATCATGGTGGCGGTGTTCGCGGTCTTCGGCACCCTGTCCATGCAGGCGATGAAGCAGATGGGCGTCGGCCTGGCCGTCGCGGTGCTGATCGACGCGACGGTGATCCGCGCGGTGCTGCTGCCCGCCGTGATGAGCCTGCTCGGCGAGCGCAACTGGTACCTGCCGCGCTGGCTCGGCTGGCTGCCCGACCTCTCGCACGGCGAGCCCGCCACCGCGGCGTCCCCCGCCCCGGCCACCGTCACCAAGCCGAGGGCCGGACGGCGCCGCCTGGTCCGCGACTAGGGACCGCCTCCCGGCGCCGGGCCCCGCGTGCTGCGGGCCCGGCGCCGCTGCGTGCCCGGCGCCGCTGCGTGCCCGCGGCCGCTTTGGGATGATGATCACCGTCCGGGATCCACCGGACGGACGCCGGCGGGAACGGAGCCCAGCCATGATCCCCTTCGACGAGGGCCGCGCCCGGCTGCTGCTCGCCCACGCCTGCGAGTCCGCCGGCCTGCCCGGGCCCGGCGACGCCCGGCTGATCGCGCTCGGCGAGAACGCCGTCTTCGACCTCGGCGACCCGGCCGTGGTCGCCAAGGTCGCCCGCGGCCCCGAACTGTACGACCGGGCGCACCGCGAGCTGACCGTCGCCCACTGGCTGGCCGGGCAGGGCGTGCCGGTGGTCCGCCCGTACGAGGCGCTCGCCGCCGAGCCGCAGCTCTCGCACGGACACCCGGTCACCTTCTGGCACCGGCTCGCCCCCGCCGTCCGCCCCGCCCGGCCGGTGGACCTCGCCCCGCTGCTGCGCGCCCTGCACCGGCTGCCGCTGCCGCCCGTCCCGCTCGGGCGGCGCGACCTGCTGGCCCCGGTCGAGCGCTGGCTCGCCTCCGCCGAGGGGCAGGTCGACCCGGCGGACGTCGCCTTCCTGCGCCACCGCCGGGACGCCTTCGCGGCCGCCCTGGAGGACCTCGTCCCGCGGCTGCACCCCGGGGTGGTCCACGGCGACGCGCTGCCGCGCAACGTCCACGTCGGGCCGGACGGGCCGGTGCTGCTCGACCTCGAGTTCGTCGCCGACGACCTGCGGGAGCACGACCTGGTGGTCCTCGCGCTCAGCCAGGACCGGTACGGGGTGCCCGCCGAGGAGTACCGCGCGTTCACCGAGGCCTACGGCTGGGACGTGCGGGAGTGGCCCGGCTTCACGGTGCTGCGCGGCGCCCGGGAGACGGCCAGCGCCTCCTGGGTGGCGCAACAGGCCGCGAGCAGCCCGGCCGCGCTCGCGGAGTTCCGGCGCCGGGTCGCCTCGCTGCGGGACGGGGACACGGGGGTGCGCTGGTACCCGTTCTGACGGGGATGTGGCGAGCCGGGCGGGTGTGAGAAGGCTCCTACGCGGGTTCGGTCCGGTCCGCAACCGGGGCACGTACGATCGGCGTCCTATCGGACAGTCATCCTGACCGAGGAATCGGCACCCGTCTCGTACCTCAGGAGCCGCCGCCATGCACCGGACCGACGACCGCCGCCCCTTCGCCCCCTCGCGCGTCTCCCGGGCCCGTCGTCGGCTGGTCGGGGGCTGCGTCGCGGTGGCGGCCGCACTGGGCCTGGCCGCGTGCGGCACCGCCAGCGGGGCACTGCAGCCGTCCGCCGCCGGCACCACGGGCGCCGGGCAGTCCCCGATCACCCTGTCGCCGACCGCCCCGACCGCCCCGAGCGCCCCGGCCGGCGGGCCCGCCACCGCCATCGCGCCGACGCCCGGCTCGGACGGCGCTCCCGCCTCCGCCGCGCCGCCCGTGGCCGCGAAGCCGCGCACGCCCACCGCCCCGGGCACGTCCACCGCCCCGGGCACGCCGTCCGGCACCCCGTCCGGCACCCCGGCTCCGCCGCCCGGGCACGCGGGCGGCGGCAAGGTGATCGGCTCCACCGCCTCCGGCGGCCGTACCGTCGCCCTCACCTTCGACGACGGCCCGGGCCCCGCGACCGGCCCGATCCTCGACCTGCTCGCCCAGTACGGCGTCAAGGCCACCTTCTGCGAGATCGGGCAGAACGCCGCCGCCAACCCGGCCCTGGTCAAGCGCGTCCTGGCCGAGGGGCACCGGCTGTGCGACCACAGCGTGCACCACCCGCAGCCGTTCGCGAAGCTGCCGCACGACAAGGCCGCGTACGAGATCACCGCCGCCCGCGACATGATCGTCCGGGCGGGCGGGCCCGGCACCGCGGTCGGCTGGTTCCGCGCCCCGGGCGGCGGCTTCAACGCCGACAACGAGCAGATCACCGCGGGCCTGGGGATGTCCTCGCTCGGCTGGTCCGTCGACCCGCGCGACTGGTCCCGTCCGGGCGTGCCCGCGATCGTCTCCGCCGTGCAGAGCCAGCTCAGGCCCGGCGGGGTGGTCCTGATGCACGACGGCGGCGGCGACCGCGGCCAGACGGTGGCCGCGCTCAAGCAGCTGCTGCCGTGGCTCGTCGCCCAGGGCTACACCTTCGACTTCCCGGCGGCGTAGCGGGCCCGTCAGGCGAGGGCGGGGAAGCCGGGCAGGTCGGTGGGGCGGGCGGGGCGGTGGCGCTACCTCGACGGCCAGCGCGGGTCGACCTCGGCCTGCGGGTCCTTGCCGCGGCGCAGCCAGGCCTGCAGGCTCTCGGCCCAGTCCCGGTACCAGCCGATCTGCTGCCGGTGCAGGTCCTCGGGGGTGGGGGTGCCGACCTCGGCGGGGTAGCGCTCGGCGAGGGCGACGGCGACGCGGACGGCGGCGAGCGCGTCGCTGCCGGCCTCGTGGGCGTCCGTCAGCTCGACGCCGTACAGCTCGCAGACCCGCTGGAGGGTGCGGGAGCCCTTGCGGTACTTGTCGACGGCGCGGTCGATGACGAGTGCGTCGAGGACGGGGCGGACGGGCCCGCCGAGGCGTTCGGCGAGGGTGGCGAGGCCGTGGCGGCGCAGTTCGGCGTCGAGCAGGGAGAGGTCGAAGGGCGCGTTGAAGGCGACGACGGGCCGTCCGGCGGCGAGCCGTTCGCAGAGGGCGGCGGCTATCTCCTCGACGGCTTCCTTGGCCGGTCTGCCCTTGCGGCGGGCGAGGTCGTCGCCGATGCCGTGGATCGCCTCGGCCTCGGCGGGGATCGGCACGCCCGGGTCGAGCAGCCAGTGCGCGGCGCCCACCCGGGCGGCTCCGACGGTGTCCACGAGGGCGGCCGTGACGATGCGGTCCACGGCCGGGTCGGTGCCCGTGGTCTCCAGGTCGAAGCCGACCAGTGGCTGCTGCCACCAGCTCATGGGGGTGTGTCCTTCCGTCCGGCTGCGCGAAACAGCCCCTATCATCACCTGCCCCACCGACAACCCGGCCCGGGGGCGGCCCGGGGGCCGGTCAGCGGGCGGCGGCGGGGCGGGTGAGGGCGAGTCGGCTGGGGAGCAGGGCCGCGGTGGTGGCGAGGGCGAGGCAGACGGCGGCGGCGACGGCCAGGGCGGGCCAGGGCAGGTGGAGCGGGACGGTGGTCTGGCCGGCGAGGATGCGGTGGTTGATCAGCGCCGTGGTGCCGTACTGGGTGAGGGCGGTGACGGCGAGGGCGAGCACGGCGGCGGTGGCGACGACGAGGACGGCTTCGAGGGCGACGGTCCCCAGCACCTGGCGGCGCACGGATCCGGCGAGGCGCAGCACGTCGAAGTCGCGGCGGCGGTCGGCGGTGCTCATGACCATGGTGTTGACGATGGCGATGAGGGCGTAGAGCAGGGCGGGGCCGAGGATGGTGGTGGTGGCGATCCAGGCGTAGTGGGCGCCGGGGTCGGGGCCGGGGTCGCGGGAGTCGGTGAGGGTGGCGCCGAGGCGGTCGGCGGGTTCGGCGTCGAGGTGGACGGCGGTGGGCCGGGCGCCGGGGAGGTGGGGGGTGGCGGCGTCGCCGCTGAGCAGGATCTCGTCGAGGCCGAGTTGGGTGCGGTAGACGAGGGCGAGGCGCAGGGTGGTGACGGTGCCGTCGGCGAGGCGCAGGTTGACGTGGTCGCCGAGGTGCACGCCGTGGCCGCGGGCCTGGTCGGTGGAGAGGGCGAGGGTGGCGCCGTGCAGGTCGGCGGGGTTGCCCTGGACGGCGGGGAGGGTCCAGGCGGTGGCGAGGTCGCCGTCGACGACGGTGGCGGCGGAGGGCACGCTGGCGGGCGAGTCCTCGCCGTGGTCGTCGAAGGCGGCGGTGTCGGCGCCGAGGCCGGTGACGACGGTGGGGGTGGTGGCGGTGGCGTGCAGGCCGGGCCGGCCGGCGGTGAGCCGGCGCAGGGTGTCGGCGGGCAGTGGCTGGGTGCCGGGGCGCAGCACGTAGCGGGCGGCGGTGGTGGCGCGGTTCTGGGCGGTCATGGCGTCGGCGAAGGCGGCGGTGGAGCCGACGACGGTGCCGGTGAGCGCGATGGCGAGGAAGGCGGGGGTGGCGGTGGAGACGGTGCGGCGGACGGCGGTGAGCGCGTTCTGCCGGGCGAGCAGCGGGGCGGCGGCGGTGGCGCGGGCGAGCGGGGCGGTGAGCAGCCGGACGAGCGGCGGGACGAGGACGGGGGCGAGGAGGGCGATGGAGGTGATGACGGCCAGGTCGGCGCCGAGGACCCACTGGGAGGCGAGTTGCGGGTCGCCGGCCTGGTCGCCGGGGGTGGGGGGCATGGTGGGGGCGGCGAGGTAGTAGCCGGCGGCGCCGAACAGGGTGAGCAGGCCGGTGAGGGCGGCGGCCCAGCGCAGCGGGGTCATGACCTTGCGGTCGACGGCGGCGTCGGCGAGGGCTTCGGCGGCGCGGACCCGGCCGGCGCGGACGGCGGCGGTGACGGCGCCGAGGAGGGCGACGGCGAGGCCGGTGGCGGCGGCGAGCAGCATGGGGCCGGCGGCGGGGTGGGCGGTGAAGCCTTCGGGGGCGGCGCCGCGGTCGACGAGCCAGGCGGCGAGGGCGGGGGCGCCGGGCAGGGCGAGGAGGCAGCCGCTGAGGGCGGCGGCGAGGGCGACGACGGCGGCTTCGCCGGTGATCAGCCAGACGATCTGGCGGGGGGTGGCGCCGACCGCGCGGAGCATGGCGATCTCCTGCCGGCGCTGGGCGACGGCGAAGGCGAAGGTGCCGGCGACGACGAAGACGGCGACGAAGGCGGCCATGGCGGCGGTGAACAGCAGCACCTTGTGCAGGGAGGGTGCGCCGAGCGGGGAGTCGTCGCCGGCGGTCTGGTGGAGCAGGCTGCCGGTGGTGGCGACGAGGGTGACGCCGAGGGTGAGGGCGAGATAGGAGCCGGCGAAGGCGGTCTTGCGGCGGCGCAGGCCGGCGGCGGCGACGGGCAGCAGGGTGGTGAGGGAGCCGCCGTGGTCGGTCCGCTCGGTTCGCGTGCTCATGCGGCGGTCTCCAGGGCGGTCATCCGCTCGGCGACCTGGCGGGCGGTGGGGCGTTCGAGGTCGTCCACGACGCGGCCGTCGGCGAGGAAGAGGACGCGGTCGGCGTAGGAGGCGGCGACGGGGTCGTGGGTGACCATGACGGTGCTCTGGCCCTCGCGGTCGACGAGGTCGCGCAGCAGGGCGAGGACGTCGCGGCTGCTGCTGCTGTCGAGGGCGCCGGTGGGTTCGTCGGCGAACAGCATGCGGGGGCGGGTGATGAGGGCGCGGGCGATGGCGACGCGCTGCTGCTGGCCGCCGGAGAGCTGGGAGGGCAGGTGGGCGGTGCGTTCGCCGAGGCCGACCTGGGCGAGGGCGCGGTGGACTTCGGCGCGGTCGGGGCGGCGGCCGGCCAGGCGCAGCGGCAGGCCGACGTTCTGTTCGGCGGTGAGCGAGCCGACCAGGTTGAAGGCCTGGAAGACGAAGCCGAGCTTCTGCCGGCGCAGGACGGTGAGCTGGGTCTCGGTGAGGCCGGCGAGGTCGGTGCCGTCGAGGGTGATGCGGCCGTGGTCGGGCCGGTCGAGGCCGGCGGCGCACTGGAGCAGGGTGCTCTTGCCGGAGCCGGAGGGGCCCATGACGGCGGTGAAGGTGCCGCGGTCGAAGGCGACGTGCACCCCCCTGAGTGCGCGGACGGCCTCCGGGCCGGTGCCGTAGGCGCGGTGTACATCGTCCAGGCGCAGAACCGCGCCGTCATCCCCCGTGATCGTCACGGGGGTCATGACTACCACGTGGACAACGGCCCTGGCCAGCCGGTTCGTGGGGATCGCCGGGTGTCAGGGGGTGGGCGCGGAGGGTGCCGGGCGGTGCATGAAGACGTCGATCGGGTCCTCGCGCTCGGCGGTGAAGCCGTGCCGTTCGTAGAGCCGGCGGGAGGCGCTGCCCTGCAGGGCCTGGAGGCGTACGGGTTCGCCGGCCGCGTCGGCTTCGGCGAGGACGTGGCGCAGGACGGCGGTGCCGAGGCCGCGGCCCTGGTGCTGCGGCCGGAGGTAGAAGTACTCGAGGTAGCGTCCGCCCCGCTCGTCGGGGCGGACGGTGACGCACCCGGCGAGCGCGTGGTCGACCAGGACGACCGTGGTGTGCCGGGGCGAGAAGTTGTCGCGCAGCCGCTGGCGGACGCGGTGGTCGTCGTAGCGGCCGAGCCGTTCGAGGTCGGCGCGCATGACCTGGGCCCGGAGCTCGGCGAGGGGTTCGACGTCGGCGGCGGTGGCGGGGCGCAGGCTCCAGCCGGGATCACTGTTCACGGCCCGCAGTCTGGCAGCGCGCGCCCGGCCGTGACCAGGGGGTTTCCCAGGATCCGGACGGCGGGTCAGGAGACGGGCCGGGAGTCGCCCCAGGCGCCTTCGAACTCCTCACGGTAGACGTCCAGCAGGCCGGGTTCGGTGCCGCCGGGCTGCTGGCCGGCGCCGCCGCGCAGGACGAGGGCGGGCGATTCCATGCCGCGGGCGCGGCGCAGGTAGGGCTGGACGACGCCGAGGTCGCGGCTGCGGCCGCGGCCGCCGGCCTGGCCGGGGGTGCGGGGGCCTTCGACGAGGTAGGCGGTGAAGCGCGGGGTCTCGTCGAAGACCCGGATCTCGAAGCCGCCCTGGTCGCGCAGCCGGGCCCGGACCCGCCGCACGTGCATGATGTTCATCTCGATGGAGCGCGCCAGTTCGCCTCGTCCGAGGCCGAGTTCGCGTTCGCGGCGGCGCACGGCGCTGCTGGCCGGGTTGAGGAAGAGCAGCCGGACGCGGCAGCCCTCGCCGGCGAGGCGGACGAGGCGCTTGCCGGTGTAGTTCTGGCAGAGCATGCCGAGGCCGATGCCGAGCGCGTCGAGCCGCCGGGCGCCGTCGAGCAGGTCCTCGACGGGCAGGTCGCGCTGCAGCCGGACCCGGTCGGCGTGGACGGCGACGACGTCGGCGTAGCGGCCGGCGACGAGGGATTCGACGACGTCGGCGGGCACCCCGCCGGCGCCGCCGTCGAGGACGGCGAGCAGCCGGGCGGCGGCGCGTTCGGTCTGGGCGAGGACGGTGCCGGTGAGGACGCGGTTGCGGGAGACGACGTGCCGGGCGACTTCGAGTTCGTCGAGGGCGAGTTCGATCTCGCGCCGGTCGGCGAGGTAGGGCTCGAAGCAGGGCCAGTGCTGGACCATGAGTTCGCGCAGCTGGGGCAGGGTGAGGAAGACCAGCGGGTCGTCGTCGGCCGGGTCGAGGAGGTAGCCCTTGCGGCGGCTGACCTCGCGGACGGCGCCGGCCCGGTGGGCCCACTCCTCGCCGGCGGGGCCGGCGGCGGCGGTGACCCAGTCCTCGCCGTGGGCGGGCGCGTAGATGGGGTGCAGCACCTCGTCGACGAGGGAGCGCAGCCGCTGCTCGACGAGGTTGAGCCAGACGTAGGCGCGGCCGGAGAGCCGGACCCGCTGGTAGGCGTCCTCCCATTCGGCGCCGGACCAGGCGAGGGCGGGGACCTCGACCGGGCCGCTCTGGGCGGGCACCAGGGTGCGGCCGGTCAGGGTGGGGCGCATGACCACGGTGGGTGCCTCGCTGCGGACACCGCCCCGGTCGGGGCCGCCCGGCCCGGAGCCGCGGCCGCCGGCGGGGAACACCATGCGCCACCTCATCTGCTTGCTGCTTCGCTCTGGCCGGCCGCTTCGCCCCGGCCCTCGGCCGCGACCGGCGGTTCGGCGGGTCGGCGGTTCGGCGGGTCGGCCGCTGACGGATCGCCACCGGCCGGGGGCGGCCGGACGATCAAGGGTACTGCCCGGCGCGAGCGGCCCGCAGCCGGATGGCGCAGGGGGCCGCGCCGGCGGGCGCGGGCGGGGCCGGTGGACTCTTCACAGGAATGGGCGGGCGGACACCCGTTCGGGCGAACCGGGGCCGCGTGTCCCGGCTGCCGGGGGAAGGCTCGGGGAGTATGCCGACTGTGCCGTACGTCACGGCGCGCGAGCGCCGCACATGCCCGGCCGCCCGGCCGGGAAGGCCCCGACCGGGTCCGGGCAGGCAGCTCGTCCGACCAAGCATCAGTTTCCGTCGCAGTCAAGGAAGTTGAGGACTCATGCAGGTCTGGCCCGGACAGCCCTACCCCCTCGGCGCCACCTACGACGGGGCCGGCACCAACTTCGCGGTGTTCTCCGAGAGCGCCGACCGGATCGAGCTGTGCCTGATCGAGGAGGACGGCTCCGAGACCGCCGTCGAACTGCGCGAGACGGACGCCTTCGTCCGGCACGCCTACCTCCCCGGCGTCCAGCCCGGCCGGCGCTACGGCTTCCGCGTGCACGGTCCGTACAACCCGGGCCTGGGCCAGCGGCACAACGCGGCCAAGCTGCTGCTGGACCCGTACGCCAAGGCGATGAGCGGGCACATCGACTGGGACGAGTCCGTCTACGGCTACCACTTCGGTGCCCCCGAACGCCGCAACGACCTCGACTCCGCCCCGCACACCATGCACTCGGTGGTCGTCAACCCGTACTTCGACTGGGGCACCGACCGGCCGCCGCGCACCGACTACCACCGCACCGTCATCTACGAGGCCCACGTCAAGGGCCTCACCCGGCTGCACCCCGGCATCCCCGAGGAGATCCGCGGCACCTACGCGGGCCTCGCCCACCCGGCGGTGATCGAGCACCTCGCCAAACTCGGCGTCACCGCCATCGAACTGATGCCGGTGCACCAGTTCGTCCGCGACCACCGGCTGCGCGACCTGGGCCTGGCCAACTACTGGGGCTACAACACCATCGGCTTCTTCGCCCCGCACTCCTCCTACTCCTCCACCGGCGACCGCGGCCAGCAGGTCCAGGAGTTCAAGTCGATGGTCAAGGCGCTGCACGCGGCCGGCATCGAGGTGATCCTCGACGTCGTCTACAACCACACCGCCGAGGGCAACCACCTCGGCCCGACCCTGTCGCTGCGCGGCCTCGACAACGTCTCCTACTACCGCCTCGCCCAGGACCAGCGCTTCTACGAGGACACCACCGGCACTGGCAACAGCCTGCTGATGCGCAGCCCGCACGTGCTCCAGCTGATCATGGACTCGCTGCGCTACTGGGTCACCGAGATGCACGTCGACGGCTTCCGCTTCGACCTCGCCGCCACCCTCGCCCGGCAGTTCCACGAGGTCGACCGGCTCTCCTCCTTCTTCGACCTCGTCCAGCAGGACCCGGTCGTCTCCCAGGCCAAGCTCATCGCCGAACCCTGGGACCTCGGCGAGGGCGGCTACCAGGTCGGCAACTTCCCGCCGCTGTGGACCGAGTGGAACGGCATGTACCGGGACACCGTGCGCGACCTGTGGCGCGGCGAGAACGCCGCCCTCGCCGAGTTCGGCTCCCGGCTCACCGGCTCCTCCGACCTCTACCAGGACGACGGCCGGCGCCCCATCGCCTCGATCAACTTCGTGACCTGCCACGACGGCTTCACCCTGCGCGACCTGGTCTCGTACAACGACAAGCACAACCACGCCAACGGCGAGGACAACCGGGACGGCGAGTCCTTCAACCGCTCCTGGAACTGCGGCGTCGAGGGCCCCAGCGACGACCCGGCCGTCGAGGAGCTGCGGGCGCGCCAGCAGCGCAACCTGATCGCCACCCTGATGCTCTCCCAGGGCGTGCCGATGCTCTCCCACGGCGACGAACTCGGCCGCACCCAGCTCGGCAACAACAACGCCTACTGCCAGGACAACGAACTCACCTGGGTGCACTGGCCGGACGGCTCGGACGCCGACGGCCCGCGGGCCCGGCTGCTGGAGTTCACCCAGGGCATGATCTGGCTGCGCCGCGACCACCCGGTGTTCCGGCGGCGGCGGTTCTTCCACGGCCGGCCGGTGTCCGCCTCCGGCGCGTACGACGACCTCACCGACATCGCCTGGTTCACCCCCACCGGGGAGGAGATGACCAAGCGCAACTGGGGCGTCGGCTACGCCAAGTCGCTCACCGTCTTCCTCAACGGCTACGCCATCTCCGAGCCGGACCGGCGCGGCGGGCGGATCGTCGACGACTCCTTCCTGCTGATGTTCAACGCCCACTTCGAACCGCTGGAGTTCACCGTGCCCGCCGACCACGGGCAGCAGTGGCGGGTCGTCGTCGACACCGCGCAGCCCCGGCTGCCCGCCCCCGGCGCCGGGGCGACCGTCAAGGCCGGGGACACGCTGTGGCTCACCGACCGCTCGCTGATGGTGCTCCAGCGGCCGGCCTGAGCGGCCCGCCCGAGCGGGCCGCGTGACGGGCGGCCGAGCGGGTGGCGCGACCGGGCCGGGCGCCGGGCCGGGCTCACCTGTTCGGGCCAGCAGCGGGTCTTGGCGGCGGGCCGGGCCGGGTACCTATGGACCTATGACCTCCGCCGCCGAGCCCCCGCAGGCCCGCCCGGCCGCCCCCGCCCCGTCCTCCTCCTACCGGCTCCAGCTGCAGCCCGGCTTCACCCTGCACCACGCCACCGCCGCCGTCCCCTACCTGGCCGCCCTCGGCGTCTCCCACCTGCACCTGTCCCCGCTGCTGGAGGCCGCCCCCGGCTCCACCCACGGCTACGACACCGTCGACCACACCCGGATCAGCGAACAACTCGGCGGCGAGAGCGCCCTGCGCGCCCTCGCCGCCGAGGCCCGCCGGCACCGGCTGCGGCTGATCGCCGACGTGGTGCCCAACCACATGGCCGTGCCCGTCCCCGAACACCTCAACCGGCCGCTGTGGCACGTGCTGCGCGACGGGCCCGACTCGCCGTACGCCCACTGGTTCGACATCGACTGGACCGCGCAGACCGGCCCCGCCGACGCCCCCGGGCGCGGACGGGTGCTGCTGCCGCTGCTCGGCGACCGGCTCGGCGCCGTCCTCGACCAGCTGGCCGTCGACGGCGACGTGCTGCGCTACCACCGGCACGAGCTGCCGCTGCGGCCCGGCACCGAGCGGCTGCCGCTCCCGGAGCTGCTGGCCCGGCAGTGGTACCGGCTCGCCTGGTGGCGCCTGGCCCGCACCGAGCTCAACTACCGGCGGTTCTTCACCGTCAACGAGCTGATCGCCCTGCGGGTCGAGGAACCGGAGGTGTTCGACGCCACCCACGCCGTGCTGCTACGGCTGTACCGCGAGGGCGTCCTGGACGGCTTCCGGATCGACCACCCGGACGGGCTCGCCGACCCGCGCGGCTACCTGCGGCGGCTGGCGGCGGCCACCGGCGGGACGGCGGGCGGCGGGGCCTACGTGGTGGTCGAGAAGATCCTCACCGGCGAGGAGCGGCTGCCCGCCGACTGGCCGGTCGCCGGCACCACCGGCTACGACGCGCTGCGCCGCATCGACGGCGTGCTCACCGACCCGGCGGGGGCCCGGCGCGCGGCCGAGGCGTACCGGGCGTTCCTGGGCGGCGGGCCGGAACCCGCGCGCGGGGAGCCGAACCCGGCGGTGGCCGCCGCCCGGCGCGGGCGCGCCGAGATGACCGGGCCGGTCGGCGAGCTGGCCGCCGAGGTCGAGCGGCTGGTGCGGATCGCGCTGCGGATCGGCGCCGCCGAGCCCGCCTACGCCGACCACGCGCCCTGGCAGCTGCGGGCCGCGCTGCGCCGGCTGCTCACCGACTACCCGGTGTACCGGCCGTACGCGCGGCCCGGCGAGGCGCCGCCGCCCGAGGAGTTCCTGCGCACCGTGCGGGAGGGCTCCGACGACCCGACCGAGCACCTGGTCGCCGCGCTCGCCCTGGGCGAGCTGGGGCGCGACCCCGACCGGGACGAGTTCTGCGTGCGCTTCGGGCAGACCGCCGCGGCCGTCGCCGCCAAGGGCGTCGAGGACACCGCCTTCTACCGGTGGAACGCGCTGCCCGGGCACAACGAGGTCGGCGGCGAGCCGGCCCGGCCCTGGGTCACCCCGGCCGAGTTCCACGACTGGTGCCGGTACCTGGAGCAGCAGTGGCCGCACAGCATGACGGCGCTGTCCACGCACGACACCAAGCGCAGCGCCGACGCGCGCGCCCGGCTCGCCGTCCTCGCCGAGCAGCCCGAGGCGTGGGCCGCCGAGGCCGCCGCCTGGTCCGCCGCGCTCGGGCCCGGCCCCGACCGGGACGCCGACTGGATGCTGTGGCACACCCTGGTCGCCGCCTGGCCGATCACCCCCGAGCGGCTGGTCGCCGCCCTGCTCAAGGCCGCCCGCGAGGCCAAGCTGCACACCTCCTGGACGGCCCCCGACACACCGTACGAGCGGGCGCTCGAACAGCGGGCCCGCGCCGTGTACGCCGACCCCGGGCTGCTCGCCCGGATCGAGGAGCGGGTGCGCGCCCTAGCCCCGCACGCCCGGGCCAACACCCTGGCCGCCGCCCTGCTGCACCTCACCGTCCCCGGCGTCCCGGACCTGTACCAGGGCAGCGAGGAGCCGCTGTACACCCTGGTCGACCCGGACAACCGGGGCGTGGTCGACCTCGACGCCCTCGCCGTGCGGCTCACCGACGCCGCCGCCCCGCGCCCCGGAGACCTCGCCCGCGAGAAGCTGCACCTGACCGCCACCGCCCTGCACCTGCGCCGCGACCGCCCGCTCGGCGCCTACCGCCCGCTGGCCGCCGTCGACCTGTCCGGCGAACACCTGCTGGCCTTCGCCCGCGGCGAGGACGTGGTCACCGCCGTCACCCGGCTCCCGTACGGGCTGGAGCGGGCCGGCGGCTGGCGCGACGCCGTGCTGGAGCTGCCCCCGGGCGGCGCCTGGACGGACCAGCTGACCGAGCACCGCTACCCGGCCGGACAGCCGGTGCCGGTCGCGGACCTGCTGGCGACGTATCCGGTGGCACTGCTGACGAGGAGGGGCTGAGCATGGCGGTCTACGAGGTGTGGGCGCCGCACGCGGCCTCCCGCGTCACGGTCGAAGTCTCCGGCGGCTCCCATGAGTTGGCGCGCCTGGCCGGCCGCGACGGCTGGTGGGGCGGCGTCGCACCGGCCGGCGACTACGCCTTCCGGCTGGACGGCGGCCCGCCGCTGCCCGACCCGCGCTCGGCCCGGCAGCCGCACGGCCCGGACGGCCCGAGCCGGCCCGTCGACCACGCCGCGTTCCCCTGGACGGCGACCGGCTGGCGCGGCCGCCCGCTGCCCGGCTCGGTGGTGTACGAGCTGCACGTCGGCACCTTCACCACCCGCGGCACCTTCGACGCCGCCGCCGAACGCCTCGACCACCTCGTCGAGTTGGGCGTCGACTTCGTCGAGCTCATGCCGGTCTGCCCGTTCCCCGGCCGGCACGGCTGGGGCTACGACGGCGTCTCGCCGTGGGCCGTCCACGAGCCCTACGGCGGGCCGGACGGGCTCAAGCGCTTCGTCGACGCCGCGCACGGCCGGGGCCTCGGGGTGATCCTCGACGTGGTGCACAACCACCTCGGCCCCTCCGGCAACCACCTCCCGCGGTACGGCCCGTACTTCACCGACCGGCACCACACCCCCTGGGGCGCCGCCGTCAACCTCGACGCCCCCGGCTCCGACGAAGTCCGCGCCTACCTGATCGGCAGCGCCCTCGCCTGGCTGCGCGACTACCGGATCGACGGGCTGCGGCTCGACGCCGTGCACGCCCTGATCGACCACCGGGCCGTCCACTTCCTGGAGGAACTCAGCGGCGAGGTCGACAAGTTGGCGGTCGCGACCAACCGGCCGCTGTTCCTCGTCGCCGAATCCGACCTCAACACCCCGCGCACCACCACCCCGCGCGAAGCCGGCGGCCAGGGGATCGACGCCCAGTGGAGCGACGACTTCCACCACGCCCTGCACTGCGCGCTCACCGGCGAATCCCACGGCTACTACGGCGACTTCGCGCGCGCACCGCTCGCCGCCCTCGCCAAGTCGCTGCGGCACGGCTACTTCCACGACGGCACCTGGTCCACCTTCCGGGGCCGCCGGCACGGCCGGCCGTTCACCCCGACCGGCGCCGGCCACCGGCTGCTCGGCTACCTGCAGACCCACGACCAGATCGGCAACCGGGCGCTCGGCGACCGGATCTCCACCACCCTGCCCACCGGCCGGCTCGCCTGCGGCGCCGCCCTCGTGCTCACCTCGCCGTTCACCCCGATGCTGTTCATGGGCGAGGAATGGGGCGCGGCCACCCCCTGGCAGTACTTCACCGACCACACCGACCCCGGCCTCGCCGAAGCCGTCCGGCAGGGCCGGCGGCGGGAGTTCACCGACCACGGCTGGGCCGCCGAAGCCGTCCCCGACCCGCAGGAACCCGCCACGCTGCTGCGCTCCGTCCTCGACTGGACCGAGCCGCACCGCGCTCCGCACGCCGAACTGCTGGACTGGTACCGGCAGTTGCTCCGGCTTCGGCGGGAGCTGCCGGAGCTCGGCGACCCGGACCTCGGGGCGGTGCGGGTCGAGTTCGACGAGGCCGCCGGGTGGCTGGTGGTCCACCGGGGGCCGTACCGGGTCGCGGTCAACCTGGGGGCCGGCGAGGCCACCGTGCCGCTGGGCGGCCCGGGGCGGGAGCTCGTCGCGGCGTTCGGGGCGGCCCTGGTGTCGGGCGACCGGGTGCGGCTCGGGGGCGACTCGGTGGCCCTCGTCGCGGTGTGACCCGCCCCGGGGCCGCTCACCAGAGGAAGGTGCCGATCCGCTCGCGCAGGCCGGCCGCGTCCAGGCCGTAGGCGGCCAGGTGCTCGGCCATCGAGCCGTAGTGCCGGTGCTCCGCGCGCGGCACGCCCAGCGCCAGCAGCCGGTGCGGGCGGTCGGCCAGCGCCTCGTGCACCGCGTGCGCGGAGGTGCCCGCGAGGTACGGCTCCACCAGCACCACGTCGCCCCGACCGCCGTGGGCGTCCAGCGCCGCGCGCAGGCCGGCCCGGTCGAAGGGGCGCACCGTCGCCGCGTACAGGACCGTCGCGTCCAGGCCCTCGGTGGCCGCCAGCACCGCGTCCAGCACCGGCCCCACCGCGACCACCACGCCGCCCCGGCCCGTACGGACGGCCGTCAGGCGGCCCGGCTCGATCGCGACCGGGGTCTCGTTCTGCTGCGCCGAGAGGCGGACGTAGACGTTGCGGTCGCCGTCCGCGTAGGCGTGGCGCAGCAGCCGCTCGGCCTCCTCGGGGTGGCCGGGGACGTGCACCGTCCAGTCCGGCAGGGTGTCCAGCAGGGCGACGTCGCCCGGGGCCATGTGGGTGCGGCCCGCCGCCGGGTTGTCGTACGAGCCGCCCGCGCTCACCAGCACCGCGCCGACGCCCTGGTGGGACAGGCTCAGCTTCACCTGCTCGAAGGGGCGTTCCACCAGGAAGCTGGCGAAGGTGTGGGCGATCGGGCGCATCCCGGTCAGGGCCAGGCCGCCGGCCGCGCCGATCAGCAGCTGCTCGCGGATGCCGACGTTGACCACCCGGTCGGGGTGGCGCTCGTGGGCGGGGTCGAAGGAGGCGGCGGTGATGTCGGCGAGCACCAGGGCAAGCCGGGGGTCCTCGTCCAGCAGACGGGTGGTGACGTCGACGAAGCGCTCGCGCATGGTGTCCATCGGGGGCTTGCCTTCCGTGGGGGGCTCGGGGGGAGTGGTTCTTCAGGAGTCCTTGGGCTCGACCGTGGCGACCACCACGTGCGGGCGCCCCGGGTGCTCGGCGGTGTAGGCGCGGTGCAGCGCCTCGTGGTCGCGGCCGTCCACCGTCGCCGTCGACCAGCCGGCGGCCGCGAAGCGCTGCGCGATCCCGCCCTGCCAGCCGTGCGTGGCGGAGGAGTTGTCGATCACCACCGCGTGCAGCCGGTCCAGGCCGTACGCGCCGGCGAAGGCCACCGCCTCGTGGTTGGAGCCCTCGTCGAACTCGGCGTCGCCGAGCAGCACCCACACCGCCGGGCCGTTCAGGCCCTGCGCCCGCAGGCCCAGCGCCGTGCCGACGCCCAGCGGCAGGCCCTGGCCGAGCGAGCCGGAGGAGATCTCCACGCCGGGGAGCAGCATCCGGTCCGGGTGGTAGCCGAGCGGCGAGTCGTAGCCGCCGAAGCTCGGCAGCACCGCCGGGTCGATGAAGCCCTTGGCCGCCAGCACGGCGTAGTAGGCCATCGGGCCGTGGCCCTTGGACAGCAGCATCCGGTCGCGGTCCTGCGCGTCGGCCGTGGCCGGGGTGACGCGCAGCACCCGGTCGTAGAGCACCCAGAGGGCGTCCAGGGTGGAGGTGGCGGCGGGGTTGTGCTTCTCGTCGCCGGTCATCAGGGACATCAGGGCCGGGAGGTCCTCGAAGCGGCCGCGGGCCCGGGCTTCCGTCGTGCTCGTCGTCGTGCTCGTCGTCATGCCCCCGATCGTGCAACTTCAAGCGAACTTGAGGTCAAGCGACTACAGTGGGTGCCCATGAACGCGACCCCGGACAGCGACCGCGCCCCCGGCCCGCGCCACAGCGACCTGCTCACCATCGGGCAGCTCGGCAAGCGCAGCGGCCTCGCCGCCTCCGCCCTGCGCTACTACGAGAGCCTCGGGCTGATCCACGCCACCCGCACCGCCGGCGGGCAGCGCCGCTACACCCGCGGCACGCTGCGCCGGATCGCCTTCGTCCGGGCCGCCCAGCGGGTCGGCCTCTCCCTCGACGAGGCGCGCGTCGCCCTCGACCGGCTGCCCTCGCGGCCGGCGCCCAGCGGCGACGAGTGGGACCAGGTCGCCGCGTCCTGGCAGACCCGGATCGACGAGCAGATCGCCGAACTCGAACGGCTCAAGGCCAAGCTCACCGGCTGCATCGGCTGCGGGTGCCTGTCGCTGACCCGCTGCGCGCTCTACAACCTCGGCGACCGCGCCGGCGAGGCCGGGCCGGGCGCCCGCTACCTGCTCACCCGCGACCCGGCCACCGGGCCGGAGCCGGCCTCGCCGGACGTCGGCAACTGCGGGGCCCGCTGACCCGGCCCGCCGGGTGGGCGAAACCCCGTTGCCGGGCGGGCGTCGCCCTGCCTACCGTGCGCCCATGCTGCCTGTGGTGGAGACGGACGAACAGTGGGACGCGGTCGTGCCGGACGAGACCGTGGTACGGCCGGGCGCCGAGGCGCTGTGCGCGCGCCTGGGCGTCGGCGGGCTGCCGCTGGAGCGCTTCGCGGAGGGCTCCGTCCCGGTGTACGCGGTGGGCGGGGCGCACGTGCTCAAGCTGTTCCCGGCGCTCAGCGCGCGGGACGGCGTCACCGAGGAGCGCGTCCTCACCCACCTGCGGGGCGCGCTGCCGATCCCGACGCCGGAGGTGCGCGCGGCCGGCGAGTACGTCAACGGCTGGCGCTACGTGCTGATGTCCCGGCTGCCGGGCGAGGGCCTGGCGCCCGCCTGGCCGGGCATCCCGCAGGGCGCGCGGGTGCGGATCGCCCGGGACTGCGGGGAGGCGCTGGCCGCCCTGCACGCGCTCGACCCGGATCCGCTCGCGGACGTGCTCGGCCCCGGCGACTGGTCCGCCTTCCTCGCCCGCCAGCGGGCCGGCGCGGTGGCGCGCCAGCGCGAACGCGGGCTGCCCGAGGCCTGGTCAGAGCAGATCCCGGACTTCCTCGCGGCCGCCCCGCTCCCCCGGGCGCCGCAACGCGCCCTGCTGCACACCGAGTTCATGCGCGAGCACCTGCTGACCGACCCGGCCGCCGGGTGGCGGCTCACCGGGCTGTTCGACTTCGAGCCCGCCATGATCGGTGATCCTGCGTACGACCTGGTCGCGGTCGGCCTGTTCACCACCCGCGCCGATCCCGTCCTGCTCGGCCATCTGCTCGCCGCCTACGGCCGCGCCGTCGACCCGCGCCTGCTGATGGCGTACACGCTGCTGCACGTGTACAGCCACCTGCCGTGGTACCTGCGCGAGTTGGAGCCCGCGTCGCGGACGCTGGACGACCTGGCCGAGGAGTGGTTCGGCACCGCCCGGGCCTCCTACTGAGCGGTTTGGCCCGCCGCATCGCCGCGCTGGACGGTCGGCTGACGGTGGACAGCCCGCCGGGCGGCCCGACCCGGGTGGTCGCGGAGCTGCCATGCGGTTGATGATCGCCGAGGACTCCGCGCTGCTGCGCGAGGGCCTGGTCCGCCTGCTGGCCGACGAGGGGCACGAGGTGGCCGCCGCGGTGGGGGACGCGGACGCCCTGCTGGCCGCGGTGGCCGCCGATCCCCCGGACGTCACCGTCGTGGACGTCCGCATGCCGCCCACCCACACCGACGAGGGGCTGCGGGCCGCCCTGCGGATCCGGTCCGAGCACCCGCGGGTGGGGGTGCTGGTGCTGTCGCAGTACGTGGAGCAGCGGTACGCCGCCGAGCTGCTGGCGGCCGACACCCGGGGCGTGGGGTACCTGCTGAAGGACCGGGTCGGCCGGGTGGAGGAGTTCCTGTCCGCGCTGGACCGGGTGCACGGCGGCGGCACGGTGTTCGACCCGGAGGTGGTGCGCCGCCTCCTCGCCCGCACCCGCCGCACCGACGATCTCGACCTGCTGACGGAACGCGAGCGGACCGTGCTGACGCTCATGGCCCAGGGCTGCACCAACGCGGCCATCGCCCAGCAGCTGTTCGTCTCCAGGAGCGCGGTGGAGAAGCACGTCAACGCGGTGTTCGACAAGCTGCGGCTGCCGCGGGACGACGGCGCCAACCGCAGGGTCCTGGCCGTCCTGCGGTTCCTCGGGGGCTGACGTCCGGGCCCGCGCCCGCCCGCGCCCGCCGCGCCCGCCCGCGCCCGCCGCGCCCGCCGCGCC
>NZ_JZKH01000072.1 GCF_000961885.1 Streptomyces rubellomurinus
TGACCGTGACGACCGTCGTTCGGGTGGTTTCGGTGGCCGTGGCGGCGATGACCGTCGTTCGGGTGGTTTCGACCGCGACCGCGGTGGCTTCGGTGGCCGCGACCGGGACGACCGCCGCTCCGGCGGCTTCGGCGAGCGTTCGTTCGGCGACCGCCCGGCCCGCTCCTTCGGCGACCGCCCGTCCTTCGGCCGTGACCGGGACGAGCGCGGCGGCAACAGCCGTCCGTTCGCCCGCCGTGACGACCACCGCTCCGGCGGCCGTCCGCAGGGCAACGGCTTCGGCCGCGACGACCGCGGCACCCGCTCCGGCGGCTTCGGCGGCCGCGACCGTGACGACCGCGGCGGCTTCAACCGCGAGGACCGCAAGCCGCGTTGGAAGAACTGACCCGGTACGGCCGGTAGTCCTCGACCGCCGGCCGCGCTGAACGACTGAACACACGAAGGGCCCGCTCCGTCCCCCGGAGCGGGCCCTTCGCGTTCCCCCGATACCCCCCGACACCTCCGGCAAGCCCCCCGAGGTGTTGTTCTGGAAGTGAGAATAACCTGTGGCGCGCGTCGGCGGTAGTCCCGTAGCGTCACGGACATGAGCAGCAGACTGCACGACGTGGCACGGGTGAACGAGGAGATCGCCGAGCGGGGGAGCTACCGGACGGCCGGGGGCGAACTCGTGCGGGTGGGGGAGGAACTGACGGCGGCGAGGGCCGGCACGGTGTCGTACCGGCCGGAGGCGCTGGACGCGCTGCTGGCCGCCGGGGCGCCGGGGCCGGGCCCGGCCGGCGGGCGGATCGAGGTGACGGCCGAGGGCAGCGTCGAGGCCGCCGGGCGGCTGGTCGCGGCCGGGGCCGGGCCGGTCGGGGTGCTGAACTTCGCCTCCGCGCGCAACCCCGGCGGCGGCTACCTGCGCGGCGCCCGCGCCCAGGAGGAGGACCTGTGCCGCAGCGCGCTGCTGTACTCCTGCCTGCTGGAGGCGCCGGACTACTACGAGGCGCACCGGGCCTCGGACGACCTGCGGTACAGCCACCGGGTGATCGTCTCGCCGGGCGTGCCGGTGATCCGCGGCGGGCGCGGCGAGCTGCTGGCCCGCCCGTACCCGGTCACCTTCCTGACCTCGCCCGCGCCCAACGCGGGCCAGCTGGAGCGGCGTTCGGCCGGCACCGACGTACGGGGCGTGCTCGCCGCGCGGGCCGAGCGGGTGCTGGCGGCCGCCGCCCGGCACGAGGTCCGCGCGCTGGTGCTCGGCGCCTGGGGCTGCGGGGTGTTCCGCAACGACCCGGCGCAGGTCGCCGAGGCGTTCGAGGGCGCGCTGGCCCGGTACGGGGCGGCCTTCGAGCGGGTGGTGTTCGCGGTCTGGGACCGCTCGCCGGTCTCGGTGAACCGGGCCGCCTTCGAGGCACGGTTCGGGCGCTGACCGGCGCCTCCGGGCGCGGGGCGTTACCGCTTGCGGGCGCCGAGCACCGTCGCGGCGGTGGAGGCCGCCGCGACCACGCCGGTGACGGCGAACACGGCCGGCCAGGCACCGATCCGCTTCGCCAGCGGGTGCGAGCCGCCGAAGGCCGCCACGTACAGGCCGGTCAGCGCCGCCGCGGCGCCCGTGCCCGCGCTGCGGCGCCACTGCGCGGCCGCCCCGGCGCCGGCCACCGCCAGCACCGCGCCGCCGAGTTCGCGCCGGCCGCTCCAGCGGGCGACGCCGTAGCCGCCGACCAGACCGCTCGCCGCGGTCAGCGCGGCGGGCGCGGCGGACACCAGCGCGTTCGGGACCTTCGCCATCGTCGGCTCCACTCGGTAGGGGCTTCGTCGGCTTCCGACCCTAACGCGCCGAACACGGCGGCCGCCGGGGGCCTCCGGGGCGGGGGCGCTACCCGAAGGCCGCGGCCGTGGACACGCCCGGTACCGTCCGGGCCAGCAGCCGGGCGGCCTCCGCCGGGTCGAGCACCCGCTCCAGCCGCAGGTCCCCCGGGAGCTCCTGGAGGAACCGCCCGGCCGTCCAGGTGCGCTCGTACGGCAGCGGCTCCAGCACCAGGGTGCGGACGCCGTCCAGCAGCGGGACGTCGGCGGGCGTCCCCTCGTTCCAGAGCCAGGAGCCGTCCGGCGCGACCAGGTTGAACGCGCCGGTGGCGATCAGCCGGCGGCCGTCCACGAACGCGGTGCGGGCCAGCGCCACCACCTCCGGGTCCTGCGGGGCGCCGGGCAGGTGGCCGCCGCCGATCAGCACGTCGGCGAGCAGGGTGTGCAGCTGGAAGGTGTCGCTCAGGCCGCTCATCCGCAGCAGGTAGCCGGTGCCGCTCGGGCGGTCGAGGACCAGCAGCGGCTCGTCGTCGAGCACCTGCGCCAGGTGGGTCAGGCCCCGGAAGTCGTGGTTGTCGCCCTCGTAGCGGCCGATCAGCTCCAGCAGCACCTCCGTCACGCCCGAGGCGCGGGCCTCGGCCCGGACCGGCGGGTGCGCGTACACCGCGAACGCGGCCATCTGCCACAGGTGCAGCGTCCACCAGCCGGCGACGGCCAGGAAGGCGTGCCACTCGTCCAGCTGCCGCGGGTCCTCGATCCGCGCGTGCGCCTCGGCCGGGTCGTCCTCCATCGGGTCGGGCAGCTCGCCGCCGCCCGTCCGCGCCCAGCGCTCCACCAGCCGCTGCGCGCCGGTCAGCGCCCCGCGCAGGCCGGCCAGCACCGGGCCCGCGCAGGCCACCGGGTCGGCGCCCTGCTCGACGCAGGCGCCGACCATCATGGCCAGGTGGGCGCGGGGGAACGGCGGGGTGCCCGGCAGCAGCGCCGCCAGCCGGGGGCCGGCCGCCCGCTGCTCGTCGGGCCCGGCCGCGCCGAACAGGCCGCCCAGCTCGGCCAGGGCCCGGCCGACGTGCTCGTCCTCCCCGGCCGCGACCACGGCCTCCAACTCGGCGACCGCGTCGAGGAGAGCGGGCGGACGGCGGTGCGAGGGCGTCTGATCGATGGACATTCGCCGCAGCATAGGCGGCGGAGCCCGTTCACCGGAAACCTCCCCGGGATTCGGCCCGGTGACGGATGCTCGCGCGGTGACCGCGTCAAATGCCGTCCCCACCAGGCCGGATGGGAGGGCGGCGCTCAGCCTGCCGCAGGCGTCCGCGCTCGACCAGGTCGGCGCGGTGGCGGCGGTGCCGGCCGCCGTCTTCGGCTACGAGGCCCGCGAGGCTCAGGGGGCCCACGAGGCCCACGAGGCCCACGAGGGCGGCCCGCTGCGCGGTGTCTGTCGGACCCCGGTGGGAGACTGCGATCGTGACCAACCTCGCGATCACCGACGGCCGCTACCTGATCCGCAACGTCGGCACCGGCCTGCTGTTGGAGGTCGCCGACGCCTCCAAGCGCAGCGGCGCCAAGGTCCGCGTCGGCGCGGACGACGGCTCCGACGCCCAGCTGTGGCAGCTCACCGCCGTCCACCCGGGCGGCGCGCTCGTCCACATCGAGAACGCCGGCAGCGGCAAGCGCCTCGACGTCACCGGGGCCGCCACCGAGGACGGCGTGCCGATCCAGCAGTGGTCGGCGAACGCCTTCGGCGCCCAGGAGTGGCTGCTCGAAGCCCACGTCGACGCCCCGGGCACCTACACCGTCACCAGCTTCATCAGCGGCAAGCCGCTCACCGCCGCCGAACCGCCCGAGGACGCCGTCCGGCAGTGGGAGGACGTCGACTCGCCCGCGCAGTGGTGGCGGTTCGAGCGGCAGGACTGAGCGTGCCCGCGGGCCCGGTCAGGACAGGTTGGCGCGCAGGGCCGCGAGTTCGTCCTCGGTGACGCCGTGCGCCGCCAGGAAGGCGGGGAGGCTGCCGTGCCGGGTGCGGATGGTGTCGAGCGCGGAGGCCAGGTGCTCGGCGCCGACCGGGCGGGAGACACGCTCGGTGCCGGTCTCGTCGACGTACGGGACCGGGCCCTTGTCCAGCCCGAGGCCGAGGTTGGAGCGCAGGAAGTCCGCGGTGATCTCGTCCTCGTCCGCGCCGAGCAGCGACTGCAGGACGGCGATGGTCAGGCCGGTGCGGTCCTTGCCGACCGCGCAGTGCACGACGGCCGGGCCGGTGGCCGGGTCGGCGAGCAGGCGGACGACGCCGGCGATCGAGCGGCCGCCGGTCTCGCCCATGAACGGGTAGAGGGCGGCCTGGTCCTCGGGCCAGGGCTGGTCGACGTCCTCGCGGTTGGCCGGCAGGGTCGGCAGGTTGACGGAGTCGAGGTCGAGCCCGTGCCGCTGGTCCGGCCAGACCTCCAGCTCGACGGGGCTGCGCAGGTCGATCACCGTGCGCAGGCCGAGGGCCTTGAGGCGGCGGGCGCCTTCCTCGGTGAGGGTGTGGAAGGAGCCGGAGCGGAACAGCACACCGCGGCGGAGGCCGCCGATCCCGCCCGCGTCACGGAAGTTGCGCACACCGGGGATCTCGATGAAGGCGTCGGTCATGTGCCCCACCGTACGGGCGGGGCGGGCTCGGGGGAAGGAAACCGGGGGAGGCCGCTGGGCGTCGGCCGGTTTCCCGCCGCCCTGCGCACGGGGCCCGATCAGCGCCCGCTCAGCGCCCGCTCAGCGCCCGCCGGACACCTCCAGGAACGCCCCGGTGGTAGCCGCGCCGGGCGGCCAGCAGGGCGGTGGCGGCGCCGATGCCGCGGCCGCCACCGGTGACGAGCAGGACCTCTTCGGGATCGTTGGTGGTCGACATGTTCCGTACGCCACACGGCAGTTCGATCATCCGGCGGGAGCGTGCGGCCGGAATTCGGTGGCCGCGGCGAAGCCCGCCGGAGAGGATGCGGTACCCGGCCGACCCGCCCGAGAGGAGCCGACCTTGCCCGCGTCCACGCCCCCGCCCGTGTCCCCCGGAGCCGGCGCCCCCGGGACCGTCCTGCTCGCCGGCATCGTCGGCTCCACCGCCTACGGCTTCGCCCACGCCGGCTCCGACGTCGACCGGCTGGGCCTGTTCGCCACCCCCACCGAGGAGTTGCACGGCCTGGACCGCCCGGCCGAGTCGTATGTCACCACCGCGCCCGATCTCACCCTGCACGAGGCCGCCAAGTGGTGCCGCCTGGCGCTGAACTGCAACCCGACCGCCTCCGAACTCGTCTGGCTGCCCGACGACCTGTACGAGACCCGTACCCCGCTCGGCGCCGAACTCGTCGCCATCCGCTCGACGTTCCTCAGCGCCCCGGCCGTGCGCAGGGCCTACCTCGGCTACGCCGACCAGCAGTTCCGCAAACTGCTCACCCGCGACACCGCCGAGCCGGCCGCCCGCCGCCGGGCCGCCAAGCACGCCCGCCACCTCGTCCGGCTGACCGAACAGGCCGTCCGCCTGCACGAGACCGGCCGGCACCTGATCCGCCTGCCCGACCCCGAACGCGTCCGCGAGCTCGGCGAACGCATCGCCGACCGTCCGGACTCCGCCGAACCCCTCCTCGCCGCGGCCGCCGAACGCCTCTCCCGCCCCGGCGTCCTGCCCGACGCCCCCGACCGGCGCCCCGCCGAGGCCTGGCTCCGGCGCGTCCGCGCCGCTCACTACCGGCCGCCGGCCTGAGCGCCCAGAGGCCCGCCACGCCCGCCCAATCCACTGGCGGAGCCCCACCCCCCAACGGGTAGGATCGCGGTGGCCCTCCCCGCCCGGCACGCCGGGTCCGAGAGCCGCGGGCCACTAGCTCAATTGGCAGAGCTGCGGACTTTTAATCCGTAGGTTCAGGGTTCGAGCCCCTGGTGGCCCACCGTGTGAACGTGCTTGCGGCCCGGGCGTCCTCCTGTCGGGAGGGCGCCCTTCGTCATGAACGGCCGGAGGAGTCGGCGGACGGCCTCCCGCCGGGGCGCGACGAGCGGGGACTGGCGGGCCGGTAGCGGGAGTTGCCGCGCGTGCTCGGCCGGGGCCGGTCGCCGCGCACGACCCGTCGGACGACGGCGGACCTGATGGACCGGCTACGGCTGCCGGCTCCGGTCGCGCGTGGCCGAAGTGGCGTGGGTCACGCCGGAATCGACCGTTTTCGCCGGTTCTGTCGGGGGCTGCGGGGCGTGCCACCGGGGCTGCTGGTGGACCGGAGGTTCGTGACCGCAAGAGCCCTAAATATGATCGGAAGCCACGCTCGTCGTTTTGTATCGACGTTCGTATGTGCAACCTGGAGCCGATCGGGTCGGTCTCCTGTGTGTGCGGTGCGCCAGTTCGTCCGGGGCGTCGCTTCCGTCGGTGAAAGGTACGCGCATGTCAGGACAGTGGGGCGAGGGCCCGGATCGGGACGAGGACGCCCCCGGCGCGGTCTCGACCACGGGCGGTTCGGCCGTGCCGTCGCCGCGCGCCGGCGGTCGGGCCGAGGCCCGCCGGGCGGCCCAGGGCAAGGGCGGCAGAGGCGGCGGCGAGGACGCCAAGGGCGGCGCGGGCGCGACCGGCGGACGGGCGGCGGCCCGGCGCGGCGGCAAGCCGAAGCGGAACGTCAAGAAGATCGTCGCCTGGTCGGCGGCCGGCGTGCTGGTGCTGATCGCGGGCGCGGGCGGCGCGATCTACCTGAAGCTGAACGCCAACATCAAGTCCTTCGACGCCGACGCGATAGCCACCGACCGCCCGCCGGAGGCCAAGGCCGACGCGGACGGCAACAAGCCGGTCAACATCCTGCTGATCGGCTCGGACAGCCGCGGCAAGAACAACGCGGACCTCGGCGGCGGCGAGGACGGCGGCGCCCGCTCGGACACCACGATCCTGCTGCACGTCTACGCCGACCACAAGCACGCCGTGGGCATCTCGATCCCGCGCAACGCGAAGGTGCCGATCCCGTCCTGCAAGCTGCCCAACGGCAAGTGGACCAAGGGCGGTGGCATCGACCTGTTCAACGCGGCCTTCTCGACCGGCGGCAGCGACGACGGCAACCCGGCCTGCACCCAGAACACGGTGGAGAAGATCACCGGCATCCGGGTCGACCACACCATGGTGGTCGACTTCAGCGGCTTCGCGGCGATGACCAAGGCCGTGAACGGCGTGGACGTCTGCCTGCCGCAGCCGATCTACGAGGGCGACATCAACCCCAAGCTGCCCAAGAAGGGCGCGCTCGTCCTGCCGCAGGGCAAGCAGACCGTCCAGGGCCAGCAGGCGCTCGACTACGTGCGGCTGCGGCACGGCATCGGCGACGGCTCGGACATCGGCCGGATGAAGCGCCAGCAGGCCTTCCTGAGCTCGCTCGCCACCAAGATCAAGAAGGAGGGGCTGAGCCCCACCAACCTGCTGCCGCTGGCCGACGCCGCCACCAAGTCGCTGACCGTCGACCCGGGGCTGGACTCCGCGGACAAGCTGATCTCCTTCGGCCTGTCGCTGAAGAACATCGACATGCACGACCTCAAGTTCGTGACCGCGCCCTGGCGCTACCGCACCCAGGACAAGGACCTCGACCTGGTCCAGCCGGACGCCAACAAGCTCTGGGACATCCTCAAGGCCGACCAGACCATCGACGGCCAGAACGCCACCGGCCAGCAGCCGGACGCCCCCGGCACCCAGAGCACCCCGGCCGCGCCCACCACCCCGCCCCCGCCGCCCGGGGACGCCGCCAACGCCTCGATCAAGGTCTCGGTCTACAACGGCACGAGCAACAACGGCCTGGCCGGCAAGGGCACCGAGGTGCTGAAGGGCGCCAAGTTCAACGCCGTCACGGCCGGCCAGGGGCCCAGCACCAAGTACAAGACCACGACGGTCGAGTACGGCGCCGGGCAGAAGGCCAACGCCGAGAAGGTCGCCGCGCTGTTCCCGGGCGCCGAGCTCTCGGCCGGCAGCGGGCGCGGCGTGTCGGTGATCGTCGGCCAGGACTTCGCGGCCGCCAACGGCATGGGCGGCACGGCCTCCGGCACCCCCGGCGCCGCCCCGGGCACCCCGGCCGCCCCGCAGCCGCTGCCCACCACCGTCACCAACGACGCCCGCTCGGCGGACGACGACATCTGCGCCAACACCTCGTACGGCAGCGGCGGCTGAGCGTCACCACGGGGCAGGGCCACGGCGCCCCGGCCGGGCGAGGTTCGCCCGCCGGGGCGCCGTCCGGTGGCGGGATCGCGGCGGCGGGCCGAAGGTGGGCGGTGTACCGCCGTGCGCGCGCGGCCGTACCGGTCGGGCCGCGCGGCGCCCGCCCGACGACCCCAGCCGGCCACCACCGCCTCCGGGAGGCCCAGCAATGCCCGTAGTCACCGATCCGTACAAGCCCGGCACCCCGTGCTGGATCGACCTGATGGCGAGCGACCAGCAGGCCGCGCTCGACTTCTACCGTGACCTGTTCGGCTGGCAGGGCGAGGCCGGCCCGGCCGAGTTCGGCGGCTACGCCGTGTGCACGCTCAACGGCCGCCCGGTCGCCGGGATCATGGCGCAGTCCGCGCCCGAGGGCCAGCCGCTGCCGCCCGTCGCCTGGACCACCTACCTCGCCTCGGACGACGCCGACGCGACCATGCGGGCCGTCACCGAGGCCGGCGGCACCGTCCTGTACGAGCCGATGGACGTCGGCGCGATCGGCCGGATGCTGGTCGCCGCCGACCCGACCGGCGCGGTGTTCGGCGTCTGGCAGGCGATGGACTTCATCGGCGCCGGCGTGGTCAACGAGCCCGGCGCGCTGGTCTGGAACGAGCTGAACACCTCCGACACCGAGGCCGCCGGCCGCTTCTACCACCCGGCGCTCGGCCTGCGCCCGGCCACCATCCAGGGCATGGACGGCTACTACTCGCTCAACGTCGGCGACCGCACGGTCGGCGGCATGCAGGCGATCCCCGGCTACCTGTCCGGCGACACCCCCTCGCACTGGATGACCTACTTCTCGGTGGACGACGCCGACTCCACCGTGGACGCCCTGGTCAAGGCGGGCGGCTCGGTGATCCAGCCGCCGTTCGACATGCAGTCCGGCCGGATGGCCGTCGTGCGGGACCCGCAGGGCGCCGCCTTCGCCGTCATCCAGGCCCCCGAGGCGCAACTGCCGGACTCGCCCTGACGAACGCCGGGTGACCAGAGGCGAACGGAAGCCGCCCTTCCCGCGACGCGCCGCCGGGAAAAGGGCGGCTTCCCGGTGTTCCCCGGCCGAGCCGGGTAAGACTGCACCCATGCTGGGGCTACCGGACGACATCCGCGCTTTCCTCTTCGACCTCGACGGGGTGCTCACCCAGACCGCGAAGGTGCACGCCGCGGCCTGGAAGGACACCTTCGACGCCTTCCTGCGCGCCGAAGCCGCCCGCACCGGCGGCCCGTTCGTCCCCTTCGACGCCGTCACCGAGTACGACACCTACGTGGACGGCCGCCCGCGGCTGGACGGCACCCGGGCGTTCCTGCACAGCCGGGGCATCGACCTGCCCGAGGGCACCCCGGACGACCCGCCCGACGCCCGCACCGTGCAGGGGATCAGCCGGGCCAAGAACGACACCGTGCTGCGGCTCATCCACGAGCAGGGCGTCCAGCCGTACGACGGCTCGGTCGCCTACGTGCGCCGGCTGGACGCGCTCGGACTGCCCCGCGCGGTGGTCTCCTCCAGCGCCAACTGCCGGGACGTGCTGCGGGCCGCCGGCCTGCTGGAGCTGTTCCCGGTGATCGTCGACGGCGTGGTCGCCACCCGCGAGCGGCTGCCCGGCAAACCCGCCCCCGACACCTACCTGTACGCGGCCCGCGCCCTCGGCGTCGAGCCCGCGCACGCCGCCGTCTTCGAGGACGCGCTCGCCGGCGTCGCCTCCGGCCGGGCCGGCGGCTTCGGCGCCGTGGTCGGGGTCGACCGCACCGGCCAGGCCGCCGAACTGCGCCGCGACGGCGCCACCGTGGTCGTCGCCGACCTCGCCGACCTGCTGTCCGCGGCCCCGCCGCTGCCGGGAGAGGAAGGCCCGCGATGACCGCCTCCGACAACTTCGCCGTCGACCCCTGGCAGGTCGCCGAACACGGCCTGGACCTCGCCTCGTTGGCCCGCGCCGAATCCGTCTTCGCGCTCTCCAACGGGCACATCGGCCTGCGCGCCAACCTCGACGAGGGCGAGCCGCACGGCCTGCCCGGCACCTACCTCAACGGCGTCTTCGAACTGCGCCCGCTGCCGTACGGCGAGGGCGGCTACGGCTACCCGGAGTCCAGCCAGAGCGTCATCAACGTCACCAACGGCAAGATCATCCGACTGCTGGTCGACGACGAGCCCTTCGACCTGCGCTACGGCGAACTCCTCAGCCACAAGCGCTGGTTGGACTTCCGCGAAGGCCTGCTGCACCGGGAGGCGGAATGGACCTCCCCGGCCGGCCGGACCATCCGGGTCAGCTCCGCCCGAATGGTCTCGCTCACCCAGCGCGCCGTCGCCGCGGTCGAGTACAGCGTCGAGGCGGTCGACGGGCCGGTGCGGATCGTGCTGCAGTCCGAACTCGTCGCCAACGAGCAGCTGCCCGGCGGCCCCGAGGGCGACCCGCGCGCCGCCGCCGTCCTGGAGGCCCCGCTGCAGCCCGAGGCGCACCACGCGAGCGGCGCCAAGGCCGTCCTGGTGCACCGCACCCGTTACAGCGGCATCCGGGTCGCGGCCGGGATGGACCACATCATCGAGGGTCCCGACCGGCTCGACACCGTCGCCGAGGCCGAGTCCGACCACTGCCGGATCAGCGTCACCACCGTGCTCGAACCCGGAGAGCGGCTGCGGCTGGTCAAGTTCATCGCCTACGGCTGGTCGGGCACCCGCTCGCTGCCCGCCGTCCGCGACCAGGTCGAGGCCGCGCTCACCGCCGCCCGGTACACCGGCTGGGACGGCCTCGCCGCCGAACAGGCCGACTACCTGCGGCAGTTCTGGGAGACCAGCGACATCGAGATCGAGGGCGACGTCGAACTCCAGCAGGCCGTCCGGTTCGCCGTCTTCCACGTCCTGCAGGCCGGCGCCCGCAGCGAGGAACGGGCCATCCCCGCCAAGGGGTTGACCGGCCCCGGCTACGACGGGCACAGCTTCTGGGACACCGAGACCTTCGTCCTGCCGGTGCTCACCTACTGCCTGCCCGGCGCCGTCAACCAGGCCCTGCGCTGGCGGCACACCACCCTCCCGCTCGCCCGCGAACGGGCCTCCCAACTCGGCCTGGCCGGCGCGGTGTTCCCCTGGCGGACGATCCGCGGCGAGGAGTGCTCCGGGTACTGGCCGGCCGGCACCGCCGCGTTCCACATCGGCGCCGACATCGCCGCCGCCGTGGTCCGCTACGTCCGGGCCACCGGGGACGTCGAGTTCGAGCGCGAGTACGGGCTCGAACTCCTCGTCGAGACCGCCCGGATGTGGCGCTCGCTCGGCCACCACGACGCCGCCGGGAGGTTCCGGATCGAAGGCGTCACCGGCCCCGACGAGTACAGCGCCGTCGCCGACAACAACGTCTTCACCAACCTGATGGCGCAGACGAACCTGCGCGCCGCCGCCGACTCCGCCGTCCGCCACCCGCGCGAGGCCGGCGACCTCGGCGTCGACACCGAGGAGACCGCCGCCTGGCGCGACGCCGCCGCCGCGATGTACCTCCCGTACGACGCCGACCTCGGCGTCCACCCGCAGGCAGACGGCTTCACCCACCACCAGGTCTGGGACTTCGACAACACGCCCGCCGAGAACTACCCGCTGCTGCTGCACTACCCGTACTTCGACCTGTACCGCAAGCAGGTCGTCAAACAGGCCGACCTGGTCCTCGCCATGCAGGTCCGCGGCGACGCCTTCACCGACGAGCAGAAGGCCCGCAACTTCGCCTACTACGAGCGCCTCACCGTCCGCGACTCCTCCCTCTCCGCCTGCACCCAGGCCGTCATCGCCGCCGAGGTCGGCCAGCTCGACCTCGCCTACGACTACACGGCGGAGGCGGCGCTGATGGACCTGCACGACCTCGGCGGCAACACCCGCGACGGCCTCCACATGGCCTCCCTCGCCGGGGCCTGCATCGCCCTGGTCGCCGGCTTCGGCGGGTTGCGCGACCACAACGAGACGCTCGCCTTCCGGCCCCGGCTGCCCGCCGGGCTGATGAAGCTCAGCTTCTCGCTGATGGTCCGCGGGCACCTGCTCGGCGTCCGGATCACCCACGACGGGACGACGTACACGCTGCGCCGGGGCGAGGTGCTGCACCTGCGGCACGACGGCGAGCCCGTCCAGGTCAAGGCCGGCTCCCCGGTCACCCTGCCCACCACCGTCCCGCCCGCCCAGGAGCGCTGCGTCCAGCCGCCCGGCCGCGAACCCGCCCGCCGGCAGCCGCAGGCGGGCCTGGCCATCGGCAAGCTCGGGCAGCAGGACCACCTGGCGGCGGAGTAGTTCACCCGTTCGGGTCCGCTCCGGGTGCGGAGCGGACCCGAGCGCCGGAGGGTGCAGGTGATCCGTGCCGACCCCCGTCGCGAGTGACGAAAACAGGGAGTACCTGTGGCGAGCGTGGCCGAACAGATGGTGGAGGTGCTCCGGCAGGCCGGGGTGGAGCGGGTGTACGGCGTCGTCGGCGACAGCCTGAACCCCGTCGTCGACGCGATCCGCCGGGCGGACGGCATCAGCTGGGTGCACGTGCGCAACGAGGAGGCCGGGGCCTTCGCGGCGGCCGCCGAGGCCGAGCTGAGCGGCCGGCTCGCCGTCTGCGCCGGCTCCTGCGGCCCCGGCAACACCCACCTGATCCAGGGCCTGTACGACGCCCAGCGCAGCGGACTGCCGGTGCTCGCGCTCGCCTCGCACATCCCGTCCGGCCAGATCGGCACCGGCTTCTTCCAGGAGACCCACCCCGAGCGGGTGTTCACCGACTGCAGCAACTGGTGCGAGATGCTGTCCGCCCCCGCCCAGCTGCCCCGCCTGCTGCGGGTCGCGATCCAGCACGCGCTGGGCTCGCACGGCGTCTCGGTGCTCGCCTTCCCCGGTGACGTCGCCGCGCTGCCCGCCGCCGGGCCGACCGGCAGCAGCCACTTCCTCACCGAGCAGGCCGTCGCCGCGCCGCCGTGGTCCCAGGTGCAGGAGCTGGCCCGGCTGCTGAACGCGGCCCGCAGGGTGGCGCTGTTCTGCGGCGCGGGCGTCCGCGACGCGCACGCCGAGGTGATGGCCGCCGCGCAGGCGCTGAACGCGCCGGTCGGGCACTCGCTGCGCGGCAAGGAGTGGATCCAGTTCGACAACCCGTACGACGTCGGCATGAGCGGCCTGCTCGGCTACGGCGCCTGCCACGAGGCGCTGCACGAGGCGGACCTGGTGCTGCTGCTCGGCACCGACTTCCCGTACGACTCGTTCCTGCCGCAGGCCCGCACCGTCCAGGTCGACCACGACGCCACCCGGCTGGGCCGCCGCACCGCGCTGGAGCTGGCCGTGCACGGGGACGTCGCCGCGACCCTGCGGGCCGTTCTGCCGCTGCTGGACGCCAGGCGGGACCGCGCCTTCCTGGACGGGATGCTGCGCAAGCACTGCCGGGCGCTGGAGGACGTGGTCGGCGCGTACACCCGGGGCATCGAGAAGCACCTGCCGATCCACCCCGAGTACGTGGCCGCGGTGCTGGACGAGGTCGCCGCCGAGGACGCGGTGTTCACCGTGGACACCGGCATGAACAACGTCTGGGCCGCCCGCTACCTGACGCCGAACGGCCGGCGCCGGGTGATCGGCTCCTTCCTGCACGGCTCGATGGCGAACGCCCTGCCGCACGCGATCGGCGCCCAACTCGCCTGCCCCGGGCGGCAGGTGATCGCGATGGCGGGCGACGGCGGGATCGGCATGCTGCTCGGCGAACTGCTCACCGCGGTCAAGCACCGGCTGCCGGTGAAGACGGTGGTGTTCAACAACGGCGCGCTCGGCATGATCAAGCTGGAGATGCTGGTCTCCGGCTATCCGGAGTACGAGATCGACAACGGCGACGTGGACTACGCGGGGATCGCCCGGGCGATGGGCATCCCCGCCAAGCGGGTCACCGAGCCGGAGCGGGTCCGGGAGGTGCTGGCGGAGGCGCTGGAGCGGCCGGGGCCGGCGCTGGTCGACGTGGTCACCGACCCCAACGCGCTGTCCATCCCGCCGCGGATCACCGCCGCCCAGCTGAAGGGCTTCGCGCTGGCGGCGGGGAAGACGGTGCTGAACGGCGGGGTGGGCCGGATGGTCGACCTGGCCCGCAGCAACCTGCGCAACATCCCGCGGCCGTGAGCGCGAGCGCGAGCGCGAGCTGAGTGGGCCGAACCGGGTTTGCCTCTGAGGCACATTTCTTGCCTGTGCGGCAGGCCGGGTGTCCACTGGTCACATGACCAGCAGCCCCACCGGCGCGGACGCCGCCGGCGACCGGATCGACGACCAGGAGGTCGCCGGCCTCGCCGCCCGCCTGCGCGAGCACCGGCTCAGCAGCCGCCTCACCCTGGAGGTCGCGGCCGCGCGGGTCGGTCTCTCCCCAGCCTATCTGTCCCGGCTGGAGACCGGCCGCCGGCAGCCCTCGCTGCCCGTCCTGCTCGGCCTCGCCCGCGCCTACGGCACCTCCGTCTCCGGACTGCTCGGCGAGACCGTCGCCGAGCCCGACCCGGTGGTGCGCGGCGGTGCCATCGAGCCCGGCCGGGCCGGCGGCTGGGGCTACCGGCGGGCCGGCGCCCCCGGCCGCGCCATGCAGGCGCTGCGGGTGCAGGTGCCGCCGGGCGTGCAGGACTCGGTGGTCCGGGTGCACCCCGGCGAGGAGTGGCTGTACGTGCTGAGCGGCACGCTCCGGGTCACCCTCGGCGACCGCGTCCACCAGCTGGGCCCCGGCGACTCCGCCCACTACGACTCGCTCACCCCGCACTGCATCGCGGCCGAGTCCGAGGGCGGTGTCGAACTGCTCTTCGTCCACACCCTGCTGCAGAGCCCGGGCGGCGAGCTCTGCCTGGGCGGCGGGCCCGCAGCGATCCACTGACCCCTCGTCAGTTCCTTTGGAGGAGATCCCCATGGCCGATCCCACCGCCACCGCCACCACCGCCACCTCGGCCGCCGGTCCCGCCGCGCCCGACACCGCCGCCGGTCCCAAGACCATGGACGCCGGCAAGTGGGCCAACAAGCGGATCTACCTCCGCCTGGTGATCTACACCGTCGGCTGCCACGCCTTCGCCGGCTTCATCATCCTCCTGTTCCAGCTGGGCAGCCGCAACAAGTAGCCCCGTGGGCAGGCGGGTTCAGCGCTCGCGCAGCAGCTCGCAGAGCGCCGCCAGGGCCGCCGGGAAGGCGTGCTCGGGCGGGGTGGCGTAGCCGATCACCAGGGCCGGGCCGGACTCGGCGCGTTCGCCGTCCGGCTCGGCGTCCGACTCCTCGTCCGGCTCGGCGCGGTGCCAGACCAGCCCGCTCAGCGAGATCCCGGCGGCCTCGGCGCGGGCCAGCAGCTCGGCCTCCGAGCCCGCGCCGGGCGGCAGTTGGACCACGGCGTGCAGCCCGGCGGCGATGCCCGTCACCTCGACCCGCGGGGCGTGCTCGGCCAGCGCGGCGACCAGCCGGTCGCGCCGGCGCCGGTAGTGCAGGCGGCAGCGTCGCACGTGCCGGTCGTACGTCCCGGAGGTGATCAGCTCCGCCAGGGTCAGCTGGTCGAGCACCGGGGACATGGTGTCCGCCCGCCGCTTCAGCCGGGCGACCGGCTCCACCAGGTCGTCCGGCAGGGCCAGCCAGGCCAGCCGCAGGCCCGGCGCGAGGCTCTTGGCGGCCGTCCCGGCGTACACCACCCGCTCCGGGTCGAGCGCCTGCATCGCGCCGAGCGGCTGCCGGTCGAAGCGGAACTCGCCGTCGTAGTCGTCCTCGACGACGTAGCCGTCCCGCTCGCGCGCCCAGCGCACCGCCGCCGCCCGGCGCTCGGCGGACAGCACCGCGCCGGTCGGGTACTGGTGGGCGGGGGTGAGCAGGACGGCGCCGCTGCGCTCGTCCAGCCGGTCCACCCGGGCGCCGTCGCAGTCCAGCGGCAGCGGGCGGATCGCCAGCCCGGCCGCCCGGGCGACGGCGTGCTGCGGCGGCAGCCCGTACCCCTCGACGGCGAGCCCGCGGGCGCCGCGCTCGCGCAGCGCCGCGCAGAGCAGGCCGAGGCCCTGGGAGACGCCGGTGCAGATCAGCAGGTGGTCCGGGTCGGTGCGCACGCCCCGGACCCGGGCCAGGTAGTGGGTCAGCGCCTCCCGCAGTTCGATCCGGCCGAGCGGGCTGCCGTAGCCGAACGCCTCGTGCGGGGCGGTGGCCAGCGCCCGGCGGGCGGCGGCCAGCCAGGCGGTGCGGGGGAACAGCGACAGGTCGGGGCGCCCGGACATCAGGTCGTGCCGGAAGACCGGCGGGCGCGGCCCCGGCCGGGCGCCGCGGGGGCCGCGGGGGCCGCGGGCCGGCGCGGACCGCTGGGCGACGGTGGTGCCGGAGCCCTGCCGGGAGCTGAGCCAGCCCTCGGCGGTGAGCTGGCCGTACGCCTCGACCACGGTGTTGCGGGCGATCCCCAGGTCCTCGCCGAGGGCCCGGGAGGACGGCAGCCGGGTGCCGGCCGCGAGCCGGCCGTCCTGGACGGCCTCGCGCAGGGCGTCCTCCAGGGCGGCCCGCAGCCCGGCACCGGCGGCGCGCCGCTCGGTGAGGTCCAGGTGCAGGTCGCCGCCGAAGGAGGTCCAGGAGCCGTTCACGGACTCCATTCTCGCCCGCTGGCGGGCGCTCAGCCCCAGGTGGTGCCGGCCGGCTCCTCGATGGTGGTGTTGATCCGGTTGAAGAAGTTGGTGAGGCCGATCATCAGGATGATCGCGGAGAGCTGCTCCTCGCCGAAGTGGTCGGCGGCCGCGTCCCAGACCTCGTCCGGGACGGCCTTGCCGGAGCGGTCCGCGATCCGGGTGGCGGCCTCGGTGAGGGCGAGCGCGGCGCGCTCCTCGTCGGAGAAGAACGGGGCCTCGCGCCAGGCGACCAGCGCGTGCAGCTGGTCGTCGGTCACGCCGTGCTTCCTCGCGCTGTCCACGCCCCCGAACACGCAGGCGCTGCAGCCGTTGATCTGGCTGGCCCGCAGGTGGACCAGCTCCAGCAGCTTCGGGGCGACGCCGCCCTGGTACAGCGACGTGAAGATGGTGCGGATGCCCTTCATCGCGTCCGGCAGGACGTAGGCGGGGTTCTTCATGCGGGCGGTGGTGGTGCCGGTGGTGCCGGTGGTGCTGGTGTTGGCGGTGGTCACCGCGGTCTCCTCTTCGTTAGCGTCCGTCATCGAATCGACGGATGCCGACGCGAGGATGTGACAGGTGACCGGGAAAGACTTTCTGGCCGACGGTTTCGAGGCGGAACGGGCCCAACTGCGTTCGGTGGCCTACCGGATGCTCGGCTCGGTCGCCGAGGCCGAGGACGCCGTCCAGGAGGCGTGGCTGCGGCTGGAGCGCAGCGACGTCAGCGAGGTGCGCAACCTCGGGGCCTGGCTGACCACCGTCGTCGGCCGGATCTGCCTGGACCAGCTGCGCTCCCGTGCCTCCCGCAAGGAGGACCCGCTGCCCGAGGAGGACGGCCGGGTCCGGCTGCCCGACCCGGTGATCGGCGGCCTGGTGGCGCTCGACCCGGTGCAGGAGATCCTGGTCGCCGACTCGGTCGGCCTCGCGCTGATGGTCGTCCTGGAGACGCTGTCCCCGGCGGAGCGGGTGGCCTTCGTGCTGCACGACCTCTTCGAGGTGCCCTTCGACGCGATCGCCGACGTGCTCGGCCGCACCTCCGCCGCCACCCGCCAGCTGGCCAGCCGCGCCCGCCGCCGCGTCCAGGGCGCCACCCCGGCCGCCGACACCGACACCGGCCGCAAGCAGCAGGTGGTGGAGGCCTTCCTGGCCGCCGCGCGCGGCGGGGACTTCGAGGCCCTGCTCACCGTCCTCGACCCGGACGTCCTGGCCCGCTCGGACGGCGGCACCCTGGTGCCCGGCGTCCTGCGCCGCGGCGCGGCCGAGGTCGCCTCCCAGGCGATCACCTTCGCCCGCTTCGCCGCCGAGGCCCGCCTGGTCCTGGTCAACGGCTCCCCGGGCGTCGTCTCCTACGCCGAGGGCCGCCCGCTCTCGGTGATGTCCTTCACCATCCACGCCGGCCGCATCACCGGCCTCGACATCCTCACCGACCCCACCCGCCTCGCCGCCCTCGCCCCCACCCCCTGAACGCACTCCGGGCCGTCCGACCGGTGTCGGGCGGCCCGGTCAGGCCGGGGGAGCGGTCACCTGGCAGACCACCACGAGTTCCAGGCGCGGGACCACGTAGTAGGCGAAGAGGCCGCCGGCGACGTCGACGTAACGCATCGGCTCGCCGCTGCCCTGGTACGCCGTGCCGTCCAGGTAGAGCGCCGAAGCGGCCCGGACGAGTTCGTCGGCCTTGGACTCGACGGCCGCGAGGAAACCGGCCGGGGCGCCGGCGGTGACGTGCTCCGCGCTGGGGAGGTACTCCCAGGCCCAGCTCACCCGTTCACCCGTTCACGGCCGCGAACGCCGAGCGGTAGAGCTCGGCGACCTCGACGGCGTGCGCCCGGCACTCCGCGACGGAGGGGGCGTGGTTGGCCAGGTAGTTCGCCCGGTGGTAAGCCTTCGCGGACTCCGGGATCCGCTCGATCTCCACCACGGCCGCCCAGTGTGCGACGAAGGCGTGGATCGGGCGCACGCTGCCGGCCTCGATGGCCTCCGCCATCGCCCTGGTCTGGCCGTCGACCATCTCGGGCAGCCGGTCCGGCGCGAGGACGGCGAGCGCGGCCTTGAGCGCGGTCGGGGTCCGGTCGGGGCGAGGGATGGTCTCGGCGCCTTCCGGCAGGGGTTGGCTCATGGGCGGCTCCTCTCCTCCCCGGTGAGCCTACTCGCGAACCGGCCGACCAGGCGGCGGTGTTCTCGCTGATTCGGCCGGTTCGGGTGGCCGGTTCGGGGGCCCGGAGCGGGGACGGCTCAGGTGGTGTCAGATGGAGAGGTAGACGGCGCTGCCGAGGCCGGCCAGGAAGCAGTAGACGGCGAACGGGGTGAGGCTGCGGGTCTCGAAGTACTTGGTGAGGAAGCGGACCGAGACGTAGCCGGCGACGAAGGCGGCGACGCTGCCGGCGGCGACGGGGCCGAGGACGTCGGAGTTCTCCGGTTTGAAGAGCTCGGGGACCTTCAGGGCCGAGGCGGCGAGGATGACCGGGGTGGCGAGGAGGAAGGAGAAGCGGGCGGCGTCCTCGTGGTGGAGGCCGCGCAGGATGCCGGCGCTCATGGTGACGCCGGAGCGGGAGACGCCGGGGAAGAGGGCGAGGATCTGGGCGGCGCCGATCCAGGCGCCCTGGCCGAAGGTGAGCCGGGTCAGCCGGGCGTCGGAGGCGACCGCCGGGTCGTCGGTGCCCGGCTCGTCGACGGGGGCGGCGAACCCGGCGCGGCGGCGGCCGGTGCCGCCCCGCTTGAGACGCTCGGCGCCGAGCAGGACGAGCCCGTTGAGGGCGAGGAAGACGGCGGCCGGGACGGGCTTGCCGAGGGCGTGCCGCAGGGCCTTCTCCAGGACGAGCCCGGCGATGCCGACCGGGATGGTGGAGATGATCAGCAGCCAGGCGAGCTTCTCGTCCCGGGTCCGCACCCGGCGGTGCCGGGCGGAGCTGACGAGGCCGCTGACCACCCGGACCCAGTCCCGCCAGAAGAAGACGACCAGCGCGAGCGCGGTGGCCAGGTGCAGGGCGACCAGCGCGGCGAGGTAGGAGGAGCCGTCCGCGGTCATGTCGAGGTCCCGCTGGATCTTCCCGCCGAGCAGGGCCGGGAGCAGGATGCTGTGGCCGAGGCTGGAGACCGGGAAGAGTTCCGTCACACCCTGCAGCAGGCCGACGCCTATCGCTTCCGGGTAGGTCAGGGTGGACATCGCGCACCTTCGCTCGGGATCTGCGGCCGGCCGATACCGGGGCCCCCGCGAAGCTACTACCGACCTGTAGACGCCCGGCAGGCCGACGATCAGAAATTCACCGAGCGTACGGCTGCAGGACACCGAGGTCGAGGTGGTCGAGCAGCGCGGCGGCCAGCGAGGCGAGCAGGGCCGTGGTCGGCGCGGTGCGGTGCGCGGCGCCGCTGAGCAGCAGCAGGGCGGTCGCCGCGAGCGGGAGGCCCAGCAGCGGCAGGGCGACCGTCAGGACGGCGGGCAGGGCGCGGGGAACGCGGCCCGGTTCGGGTGAACGCGCTGGGTGGACGGGGTCCATCGGGGGCCTCCTCGGGATCGACGACCCCACCCTGCCGCCTGCCGTTGCGTCAGGTGCAAGTCCTTTTCCGGCGGCGGGCGTTGCCCCTGCGGCGCGTTGCCCTCGCCGCGCGCCGCCCCCGCCGGGCGTCAGCCGAGCGCGACCCGCTGCCAGCCGGGCCCGTCCGGCAACGGCGCGGCGGCGAAGTCGTAGCGCAGCAGCTCCGGCCCGAGGGCGAGCAGGGAGACGGAGGAGGAGCCCCAGAGCCGTCCGTCGCCGAAGTCGCGCCGCTGGATGAGCGCCGCGTCCGCGTCCAGCGCCAGCCCGTCGCCGGTGACGACGGGCAGCCAGTCGCCCCAGGCCTGTTCGGCGGTTCCGTCGGCGGTCGGCCGCGGCCGGGGGAGCGCGTCGAACCGGGCCCGGAAGTGCGCGGCGCGGGCGGCCATCAGGGCGCGCACCCGCTCCGAGCCGGTGCGGCTGGCGGCCAGGCCCTCCAGCCCGTCGTTGATGATCACGCTGAGCCCGGTGGGCAGTTCGTGCTCCTCCGGCTCCCCGTGGCCGCCCCAGCTGGTGACCCGGGCGCCGTCCGGCCGGACCTGGACGAGGTGGAAGGGGTCGTACGGGGTGAGGTCGAGGTGGCCGATGCCGCCGTCCCGGACGGCGGTGAGCGGCAGGGCGCCGCGGGAGAGCCGGGAGTGGGCCGGGGCGAGCGGGCCGAAGCCGTTCAACAGGCAGGCGGCGGTGCGTCGTTCGGGGTCGACGGCGAGCCAGGTGCCGCCGGCGGCGAGGTCGAGCCCGCCGACCAGCCCGGGCCGGTCCGGCCAGTGGCGGCCGGGCGGCAGCCAGTCGCGGCCGAGGTACTCGTCCCGGACGGAGAGCAGCAGTACCGGTACCGCGGAGCCTGGTTCTATGCTGACGAACGCCGTGCACACGAGCTGGTTTCCCCCTGATCCGATCCTGTCGTCGATCCTCGCACGCACGTTCGCGGGCCGGAAGTGGCCCAAGGAAACGCGCGTCGATCACACCAGGACAGCGGGCCAGCGGTTTCCTAGGCTGGCCGCATGACGACGACCGACACCGTGACGACCGGGGCGACCGGGGCGCCCGCCGACGCCCCGGTCCCCGCGCCCGCGCAGCGCCTCTCGATGCCCCAGCTGGCCCCCGAGTACTACCAGGCGATGTTCGCCGTGGACCGCGCCTCCCGGAAGGGCCTGGACCCGGCCCTCGCCGAGCTGGTCAAGGTGCACGCCTCGATGATCAACGGCTGCGCCTTCTGCATCGACATGCACGCCACCGACGCCCGGACGAACGGCGAGCAGGACCACCGCCTGCTCTCCCTGCCGGCCTGGCGCGAGACCCCCTGGTTCACCGCCCGCGAGCGCGCCGCGCTGGCCCTCACCGAGTCGGTCACCCTGCTCACCCAGGGCCACGTGCCGGACGCCGTGTACGCCGAGGCCGCAGCGCAGTTCGACGAGGCCGAGCTGGCCCAGCTGATCGCCCTGATCGCCACCATCAACGCCTGGAACCGGATCGGCGTGGCCACCCGCCTCAGCCCGGCCGCGAAGTGAGACGGACGGACATGAACGACCAGCAGGAGAAGGCCCGGCTGCTCCGGGAACTGCACCGCCCGGGCGACCCGCTGGTGCTGGCGAACGTCTGGGACGCGGTGGGCGCCCGTCTGGTGGCGGCCGCCGGGGCGAAGGCGGTGGCCACGGCCAGCGCCAGCGTCTCCTGGTCGCTGGGCAGCGCGGACGGCGGCGGCGCGGACCGCGAGGAGGTGCTGGTGCGCACCGCCCAGGTGGCCCGGGCGGTCGCCCTGCCCGTCACCGCGGACATCGAGAGCGGCTTCGCCGACACCGCCGCCGGGGTCGGCGGGACGGTCGCCGGGCTGCTCGCCACCGGCGCGGTCGGGTTCAACCTGGAGGACGCGGAGTACCCGGCCGAGCAGGCCGCCGAGCGGATCGCGGCGGCCCGGGCGGCGGCGGACGCGGCCGGCGTCCCGGCCTACCTGAACGGGCGCACCGACGTGTTCCTGCGGGGGATCGGCGAGCCGGAGGGCCGGCTGGACGAGGCGGTCCGCCGGCTGAAGCTGTACCTCGACGCGGGCGCGGACGGCGTGTTCGTGCCGGGCGTGGACGACCCGGAGACGATCGCCGCGCTGGTCGCGGCCGTCCCCGCGCCGCTGAACGTGCTGGCCGGCCCGGGCTGCCTCCCGGTGGCCGAGCTGGCGAAGCTGGGCGTGGCCCGGATCAGCCTGGGCCCGGGCCTGGCGGAGACGGCGTACGCGGCCGTGCGCCGGGCCGCCGAGGAGGTGTACGGGCACGGCACGTACACCGCCCTGGCGGACGGGCTGGGCTACCAGGAGCTGAACGACCTCTCGGCGGGCTGACCGCTCCCGGGCACGGCGAGGGGCGGCCGACCGGACGGGGGTCGGTCGGTCGCCCCTGGAAACAGGCCGGGAGGCCCGAGGCCGCGCGGGGTCAGCCGATCTGCCCGCTGAGGCCCGGGTGGCTCATCTGGTTGGTGCCGACCGCCTCCACCTCGTCGGCGGTGTGGCTGACGACCGGGAGGTGGAGCTTGCCCGCGGTCTGCAGGGCGAGGTCGGCGGGGGAGAGGTTCATTCCGTCGGTGAGGCCGCCGGTGGCGTCCGGGGACGTGGCGGTCTGGGTGGTGGCGGACGCCGCCGGGGCGGCGAGGGCGAGGCCCGCCATGGTGAGGGCGGCCAGGGTGGCGAGTTTCTTCATGCCCTGCCGAACGACCCGGGCCGCCCCGAGGTAACCGGGCGGGCCGGACCGTCACCCGCAGGGTCCGTCCGCCGTCGCCCGGGAACGACCCGGTCGGCTCGTTCCCGGGCGACGGCGCGGCGGGTCACCGCCCGGACCACCACCCCGCCACGGAGTCCCACCAGGACGGCCGGCCCGGCGCCCCGGAGCCGGGTGTTCCCGCCGGGCCGGCCCCGTCCTGGCGGGTCGGGCCGGACCGGTGCTCGCCGGGCCGCGGGGCCGTCTGCGGCGGTGTCCACGCGGGCCGGTCGGCGGCGGGCGGCCGGGGCGGGGTGAAGGCGCTGTACAGCACCGGCAGGGCGGTCAGGGCCCGCGACCACGGGGACGGCCGCCAGGTCAGGTCGCTCGGCGGCACGGCGAGTTGGAGGTCCGGCAGGCGGTGCAGCAGGGTCTCCAGCGCGGTCTCGGCGATGATCCGCGCCGGGTGCTGAGCCGGGCAGACGTGCGGGCCGGCGCCCCAGGCGAGGTGGGCCCGGTTGCCGCCCAGCGCGCCCTGCGCGGCGGAGGCCAGGCCCTGGGCGGCCGGGTCGGCGTTGGCGGCGGCCAGGCCGAGCACCAGCATGTCGCCGGCCCGGACGTACCGGCCGCCGAGCACGGTGTCGGCGGTGGCCCAGCGGCCGGGGAGGTTCTGCATCGGCGGGTCGCGCCACAGCACCTCCTCCAGCGCGTCGGAGACGGTGAGCCGGCCGCCGGCGAGGGTGGTGCGGAAGCGCCGGTCGGTGAGCAGCAGCCGCAGCGTGTTGCCGATCCAGTTGATGGAGGTCTCGTTCCCGGCGATCATCAGCACCACCAGGTGGTGCACGGCCTCCTCGTCGGTCAGCCCGGCCGGGTGGGCAAGCAGCCAGGAGGTGAGGTCGGCGCCGAGCGTGGCCCGGCGGCGGCGCACCAGGTCGTGCATGATCGCCTGGAACTCGGTGCCGGCGCGCACCGACCGGGGCCCGCTGTCCACGATGTGGCTGATCAGCTCGGCGAGCAGGGGCCCGGCCCCGGAGGGCAGGCCGAGCAGCTGGGTGAAGACCAGCACCGGCAGCGGGCGGGCGTACCGGGCGACCAGGTCGGCGGTGCCGTCCGGCCCCCAGCCGTCGATCAGGCTGTCGGCGGCGGCCTCGGTGGTCTCGCGCAGCTGGTGGTGGTCGATCTGCGCGAGGGTGTCGGAGACGGCGGCGCGCAGCCGCTGGTGCTCGGCGCCGTCGAGGTGGAGCAGGGTGGGCCGCCAGGCGGTCATCGGCCGCAGCCGGGAGTCGGGGGCCAGCCGGCCCTCGGCGGGCACCCGCCAGTGCCGCGAGTCGCTGGAGAACAGGGCGTCGTTGCGGGTGAGTTCGAGCAGCTCGGGGTAGCCGAGCACGAGCCACGCCTCGACGCCGGGCTCCAGCTCGATCGGCGCGACCGGGCCGTGGCGTTCGCGCATCCGGGCGTACAGGCCGTGCGGGTCCTCGGCGACGGCGGCGCCGTACAGCCCGGTCGGCGGGCCGTCCGCGGGGGCGGATCGGCCTGCGCCGTACGGGAGTTCGCCGCCGGGGCCGATCGGGCAGCCGTTCCCGCCGAACGCGTCGGGCGCGCTCATCCGCCCAGCTCCAGCAGCGAGCTGCGGTGCAGGTGGTCCACGAAGTCGATCAGCAGGTCGTAGGACTGCCGGCGGTCGCGGGCGTCGCAGAACAGCAGCGGCACGTCGGGCAGCACGTCGAGCGCCGAGCGCAGCTGCTCCTCCGGGTAACTCGGCGTTCCCGGGAAGGTGTTGACGGCGACGGCGAACGGGATGCCCTGCTCCTCCAGCCGGCCGAGGACGTCGAAGCTGTCGTTCAGCCGGCGCGGGTCGACCATCACGATGGCGCCGAGCGCGCCGCGCGAGAGGTCCTCCCAGAGCGGCTGGAAGCGCTGCTGCCCGGGTGTGCCGAACAGGTACAGCGCCAGCCGGGAGTTGAGGGTGATCCGGCCGAAGTCCAGCGCCACCGTGGTGGTGGTCTTCCCGCCGAGCCCGGTGAGGTCGTCGACGCCGGTGCTCGCGGCGGTCATGTCCTCCTCGGTGCGCAGCGGGGTGATCTCGCTGAGCGAGCCGACCAGGGTGGTCTTGCCCACCCCGAACGGGCCGGTGACGAGGATCTTCACCGCGCCGCGCACCGAGGAGGGCAGGTACTGCGGCCCGGCCGGCAGGTCGGCCGGGGCTTCAGCGGAGTTGGCGGAGGCCAACGAGCACCTCTTCCAGGAGGGTCGTGGGCAGGCGCTCGGCCTGCGGGACGGGCGGGAGGACCTGGACGGCGCCGAGGTCCCAGAGGTCGCCGACCAGCACCTTGGCCACGCCGAGCGGCAGCCCCAGGTGGGCGGCCACCTCGGCGACGGACAGCAGGCTGCGGCACAGTCCGAGGATGCGCCGGTGCTCCCGGTTGAGCAGCACGTGCCGGGGCAGCTCGGGCGGCCGCGGCACCGCGTTCACCAGGCTCTCGACGGCGAGCTCGGCCCGGGTGGGCCGGCTGCGCCCGCCGGTGACGACGTAGGGCCGGACGGGCCCGATCACCGCAGGCCGCCCGCCGCGTGGTCGAACCGCGGCGGGCTGGTCAGGTGGGTGCCGATCCGCTCGACCATCATCTGCATCTGGTAGGCGACCAGCCCGGCGTCGACCGCGTCGCCGGTGACCACGGCCAGGTGCGCGCCGGCCCCGGCGGCGACGATGAACAGGTAGCCGCCGCCGTACTCGACGACGATCTGCCGGGTGGTGCTGCCCTGACCGCCGAAGCCGTCCGCCACGCCCCGGGCCAGGGACTGCAGGCCGGAGCAGGCGGCGGCGAGCCGTTCGGCGTCCTCGCGCGCGATCCGGGCGCTGCGGCCGATCTCCAGGCCGTCGCTGGAGACGACGACGGCGTGCTGGACGTGCGGCACGGCGATGATGTCGGCGAGCAGCCAGCCGAGGTCAGGGGTGGTGGTCATGGAACTCTCCGGGCTGGGGAAGTCGGGGGGAAGCGGAACGGGAAGGGTCGGTCGGGGGCTGGTTCCGGGCGTCCGAGCGGCCGCTGGCCGTCCCGGCCTGGAACATCGCCATGAACGCCTGCGCGTCCCGGGCCGAGCGGTACGGCGGGGCGGGCGGCGGCGCGGGGGCGGCGTGCTGGGCGGGGCGGCCCGGGCGGCCGCGCCGGTGGCTCCGGCGGGGCAGCGGCGGGGGCGGGCCGTCGGCCGAGTAGGACGGCGGGGCCTCCACCAGGGGGTGGCCGGTGAGGTGGCCGGCCGGGCGCGCGGAGCCGAAGGCCGGGCCCTCCGGGCCGAGGCCGGGGACGGTGGGCGGGAGCGGCTCGGTGAGCAGCGCGTTCGGCAGCATCACGACCACCCGCACGCCGCCGTACGGCGAGGGCGCGGAGCTGAGGGTGACCCGGAAGCCGTACTGCTCGGCTAGCCGGCCGACCGCCGCCAGGCCCAGCTGCGGGGCTTCGCCGAGCCGGGAGACCTCCAGGGTGGTGCCGCCGGCCAGGGTCGCGGCGGCCTTGGCGACGGCGAGTTCCGGCATGCCGACGCCGCAGTCGTCGATCTCGATGACGGCGCCGTTGTGCACCGGCACCACCGTGACGAACACCTGGGTGCTGGGCGGGGAGTAGCGGGTGGCGTTGTCCAGCAGTTCGGCGGTGGCGTGGATCAGCGCCTCCGCGGCGGCGCCGATCACCGCGGTCTCGATCCGGCTGCGCAGCACCACCCGCTGGAACGGCAGGATGCGCGACTGGGCGCCGCGCACGACGTCCTCCAGCGGGACGGGCTCCGGCCAGTGCCGCCCGGCCCGGGCGCCGCACAGCACGGCCAGGGTCTGGGCGAGGCGCGCCTGTTGGGCGGCGGCGTGGTCGGCCTTGAGCAGGCCCTCCAGCAGCGCCGGGTCGTCGTGGGTGCGTTCCATCTCGTCGAGCAGCGCCTGCTGGTCGTGGGCCATGACGAGGATGCGGCGGGCGACGCTGAGGAAGGCCCGCTGGGCGGCGGCGGTGAGCTCCTGCTCGTGCTGGACGGCGGCCAGTTCGGCGCCGCGGCGGGCGACTTCGGCGTCCAGTTCGCCCTGGAGGAGGGCGAGTTCGCGCTGCAGCAGGTCGGCGCGCCGGCGCTGGGTGACGGACACGGCGTGGTAGTGCGCGGCGGCCACCAGGGCGAGGACGGCGAGCACGCCGGTTGCCGTTGCGCACCACTGAGTCATCGTCACGTCGCGAATTGTAGGGCGATGATCGCACGAAGGTGTGAACGGATCTCGCCATGTGACCGGATCTCGTCAATATCCGGCAACGGGGCGCCGGTTCGGCCTCGTTCGACCGCGATCCGGAGCCGGCGGTCCCGCCTGGTCCGGGCCTTGGCGGTGCCGCGCAGGGCCCGTGATTGGCCGAACCGCACCGGTCGATGTGGAGGAATTGTGTGCGGGGTGTCGGCAAGGCGGCCCCGTCCGGTGCAGGCAGGGCACCTCGGGTGCCGGGCCGTCCCGCTCCGGCGGGCCGCCGCGACGGGTCGGGCCCGCCACCTGCGCCAAGAGGAGGAGAACCCCAGCGGGAAGCGCCAGTTGACGGGTCCGTCCCCGTTCGTCCCGGGCGGACGGCTTGGAATCAGAGCTCCCTAGGATTAACGTCTGATAACGCAGCGCGGTCGTCAACGCCGTACCCAGACGGCACCGTGCGCGTCGCCTAATCCCGCCGGCCGGCCTCCGGGCAGGCCAGGGAGCCGGGGAACCACGTTCCTTGGGGTGAATCGGCGGGGCCCCGGCCCGGCCGTAGGAGACCTTCCTGCTCCGAACCCGTCAGCTAACCCGGTAGGCGCGAGGGAAGGAAAGGAGCGCGCCTCCGTGGCGTCGACGCACACCCCGGCCCACCCGGCCGGACCCGCAACCGGCACCCAGCTGCTCGACCACCCCGGCCAGGACGGCCCGGCCGGCTCCGCCGGTCCGGACGGCCCGGACGGCCCGGAGGCCTTCGGTACCGAGGTCGAGACCAACCGCCACCGGCTGCCCCGTCAGACCCGCGGCGCCTCCCCGCTGCTCGGCGTCACCGCCGTCGCCGCCACCCTGGGCGCCACCGGATTCGCCTCCGCCACCCCGGCCGCCGCCCCCGCCATCGAGGCCCCCGACGAGACCCCGGTCGTGCTCTCCGCCGACCCGGGCCTCGCGCTCGCCGCCCGCATCCAGCAGCAGGCCGACAGCCAGCGCACCGCCGCCGAGGAGAGCGCCCGCCTGCAGGCCGCCAAGGAGGCCGAGGCCAAGGCCGCCGCCAAGGAGGCCGAGGCCAAGCGCGCCGCCGAGGAGGCCGAGCGCGCCAAGGCCGCCGCCCTCACCCTGCCGGTCGCCGACTACCGGCTCTCCGCCCACTACGGGCAGAGCGCCCGCTACTGGGCCCACCTGCACACCGGCCTGGACTTCGCCGCCGACACCGGCACCCCGGTGATGGCGGTCGGCCAGGGCACCATCACCTCGGCCGGCTGGTCCGGCTCGTACGGCTACCGGATCGTCGAGACCCTGCCGGACGGCACCGAGATCTGGTACTGCCACCTCTCCTCGATCATCAAGGGCTCCGGCCAGGTCACCGCGGGCCAGCAGATCGGCAAGGTCGGCGCCACCGGCAACGTCACCGGCCCGCACCTGCACCTGGAGGTCCGCCCGGGCGGCGGCGCCCCGGTCGACCCGGAGCCCTGGCTCCAGCAGCGCGGCCTCAACCCCTGAGGCCCGTGAAGCCCCTGAGGCCGTGAGGCCGTGAGGCCCGTGCGCTCGTGCCGGAAGGGCCCCGGCGGTGGAAGCGCGTTCCACCGCCGGGGCCCTTCCGCGTTCTCACCCGGATGCTCCTCCGGGCGTCCTCACTCCGCCGGCAGCTGCGCCAGGTACGCCTCGATCTCCTCCGGCCCCGGCTCCGGCGCCAGCTCCGGGAACTCCTCGACCAGCAGCCGCGGCAGCCCCGGCACCGTCCACTCCCCGGACAGGTCGAGCGCCGCCTCGGCCGCCGCCTCCTCGAACGACCCGAAGTCCCCGGCCAGTTCGTCCGGCATCGGCCGCCCCAGCGCGTTCAGCTCGGCCAGGTTGCGGTAGCTGCGCCGCATCAGGCCGTGCTCCAGCAGCCGCCGCGCGCCATCGGTGGCCATGCCCACCGACAGCACCCGGGCCGGGCCCCAGCCGCGCTCGTCGAGCTCGTCCAGCCACCCGGTCGCCGCCAGCGCCTCGTACCCGGCCAGCCGCTTCTCCTCCGACAGCGCCGCGTAGCCGGCCAGCCACGCCCGCACCGCCGCCGGGTCCGCGACGTCCACCCCGTGCGCGTGCATCAGCAGCGCGTGCAGCCGCGGCCAGGTCACCAGGTCGGCGCGGCGCAGCAGCCCGGCCGCGACCTCGCCCTGCCACTCGGCCTCGGCGTGCAGCCGCTCTTGGCGCTTGGCGTTGAGCCGCTTCGCCGCCCGCTGGTGGTCGACCAGCAGCCGGACGGCGTCGCCGTACGCGAGCGGGTCCTCCTCCGGCGCGGGTTGGACGTACAGGTGGAGGCGTTCGTACAGCAGCTGCTCCACCGCGTTCGAGGTCAGCTCGGGCCAGCCGTCGTGCATCCTGCCCTCGCCGAGCTCCAGCAGCGCCAGCACCGCGCGCAGCGGCGCCTCGGCCACCGGCGCGCGGTCCTGCTCGGCCGCCCAGGCGAGCAGGTCGGCGGCCCTGGTGCGCGGGGCGAGCCGCAGGTCTTCGTCGTTCATGCTCCGAACGGTAGCCGCCGGGCGCCGGTAGGGTCGGCAGCCATGGTCCCCGTACGACTCACCGGCCCCCGGCTGGCCATCCGCGAGCACCACCACACCCCGGAGGAAGTGGCGGCGCTGCACGCCGTGTTCGGCGACCCGGAGGTCACCCGCCACCTGCCGTTCGGGCCGCGCGACCCGGACACCTGCGCCGACCAGCTGGAACTCTGCCTGGACGAGGCGATGGCCGAGCCGCGCCGGGTCTACCGGCTCGCCGTCACCCTGCGCGCCGACGCGACGGGCGAAGCCGACGCAGGAGCTGGCACCGACGTCGACGCCGCCGACCCGGCCCGCGCGACCCTGATCGGCCAGGGCTCGCTCACGCTCGGCCCGCGCCGCAGCGCCCACCTCGGCTACGCGCTGCGCCGCGACGCGTGGGGCCGCGGCTACGCGGGCGAGCTGGCCGGGCTGCTCTGCGGCCTCGCATTCGGCCCGCTCGGCGTGCACCGGCTGGTCGCCCTGACCGACGTGGACAACCGGGCCTCCGCCCGGGTGCTCACCCGGCTCGGCTTCCAGCTGGAGGGCCGGGTGCGGCACGACGTGTACCGGGACGGCGTCTGGTCGGACTCGCAGCAGTACGCGCTGCTCGCCGACGAGTGGCCCCCGCCGGGCGCCGCGGCCCCGGCCGGGGGCACGGCCGGGGGTTAACCCCACCCCCGATCCGCCAGGCCTCCCGATGGTCCCCCGGCCCCCCGCCCGGCCAGACTGTGGAACGTCAAACGAATGCGAACGACCGCGAGAACGAGGGGCCGGGGGCCGGGATGAGCAGCAGCACGCAGGACCGCGCGTGGAACGTCCTGGACGGGGACGGGGACGGGGGCCACGACGCGTACGACCGCGACGCGTACGACCGCGACGCGTACGACCGCGACGCGTACGCCCACGACGCGTACGACCACGGCCGGAGCCCCGCCCGGGCTCGCCGCACCGAGGAGCCGCCGCCCTTCTGGCGGGCGCCGTTCTCCGCGCACTACTACCGCGAGGTCGGCTACGCCCTCACCGGCCTGCCGGTGGCGATCGCGGGCTTCGTCCTCGGCGTCACGCTGTTCAGCGTCGGCCTCGGCACCCTCGTCACCTGCCTCGGCCTGCCCGTCCTGGCCGCGCTGACCAGCACCGCCCGCGGCTTCGGCCGGCTGGAGCGGGCCCGGGTGCGCAGCCTGCTCGCCGTGGACGTGCCGGGCCCGGCGCCGGTGCGGCAGACCCGACCGGGCCTGTGGGGCGGGGTCACCGCGCGGCTCGCGGACGTGGCGGGCTGGAAGGCCGTGCTGCACCAGGTGCTGATGTTCCCGTGGGCCGTCTTCCGCTTCTCCGTGACGCTGACCTTCCTACTGCTCGGCTGGGCGATGGCGCTGTACCCGGTCTACCACTGGGTCTTCCCGACCTTCGTCCACTGGCCCGGGTACCGGATCGTCGACTTCCACGACGGCGCCGACCACTACGCCTACTACGTCCAGTCGCCGGCGCAGATCGCCGGGTTCTCCGCGATCGGGCTGGTGATCGTGTTCCTCACCGCGCAGCTGGTGCGCGGCCTGACCAACGTCGACCGGGCCGCCGCCCGGGGCCTGCTCGGCCGCTGAGCCACGGCTCCCCGCTCCGCTCCGCCCCGCCCCGCCCCGCCCCCCGCACCCCGGGATGCGGGCCGGGGCGGCCCGTGTTCCGATGGCCGGGTGACCGACCCCGACCCCGCCGGTGGCCCGCCGGGCCCGGACGTCCTGGTCACCTCCCGGCCGCTGGACGAGTACTGCGGCCTGTTCGACCTCACCCGGGCCCGCCTCGCCGCCCTGCCCGGCCCGCTGCTGGACTGCCCCGGCGGCGCCGCCGGCCTGGCCGCCGAGGCGCGCGAGCTGGGCTGCCGGGTGATCGCCGTCGACCCGGCCTACGCGCTGCCGCCGCCCGTGGTCGCGGCGCACGCGCTGGCCGCCCGGGCGTCGATGGCCGCGGCGATGGCCGCCCGCCCGCAGCTCTACCCGCGGCCCGGCCGCCGCCCCGAGCGCTACCTGCGCAGCTGGGACCGCGCCCGCCGACTGTTCGCCGCCGACTCGGCCCTCCACCCGGAGCAGTACGTGGCCGCCGCCCTGCCCCGGCTGCCGTTCGCGGACGGCGCCTTCGCCCTCACCCTGAGCGGCTACCTGCTCTTCGCCTACCCCGAACTCTTCGGCCCCGAGCTCCAGTTGGCCGCACTGGCCGAGCTGGTCCGGGTCACCTCCCCGGCCGGCGAGGTGCGCGTCCAGCCACTGCACGACGGGTACGGCCGGCGCTGCGGCCACCTCGACGCGCTGCGCCACGCGCTCGGCGAGCGCCGGATCGCCAGCGAGATCCGCCGCTTCCCCCGCCCCGAGGACGGCCGCACCCGCCGCCTCCTGGTGCTGCGCGCGGCCGACCACCGCCGCCGTTCCAGGCCCTAGACGTTCGCCGGGGCGTCGGGCGGCCCCGGCTGGGCCGGGACGGACGGTGCCGCGGTCTGCAGCCGGGAGAGGATCTTCTCCGCCAGCCAGCTGCGGTCCGACCCGTACGGGATGCCCGCCGGGTCCACCAGCCGCCCGGCCACCGCGTCCCGCAGCCGCCGGGCCTCGTCGGCGGGCAGCCGGGAGAGCAGCCCGCGGGCGGCCAGCAGCGCGTGGTACTGCTCGAAGTCCGAGCGCGGGTGCTCGATCGCGTCCAGCAGGCTGGTGAGGTCGGCCAGCGCCGGATCGCCCTGCATCAGGGCCAGCGCCTGGATCCGCCGGCCCTCGGAGCCGTCCGCGAACAGGTCCCGCACCTGCTCGGCGGTCAGCGCCGACCGCTTCGCCGTCGCCCGCACCTCGGCCACCACGCCGTCCGGCCCGGCCGGCGACCCGGCCGAGGGCGGCAGCTGGCCGGCCAGCGCGGCGGGCTGCTCCGCGCTGCCGCCCAGCACGCCGAGCTGCTGCATGGCCCGGACCCGCAGGTCGTCGGCGCCCACCTTGTCGCCGTGCCGGTCGCGGTCCTGGCCGGCGAGGAAGAGGTCGAGCGCCTGGTCGTCGGCGCTGGTCAGCACCCGCGGCAGGGCCAGCCTGGTCACCAGCCAGCCGGCCAGGAAGCCGAGCACCAGGAAGTACAGCACCAGGGCGGCCCCGAACGGCACCGCCGCGTCGTCCCCGCCGAGCACGGGCGCCAGCGCCGTGCCGAGCTGGTGCAGCCGCTCGCCCAGCGAGCCGAGCTGGGTCAGCCCGACGCCGAGCAGCACCTTGGTCAGCCAGTCCGACACCTGCTCCAGATTGGTGTTCGGCGCGTACGAGCCCTGCGGCTCGCCGGAACCGCCGGAGCCGCCGCGCACCCGGGGCACCCCGAACAGGAAGCCCAGCGCGCCGCCGAGCACCGCCGAGGCCCCGGCCACCACCAGCCCGCCGCCGAGCGCCTGCCAGGCCCGCTCCCGGCCGAGTGCGAACAGCACCAGCCCGAGCAGTCCCGTCCCGGCCAGCACCCCGGCCGCCGCCCACTTCGCCGTCCGCAGGGCCGCCGCCCCGCCCTGCCGCCGCGCCTTCGCCACCGCACACCCCCTGTGTCCGCGCCGACTCTAGCGCCGCCCACGGTCCCCCTCGGGATGCCCGGACAACCGCCGCACAAACGGTCCGGAACAGCAGACAGCCCGCGGGCTGCTCCTCGCGCCGGCCCGTGCACTGGCCAGGCGCCGAGGCACCGGGGATGTACCGGTGAGCCCGCGGGCCGGGTGACTGCTATGGATTTCGCCTGCCGGAGGCCAGGGGCCTCACCCTGCGCAGGCAGGGGCGGCTCTAGCGAGCAGCCACCTCACGCATCCTGATGGAACTCAACTCAGGATCACCTCCTTTCAGTGTGCTGCCACGATAGGCAGCCACTGCGGGAGGGGGCAACGGATTTATCCGCGCCCGGTGTCCGGAGCGGATCAGGCCTTCTTCATCTGGTCCTTGAACTTGCTGAAGTCCATGGTCTGGTCGGCCGGCGGGGTCTGGACGGTGACCGGCTTGTCGTAGTCGGTGAAGTCGATCTTGGTCTGGCCGTCCTTGCTCGGCTCCGTCTGGATCTCCACCGGGTAGGGCTTGCCCTGGGTGGCGACGAAGATGGTGCCCTTCTCGCCCTTCGAGTTGGTGACCTTGAGGCTGAAGGTCGGCACGCCGTTGGTGGTGCCGGCGGCACCCTTCTCGGGCGCGCCGCCGGCCTTGTCGCCGCCCTCGACGATCTGCTTGCTGAAATCGGCGAGGTTGCAGAGGGAGAGGAACCCGGCCATCTGCGGGTCGTTGTCGAAGCCCATCACGTAGCGGCCCTTGAGGAGCTCGGCGACCTGGGCGCCGTTCGGGCCGCCCACGGAGGTCCAGAACTGGGCGTCGCCCTTCATGTAGGAGGTCTTGCCGTCGCGCAGGATGTCGACCTTGCCCGAGCCCGGCATCGTCATGCTGCCGGTGCACTTGCCCGTGTTGTCCATGGCCAGGTTGATCTCCATCTTGCCGTCCTCGTCGACCATGGTGCCGGCGAACTTGACGGAGGTGGCGGCGGCCAGGGCGTCCTTGGCCTTCTGCTTGATCTCCTGGGCGGACAGCTTGTCGGTGTCCAGCTTCTCGCCGGCGGGGGTCGCCGCGGCGGAGGTCGGCGCGGCGGCAGCGGTCGTACCGGCGGCGGCGGGCGCGGCGGCCTTGTCGCCGTCCTTGTTGTCGCCGCAGGCGGCCGTGCCGGCCCCCAGGACGAGGCAGATCGCGGCGGTGCTGACCAGGCGCTTCGACAGCATGAGGTGGTTCCTTATCCAGGGCACGGTCTTGTCGTGCCCCCAACTGGACGAGTTTTTCCTCAGCAGTATGCGGGAGGTCCCGGACAGCCGATCTTGGATTCGGCCCCTGTTACAGCTTCGTGGCAGGAACGTGCTCTCCCCGCGCCCGGAAACGCGGAAGACCCGGAGGACGAGTCCTCCGGGTCTTCCGGCTACTGAGTAGCGGGGACAGGATTTGAACCTGCGACCTCTGGGTTATGAGCCCAGCGAGCTACCGAGCTGCTCCACCCCGCGTCGGTGAACACAACAATACGTGGAAGTCTCCGGGATGGGAAATCGGTTCCTCAGACCGCCTCCCGGGGCGTGCCCGCCCGGGGTTCCACGGGCCGCCGCCCGCGTCGCCCGGCGGGCCGGGCCGCCCGCGCTCTCGTCCAGGCCGCGAAGCCGACCAGCGCCCCGAAGCACGGCACCATCAGCGCCGCGTACACCACCAGGAAGCCGTCCGTCCCGAGGTCGGCGGCCGCGTTCCAGGCGCCGTGCAGCGCCGTCGCCAGCAGCAGCCCGGCCGGCACGGCGAGCCGGGCCAGCCAGCGCCGCCCGGTGGTCAGCGCGACGGCCAGGCCGATCCCGGTGAGCGCGGTGAACAGTGGGTGGGCGAAGGGCGAGAGCAGGGCGCGCAGCACGAAGGTCTGCACGGTGCCGTCGAAGTCCCGGATGCTCGGCCGGGTGCCGAGGCCGATGCTGTCCAGCCGCTGCCGCTGGTCGTTGGTGAAGGCCCGGCCCAGGTAGAGGGCGTTCTCGGTGAAGGCGAAGCCGCAGGCCGTCATCCCGCCGAGCACCACCCCGGCGGCCAGCGTGCGCGGCCGGGAGCGGCGGTGCGCCCCGTCTCCGGACGGCGGGGCGGGACGCAGGTACGGCAGCGGCCGCAGGTACGGGCGCAGCCGCAGCCTCTCGCGGGCGTGCGGGCCGGCCGCGCGGTGCCCGTACGGGCGGGTGCGGCGCGGGGCGGGCGGCCGGTGCAGCAGGGGCGCGCAGGGGCGGCCGGTGCGGCGGCCGTGGCAGCGCAGCCGCTGGCCGAGCGGGAGCAGCAGGACGAACAGCGCGGTGGCCTTGGCGACTTCCTCGATCATCGGGGTGGCCATCCCGGCGCCCAGCAGCTCGCCGAGCGGGCCCTGGTGGTTGGCCAGGTGACTGGCCGTCCAGTTGTTGGCGAGGATGGCGACGGTGGTGGCCGCGAAGGCGCCCCAGCCGAGGCAGAACACGGTGTGCCGCAGCGGCACCCGCGCGGTCAGGTTGAGCCAGGCCAGGCCGCCGAGCACGAACGGCACCGGCACCATCGCCAGGGCGAGGCCCACGACCAGCCCGAGCGTGCCGGTCTGCCGCTGCACCAGGTGCAGGATCAGCACCCCGCAGCCGGCCAGGGTCAGCACGGTGGTCGCGGTGACCGAGGTGAGCGCCGGGGAGCGGCCCCGCCGGGGCGGCGGGCCGGCGGGCGGCGGTGCGGCGCCCGGCCGGGGCAGCAGCCGGTGGGCCCGGCGCCCCCGGGGCCCCGGGATGGTCCGGGTGCCTCCGGTGCGCGGGGCCGTGTGCGGTGCGTCAGCGGGGGCCGGGTCGGTGGTCCGGAGCCCGCCGCCGGACGGGCTGCCCATGCGGCTCAGGGTAGGCCACGGGGGCGGCCCGCCGGGAGGACTCGGGACGAATCGTCCGTCCGGGTCATGACCATTGGGCCGTCCGGGGCAACGACACCCGGTCGGCGGGCGGTCGTGCGTTCGAACGGCGGCCGGTGGTTCAGCGGGCGGCCGGCCGCCCGCCCGGCCGGGTCAGCGGCGGCGGAACAGCAGGTCGTGCACCACGTGGCCCTTGGCGATGCCGGCCCGCTCGAACTTGGTGACCGGCCGCCAGTCCGGGCGCGGCGCGTAGCCGGGGACGCTGCCCTCCGGGTGGTCGGCCGGCTCCAGCCAGCCCGTCCCGTCGCCCTCGGGGTGCAGGTTCTCCAGCTCCGGCGAGGCGGACAGCACCGCCAGCATCTGCTCGGCGTAGTGCTCCCAGTCGGTGGCGCAGTGCACCAGGGCGCCGGGGGCCAGCCGGGGCAGCACCAGGTCGAGGAAGGCGGGCTGGATCAGCCGGCGCTTGTGGTGCTTGGGCTTGGGCCACGGGTCGGCGAAGTAGACCCGCAGTCCGGCCAGCGAGGCGTCCGGCAGCATGTCGCGCAGCAGGATGACGGCATCGCCGGCGGCCAGCCGCACGTTCTGCGAACCGTCGCGCTCCAGCATCCCGAGCAGGTTGCCGTGGCCCGGGGTGTGCACGTCGGCGGCGAGGATGCCGGTCGACGGGTCGGCGGCGGCCATCGCGGCGGTGGTCTCGCCCATGCCGAAGCCGATCTCCAGGGTCACCGGCAGGCCGCCGAACAGTTCCGCCAGGTCCAGCGGGCTGCCGTCGATCGGGATGCCGTACCTCTCCCAGCTCCGGTCCAGAGCGCCCGCCTGGGCGTTGGTCATCCGGCCCCGGCGCGGCTGGAAGCTGCGGATGCGCCGCTCGCGGTGCTGGGCCTCGGTGGCCTTGTGCGGGTACATCGGCGCGGGGTACGCGGCCGGCGCGGCCGACATCCGGGCGGACGGCGATTGCTGGGGGATCGGGGCGGTGGCAGTCACAATCACCCGAGTCTACGGGGCCGCCGCCGTTCCCCCGCAGGGCCTGTGACGCGGCTCATCCGGGGGAGTCCGGCACCCCGCGCTCTCGGCCGCCCGCCTCTCAGCCGCCCGCCTCCAGCGCGGCCAGCGCCCGGCGGGCCACCTCGCGGCCGATCGGCAGCGAGGCCGTCGCGGCGGGGGAGGGGGCGTTCAGCACGTGCACCGCCCGGCGCGGGGAGCGCCGGTCCGCCGGGTCGAAGCCGGCGAAGGCGAAGTCGTCCAGCAGCGAGCCGTCCCGGGCCACCGCCTGGGCCCGCACCCCGGCGGCGGCCGGCACCAGGTCCGCCGCGGTGACGGCCGGCAGCAGGCGCTGCACGGCGGTGGTGAACGCCCGCTTGGACAGCGAGCGGTGCAACTCGCCGACCTCGTAGCGCCAGTGCCGCCACAGGATCCGCCAGGTCCCCGGGAAGGCGAGCGTCTCGGCCACGTCGCGCGGGCGGACGACGCCCCAGCCGTACCCCTCGCGGGCCGCCGCCGGCACCGCGTTCGGGCCGACGTGGACGTCCCCGTGGATGCCCCGGGTGAGGTGCACGCCGAGGAAGGGGAAGGCCGGGTCGGGCACCGGGTAGACCAGGCCTTGCACCAACTTCCGCCGGTCCTCGGTCAGTTCGTAGTACTCGCCGCGGAACGGCAGGATCAGCACCCCGGTGTCGTCCCCGGTCATCCGGGCGATCCGGTCGCTGTGCAGGCCTGCGCAGTTCACCAGCACCCCACAGCGCAGCTCGCCCGTGGCGGTGCCGATGGTCACCCCGTCCCGGCGCCGGGCCACGCTCAGCACCTCGCCGCCGGGGCGCAGTTCGGCGCCCGCCTCCCGGGCCAGCCGGCCGTACGCGGTCGCGACGGCCGGGTAGTCGCAGATGCCGGTGGTGCCGACGTGCAGTCCGGCCAGGCCGGAGACGTTCGGCTCGTACTGCGCGATGCCGTCCCGGTCCAGCTCGGTGACCGGGATGCCGTTCGCCCGGCCGCGCTCGGCCAGCGCCGCCAGCCGGGGCAGTTCGGCGGCGCCCGTGGCCACGATCAGCTTGCCGGTCACCTCGTACGGGAGGCCCTGCTCCCGGCAGAACGCCACCAGCTCCGCCGCGCCCTCGACGGCGAACCGGGCCTTGTACGAGCCGGGGCGGTAGTAGATGCCGCTGTGAATCACCCCGCTGTTGCGCCCGGTCTGGTGCGCGGCGAAGCCGCTCTCCTTCTCCAGCACCGCCACCCGCAGGCCCGGTTGTGCCGTCGTCAACGCGTGGGCGGTGGCCAGTCCGACGATCCCTCCGCCGACCACCGCGACATCGAACTCGTCCGCCATCGCCGCGCTCCTCGCATCCGACCGCATGTGCGGCCGATGCTGCCACGGCGCCCGATGGCGGTCCAGAGCGCCTCGGCACGGCCTCCGCACCGCGCGGCGGTCGGCCCGCGAAGGCTCCGCCGAGCGGCCGGGTGCGGTCGTGCCGGGCCCGTCCGTGGTGCTGAGGCCGGCCTTCTCCGCCGGTCTTCCCTGCCGGTTTTCCCCGCCGGTCTTCCTGCCGGTCCGGCCGCCGGTCTCGCGACAGCGGCGCGCCGGGTTCCGGGGCGTGCGCCGGTGGCATTCCTGCCCGCCCGGCCCGGCAGCGCGCGCCGGGCTCCCACGGCCCGGCCGAACCAGCGGCGGCGCGCCGGCCCCCCCGGACCCGGCGCGCCACCGCCCCCCTCGCTCAGGCCTCAGGCCTCCCAGGGCCAGCCGGCGTTCGCCCCGGCCTCCAGCAGCGGTATCAGCCGGAACGCCGCGTCGGTCAGGCCGCCGAAGGTGTGCCGGTTGGCGCCGCCGCTGGGGCCGTGGCCGGCGGCGTAGCCGGCCAGGTTCCAGGTGTAGACGGGCACGTGGGCCGGAACGGCGGCGAGAGGATCGGAGCCGTAGGAGCCCGGGCCGGTCTGTTCGTCGGTGACGATGACGACCCGGTCGTGCCCCCGGTAGTGGCCGCGGACGGCGGCGGCGGTGTTGGTGCCGCCGAGGCTGGAGAAGCGTTCCAGCACCCGCAGCACCGCCTCCCCGCGGCCGACCTCGATCACCTTGCTGCTGGTGCCGAACTCGACCAGGTCCGCCTCCGCCGCCCGGACCTTCAGCGCGGTGCCGAAGATCGCCGCCGAGTCGGCCCGGTTGAGCTGGGTCTGCGCGCTGGGCCGGTCGAACATCGAGCCGGAGCGGTCGACCAGGATCAGCGTCCGGCCGGGCAGCTCGGGCACGTTGGCGAGCGAGTGGGCGAGCGCCGTCTCCAGCGCGTGCCCCCACCGGAGCGAGGGCGCGTGCCGGTACGCCGCGAGGTAGCGGAACGGGAACTGGCGCGAGCGCCGCACCTCGTCCGGGTCGGAGATCCGCCGGGCGACCGAGGCCGCGACGGCGTCCGACACCCCGGCCCGGTCGAAGTTGCGCAGGTTCCGCACCAGCGCCATCGGGCCCATGGACGGGATGACGGCCTCCCAGACCGCCGCGTCCAGCGGCCCCTGCAGCCAGCCGGCCAGCGCCTCCCAGGTCAGGCCCGCGTCGGCGAGCCGCTCGGCGCCGCCCTCGGCGACGACGGCGGGCCGGCGCCCGTCGACCGGCAGCGCGAGGAGCTCGCGGTTGGCGGTCAGCACCCGGTCGGACGCGGGCGGCACGGCCTCCTCCGGCCGGTGCCGGCGGTCCAGCGCGTACTGGAACAGCGGGCCCTGCCAGGGCTTGGCCGGGTCCGGCGAGGGGTGGGTCAGTTCGATCACGTCGCCGAAGCGGTAGCCCTTCCCGGCGGTGTCGTACTTGAGCAGCGAGCGGGCGTTGTAGAGGCGGCGGACGGCGTCCGCGACACCGCGCTTGAGCGGCTTGGGCAGGGAACGGCCGTAGCGGGACGTCCAGTACGCGAGCAGTTCGCCGGGCTCGTCGGGGCGCTGCAGCACCGCGTCGACGGCCTGCCGGGAGTACCCGTGGGCGCCCGCGGCCAGCCGGGCGCGGGTGAACTCGGCGGCGCCGACCAGCGCGGCCGTGCGCAACTGCCCGTCGCCGCGCAGCCAGCGCAGCAGCGCGAGCGTCCACTCGGGATCGCTGACGGCGAGCCCGCGGACGAGCGCGGTGTAGCGGTCGTCGCGCGCGCCGCCCTGCTCGTGGAAGGTGTCCTGGCCCACCATGTTGGCCACGGCGAGCAGGAAGAGTTCGGACTTCTCGTCCCGGACGAAGCCGGTGCCGCCGTTGTGGTTGGTGGTGCGCCGACCGGTGGTGGCCACCGGCGAGAGCGGGTTCGCCTTGGTCTTGCGGATGTTGAACCTGGACATGATGCAGCCCCCCTCGGCCTGCGGGTTTCGTCGGGAGGGAGGCATGCGGCGGCTGAGGGTGCCCGAGATCGTGCCGGCCGTCGTCGAACGGCCGGCGTCGGTGGAGGTATATGCCTTGTGCTCTTCCGAATTGAGCTACCGGCCGCACTCGCGCACGGCCGCCCGGGATTTGAACCCGGAACCGCAAGATCCGAAGTAACCCCCGCCTGCGCACCGGGCACACCGAAGCGCGATGCCTCCCGAGATCAAGAGTGGCGGCGGTGTCTGCGCGGTTGATCGCATGGCGCGCTCAACCGCGTTGCGGGCTTGAACCGCGGGCGCCGTTTCCGACGCCTTTACCGGGAAGTAACCGCTGCCTTCGCACCGGGAGGTGCGGACATCTTGTTCAGATGTCTCTATTCACGTGTAGGCGTCCAGAGTTCGAGGTCGGCTGAGGTGACGAAGCTGCTCTACCGAACTGAGCTACACCGGCCCGAAGCCGATGACGGGATTCGAACCCGCGACCCGCCCATGAAGAGTGGAAGTAACCTCCGCCTGCGCACCTGGACGAGAGAGACCTTAGCCAGGCCCCTCTCGCGGGCGCACCCGAATTACCGCCGAACCCGCGCCCCTCGCGCCGGGGCGGGTGCGCCCCTCGCGCGGCGTGCTCCCTCACGCCGGCGCGACGATCACCGCCCGCGCCCGTTCCGTCAACTCCCGGACCCGGCGCTCGCCCTGGAAGGGCTCCAGCCGCCGCAGCATCTCCACCACGTACTCGCGGCTGCGCTGCGAGGAGATCCGCCCGGCGACCTCGACGGCGCGCTCGCCCGCGGCGACGGCGGCGTCCAGGTCGCCGGCCTCGGCCTCGGCCATCGCCGAGACCACCAGCCGCAGGCCGTGCGAGCGGACGTAGCCCTCGGTGGGCTTGGCCAGCGCCTCGCGGGTGAACTGCCGGACCTTGGAGGGCACTCCGAGGTCGCGGAAGCACTCGGCGGCGTCGGCGGCGAGCCGGTCGTAGGCGTAGAAGTCGATCCAGGCCGGGTCGGGATCCCCGGCGCGCGCCCGTTCGAGTGCGCTCTCCGCCGCGCCGAGCGCCGTCGCACACGCCGCGGCATTGCGGGCCTTGGCCTGGGCCCGGGCCTCCACCAGGTGGAAGAAGCTCATGGTGCGGGCGGTGGCCAGGCCCCGGTTGCGCTCCAGGGCGGCCTGCGCGAGGTCGACGGCCTCCTCGGCGAAGCCCCGGTAGCCGGCCTGCAGGCTCATCGAGGCCAGCACGTAGCCGCCGAGCGGCACGTCGGCGGCGGCCCGGGCGAGCCGCAGGGCCTGGATGTAGTAGCGCTGGGCGGCCTCGTGCTGCCCGGTGTCGAAGGCCATCCACCCGGCCAGTCTGGTCAGTTCGGCGGTCGCGCCGAACAGCGCCCGGCCGACCGCGTCGCTGTACGAGGCGAGCAGCAGCGGCGCCGCCTCCACCCGCAGGCACTCCGGCACCATCGACGAACGCCAGTCCCCGCCGCCGTACTTGGAGTCCCAGCGGCGGGCCTCCTGGGCGGCCTCGCGGAGCTTGGCGGCGTCCGAGTGGCCGACCCGGTAGGAGGCCGCCTCGCTGGCCGCGCGCGGCACCTCGCGGGCCACCGAGCCGTCCGCGGGCGTGATCAGCCAGCGGGAGACGGGCGTCGCGTAGGCGGCGACCGAGAAGGTGCCGGCCAGGCTGTCGCTCCAGCGCCCGCCGCCGGGGCCGCGGCGCAGGTCGAGGTCGACCCGCCACAGGTCGGTGGCGGAACGGACGGCGTCGGCGACCTCGCGCGGGAAGGCCAGGCCGAGTTCGGGCGCCGGGTCGGTGTCGCCGAGGCCGATCTCCTCCAGCGGCACCGGGCGGCCGAGCTTGCCGCCGATCGCGGTGGCGATCAGGTGCGGGACGGGCCCCTGCGGGACCATGCCCTTGCTGACCCAGCGGGCCACCGAGGTCTTGTCGTAGCGCAGGGTCAACCCGCGCTGGGCGCCCAGGTCGTTGACCCGGCGGGCCAGGCCGGCGTTGCTGATCTGGGCGAGGGACAGGAGCGTGCCGAGCCGTTCGTTCGGTCCACGCGGGCTGACGGTCATGGTGGCGGCGGCACCTCCTGCGGCCTTGTGCGCGGGGCCCGGGCGGCACCGGGCCGTAGCTGCTGTACCTAGCGTAGTCGGACGCGTTCCGAGGGTTAAGAGGTCGCATTCCGGATGGCGGGATCGCGTGCCCGGGCCACCCCGCCGCGGCGGCGCGGGAGTTGGTCCGGACCGCCTGTTTCCGGCCGAAAGTGCCACGCGCCGGAGCGCCGTGCTCCGGTCCCGTGTCGATGTGCGCCCGGCCGTGCCCCCTGGCCCGACCGGCTGGTCGGCAGTTCGCTGGTGGTCGTGGGTCGGCCCGCCGTCGAGGACCCGGCGGGCCGGGGGACGCCGCCGTCTCAATCCCCGCGGGCGGCGGCGAGGTCCGGGAGGGCATGCGGATGCCCTCCCGGGCTGGGCGACGCCTTTCGGCCATCTCGCGATGCCCATGCCAAGGCAGTCCCTCGGCGGTCCGGGCCCGGGAGGGGAAGGCCCGGCCCGCCCTTCCCCCACCACCCCCCACGGCCCCGCCGCGGCCCCGCCGAGCGGCCCGACGCGGAACCGGAACCGGTAACACCGGCCCCAGCCGTGCCCGGCGA